>CAVVAX010000025.1:0-130447 GCA_963746275.1 uncultured Alphaproteobacteria bacterium
ACCGCCATCTGGTCGCCGTCGAAGTCGGCGTTAAAGGCGGCGCAAACCAGCGGATGGAGCTGGATCGCCTTGCCCTCGATCAGCACCGGCTCGAATGCCTGGATGCCCAGGCGGTGCAGCGTCGGCGCCCGGTTGAGCAGGACCGGGTGCTCGCGGATCACCTCCTCGAGGATGTCCCACACCTCCGGCCGCTCCTTTTCCAGCATGCGCTTCGCCGCCTTGATGGTCGTCGCCATGCCGTAGAGCTCAAGCTTCGGGTCGTTGAACGGCTTGAACAGCTCGAGCGCCATCTTCTTCGGCAGGCCGCACTCGTGCAGCTTGAGCTCCGGGCCGACGACGATCACCGACCGGCCGGAGTAATCGACGCGCTTGCCGAGCAGGTTCTGGCGGAACCGGCCCTGCTTGCCCTTGAGCATGTCGCTCAGCGACTTCAGCGGCCGCTTGCTGGCGCCGGTGATCGGCCGGCCGCGGCGGCTGTTGTCGAACAGCGCATCCACCAATTCCTGCAGCATCCGCTTCTCGTTGCGGATGATGATCTCAGGCGCCCTCAGCTCGATGAGCCGCTTCAGTCGGTTGTTGCGGTTAATCACCCGGCGGTAGAGGTCGTTGAGGTCCGAGGTGGCGAAGCGGCCGCCATCGAGTGGCACCAGCGGCCTGAGCTCCGGCGGGATCACCGGGATCGCCTCCATGATCATCCACTCCGGCCTGGCGCCGGAACTCGATGAATGCCTCGACCAGCTTCAGCCTTTTCACCAGCTTCTTGCGCTTGGCCTCGGACGTCGTCTCCTTCAGCTCGACGCGCAGGGTCGCGCGCTCGGTTTCGAGCTCGATCGCCTTCAGCATCTCGCGGATCGCCTCGGCGCCGATGCCGACGCTGAAGCTGTCCTCCCCGTACTCCTCGATCGCCTTCTGGTACTGATCCTCGCTGATCAGCTCGCGCAGCTTCAGCGGCGTCAGCCCCGGCTCGACGACGACGTAATTCTCGAAGTAGAGGACCCGCTCCAAGTCCTTCAGCGTCATGTCGAGGAGCAAGCCCACCCGGCTCGGCAGGGACTTGAGGAACCAGATGTGCGCCACCGGCGAAGCGAGCTCAATGTGACCCATGCGCTCGCGGCGGACCTTCTGCAGCGTCACCTCGACGCCGCACTTCTCGCAGATGATCCCCTTGTATTTCATCCGCTTGTACTTGCCGCACAGGCACTCGTAGTCCTTGGTCGGACCGAAGATCCTGGCGCAGAACAGGCCGTCGCGCTCCGGCTTGAACGTCCGGTAGTTGATCGTCTCGGGCTTCTTGATCTCGCCGAAGGACCACGAGCGGATCCGCTCCGGGCTCGCGATCGAGATCTGGATCTCGTCGAAGCGCTGGGTGCCGCCGACCTGGCCGAAAATCTTCAACAGCTCATTCATCGGGTCTTCTCCCGCAAGGAGATCGGTTCAGGCGCGAAAGCCGCGGGGGCAAGCCCGCGGCTCCCTGGCGCCGAAGGAGCGTCAATTGAGCTCGACGTTCAGGCCGAGCGACTGCAGCTCCTTGACGAGGACGTTGAACAACTCCGGCACGCCGGCCTCGAAGGTGTCGTCACCGCGGACGATGGATTCGTAGACCTTGGTCCGCCCGGACACGTCGTCGGACTTCACCGTCAGCATTTCCTGCAGCGTGTAAGCGGCCCCATAGGCCTCCAGCGCCCAGACCTCCATCTCGCCGAAGCGCTGGCCGCCGAACTGGGCCTTGCCGCCCAGCGGCTGCTGCGTGACCAGGCTGTAGGGGCCGATCGACCGGGCGTGGATCTTGTCGTCGACCAGGTGGTGCAGCTTGAGCATGTAGATGTAGCCGACCGTGACCTTGCGGGCGAACTCGTCGCCGGTCCGGCCGTCGTAGAGCGTCGCCTGCCCGGTCACGTTGAGCCCGGCTTTGCCCAGCAATTCGACGATGTCGCTCTCGCGCGCCCCGTCAAACACCGGCGAGGCCACAGGGACCCCGGGCCGAAGGTTCTCGGCCAGCTCGAGGATCTGCTCATCGGCCAGATCGGCGATCTGCTCGGCGAACTGGTGCTCGCCATAGATCTCCTTCAGCCGCTCGCGAAGCTCCCCGGTCCCGTTCCGCCGGGCCCCGTCGGCCAGGTCGCCGATCTGCTCGCCGAGGCCGGCGCAGGCCCACCCCAGGTGCGTCTCCAGGATCTGGCCGACGTTCATGCGCGAGGGGACGCCGAGCGGGTTAAGCACGATATCGACGTTGGTGCCGTTGGGCAGGTAGGGCATGTCCTCGATCGGGATGATCTTGGAGATCACGCCCTTGTTGCCGTGACGCCCGGCCATCTTATCGCCCGGCTGCAGCTTGCGCTTCACCGCGACGAACACCTTGACCATCTTCATCACGCCGGGCGGCAGGTCGTCGCCGCGCTGCACCTTCTCGACCTTGTTCTCGAAGCGTTGCTCCAGCCGGGAGATGCCTTCCTCGAAGGCCGAGCGCAGCGCCTCGACATCGGCCATGACCGCGTCGTCGGCCACCACCGTCTGCGCCCACTGGCCGGGAGTAAAGCTCGCAAGGGTCTCCTCGCTGACAACCTCGTCCTTGGTCATGCCCTTCGGCCCGCTGACGATGGTCTGGCCGAAGAGCATCTCGCGCAGCCGGTTGTGGAAGTTTCGCTCCAGGATGACCCGCTCGGAGTCGCGGTCCTTCGCCAGGCGCTCGATCTCGGAGCGCTCGATGGCTAGCGCCCGCGCGTCCTTCTCGACGCCACGGCGGGAGAAGACCCGGACCTCCAGCACCGTGCCGGAAACGCCCGGCGGCACCTTCAGCGAGGTATCGCGGACGTCCGCGGCCTTCTCGCCGAAGATCGCCCGGAGCAGCTTCTCCTCCGGCGTCATCGGCGTCTCGCCCTTGGGCGTCACCTTGCCGACGAGGATGTCGCCCGGCTTCACCTCGGCGCCGATGTACACGATCCCCGCCTCGTCGAGGTTTTTCAGCGCCTCCTCGCCGACGTTGGGGATGTCGCGGGTGATCTCCTCCTGGCCGAGCTTGGTGTCACGGGCCATCACCTCGAACTCCTCGATGTGGATCGAGGTGAAGACGTCGTCGCGGACCAGCCGCTCGGAGATCAGGATCGAGTTCCTCAAAGTTGTAGCCCTGCCACGGCATGAAGGCGACGAGCACGTTGCGCCCGAGCGCCAACTCGCCCAGCTGCGTCGACGGCCCGTCGGCGATGATGTCGCCGGCCTCGACCGTCTCGCCCACCCTCACCAGCGGCCGTTGGTGGATCGTCGTGTTCTGGTTCGAACGCTGGAACTTGAGCAGGTTGAAGATGTCGACGCCCGGCGACGTGTGCGAGGTCTGGCCGGTGGCGCGGATGACGATGCGCGTGGCATCCACCTGATCGACCACGCCCGAGCGCTTGGCCACGATCGCCGCCCCGGAATCGCGGGCGACGGCCATCTCCATGCCGGTGCCGACCAGCGGCGCCTCGCTCCTGAGCAGCGGCACCGCTTGGCGCTGCATGTTCGAGCCCATCAGCGCCCGGTTGGCGTCGTCGTTCTCGAGAAACGGGATCAGCGCGGTTGCGACCGAGACGAGCTGCTTCGGCGAGACGTCAATGAAGTCGATGTCGCCGGCCCGCGCCATGACGAAGTCGTTGCCGCGGCGGCAGCTGATCAGGTCGGAGGTGAACCGGCCCCCGTGGTCGAGCTCGGCGTTGGCCTGGGCGATGGTGTACTTGCCCTCCTCCATCGCCGAAAGGTAGATAACATCGTCGACGACCCGGCCCTCCTCGACCCGCCGGTACGGCGTCTCGATGAAGCCGTAGCGGTTGACCTGGGCGAACGTCGCCAGCGAGTTGATCAGGCCGATATTCGGCCCCTCCGGCGTCTCGATCGGGCAGATCCGGCCGTAGTGGGTCGGGTGCACGTCGCGCACCTCAAAGCCCGCCCGCTCGCGCGTCAACCCGCCCGGGCCCAGCGCCGACAGCCTTCGCTTGTGGGTGATCTCCGACAGCGGGTTGGTCTGGTCCATGAACTGGCTGAGCTGCGACGAGCCGAAGAACTCGCGGACCGCCGCCGCGGCCGGCTTGGCGTTGATCAGCTCCTGCGGCATCACCGTGTCGATGTCGACCGAACTCATCCGCTCGCGGATCGCCCGCTCCATCCTGAGCAACCCGACGCGGTACTGGTTCTCCAGCAGCTCACCGACCGAGCGCACCCGGCGGTTGCCGAGGTGGTCGATGTCGTCGATCTCGCCCCGCCCGTCCTTCAGGTCCACCAGCACCTTGACGACCGCAAGGACATCCTCCTTGCGCAGCGTCCTCAGCGAATCGTCAGTGGTGAAGCCGAGCCGGGAATTCATCTTCACCCGGCCGACCGCCGAGAGGTCGTAGCGCTCGGGGTCGAAGAACAGGCCGCGGAACAGGACCTCGGCGGTGTCGATGGTCGGCGGCTCGCCCGGGCGCATCACCCGGTAGATGTCGAACAACGCTTCCTCGCGGCTCGAATTGCGGTCGACGGCCAGGGTGTTGCGGATGTAGGGCCCGACGTTCATGTGGTCGATGGCCAAAGACCGGATCTCGACGATGCCGGCCTTCTTCAGCGCCTCCAGGTTGGCCTCGGTGATTTCCTCGCCGGCCTCGATGAAGATCTCGCCGGTCTCCTCGTTGATGACGTCCTCGGCGATGTAGCGGCCGGCCAGATCCTCGTCGGGAACGAGCTGCTCGGTGACGCCCTTGGCGGCCAACTCGCGCAGCAGCTTGGGCGTGAGCTTCGTCCCGGCTTCCGCGATCCGCTCGCCGCTGCTGGCGTCGATGAGGTCGCGCTGGAGCTTTACGCCGCGCATCCGCTCGGCGCGGAACTCCGTCTTCCAGCCGCCGTCGCTGAGGTGGAACGTCACCTTCTCATAGAAGTAGTCGAGGATCTCCTCGGCGGTCATGCCGGTGACCTCGGCCTGCTCCAGGCCCCGGCCCTCGGCGCCGCGCTCCTGGCGCAACAGCTCTGTTGCGCGGCCGTCGAGCGCCATGAGCAGGGTTGTCACCGGCAGCTTGCGCCGCCGGTCGATGCGGACGTACACGAGGTCCTTGGCGTCGAACTCGAAGTCCAGCCAGGAGCCGCGATAGGGGATCACACGGGCGGCGAAGAGGTACTTGCCCGAGGCGTGGGTCTTGCCCTTGTCGTGGTCGAAGAAGACGCCCGGCGAGCGGTGCATCTGCGAGACGATGACGCGCTCAGTGCCGTTGACGACGAACGTGCCGTTGTCGGTCATCAACGGCATGTCGCCCATGTAGACGTCCTGCTCCTTGATGTCGCGGATGGAGCGGGCACCCGTCTCCTCGTCGACGTCCCAAACCACCAGGCGCAAGGTCACCTTCAGTGGCGCGGCGTAGGTCATGCCGCGTTGCTGGCACTCCTCGACGTCGTACTTCGGCTCCTCGAACTCGTACTTGACGAACTCGAGCGTGCCGCGGGAGGAGAAGTCGCTGATCGGGAAGACCGACTTGAACACCTCCTGCAGGCCGCTGTCGGAGCGTTGGTCCGCCGGCCCCTGGCGCTGGAGGAACTGATCGTAGGAGCTCTTTTGCACCTCGATCAGATTTGGCATCGGCACGGCGGCGGCGATGCGTCCAAAGCTCTTCCGAACGCGCTTGCGACCGGTGAAACTTCTAGCCATAGAGGGTCCTCACGAGTGTGCTGGGCCGCGGCCGCTCAAACCGCCCGGGCACCGCCCCCCGAGCGCAAGAGTAGCCTTGAAATGCGTCTTCCCCCCACGACCGCTCGCAAGAGAGTTGCCCGGGCGGCGCGCATCGACCATAACATCCGCTTTCCCGGTCGCGGTCAGACCCTGCGGGCGGATGTTTAGCGAACAGACAAAAGCGTCGGTGCTCCGCAGTGCGGCCCCGGCGCTTCGTCAACCCACTTTATATGATCTGCGGGGCGGCAGGGGCCAAGCCCTGCCACACGCTTTTCCTCATTTGACCTCGACGGTCGCCCCTGCCTCCTCGAGCTTCTTCTTCATCTCGGCGGCGTCTTCCTTCTTCACGCCTTCCTTCACCGGCTTCGGCGCCGCCTCGACCAGATCCTTCGCCTCCTTCAGGCCGAGCCCGGTGATGGCGCGCACCTCCTTGATGACGTTGATCTTCTTTTCGCCGAAGGCGACCAGGATGACGTCGAACTCGGTCTTCTCTTCGGCCGCCTCCGCCGGTGCCGCGGCGGCGGCGGGTGCTGCGGCGGCGACCGGCGCTGCGGCCGACACCCCCCACTTCTCCTCGAGCATCTTGCTCAGCTCGGCAGCCTCCAGCACGGTTAGGCTGGAGAGCTGCTCCACCAGGGTATCCAGGTTTGCCATGTCTCTTCTTTCACTCCTCAGGCTAGATCAGGATTGATCACGTCACGCCGCCGGCTTGCGCGCTTGCCGCGCCACCGTCCCCACCATCGTTCCCCTCGCCGGTGCCATCGCCGGTGCCATCGCCCTCGCCTCCATCGCCCTCGCCCTGCTCGGCGTAGGCGGCAAGCACCCGGGCGAGCTGCCCCGCCGGAGCCTGCAGCACGGCAGCGATCCTCGTCGCCGGGGCATTGATGAGGCCGATGAGTTTGCCCCTCAGCTCGTCGAGGGAGGGCAGCGAGGCCAGCGACCTGATGCCCTCGGCATCGAGCACCTTGTCGCCCAGGCCGCCGCCGATGACGATGAGCTTGGGGTGGGTCTTGGCGAAGGCGATGGTGATCTTGGCGGCAGCGACAGGGTCGCTGGAGTAGGCCATGGCGGTCGGGCCGACGAACATCTCGCCCAGGCCCTCGTAGTGCGTTCCCTCCAGGGCCCGCTTGGTCAGCCGGTTCTTCGTTACCTTAACGTTGGCGCCGGCGCCGCGCATCTGCGCGCGCAGGTCGGTCATCTCGCCCACCGAGAGCCCCGAGTACTGCGTCACCACGACGACGGCGGTTTCGGCGAACGTCTGGTGCAGCGATGCGACCAGCTCTTCCTTGGCAACCCGATCCATCCATCATTCCCCGTCTCGGTCCGCGCGGCTGCTGGCGCAGCGGCACGGACACGGCCATCACCTGCCCCGCGCCCGGCCCTCCGGCCTTGCGGGATTGCGTGCGCCTGTCCAGGCGCCGGCTCAAGCCGGGAACGGCGGATCGGCTCCGACGGACCCTCGCGCTCGATACCGTCTCGGCAGGCGGCTCTTCATCAAACCGCTGGGCCATTAAACCGGCGGGCGCCTGGGCGCCCTGCGGTGCCTGCTGTCTCGGACAGGTTTGCGCGTCTCAGAAAGCCCTGAGGCTGTCTCCCTAATCTATCGCCTTAATCTATCGTTGCTAAGGGGAACCGGTCCTCTTTGCGCCAAGCGCCGGCTTGCGCCAAGCCCCGCGGCGCTGTTCTTCAGCCAGCGATGCTCGCGACGTTGACCTTGATCCCCGGGCCCATGGTCGAGCTGACCGCCGCGCGCTGGAGATAGGTCCCCTTGGCGCCGGTCGGCTTGGCCTTCATCACCGCGTCGACAAAGGCGCGAACGTTGGCATCGATCTTCTCCGCCGGGAAGCTCGCCTTGCCGATCCCGCCGTGGATGATCCCGGCCTTCTCGACCCGGAACTCGACCTGGCCCGCCTTGGCCGCGCGCACAGCCCCGGCGACGTCCTGGGTCACAGTTCCGAGCTTCGGGTTGGGCATCAGCCCGCGGGGCCCGAGGATCTTCCCCAGCCGGCCGACGACCGCCATCATGTCCGGCGTCGCAATGCACCGGTCGAAGTTGATCTCGCCGCCTTGGATCTGCTGCATCAGGTCCTCGGCGCCAACGACGTCGGCGCCGGCGGCGGTGGCCTCGGCGGCCTTGTCGCCCTTGGCGAACACGGCGACACGCAAGGTCTTGCCGGTGCCATGCGGCAGGCTGACGACGCCGCGCACCATCTGGTCGGCATGGCGCGGATCGACGCCGAGCCCAAGCGCGACCTCAATCGTCTCGTCGAACTTAGCCGACGCCCGCTCGCGGATCAGCGCAATCGCATCTTCCAGGTCGTAGGCCGTCTCCGGGGCGATGCCCTCGTAGGCCGAACGCAGCCGCTTGCTCTTCTTCGCCATCGTCCTAGTCCACCACCTCGAGGCCCATGGAGCGGGCCGAACCGACGATCATCTTCATCGCCCCCTCCAGGTCCTTGGCATTGAGATCGGCCATCTTCATCTCGGCGATCTCGCGCACCTGCTCCCGGCTCACCTGGCCGATGCGCTGGCGGGCGGTGTCCGCCGAGCCCTTCTGGATGCCGGCCGCCTTCTTCAACAGGAAGCTCGCCGGCGGGGTCTTGGTCACGAACGAGAACGTCCGGTCGCCGTAGACGGTGATCACCACCGGGATCGGCATGCCCTGCTCGAGCCCCTGGGTCTGCGCGTTAAAGGTCTTGCAGAACTCCATAATGTTCAGGCCGGCCTGACCCAGCGCCGGGCCGATCGGCGGCGACGGATTGGCCGCGCCGGCCGGCACCTGCAGCTTGATGTATCCGACAATCTTCTTCGCCATCGTCTCTCCTAGAGGCCGAAGCGCCGCTGCGCCGCGGCCGGCTGCGCCAAGCTAGCCGAGCCAGCTTACATCTTCTCGACTTGCGCGTACTCGAGCTCCACCGGGGTGGAGCGGCCGAAGATCGAAACCGCCACCTTTAGCCGCGCCCGCGCCTCGTCGACCTCCTCGACTAGGCCGGTGAACGAGGTGAACGGCCCATCGCTGACCCGGACCTGCTCGCCGACCTCGAAGGTAACCGACGGTTTCGGCCGCTCGATGCCCTCTTGCACCTGATGCATGATCCGCATCGCCTCGGCCTCGCTGATCGGCGTCGGCCGGCCGCGGCCACCAAGGAAGCCGGTCACCTTCGGCGTGTTCTTGACCAGGTGCCAGGTCTCGTCGGTCATCGCCATCTTCACCAGCACGTAGCCGGGAAAGAATTTCCGCTCGGCGCTGACCTTGGCGCCACGGCGGACCTCAACGACCTCCTCCGTCGGCACCAGCACCTGCTCGATCCGGTCGGACATGCCGTTGAGCTTTACCTGCTCGTCGATGGACTGCGAGACCTTGCGCTCGAATCCGGAATAGACGTGGATCACGTACCAGCGCGCCTCCATGGCCTAGCTCCCCAGCGCCAGCAGGAAGCGGATGGCGGTCGCGATGATCTGATCGACAAAGAAAAAGAAGATGGCGGCCAGCACCACCATGAGAAACACCATCCCGGTGGAAATGGCGGTCTCACGGCGCGTCGGCCACGTTACCTTCGACGTTTCCTGGCGAACCTCACGGAAGAATTGGGCGACGTTTGTGCGTGCCATGATCCTAATGCGCTCTGGCAGGGGCAGCAGGATTCGAACCCGCGACCTGCGGTTTTGGAGACCGCCGCTCTACCAGCTGAGCTATACCCCTTTGTGGCCTCTTCGCGCCCAATTTAACCTCTGCGCCGACCGCTTTCGGCTATTCGATGATCTTGGCGACGACGCCGGCGCCGACCGTGCGGCCGCCCTCGCGAATGGCGAACCGGAGGCCCTCGTCCATGGCGATCGGCTGGATCAGCGTCACCTCCATCGAGACGTTGTCGCCCGGCATCACCATCTCGGTGCCCTCGGGCAGCGCCACCGTCCCGGTCACATCCGTGGTCCGGAAGTAGAACTGCGGCCGGTAGTTGGTGAAGAACGGCGTGTGCCGGCCGCCCTCCTCCTTGGTCAGGATGTAGGCCTCGGCGGCGAACTTGGTGTGCGGCGTGATCGTCCCCGGCTTGGCCAGGACCTGGCCACGCTCGACGTCCTCGCGCTTGGTCCCGCGCAACAAAACGCCGATGTTGTCGCCGGCCTCGCCCTGGTCCAACAGCTTGCGGAACATCTCCACGCCGGTGCAAACCGTCTTGGTCGTGGCCTTCAGGCCGACGATCTCCACCTCCTCGCCAACCTTGACCACCCCACGCTCCACCCGGCCGGTGACCACCGTGCCGCGGCCCGAAATCGAGAACACATCCTCGATCGGCATCAAGAACGGCTGGTCCTTCGGCCGCTCCGGCTGCGGAATGTAGCTGTCCACCGCCTTCATCAGCTCCAGGATCGACTGCGGCCCCATCTCGCCGTCACGACCCTCCAGAGCATAAAGCGCCGAGCCCTTGACGATCGGAATGTCGTCGCCAGGAAAGTCGTAGCTGGACAGCAGCTCCCGCAGCTCCAGCTCGACCAGCTCCAACAGCTCCGGGTCGTCAACCATGTCGACCTTGTTCAGATAAACCACGATCGCCGGAACGCCGACCTGGCGAGCCAAAAGAATGTGCTCGCGGGTCTGCGGCATCGGCCCATCGGCGGCAGACACCACCAGGATCGCCCCGTCCATCTGCGCCGCGCCGGTGATCATGTTCTTCACGTAGTCGGCATGACCCGGGCAATCGACATGCGCGTAATGCCGGTTCGCGGTCTGATACTCGACGTGCGCCGTCGAGATCGTGATCCCCCGCGCCTTCTCCTCCGGAGCCTTGTCAATCTGATCGAACGGAACGAACGTCGCCCCACCAGCCTCAGCCAAAACCTTGGTGATCGCCGCCGTCAACGTCGTCTTGCCATGATCAACATGGCCGATCGTCCCAACATTGCAGTGCGGCTTCGTCCGCTCAAACTTCGCCTTCGCCATCTCGCTGCCGTCTTTCGCGTCCGAAGGTCAAACCAATCCGTGCGTCACGGGGTCGCGGCGGTCGTGCCCGCCGCGCTTCAATGCCTTGCTGGAGCGGGTGAAGGGAATCGAACCCTCGTCTGAAGCTTGGAAGGCTCCTGCTCTACCACTGAGCTACACCCGCGCGACCAGGCTCCTCAAGGTTCGTCCTGCCCAAGCCGATGGTGGAGGGGGTAGGATTCGAACCTACGTAGGCGTGCGCCAACGGGTTTACAGCCCGTCCCCTTTAGCCACTCGGGCACCCCTCCGGCGCGCCGCCGAGCCCGGTCAAGCCGGCGGAACGAGCGCTTGCAAATAGGGGGTTTGCCGATGCTTGTCAATCTTCAACAGCCTTGACAATCGCCCCTTTGCCCAGCGCAGGACCATGCCGCAGCGTCAGCCTCAGCCTCCCCGCCGCGACCGCTTCCCCCGCCAGCACGGGCGGCCTCGCCGCGAGGAGGGGCGCGAGGCCGGCCGCCCCGCCGGCGTCTGGCTCTACGGCACCCATGCGGTGCTGGCCGCGGTCGCCAACCCCCTGCGCAGGATCCGCCGGCTGATCGCCGCAGAGGCAGCGCTGCAGAAACTGCAGGCGGCCGCGAAGGGAGCGACGGCGATGACGGGGACGACCGGGGCGCGGCCGGTGGTGGAAGCCGCGGACCGCAAAGGGCTGGACGCGGTGCTGCCGCCCGGCGCTGTGCATCAGGGCATGGCCGCCCTGGTCGAGCCACTCCCGGAGCTGGCGCTGGAGGACCTGCTAGACCGGGTGAAGGCCGAGGCCGGCGCCCGCCTGGTCGTCCTCGACCAAGCCACCGATCCGCGCAACGTCGGCGCCGTCATCCGCTCGGCGGCCGCCTTCTCCGCCGTGGCCGTCCTGACCCAGGACCGCCACGCCCCGGCCGCCACCGGCGCCCTGGCGAAGGCCGCGGCCGGCAGCCTGGAGAGGGTGCCGCTCATCGGCGTCGTCAACCTCGCCCGGGCGCTGAGAACGCTGCAAGCCGCCGGCTTCTGGTGCGTCGGCCTCGACGGCGGAGGCGAGGACGACGCTGTCCGCGAGCCTGCCGGAGGGGCGCGTGGCGCTCGTCCTCGGCTCCGAGGGCCACGGCCTGCGCCGGCTGGTCCGCGAGGGCTGCGACGCTTTGGCCCGCATCCCGATCGACCCCGCCAGCGGCAGCCTCAACCTCTCGGCTGCCGCCGCCATCGCCCTCTACGAACTCGCCCGCAGCCAGGAAGACGGGGAATGACCAGAGCCAGAGGCAGCACCCGCCCCGACGGGAACGCGCCATCGCGTCGACGCCGATCGTAGCCTTGAAGGGGAACACACCGGCTGATGCCGATGGCGGCAATGCAACAACGACGCCGTGGCGGCAGACGCCGTGGCGACATAAGGGGCGGGCATGTGGGCGGTATGTCGAGATGAAAGACTGGGATGACGCAGAACCGGCGGCCGCGGTACTCTGGACCGCGCCATGAGCCAGGACGGTGGCCTTGGTGCGACGACAGCTGCCCTCGGGCCCGCCGCGGCACGATGCGCCGAAGCTGTCAGGGGCGGGGCGGTATCGTCCGGCGCCGGATTAGCTCAGCTGGTAGAGCGGCTGATTTGTAATCAGTAGGTCGGGGGTTCGAGTCCCTCATCCGGCACCAAGCTTCACATTTCCAGCTGTCTCTCCAGGCTCAGCGCCCGCACCAACGGCGGGATCGTGGCCTTTAGCTCCGCCAGCGTCAGCGGCGCCGGAATCATCAGCGCGCTAACGCTTCGCGGGGCTCAGCCGGAGGATCTCCCCCTCCGGCTGGTCTGTCAGCAGGTAAACCGCGCCGTCCGGTCCCTGCCGGACGTTGCGGATGCGCTCCTCGAGGTCGATCCGCTCCTCGGCCGTGACCCGCTGACCGTCGAGGCCGAGGCGGACGATCCCGCCCGACGTCAGCCCGCCGATGAGGATGTTGCCGCGCCAGCTGGGGAAGAGCTCGCCTGTATAGAAGGTCATACCCGAGGGCGAGATGGCCGGGTTCCAGTAGTGGACCGAGCCGGCGAGATCGGGACGCGACGGCGGATCTGGGATATCGACGCCGGAGTAGTGACGACCCCAGCTCACCAGCGGCCAGCCGTAGTTCCGCCCCGCCTCCGGCACGTTCAGCTCGTCGCCGCCCCGTGGGCCGAACTCGTGCGTCCACAGGGCGCCGGTGAGCGGATGGATGGCGGCGCCCTGGACGTTGCGGTGGCCGTAGGACCAGATCTCGGGCTGGGCGTCGTCGCGGCCGACGAAGGGATTATCCGCGGGGATCGAGCCGTCGGGGTTGATGCGGAAGATCTTGCCGAGCCCGCTCTTCAGGTCCTGGGCGGGGTCGAACTTGAAGCGGTCGCCGGAGGTGATGAACAGCTTGCCGTCCGGGGCGAAAGCCAGTCTGCAGCCGAAGTGGTTGGCGCCACCGACCTTTGGCGCCTGCCGGAAAATGACCTGGACGTTTTCCAGCTGGTCCGCGGCAGACGACAGGGTTCCCCTGGCCACCGCGGTCGAGCCCCCGTCGCCGCCGGGCTCGGCGTAGCAGAGATAAACGAGGCGGTTCCCGGCAAAGGCCGGATCGAGGGCAACGTCGAGAAGCCCGCCCTGGCCCCGCGCCAGCACCTCTGGCACGCCCTTCAGCGGCGCCGACGGGGCATCGCCGGTGACCAGGCGTAACCGGCCCGCCCGCTCCGTCACCAACGTTCGCCCGTCGGGCAGAAAGGCGAGGCCCCACGGGTGCTCCAGGCCGCGCACCAGCGACTCGACCCGCACGGGGCCCGCCTGGGTTTGCACCATTCGCTCCGCCGCGAGGCTGGAGCCTGCCGCGGCCGTCAGCGCCGCAAGCAGGGCAACGATGGGCGCCGCCCGCCCCGCGACGGCCCCCCGGGTCAGGTACCGCATGCCGACCTCCTCACCATGAACGAGCCGCACGGGCTCAGGTCATAGGTATTGCAGGCGGCCCGCGATCCAACCCGCGGCGAGGCGCGGGCTCAGCCTTCGGCTTCAGCCGGGGCCTGGCGTGGCGGTGGCCGGAGCCGTTTCCGCCTGCGCCCGTGGCGAACGGGAGCGGCCGCGGATGAAGTCGTCAACCCTGGCGAACTCGCGGACCATGCTGTCGAGGGACAGGTGGTCGGCGACGTAGCGTTCGATAGACGCGGCGAAGGCTTCCCTCGGGTAGGGATGACGGGCGAGGACGTCGCGGAGCCCCTGCAGCATCGCCTCGTCGCTGTAGTGACGCACGCGAGCACCGGTCACGCCATCGACGACATAGACGATTTCGGGATGATGGTGCGGTCCCTGCTCCGTTCGGTCATAGGCGACGATCGGCACGCCATAGCAGAGCGCGTGGTTGACGCCGAGCCCAGCGGCGCCGGTGAGCACACTCAGGTCGGCGGCGCCGTAGTAGGCGGCGATGCGCGACTCGTCATAGACCGCGCCCGGCATGAAGATCCGCCGGCCGAGTTCCTCCCCGGCCTCGGCGCGGGTGCGCTCCATGTCCGGCCCGTCGCCGACGAGGGTCAGAGCGGCTCGCGGATAGTCGGCAAGCAGAGCCCGGAAGATGCGGACGAGCCGAGGGAAGTCCTTGTCGGCGGTGACCCGCCCGACGGTGACGATGTGCGGCCGCCCCGGCGCCGCCATCGGCTGGACCTCGCCTGCTTCCGCCCGCAGCGTCTCCGCGTCGAGCGTGTTCGGCGCGACGAACAGCCGCTCGGTCGCCATGAACCCGGCGAGGTAGTCGCGGCCCTCCTCGCTGTAGCAGATGTGCCCGTCTGCCACGGTGGAGAGCATCGACCGCGGCCACTGGACCAGCCGCTGATATCGGGAAGCCAGGCCCCGGGCCATGTTGAAGCCGTGCGACCAGAACAGGAGCGTCGGGAACCCGCGCGCGCGGCGGAGCAGCGGCAACTCGTAGGTCGTGTTCATCCGCATGGAGAAC
The DNA here is from genome assembly GCA_963746275.1 of uncultured Alphaproteobacteria bacterium. Taxonomy (GTDB): domain Bacteria; phylum Pseudomonadota; class Alphaproteobacteria; order Rhodospirillales; family Defluviicoccaceae; genus JAEULH01. Next base: position 14,562 of record CAVVAX010000025.1, read on the forward strand.
TCGCAGATTACCGCGGTCGCCTGCGTGTCCTCCAGGATTTGCCGGACCGGCACCTGGCAGCGATACGGGTTCGTCTTCGACGGGAACGCCAAGTCGTATCGCCTGATGAACGGATGCTCGTCCTCGATGAGCCGGTTGAACTTCAGCGGCCCGACGTCGGGAACAGTCTTGCTCGTGGCGACCCGCCAGCCGAATTCCCGCCAGAGCCGCTGGAACAGGGCGAAGCGGTAGTGCGGCACGACACGCTGGATGATGATCACGTTGTGCGGCATTGAAGTTCGTCCACCCGCGAATGCTGCCAAGTACAGAGCGCCACCCCGGCGCGCATCGATGATCTTACGCGATATATCGGTAACCGCCTTTGCTTTTATTAAGGATTTTATCTGCGGCCAGACCCCGTTTGACTTGTTCCTCATTTCGCCATTACGGAGTACGGCCGCGAAGGGCTTCAGCCTGCCCCTTCGCGGTTCTTGTGTCGGAAGATGGTTGAAAATGCTTCGCAATCCGCGCGCGGCCGGGTCCGAGGGAGCCTGACGAGCCGAGTCCGACGCAGGAGCAGTTATGCGACGGCTCGCCATGACGATTGGATCTCAACCGTCATCGCCGCACTCGTTGCGGCGATCCACGTCCTCCATGGACCCGCGGGACAAGCCCGCGGGTGACGGACAGAGAGAACGCGCCTGCGCCGCCGCCGCTAGCGGGCGTAGCCGAAGCGCTCGATGGCGGCGGCGAACCGTTCGTTCAGCGCGGCGATCGTCTCCGCCTTGAGCTTGCGGCGGTGGTCGCCGGGAGCGACCTGACGGCGTTTCTGGTCCGGCCGGTGCGCTGCGGGGATCGGCCCGGTTGCCGAGCCGATCAGGCTCGCCCGCGTCTGCTCGCTAACTGTCAGTGAGCAGAACGCCAGCAGCTCGTCCAGCCAGCGCGGAAAGTCCGCGACCATGTCCTCGTAGCGAGTGACGAGAAGATTGGGCTGATCGACCAGGAACCGGAGGTAGTTGCTGGTGCACTCGGCGACGCGTTCGCTGTAGCCCATGACGAACTCGTCGATCGTCTTCTGCAGCACGAGCTCGCGCGACCGCTGGAACTCGGCAGCCTTCTCCGGGTCGCCGGGCAGGGGGTGCGAATAGGCCTGGGAGAAGTAGTGGGAGGTGAGGATGTCCCGGGGATCGCGGATCATCAGGATCTTGAGGTAGGATTCGACCTCCGGAATGCCCTTAACGTAGTTGGCGAACACGGTGTAGCAGTAGCCCTTGGGCCTGAACACGTGCTTGTACTTGTCGAACTGCTCCGGCCCCATTTTGTCGAGAAACTCGATGTCCGTCATCCAGGCGAACTGGTTGAACTGCACCGGCGTCAGCGCGTTCTTGGCCGCGCAGGTCACGAGGATGTTGCGGACGTACTGTGTCGCCGCCTTGTTGAGCGAGAAATGGATGATGCTGGGATGGTCCGTTTTTGGCTTGTGCGTGCCGTGGACCAGTTGCCGCTCCACCGGATAAAGATAAGCAACCGCCAGCGAGCGGACGAACGGCCATTTGTGCAGCCTGTTGCGCACGTAGGATGCGCCGGGAAGCTTGGCCAGGGCTGCACTCATGTCGCGGATCCTTCTTCACGTCGGGTGGCACGGCTGATGCCCCGCGCGGGGGATCAGCCGCCGGATGACGCCGCAGACTACACCATGAAGATTAAGGCACGGTAAAGATGGGGTGGCGGACCCGGTCGCCCGGGCGGATCCCCAGCCGCGCAACCGTGCCGGCATTCACCTCCAGCACGGCGCGGACGCGAACCCGCGAGGCTATGGTTTCCAGCGACAGCGGCTCGGCGTCCTCGGCGATATAGGCAACGACGCCATCGGCGCCGATGAACAGCATGTCGAGCGGGATGTAGGTGTTCTTCATCCACATCGTGACGATGCGCTCGGGGCCGAAGTCGAACAGCATGCCGGCGTCGGGCGGTAGCTGGCGGCGGTGCTGCAGCCCCTGGGCGAGCTCCGCCGGCGTCTTCGCCAGCTCGACGCGAAAGGTCTCGGCGCCCCGCCTCGTGTCGATCACGAGGCGGCTGATGCCCGCTTCGTCCGCCGTAACCGGCCCGTCCGCTGCAACCGCCGGACCCGGAGCAAGCCGGCCCGCCGACATGTCAACGGCAGAGAAGAGCGCGGCAAGCACGCAAAGCAGCAGGGCCTTCCTGCGCGTGTCCATCATCATGTCCGCCATTCTCGCATCATGTTCGCCATTCTCGTCCGGTCTCGTCTCCCCAAGGCAAAGCGCCTTCGCCATTTTATCGTTTCCACGCCCGGCCGCGGACGCTAAACCAGGATCCGCGCTGCCGGTCCGGTTCGTTCGGCGCCCAAGGCCCGGTCAAGGAGCCGCTCGCGGGGAGGAAGGACACGGTGCCTCACGTCGTCAGCCTGGCCGGCGTCCTCTACGTGCTCTGGCTGCTGCTGTCCGGCTATCTCCACGAACCGCTGCTCCTCGGCCTCGGCGTCGTCTCCGTCTGTGTCGTCGTCTTCATCGCCCACCGGATGGACGTGATCGACCATGAGGGCCATCCCGTCCACCTCAGCCATCGCGTCATCGTCTACCTGCCGTGGCTGCTGTGGGAGATCGTCAAGTCGAACATCGCGGTGGCGAAGGTCATTCTCAGCCGGCGGATGCCGCTCTCCCTCAGTGTGATGGCGACGCCGGGCAGCCAGCACTCCGATCTCGGGCTTACGATCTACGCGAACTCCATCACACTCACCCCCGGCACCGTCACCCTCGGCATCGAGGACGGGGTGCTGAGCGTCCACGCGCTGACATCCGACGCTGCCGAGGGGGTGGCCAGCGGCGACATGGACCGGCGCGTTGCTGCCGTGGAGGACTAGCGGCAATGTTCGTCGAAGCGAGCCTCGCGCTGATCCTGATCATGGCCCTAACCCTGTGGCGGGCGTTCAAGGGGCCCACCGTCTACGACCGGATTCTCGCGGTGAACTCCTTTGGAACATTGACAGTGCTGCTCATCGCTGTCTTCGGTTTCCTCACCGAGCGGCCGGAATTTCTCGACATCGCCCTGGTCTACGCGCTGATCAACTTCATCGGCACGATCGCCGTCTGCAAATACGTCACCTTCGCCCATCTCGGCGGGCCGCTGCCCGGCGACTGGGAAGACGTTTGATGGCGCTCGCCCTCGATATCGCCAGCTGGGCCTGCCTGGTCACGGGCAGCCTCTTCGCCCTGATCGGCGCCATCGGCATCGTCCGCCTGCCAGACGTCTACAGCCGCATGCACGGCGCCGGGATGATCGACACCCTGGGCGCAGCGCTGATCCTGCTCGGCCTGATGCTCCAGTCGGAGCATTGGCTTGTCACGGTCAAGCTGATCCTGATCGGCGTCTTCCTGTTCTTCACCTCGCCCACGACCACCTTTGCGCTCGCCCGCGCCGCCCTCAATGCCGGGGTGAAGCCACTGATCACCGCGGGCACGGACCCCGGCCGAGCGACCAGGAACGAGGGAGGCGGGCCATCGTCATCGTAGGCGCCATCGACGTCGCGCTGCTGCTGTTCATGGCATTGGCGGCGCTGGCGCTGGTGAAGGTCCGCGATCTGTTCGCGGTGGTGATGCTGTCCGGGATCTTTAGCCTTACCGCCGCCGCCCTGTACGTTGTCCAAGATGCGGTTGACGTCGCCTTTACCGAGGCCTCGGTGGGCGCCGGCATCGCCACCGTGCTGGGCCTCGCCACCCTCGCCGTCACCCGGATAGGAGTGGAAAAGCCGAGCAAGACCCTCGCATGGGGCCCGCTGTTCCTCGTCGTCGTCACCGGCGCCGCCCTCATCTACGGCACGCTCGACATGCCTGGCTACGGCGATCCGAACGCGCCGATCCACCAGCATGTCGCCCCCCGCTACCTCGAAGGCTCGCTCCCCGAGACCGGCGTTCCCAACGTCGTGACCTCGGTGCTGGCCAGCTATCGCGGCTACGACACGTTGGGCGAGACGACAGTGGTCCTCACAGCGGCCAGTGGCGTTCTCGTGCTGATCGGCCGCGGCCGGCGGCGGCGGAAGCCATCGGCGGAGGATAAGGCGCCGTGACCCGCTTCGCCATCCTCCGGACGGCGGCGAAGTTCCTGATCCCGGCGATCATGCTCTTCGCCCTCTACGTCCAGTTCCATGGCGACTTCGGCCCCGGCGGCGGTTTCCAGGCCGGCGTCATCTTCGCCTCCGCCTTCATCCTCTATGCCCTGATCTTCGGCGTCGCCACGGCGCGCAAGGTCGCCGGGCCGCGACTCGTCCGCGTCACCCTGGCGCTCGGCGTGCTGCTCTACGCCGGCACCGGGCTGGCCGGCATCGTGCTCGGCGGCAACTACCTCGACTACTCGGTGCTCGCCCACGATGCCGTGCATGGCCAACACCTCGGCATCTTCCTCATCGAGTTCGGCGTGTTCATGACCGTCTCGTCGGCGATGATGACGATCTTCTTCATCTTCGCCGGCCAGGACGTCGAGCAGGGCGTCGAGGAGGCGCCGGAGTGACGGCGCCGCTGTTCTCGCTGTTCAACTACTGGCTGGTCGTCGTCCTGATGATGATTGGCTTCTACGTCGTCATCGCCCAGGGGAACCTGGTCAAGAAGCTGTTCGGCCTGAACATCTTCCAGGTCGCCGTCTTCGTCTTCTACATCTCCATGGGCAAGATCGAGGGCGGCACCGCGCCGATCATCACGGCCGGCAACCCCGTCTACACCAACCCGCTGCCGAGCGTGCTGATCCTGACCGCGATCGTCGTCGGCGTCGCCACCCTGTCGCTGGGCCTGGCCCTGGTGGTGCGCATCCGCGACGCCTTCGGCACCATCGAGGAGGACGAGATCGAGGCGCAGGAAGGCGAGCCGACATGATCTCCCCGCACCTGCCGGTCCTCCAGGTGGTCCTGCCGCTGATCTCGGCGCCGATCTGCCTGATCCTCCGCAACGCGAAGGCGGCCTGGGCCATCGCCGTGGTTGTGACCTGGAGTGCTTTGGCCGGCGCCTTCATGCTGCTGGCGGAGGTGCTGAAGACTGGACCGATCTCCTATGCTTTAGGCGGCTGGCCGGCGCCCTGGGGCATCGAGTACCGCATCGACCTGCTCAGCGCCTTCGTCTTGGTCACGATCTCGGCGATCGGCGCCATCGTCATCGTCTTCGCCCGCGCCTCGGTCGCCCGCGAGATCCCGTCGGACCGCATCTACCTGTTCTACGTGATGTCTCTCCTCAACTTCACCGGCCTGCTCGGCATCGCGGCGACGGGTGATGCGTTCAACCTGTTCGTGTTCCTCGAGATCGCCTCGCTGTCCTCGTACGTGCTGATCAGCCTGGGGCGGGATCGTCGGGCGCTCACGGCCTCCTTCCGCTACCTCATCATGGGAACCATCGGCGCGACGTTCTACATCATCGGCGTCGGCATGATGTATATGATGACCGGCACCCTCAACATGGCCGACCTCGCCGGCCGCCTGCCGGGCCTGCTCCACCTGCGCACCATCGAGATGGCCCTGGCGTTCCTCACCGTCGGCCTCAGCCTGAAGCTGGCGCTGGTGCCGCTGCACTTCTGGCTGCCCAACGCCTACACCTATGCGCCCTCGGCGGTGAGCGTGTTCCTCGCCGCGACCTCGACCAAGATCGCCGTCTACGCACTCATCCGCACGCTCTACACGGTGTTCGGCGGTCAGGCGATGTTCGCTGCCATGCCGATCGACGAGATGCTGCTCGGCTTCGGCATGCTGTCGATGATCGCGGCTTCCGTCGTCGCGATCTTCCAAGACGACGTCAAGCGCCTGCTCGCCTACTCCAGCGTCTCCCAGATCGGCTACATGGTGCTGGGCCTGAGCCTCGGCACCGCCGAGGGCCTCTCGGGAAGCATCGTCCACATCTTCAACCACGCGATGATGAAGGCGCTGCTGTTCATGGCGATCGGCTGCGTCGTCTATCGGGTTGGCGCAGTGCGTTTCGATGACGTCGCCGGCTTCGGCCGGCGTATGCCGATCACCGCCGCGGCGATGCTGATCGGCGGCCTAAGCCTGATCGGCGCGCCACTCACCGTCGGCTTCGTCACCAAGTGGGTCCTGCTCGAGGCCGCCTTCGCCAAGGGCTGGTGGCCGGTCATGGCGGTGATTATTGTCAGCGGCCTGCTCGCGCTGATCTACGTCTGGCGGCTGGTGGAGCTCGCCTACTTCCGCGCGCCGTCGCCGGCGGTCGAGGGCGTCGGCGAGGCGCCGCTCGGCATGCTGGCGCCGCTCCTGGTGCTGGCCGCGATCAACCTCGTCTTCGGCATCGACGGGACGATGACCAGCGGCCTGGCCCTGGACGCGGCGCGGGCGCTGATGGGACCGGCGCCGTGATCGCGGCCGAGGTTCCCGGCGAGACGGCGCTCGCCGCCGCTCTCCTCATCCCGCTAATCGGCACGGCGCTGATCCTGCTGTGCGGCTCGCGGCCGAACCTGCGCGAGACCGCCGGAATTGCCACGGCCGCGCTGCTGCTGGCGGCCGTCGCCCTGGTCGTGCGGGACGTGCTTGCCGGCGGCAGGCCGCGGCTCGTCGTCCTCGAGATGTTCCCGAACCTGCCGCTGGCCTTCGTCGCGGAGCCGCTCGGCGCAACGTTCGCGCTCGTCGCCAGCGGCCTCTGGCTGGTCACCGCGATCTACTCCATCGGCTACATGCGCGGCCATCACGAGGGCCACCAGACGCGCTTCTATGCCTTCTTCGCGGTCTCCTTGGCCGCCACCATGGCGGTGGCGTTCGCTGGCAACGTCATGACGCTGTTCGCCTTCTACGAGGCGCTGACGCTCTCGACCTATCCGCTCGTGACCCATCACGGCACGCCGGAGGCGAAGCGGGCCGGGCGGGTCTACTTCGGCATCCTGATCGGCACCTCGATCGGCCTGCAGCTCCCGGCGATCGCCGCGATCTACATGCTCGCCGGCACCCTCGACTTCACGCCCGGCGGGATCCTCGCCGGCAAGGCCGGGCCGGAGGCCACCGCGGTCCTGTTCGCGCTCTTCATCTTCGGCATCGCCAAGGCGGCGCTGATGCCGTTCCACCGCTGGCTGCCGGCGGCAATGGTGGCGCCGACGCCGGTCAGCGCCCTGCTGCATGCCGTCGCCGTGGTCAAGGCAGGGGTCTTCGCCGTGCTCAAGGTCACCGTCTACGTCTTCGGTGTCGACCTGCTGCGGGCGACGCCCGGCAGCGGCTGGCTGATCTACGTCGCCGGCTTCACCATCCTCGCCGCCTCCACCGTCGCGCTCTTCCAGGACAACCTGAAGCGCAGGCTCGCCTACTCCACCATCAGCCAGCTCTCGTACGTCGTCATCGGCGCGGCGGTGCTGAATTCGCTCTCCCTGTTGGGCGCGACCCTGCAGATCGCAACGCATGCCGTCGCCAAGGTCACGCTGTTCTTCGCCGCCGGCGCCATCCTGGTCGCGGCGGAGAAGACCCGCGTCAGCGAGCTCGACGGCATCGGCCGGCGGATGCCCTGGACCATGGGCGCCTTCGCCGTCGCCTCGCTGTCAATGATCGGGCTGCCGCCGACCGGCGGCTTCGTCGCCAAGTGGTACCTGCTCCAGGGCGCCATCGCCGCCGACCAGGCCATCGTTCTCGCCGTCCTCGCCGCCAGCACGCTGCTGAATGCCGCCTACTTCCTGCCCATCGTCTACGCCGCCTTCTTCCGGCCCCTGCCCGCGGGCGGGCGCGAGCACGGCGAGGCGCCGCTGACGTCGGTCGGCGCGCTGACGCTGACCGCGGCTCTCACGGTGTTCCTGTTCTTCCGCCCGGACCTGCCCCTGGTTCTGGCTGAAGCGTTCGTTGCGGGGGCGCGGTGAAGAGCGCACGCGAGGCCTCGGCGGCAGGCGGCGGCAGCGGCCACTGGCTGACCCGGCCCGGCACCATTCGCGGCCTGTGGTGGGGCGGGTGCATCGTCCTCGTCCTCGTCACCCTCGGCGACCTGGTTATCCATCGCCACGCGCCGGTCCCCGTCGCCGGCACCTTCGGCTTCGCCTCGTGGTTCGGCTTCGCCGCCTGCACCGCCATGGTGATCGTGGCCAAGGTGCTGGGCTGGGTGCTGAAGCGCAGGGACGACTACTATGAGCCATAGCCTGCCGCCCTGGGCGGTGCTGTTCGCAGCCGCGCTGCTGTTGCCCTGGTGCCGCGGGAACGCACTGGCGCGGAGCCTCGTGCTGCTGCTCGGCCCGCTCGCAGCGCTCGCCCTGATCTGGACGCTGCCCGACGGCAACGCCCTCGCCTTCCAATACCTGGGGCTGACGCTGGCGCCGCTGCGCGTCGATGCGCTCGCCCGGCTATTCGCCACGATCTTCGCGATCATGGCCTTCGCCGGCGTGCCTGCTACTCGCTGAACCAGCGCAGCACCACCGAACTTGCCGCCGCCTGCGTCTATGCCGGCAGCGCCATCGGCGTGACCCTGGCCGGCGACCTGATCACCCTGCTCGTCTTCTGGGAGCTGATGGCGCTGGCCTCGACCGCGATCATCTGGTCGGCCGGCACGGCGGCCTCGTTCCGTGCCGCCGGCCGCTACCTGATGATCCACCTGCTGGGCGGCATGGTGCTGAGCGTCGGCATCATCGCCCACGTCGTCCAGACCGGCGCGGTCGCCTTCAACGCCATGCCGGACGGCACCGCCAGCCTGCTGGTCCTGGCCGGCTTCCTGATCAACGCCGCCGCCTGGCCGATCTCCGCCTGGCTTCCCGACGCCTACCCGGAGGCATCGTGGAGCGGCACCGTCTTCCTCTCCGCCTTCACCACCAAGGCGGCGGTCTACGCCATGCTCCGCGGCTATCCCGGCGCCGAGATCCTCGTGCCTGTGGGCTTGGTGATGATCTTCTACGGGATCATCTACGCGCTGCTCGAAAACGACATGCGCCGGATCCTCGCCTACAGCATCGTCAACCAGGTCGGGTTCATGGTCGCAGGCATCGGCATCGGCACCGAGATGGCGCTGAACGGCGCTGCTGCCCACGCCTTCGCCCACATCATCTACAAGGCGCTGCTGCTGATGTCGGCGGGCTCGGTGCTGCTCGATGACCGGCCGGCGCAAGTGCACGGAGCTGGGCGGGCTGTTCCAGGGCATGCCGCTGACGACGATCTGCGGCATCATCGGCGCCTTATCCATCTCAGCCTTCCCGCTGACCTCGGGCTTCGTCACCAAGTCGATGATCAACCAGGCCGCGGGCGATCAGGGCCTGGCCATCGCCTGGCTGCTGCTCATGGCGGGATCGGCCGGCGTCTTCCTCCACGCCGGCATCAAGTTCCCGTGGTTCGTGTTCTTCCAGAAGGACAGCGGGCTCAGGCCGCCCGACCCGCCGTGGAACATGCGCGCCGCCATGGTCCTGTTCGCAGGCCTCTGCATCGTGATCGGCATCTTCCCGGCGCCGCTCTACGCCATCCTGCCGTTCCCGGTGGACTACGCCGCCTACACCGCGCCGCACGTGCTGGAGATGCTGCAGCTCCTGCTGTTCTCGGGCCTTGCCTTCTTCGTCCTGCTGCCGCTGATGAAGCGCACCGAGACGATCAGCCTCGACACCGACTGGGGCTACCGCAAGCTCGCGCCGGCGCTCCTTGCCCTCTTCGCCCGCATCGCCGCACCCATCGACGCCGCGATCCGGCGCGGGACCGTCGCCGGCCTGTGGCGGCTGACGGGGCAGATCTCGCGCCACACCGGCCCCGCCGGCGCGGTGGCGAAGACGCTGACCGCCGGCAACATGGTGGTCTGGGTGATCCTGATGCTGGTCGGCTACCTGGTCGCCTACTTCGTGACGCGTTGAGGCGATTCGGCCGATCGGCGGAAGCTAAGGCAAAGGCCACCGCTATGAACCGGCGAAGCCCCAACGGCGGTACCCCTTGCAACTGGACCGCCCCGGTCGCACATTAGGGTTACATGTAACGGGGGTGTTCTGATGGCTGGCGAGAGCGGCGAGCGGGTGCACCGGCATCGACAAAAGTTGCGCGCGGCGGGCCTGCGTCCCGTGCAGATCTGGGTGCCGGACACCCGGCGTCCGGGCTTTGCCGAGGAATGCCGCCGGCAGTCCCGGCTGTTGCGCGATGATCGACACGAAGCCGAGACGCTCAGCTGGCTGGAGGCGGTCGCCGACGCCGACGGCTGGGAGTGAAGCGGGGCGATCTGGTCACGATCGTGCTGCCCGGATCCTGCGGGAAGCCACGGCCCGCGTATCGGATCTGTTCGACGAGCATCCCTCGATCACCATCCTGCCGGTTACCAGCGAACTGCGGGAGACGCCCCTGTTTCGAGTTCTCGTTGAGCCGAATGAGGACAGCGGCCTGCGCAAGCGCTCGCAGGTGATGGTCGACAAGACACAAAGCGTACCGCGGGAGAAAGTCGGTGCTGTTTTCGGGCACCTGGACGAGACGACAATGCTGGTCGTCACGCGCAGCTTGGCCGTCTTCTTAGGGATCGCCTGACGCTGGGCCGCGACCCGCGGAAAGACCCATGTCCCAGAAGGCGCGCTCGAGGCGCGTCGCCTGGGCGAAGTGGGCGATGAGCCCGGGCATCCGCCCCGGCCCGCCGCGCCGCGCGAACAGCGCGTCCGTCTGGGCGACGTGGGCGGCGGCGACCGCCTGGTAGTCGTCACCGGCGTACATCTCGATCCAGCTCCGGTAGGGGTTCTCGTCCCACCGTGTCGCCGGATCCGCGGCGAGCCTCTGGCCTATCTCGGCGTAGCCGACGATGCAGGGCGCCAGCGCCACCTGCAGGTCGAGCAGGTCGCCGGCCGAGCCGGCCTCCAGCACGTAGCGGGTGTAGGCCATGGTCGCCTCGGCCTCCTCGGCCGTCGCCATGTCCGCTTCCGTCATCCCCCACGAGCCGCAGTAGGCGACGTGCAGGCCGATCTCCTGATCGACGATGGCCGAGAGCCCCGCCGCGGCGGCGCGCACGTCGGCGAGCGTCTCGGCCTTGTAGGCCGCGAGCCCGTAGGCCCGGGCGAAGTGGATCAGGAACAGGTAGTCCTGGACCAGGTACCGGCGGAAGCAGGCCTCCGGCAGCGTGCCGGCGCCGATTTGCAGGACGAACGCATGGCGCGTGTAGTCGCGCCATTCTTCGGCGCAGGCGTCGCGCAGGCGCGCGAACAGGCTGCCGGTGCCGGCGGAAGCCTCGCTCAATCGCGCTCGTCGAGCCAGGCCATCTGGATCGCCTCCAGGACCTTCTCGTTGGACTTCTTCGGGTCGTCGGTGAACTCCGGCAGCTCCTGGATCCACGTCCACAGGTCGGTGAAACGGAGGTTGACCACGTCGGCGTCCGGGTGCGCCTCGTCCAGGGCAATGGCGATATCGCGGCTATCCGCCCAGCGCAGGCCCATCAGCGGCACCCTTATCCTCGACGAATGGCGCACAAGGAGCAGTCATTGCGAGGAGGCGAAGCCGACGCGGCAATCCATGGGCTTCGGTACTGGATCGCCACGCCGCTACGCGGCTCGCGATGACGGTCGTCACGTCAGTCATCCTCGCCCCCCATTCCCCCGCTACGCGGGCGAGGGCCGGTAAGCGCCATACGTGCCGCGCTGCTCCCTCTCCCGCGCGCCGAAGGCGCAAGTGGGAGAGGGTCGGGGTGAGAGCCATAACGAGGTACACGGCGAAGCCCGCGCCTACCGGTCAACCATCATGTTGCGGGTGGCGGACGGCAACGTCACCACCAGGCCGTCCAGGTCCTCGGTCATCTTGATTTGGCAGCCGAGCCGCGAGGTGTGGGTCAGCCCGAAGGCCAAGTCGAGCATGTCCTCTTCCTCCTCGCTCGGGTCGTCCAGCCCGTCGTACCACTTCGGCTCGACGACCACGTGGCAGGTGGAACAGGCCAGCGAGCCCTCGCAGGCGCCCTCGAGGTCGATGTCGTTGCGGTGGGCGATCTCCAGAACCGATAGTCCCACCGGGGCGTCGACCTCCTTTCGCACCGTCCCATCCGGCGAAACGAACGTCATCTTCGGCATCTCTCTCAGTCTCTCCCCTCGGTCGACCCGGACGCGCGGCCGTTTGCCGGCGTCTCACGTCCGTTGCTGCGGTTCCGTCACCGGCGCCACGTCGTCGACCCCGCGGCCCTGCAGCGCTTGACGGATGCCCCGATCCATACGCCGTTCGGCGAAAGCCCGGGTCACTTTTTCCAGATCCTCCACGCCAGCGCCGATGGCGTCGCGGTCCTCGCCGTCGATCGCCTCGGCCAGCGCGCCCATGGTCGCAGCGATTCGCTCGCCCTCGCCATCGACCAGCAGATCGCCGTCGGCCTCGATGGCCGAGGCGACCGCGAGCAGGACGCGTCTGGCCTCGACCCGGGCCTCGGCGAGCAGCCTGCGGGCCATGTCGTCCTTGGCGTGGGCCATGCTCTCGTAGAGCATGCTCGCCATCTCGTCCTCGCTCAGGCCATAGGACGGCTTGACCGCCACCTGCTGCTGGATCCCCGTCGTCTGCTCGGCGGCGGAGACGGTCAGCAGGCCATCGGCATCGACGGCGAAGGTCACGCGGATGCGGGCGGCGCCGGCGGTCATCGGCGGAATGCCGTGCAGCTCGAAGCGGGCGAGCGATCGGCACTGGTCCGCCATCTCCCGCTCGCCCTGGAGCACATGGATGGCCATGGCGACCTGGCCGTCCTGGTAGGTGGTGAACTCCTGCGCCTTGGCGACCGGAATCGGGGTGTTGCGCGGGATGATCTTCTCGACCAGGCCGCCCATGGTTTCGATGCCGAGGCTCAAAGGGGTGACGTCGAGCAGCAGCGTGTCGGAGCCCACCGTCAGGGCCTTCGCCTGCAGCGCGGCGCCGACCGCCACGACCTCGTCCGGGTCGATGTGGGCGAGCGGTTCGCTGCCGAAGAAGCGGGCGACCTCGCGGCGAACCAGCGGCACCCGGGTGGAGCCGCCGACGAGGACGACGCCAGTGATCTGCTCCGTCGGGACCTGCGCGTCCGCCAGCACGTCGGCGCAGATGCGGACGGTGCGGGCGACGAACGGCTCGATCAGCGCCTCCAACCGGTCGCGGCTAAGCGCGTGGCTGGTCTGGTTCTCGCCGGCTTCGATGACCCACGAGCCCGTCGCTTGCGTGCTCAGGCACTCCTTGGCAAGGCGCGCCGACATTAGCGCCATCTTCACCTCGCCGGTGGTCAGGGTCTCCTCGCCGAGGCGCTCCTTGCGCTCGACGAGGAAGGCTTCGGCGATGGCGTGGTCGAAGTCGTCGCCCCCGAGCGCCGAGTCGCCGCCGGTGGCGAGCACCTGAAACACCCCCTTCTCCATGCGCAGCAGCGAGACGTCGAAGGTGCCGCCGCCGAGGTCATAGACCGCGTAAAGCCCTTCCGCGCCCTGGTCCAGGCCGTACGCCAGGGCGGCGGCGGTCGGTTCGTTGACCAAGCGCAGCACCTCGAGGCCGGCAAGACGGGCGGCGTCCTTGGTGGCGGTGCGGGCGGCATCATCAAAGTAGGCAGGAACCGTGATGACCGCCTGGCCGACACGGCGGCGGAGGTGGCCCTCGGCGCGGTCGCGTAGCGCCTTGAGGATTTCCGCGGACACCTCGACCGGCGTCAGCCGGTGCCCGGCCACCGTGATCCGGACCATGCCGGAGGTATGCTCCCCCGGCGGTTCGACGTCGTACGGCAGGACCCCCGCCAAAGCCTTGATGTCCTCGATGCCGCGGCCCATCAGCCGCTTGATCGAGCCGACCACAACGTCCGGCCTGTCGAGCATCAGCCGGCGGGCCAGCTCGCCCACGACCGTGCTGCCGTCGGCGGCATAGGCGACAACCGAAGGGACCAGTGCGTCGCCGTTATCGTCGCGGATGACCTCGGCGCCGTCACCGGTGCCGACGGCCACGACCGAATTGGTGGTGCCGAGGTCGATGCCGACTGAAACGGGCGCGTCGTCAGCCTCGGCAAGCGGCCCCGCACCCGGCTCCTGGATCTGGATCAGCCCAGCCACGCTACGAGCCGGCCCGCGACAGCCTGGCCCGGCGGCTGCGGCATTCCTGGGTGAACTTGCCGAGGTACTTCAGCCGCGTGACCAAACGGCCGGCGCCGGTAAGGTTGCCATCGGAGAACGCCAACGACAGGGCGCTCAGGCAGCCCTCGGTATCGACCCGCGCCTCGCCCTCAAGCCGGGCGACGGCCTCGGGGGTCTCGGCCTCGGCCAGCGCCTCGCGCCGCTCCATCACCTCCTGCAACAGCTCCTGCTCGCTGACCAGCGAGCAGCCCTCGGGGACGACCTCCATGCCCGCTAGGAAGATCAGGTACTCGGCCCTAGACACCGGATCCTTCAGCGCCTCGTAGGCCCCGTTGAGGCTCACCGCCTGGAGCTGGGAGAACGTCCGCTCGCGGGGCGTGCGCGTGGCGAACCGGTCCGGGTGCAGCTGACGCTGCGCCTCGAAGTAGCCGCGGTCGAGGCGGTCTGCGTCGAGGTCGAACGAGCGGGGAAGTCCGAGACGGTCGAAGTGGTCGGCCGCGGACGGCGGCTGCACCGCGGCGCAGGTCGGACAGAAGATGCCGCCACCCAGCACGGGACCCCGGCAGGACCAGCAGGCGGCGACGCCGGCCGCTTGGCTCAAGGCATCCGCGCCATGACGCTGCCGCATGTCGATGGGTGCCGTCTGCATGGTTTGATCCCGCGCTTATGAGCGTTGCGTGAGCGTCGTCCAGGTGGCCGCCGCCAAATCCCGCGCGGCGGCCTCGTCGGCACGACGGGCCGGCGGCTTCAGACGTGGAAAAATTCGCCGCAGCCGCAGCGGCCCTTCTCGTTCGGATTGCGGAAGACAAACCCGCTTTCGAGCTTGTCTTCCACATAATCCATTTCCGTCCCGAGGATAAACATCGTCGCCTTCGGGTCGATGAAGATGGTCGCTCCACCCGCTTCGACCACCTCGTCGAACGGCGTCTTCTCCTCGGCGTACTCGAGGGTGTACGACATGCCCGAGCAGCCCTTAGTCCGGATCCCGATGCGCACGCCCGCGGCCGGCTTGCCCCTTTGACTGAGCAGAGCCTTGACGCGCTCGACCGCGGCGGGCGTGACGTTGATCATCTGTGGACGCTGGGCCATGGGCTGGTCGTGCTCCTCGGTCTTGGGTCGTCTGTCTCTACTCGGCGGCCTTGGCCTGGCCGGACGAGTGCTTGGTGCGATAATCGCTGATCGCCGCCTTGATCGCGTCCTCGGCCAGCACCGAGCAATGGATTTTCACCGGCGGCAGCGCCAGGTGCTCGGCGATCTGGGTGTTGCGGATGCTCGCCGCCTCATCGATGCTCTTGCCCTTCACCCACTCGGTGACGAGCGAGCTCGAGGCGATCGCCGAGCCGCAGCCGAAGGTCTTGAACTTCGCGTCCTCGATGATGCCGTCGGCGCTCACCTTGATTTGCAGCTTCATCACGTCGCCGCAGGCCGGCGCACCGACAAGACCGGTCCCGACCGCGTGGTCGTTCCTGTCGAGGGCGCCGACATTGCGCGGGTTCTCGTAGTGGTCGATGACCTTGTTGCTGTACGCCATTGCCGCCTCCTTACCTCTTTCTGTCTTCCCGATCCCGCTCAGTGCTCGGCCCACTGAATAGATTTAAGATCAACGCCTTCCTGAGCCAACTCCCATAGCGGGCTCATGCCCCTGAGCCGCTTCACCTCGCCCACGATCCTGTCTACGGCGAAATCCACCTCCTCTTCGGTGGTGAACCGGCCGATCCCGATGCGCAGGCTGGTGTGCGCCAACTCCTCGTCGACGCCCAGCGCCCGCAGCACATACGATGGCTCCAGGGACGCCGAGGTGCAGGCCGACCCCGAGGACACCGCCAGGTCCTTGATGCCCATCATCAGCCCCTCGCCCTCGACGTAGGCGAAGCTGAGGTTGAGGTTGCCGGGGATGCGGTGCTCGCGGTCCCCGTTGAGGTAGACCTCGGGCAGCTCGGCCATGATCGCATCGTAGAAACGGTCGCTGAGCGCGTGCAGCCGCTCGGCCTCAGCGCCCATCTCGGCTTCGGCGATCCGGCAGGCCTCGCCCAGGCCGACGCACAACGGCGTCGGCAGGGTGCCCGAGCGCATCCCCCGCTCCTGGCCACCGCCGCTGATCATCGCCTCCAGCCGCACCCGCGGCCGGCGACGGACGTAGAGTGCGCCGATGCCCTTGGGCCCGTAGAGCTTGTGGCCGGAGATGCTCATCAGGTCGATCTTCATCTCCTCGATGTCCAGCGGGACCTTGCCCACCGCCTGCGCCGCATCGGTGTGGAAGTAGACCTTGCGCTCGCGGCAAATCTCGCCGATCGCCTTGAGCGGCTGGATGACGCCGATCTCATTGTTCACCGCCATGATCGAGACCAGCACGGTCTTGTCGGTGATGGTCTCACGCAACTCGGCGAGATCGACGAGGCCGTTCGCCTGGACCGGCAGATAGGTGACATGGAAGCCGTCCAGCTCCAGGTGTCGGCAACTGTCGAGCACGCACTTGTGCTCGGTGACGCAGGTGATGATGTGGTTCTTCCGGTCCTTGTTGAACCGGGCTACGCCCTTGATCGCCAGGTTGTTCGACTCGGTGGCGCCGGAAGTGAAAATGATCTCCTTCTCGTTAGCGCCGATGATATGGGCCACCTGCGCCCGCGCCGTCTCGACCGCCTCTTCCGCCGCCCAGCCGTAGTCATGGTTGCGCGAGTGCGGGTTGCCGAACCGCTCGGTGAAATACGGCAGCATGGCCTCGACCACGCGCCGGTCGCAGGGCGTCGTCGCCTGATAGTCGAGATAGATCGGCGCCCGCTGGCTGGAGGGCTTCCGCTCGCTCGGCTTAAGTCCCGTCATGTCGTTCATCGTGTCACCTTCCCGACAGCCCTACAGTCACGCCTAGTTCATGCCGCCACGGATCGCGCCGGGGCGATCCCGAGCTTCCCGGTGACGTCGCGCCAAAGGCCAATGAAATCATCGACGTCGCGCTCCCTCGTGGTCCACCCGGTGCTCACCCGCACGGCCTGACGTGCAAAATGCTCGCCAAGGCCCATCGCCTGCAGCACGTGGCTGGCCGTAACCTTCCCCGACGAGCACGCCGAACCGGCGCTGACCGCCGCTCCGGCAAGGTCGAGGGCCATCACCAGCGTCTCGGCGGCGATGCCCGGCGTCAACACGCAGGTCGTGTTCGCCAGCCGCCCGACGCCGCCAGCGACTATCCGCGCGCTCGGCGTAATCGCGGCGACGGCCGCCTCAAGCCGGCCTTGCAACGCCTGAAGCCGCGCCATGGCTGCGGCAATCGGTGCCGCGTCGCCCACCGCCTCAGCGGCGGCACCAAAGCCAGCGATCCCGATTAGGTTTTCGGTGCCCGCGCGGCGGCGCCGCTCCTGGCCCCCACCGCGCAGCCGCGGCGTGAGGTCGGTGCCGACGGCGATCAGCGCACCCACGCCGGCCGGGCCGCCGAGCTTGTGCGCGGATAGCGACAGCAGCTGCACACCCAGCTCCTGCAAATCCAGCGGGACCTTCCCCGCCGCCTGAACGGCGTCGCAGTGCATCAGCGCGCCATGGCGGGCCGCCACCTCCGCAACCCTTGCCATCGGCTGGATAACGCCGGTCTCGTTGTTGGCGAGCATGACCGAGACGACCGCCGGCGCAGCGTCGCGGCTTAGCATCTCGTCCAAAGCGTTGAGATCGACGATCCCGTCGCCGCCGACCGGGACCCGTTCGACGGTGTCGGCAGCATCCAAAACGGACGAATGCTCGATGGCCGAGGCCAGCGCGCGCATCCGGCCGCACCCCGCAAGCGCCAGCGCGTTGGCCTCGGTTCCGCCGCTGGTGAAGATCACCTCGGCCGGAGAAGCGCCGACCAGCACCCCGACTTGCTCGCGCGCATCCTCGACGAGCCGCCGTGCTGTTCGGCCGAAGCGATGCACCGAGGACGGGTTGCCGACGACGCACAACGCCTCGAGCATCGCCGCGCGCGCTTCCGGGCGCAACGGCGTTGTCGCGTTATGATCGAGGTATATGGTCCTCTGCGTCATCGTCCCGTACCGGTTGTATGCGCCCGCCACTCCGTTAAGCCGAGCGCGCCGCCGCGACCATCTCCGGGCGCGGCAGCTCGAACTTGAGCCGGCTCGTCCCCAGCACCCGCCGCTCGCAGACGTCGGCAAGCGTCACCGAGCTC
This sequence comes from uncultured Alphaproteobacteria bacterium, assembly GCA_963746275.1. Taxonomy (GTDB): domain Bacteria; phylum Pseudomonadota; class Alphaproteobacteria; order Rhodospirillales; family Defluviicoccaceae; genus JAEULH01. The sequence goes on from CAVVAX010000025.1 coordinate 32,641, forward strand.
AGGTAGAGATAGATCTGGTTGCCGAGCTCCTCCCACAGATCGTGGGTAAGGCAGCGGCCCTTGTGCGAGTGGCAGCCGCGCGGCGATCCGGCGGTGCATCGCGTCGCCTTGATCGGCTCGTCGACGGCGAGAACGATGTCGGCGATGCGCATCTGCTGCGGCTCGCGCGCCAACAGGTAGCCGCCGCCCGGGCCGCGGACGCTGGCGACGAGCCCGCCGCGGCGGAGCTTCCCGAAGAGCTGCTCCAGGTAGGACAGCGAGATCTCCTGCCGATCCGCGACCTCGGCGAGGGCGACCGGCTTGCCGCGGCTGTGATAGGCGAGGTCGGCCATCGCCATGACCGCGTATCGTCCCTTCGTGCTCAGCTTCACGTGCGTGCTCCTTTCGCCGGCGGCGTCAGTGCCGCCCAGCCTCCGCTACCACCCGAACATGCTGCTCCGCGCCGTCCACATGCGCCGCCGGCCGGTGCGGCTCGAGCGCGGCAAGCCGGCCTTCCGCCTCCACCAGCCGCTCGCTCAGGGCCTTGAGCTCGGCGCGCAGGCCTTGGATGTCCTCGCCGTATGGGTCGGGACAGCCTTCCGCGGTCGTGCCGTAGGCGCGGAAGCCCAGCTGGCGCGCCATGCCGTTGCCGGCCTGGGTGACGACGTGCGCCGGGATCCCGACGGCCGTCATTCCCGGCGGGACATCCTTGGTGACCACCGAGTTCGCGCCAACCCGAGCCCCCTCGCCGACGGTGATGGGACCAAGGATCTGCGCGCCAGAGCCGACAATGACGTTGGCCGCGATCGTCGGGTGGCGCTTGACGCTCACCTGGCTACGCGAGTCGACGGACGGGGCGATGCCGCCCAGCGTCACCGACTGGTACATGGTCACGTCGTCGCCAATCTCCGCCGTCTCGCCAATCACCACGCCCTGACCGTGGTCGATCACGAACCGCCGGCCGATACTGGCGCCCGGGTGGATCTCGACCCCGGTCAGGAACCGCCCCACCTGCGAAACACAGCGAGCTATGAAATGCAGCCGCCGGCGCCACAGCGCATGCGCCAGGCGATGCATGATGATCGCGTGGAACCCGGGATAGCAAACCGCGACCTCCCAGACGGACCGAGCCGCCGGGTCGCGATCCACGAATGCGCGAACGTCCTCGCCAAGCCTCTTGAAAACCATAGCGTCTGCTTTATGTTGTCCCGTCTTGTGGCTCGTGGCCGACCGTGCATCAACCGTTACGCGTCAATCCGCTCGCCCGCTATATATGATGCCTGACTAATCCGGTCAAGAATTCCGGAGCCGTCTGGATCGTGCGGTGGGCGAAAGATAGAGCGCGTGCGTCGGCCGTACCGGGTCAATTGGTAATCAGCCGGAACACATGCCGCAAGTCATCTTCAACGGGACCGAGGGGCGCCTCGAGGGCCGCTATCACCACGCGAAGCAGTCCGGGGCGCCGATTGCCTTGACCCTCCACCCGCATCCGCTGCACGGCGGGACGATGAACAACCGCATCGTCTTCGCCATGTACCAGTCGTTCCAGCGCCGGGGCTTCTCCGTCCTGCGCTTCAACTTCCGCGGCGTCGGCAGGTCGCAGGGGCGCTTCGACGGCGGCCAGGGCGAGCTCAGCGACGCCGCCTCGGCGCTCGACTGGATGCAGACGATCAACCCGAACGCGTCGGGCTGCTGGATCGGCGGCTACTCCTTCGGCGCCTGGATCGGCATGCAGCTCCTGATGCGCCGGCCGGAGATCGACGGTTTCATCGCCGTGGCGCCGCCGGCGGGCGCCCTCGACTTCTCCTTCCTCGCCCCCTGCCCGGCCTCCGGCGTCATCATCCACGGCGGCAGCGACGAGGTCGTGCCGGGCGATGTCGCCGCCAAGCTCGCGCGCAAGCTTTCGAGCCAGAAAAGCGTGGTCGTGGAGTACAAGGAGATCGCCAAGGCCGACCACCTGTTCTCCGGGCACATGGATGAGCTGGCCGCGGCGGTCGAGGCCTACCTGGACAAGGCCTTGGCCCCCGCCGGGTAAGTCGGGCCGCCTCCTCAGTTTGACAAAGGCTTCCTTAAGGCACAGCCAAGCGTCGCCTTAGCCTCAGCGGATGACCGGAAGAAGTCCGGCCATGATGGGGAAGAGGATGGGCTTGGGTTGATGGCCGTCGTGGCCGCACTTGTTGCCGCCATCCATCTGAATGCAGAGCAGCGGAACCGGCCGCCGTAACAAATACGGCGACGACCTGGGCTTTGGCAGCGGAAGCTTTCAGCGCCGAGGCTGATCCCAGCAGGCAACGGTGAGCAGCGCCGAGATGGGATAACTGATGGCGGCGGCGAACAGGGTTGGCCGCGAGCGCCTCTTCGACCAGGGATCGAGCCTTCACCGTTGAGAAGCCCGAGGCGCCGGCTCCGAGGGCCGCGATTGGCGACGCCTTGCCCGTGTGCCGCGATCGCCTGGGTCAACAGGAGAGGCGCCCGCTATTAAAAACGGGATCACCGAAGGAAAGATATTTCCGGCTCACACTTAGGGATGAACCGGCAGCCCCGACTGTCACAGAAACGTCACGGCCTACTTTAATACGTTCAATCAAAATAGCCGAGAATATGGATCAGGATTGCGCCGTTGAGGCAGATGCTGGAATCATGTTCCATAAGAAAGAAATGGGCGCGGTCGAAGCGGCCCCATCGTGATTGCCCTTCGACCTGGGTACAGGGGCGGCTTAACATGGGCTTGTGTGTTTCGGGTATCGACGGTCGACTTCTGAAGACACCGCGGGCTGCTAAAGCCCTGCTTTGGGGCGCGGCATGGGCAGCAGGTTTCCTCGCGATCCCGGCGGAGGTAGGCGCGCAAACGTTCGACGAGGGAGCGACCGCGGCGATTGACGACGCCTGCGCTGCGGGGCCCTCCGCCGCCCTCGCAATTGCCTGTGGCGGCGGCGTGACGACGAGCGGCCCAGGTGCGCTGTCGGTGCCGACGGCAGCGGCATTCATCGAGGAGCGGCGCCGCCGCGCCGCCGGCGGCGGCGAAAGCGAAAGCGGGGGCGCCGTGCCCGGCGCCAGCGCCGATACCGCGGGCTACAGCCTCGGCGGCGGGGTGAGCGGGTTCGTCAGTGCCGGCGGTGGCGTGCTGCACCACCGCAACAACAAATTCGAGGACGGCTATTCCGCGGTGGTTCCCACCGTCACCGTCGGGGCAGACTATCGCATCACCAATTGGATGATCGCCGGGCTGGCCGTGAATTACAATTATCAGGACGGCGACTACGACGACGGCGGGCATTTCGACACCCACTCTTATGGGCCCTTGCTGTTCGCCTCCTTCACGCCCTCGCCTGGCGTTTTCACCGACGTCGCGCTCGGCTACAACCACCAGGACTTCTTCCGCAGCCGCCCCGCCCGGGCCATCGCTGCGGATGGTGAAGACCTGATCAGCGGGCGCGCGCGGGGGAACTTCAACGGCGATCAGTATTCGGCCGGGTTGCTGGCCGGGTATGATCATCCCTTGAAGGGCTTTACCATCGGCCCGCGTGCGGGGCTCAACTACGTCTATACGGACGTCGAAGATTACAGCGAGACCAGCGGAACCGGCTTGCAGCTCCGTTACCAGGGGCTCAATCAAAGCTCGCTACAGACGACGCTCGGCGCCGTGGCGACCATGCCGATCAGCACCAGCTTCGGCGTCGTCCAGCCGCAGATCGGGGTGTCCTGGGTGCACGAGTTCCTAAACGACTCGCGCAACATCCAGGCCGAGTATCTCAGCGTCGACGACCCGTCCGCCACCCGGTTCACGTTCAAGCGGGAGCAGCCCGCCCGAGACTGGGCGGTGATCGATTTGGCCGTCGCGATCGTCCTGCCGAACCAGTTGCAGCCGTTCGTGACCTTCACCACGATCCAGGGGAGCGAGAACTTCGTGAGCTACGGCGGCGTGATCGGAGCCCGGAAGGCATTCTAGTCGAGTGGTGGCATCGGCTGCGGGGATTGTGCTGGCTGACATCGCCCGCGGCATCGAGCTCGGCCAGGATCTTTGGCCACATCCTCGTCCAGCAGCAGACATGGTCGAAATCGTCGATGATCGTGAGCACCGATAACGGGCTTGCCAGCGCGGCGGCGGTACTCGCGGGCGGTACCACCCGGTCTCGTCCGCCACGATAGTGACGCTGGTGAATGCCGGCGTGGAGAGGCGGCAGGACCGCCGGATCGAGCGAGCCGGATAGGTCCTGGCGGGCATAGCGGGCCCAGCCGGCAACATCGAGGTTGGCGGCGATTGTTACCACGGCTCGCGTCTCTGCAATGCGCCGGGCGATCAGCATGGCGAGCGTTCCGCCGCCGCTATGGCCGACGAAGGTGACGGTGCGCACGCCGCGCCCGGCGATGAGGCTTTGCACCGCCGCCGCCATGCTGGCGACGACGGTTTCGCCATACCGGGCACGGGTCCACAGCTCGCTCGTGCAGGACCCGATCCGTGTCTCTCGGTGATAGCACGGCCGTCCGAGATAAAGCGCGGGGCCGTGGTCGGCGGCGAGGAGCGCGAGCGCGAGCGATTGCTGCGGCGTTGGGTCGGCGGCGATCGCCTTGCCGAGGTAAGGGGCGCCGTCGCCGTCGATGTACACTCGCAGCGCGCCGGTGGGAGGAGCATCGTTGGCGAAGACGGCATGACGAAAGCCCGCCCCTTCGACCTGCGACCGGAGCAACCCCGCCGACGCCGCAGCCGCTTCGAACCGATCGGCCGGGGATCCGCAGCCGGCGAGGACGAGAAGCGCGGCGACCGGTGCCCCAAGCGGGATCAGCATCGTTGTTCCGTTACATCAACTTGCTTGGTCGCTCCGCTGCGAATGGCTATCATAGGTTACGGGCGGTAAAGCGCATAGACCTCTGCGTGGGACCGGAGGTTGGATCGGGCGGCGCGGTTGCACGCATGATTGGCCAGGGCGGAAACCGATGCGCCGACGAGGGGAAGGACACCCCGCGTAATGCGAGCGCCGAAGCTTCAGGCATTGGCGAGATGGCTGGCGGTGGCATGCGTCCTCCTCGCCCCGGCGTTATGGCCCGGCGAGGCGTCCTCAGCGGCGTCCGCCGACGAGTGGCTGGACACGATCCGCACACCGCTGCGCAGCGACGACGGCGCAGCGAGGAACTGCCCCGGCGTCGGCACTGTCGCCTTCCGGCCGGGAATGGCGGAACTCTCGGTCGAGGGCAAGCGTAGCGTTGATGCGCTGGCGGCGGCGCTCGGCTCGGCCGGTCTCGGCAAGGCGCGGTTCACCGTCCTGTGGCTCGCGAACGATGGTGTGCCGGCGGATCTGACGAAGCGGCGCGCCGCGGCGATCGAGGCCGACCTTCGCTCCCGTCCGGCGCTTGTGCCTGAGCGGTTGGCCGTCGGACGAGCGCCGGCGGCGTTCGAGGACTGTGCCCGATCCCCGCAGTCAGACCATGTGCTGCTGCAGGTACGGATCGCTGGCCGCTGGTGGGGCGGACAATGAGATTGCTGGGGCACGGCGGCGGCGGCCGCGCGGCAGCGGCGCTGCTCTTGGCACTCACGCTGCTCTGCGTGACCTCCGGATGTGCCTCCGGCCCCTCGGCGACGGCCGCGGCAGGGTCATCGTCCGCAGCGTTCTCGAGCGGAGACGTGGCGGATCGGGTTCGCGTCGTCGACTGTCTTCTCCCCGGGCAGGTCCGACGGCTAGGGGCAATGACGACATACGTCTCGCGCCCTCAACTTATCGAAACCACCGCCCGAGATTGCGAAATCCGTGGTGGCGAGTACGTGCTCAAGGATCCGGCCTCGTATGCCGCTGCCCTCGAAGACTGGCAGAAGAAGGCGGATAGCGGCGACATTAAAGCGATGCTCTACGTCGGCGAGATCTACGAGAAGGGGCTGGGGCGGACGGCTGATCCGGCGAAGGCCGCCGGATGGTATCGACGCGCCGCCGATCGCGGCTCCGCCGAGGCGCAGGTCAACCTCGCCATCCTTTACGAGCGCGGCGCCGGCGTGCCGATGGACAAGACCGAGGCAGCGCGCTGGTACCTCCGCGCTCGTGGGGTTCCGGAGGACCAGCTTAATGTCGCCCTCCACGCGGCGCCTTCGCCGGAAAGCGCCGAGCTCGGACGGCTGCGCGCCGACCTGCGGGCAGCGGAGGAGGAGCGCACAATGTTGCGCGCCCAGATCGTTCAGTTGCGCCAGGCGGTCGATAAGGGGCAAGCGAGCGGCGCCGGCGCCCAACAGACCCTCGAAGAGGAGCGACGGCGCTATCGCGAGCAGATCGACAAGCTGCAACAAGACCTGAGCGCCAAAGACGCGCAGATCGCGCAGATTCGTGAGCGCGCGACGACGCGCAGCGAGAGCTCGACAGCCTCGCCAGCCGATGCATTCGCGGGCCTTTCGTTTGGCAATTACTATGCTCTCGTCATCGGCAACCGCAACTACCGCGACCCGGCTTTTGAGGACCTTAAGAATTCGGAGCGCGATGCGCGCGCCATCGCCGATCTGCTTCGATCGCGATACGGCATGCAGGTCACCACGGTGATCGATGGAACGCGGGAGGACATCTTCGGTGCGCTCGGCCGCATCAAGGTCATGGGCGGCCCCGGCGATAGCGTGCTGATCTATTACGCCGGCCACGGCAAGCTCGAGAAGATCCCGGAGAAGCAGTACATCGAGGGCTACTGGCTGCCGGTCGACGCGTCACTATCCAATCAGGCGTACTGGATCGACACCGACGAGATCAACAAGTCCATGAAGGCGATGAACGCCGACCATGTCCTGGTCATTGCCAACTCATGCTATGCCGGCTCCCAGTTCCGCTCCACACCTGAGGTGATAATGCGACGCGAGCTGCTGGAAAGAATGAACCAGAAAAAAGCCCGCGTTCTGCTCACCTCGGGTGGCCAAGAGGATAAGGCGCTCGAGGCCGGCTTCGGGGATCACTCGGTGTTTGCCCAGGCTCTCCTCGACAACCTGGGTGCCAATCGGCGGGTGATCCTCAGTTCCGAGCTTTTCCGGATGGTCAAGGAGCCGGTGATCTCAGCGGCCAACGCCTTCGGGCATGAGCAGACCCCACAATACGGCCCCATTTCAACGGCCGGCGACCAGGGCGGCGAGTTCTTCTTTGTGCCGCGCGACGCGGCGGTGGCCGCTAAAGAGTCCGACCCGCGGGTCTTCGCCGCCCTGCGGCTGCAGGCGCTGGGCTACGATGCAGATCCAGCCGGCGCCGCTGTCGCCCACTGATCCCACGGACAGCGGGCCGGCGGCGAAGCATCCTCCGCGCGTCTTCATCAGCTACAGCCACAACTCGGCGGAGCACGCCGACCGCGTCCTCGAATTGGCAGACCGGCTGCGCCGCGACGGCATCGAGGCGACCATCGATCAGTATGTGGCCTCGCCGTCCGAGGGCTGGCCGCGGTGGATGGACAGGCAGATCGACGAGAGCGACTTCGTTCTCCTCGTCTGCACGCAGACCTATTACCGGAGGGTCATGGGCCAGGAGGAGCCAGGGAAAGGCTTGGGCGTCCGCTGGGAAGGAATGCTGGTCTACCAGCACATTTTCGAACTCAGCGACCTTCAACACCCGTTTTGTTCCCGTCCTGTTCAAGCCTTGGGCGACCGAGTACATCCCCCGCCCCGTCAAAGGAGCAAGCCATTACTTCGTCGATGCCGAAGAGGGCTACGAGGGCCTTCACCGCCGCCTGACGGCGCAGCCGAAGACGGCGCCGCCGCCCGTGTCGCCAATGCTTCGGCAGTGGCGACGTGATCCCGACCAGGCGGTTCGGTTTGACGAGGTGCGCGGCCTTGGCAATGTGGTCGTGCAGGCCGCGGGCGATGGACGCGCAGTCGTCGACGGTCTGCCGCATCTGACGCTCGCGCGCCGGCATGGCCGACGCCGCCCGATCCGCTCCGACCTCGACCTGCTCAATCCGTTCAGCCGCGCCATTCCTTTCATCGGGCGGGAGGCGGACATGGCCGGGCTCCAGGCATGGCTCGCAAGCGAGGCGCCGGTTGCCGCCCGCTGTATCGTCGGCCGCGCCGGCTCGGGAAAGACGCGGCTCGCGATCGAGCTGTGCGAGTGGGCGGAGGCGCGCGAGTGGGAGGCCGGCTTCATCGATCCGGGCGAGCTGGCGCGCTTTCACCGTCAGCAGAATCTCGCCGAGTGGGGGTGGCGGGCGCCGACGCTGGCGGTCATCGACGGCGCTGCCGCCGCCGCGCGGGTGTTGCGGCAATGGCTGATTGAGCTCGCCGACAATCCGGGAAGGGCTGACCGGCCGTTTCGGCTTCTTCTTCTCGAGCGGCACGCCAGCCGCAACATGGGTTGGTGGTCGGATCTGGTTACGCCGCGCAGTTTCCAGGAAGACGGTCTTGTCGACCTGTTCGATCCGCCCGAGCCGTACCTGTTGCCGAGCATCGCCGACGAGTCCACGTGCCAGCGGCTCGTAACGGCCGGCGTCGCGGCGGCGAGGGCCCGCAAGGGTGGGACCACCGGCGGTGAGACGATCCCGAGCGAAGTGGTTGTCGCTGGGAGCGAGAATGGGGGAAGCCTCTCGCCCGGCATCGAGCCGCTCTATCTGCTGATGGGAGCTATCACATCCGCCGCCAACACGGCTTCTACGGCACCTGCGCGAACGGTCCTTGCCCAGCATCTCGCCCGGTTCGAGCTCGGCCGCATCGAGATGCTGGCAGAAGACCGGCAGCTCAAGGGCGATTTCCTTTGCCACATGGCCGCCTTCATCAGTCTTGCTGGCGGCATGGCGCTGGATCGACTGCCCGACGTAATCGCCGGCGAGCAGGCCGCGCTGCACTGGCGCGGGGCGGGCGACCCGCCGGAAGTTGCCGAGGCGCTGCGGGACGCTTTGAGCGAAATCGACAGTGGCCGCGGACGCCTCGTGCCGGCGGTCCTGCCGGAGCTGATCGGCGAAGCACTCGTCGTCGCCGCGTTGCAGAAGCAGCCGCCGGAAGCGCAGAACGCGATCGTCCGCCGGGCCTGGGCTATCGGCGGGCGCGGCTGCATCACCACGGCTGTTCGGGCTGCGCAGGACTTCGCCGACAGCAAAAACCACGCATCGCTGCTCTGGGTCGACACGCTGTCCCAGGCCGCCGCAACGCCTGCCGAGCTCATGGCGATTTCGGACCAGTTGCCCGCGCGAACGACATGCATGATCGAAAGAGCGGCGGACATTGACCGTCGGCTCGTCGAGGCGCACCGCTCGCTCGCCGCGACCGATGACCGGGCAGAAACCCGGCTGACGTTGGCTCACTGCTTGACGCGGCTGGCATCGCGGTTGCGCGACATCTGCCACCTCGAGGATGCCCTGGCGGCTGCGGCTGAAGCGGTCGCTGTTCACCGTGCCGTGCGCCCGAGCGAGGCGGCGCGGCTGTCTGGCGTAGCCCTCGCTGAGGCCCTGCTCGCTCTCGGCGGCGCCGCTTGCGACCTCGGCCGGCGCGAGGAGGCGCTGGCGGCCTCTTCCGAGGCGGTCCGGCTCCTGCTCGGGGCAACGCACGCGGCGGCCCGGCGCAGCCGCGCACACGCGCTTTCGATTATGGCCTCCCACTTGAGCGATCTCGGTCGGCGCGACGAGGCGCTGGCGGCCGCTGAGGAGTCGGTTCGCCTGCACCGCGACCTCGCGGCCGCACAACCAGACACGGAGACGCCGCCGCTCGCACTGGCGCTGCTGAATCTCGCCTATTGCCGGAGTGACGTTGGTCGCAACGACGATGCGCTCGCGGCGGCGGACGAGAGCGTCCGACATCTCGCGTGCTTCGCGCGAACGAAGCCGGATGCGTACCTGCCGGGCTATGCGCAGGCGCTCAACATCGCCGCGGTCCATCTCGCGCGCACGGGCAGGCTGCCTGAGGCACTCGATCGCTCGCGCGAAGCCATCGCGATCCAACGGTCGCTGACGGAGGCGTGTCCGGAAGCCTATCGGCCCGATCTGGCCATGATGCTGAACGGCTTCGCCAACGCGCTGCGCCAGTCGGGGGATATGCCAGCGGCGCTGGCCGCCTTAGACGAGGCGGTCGCTCTGCTCAAACCGTTGGCGTTGGAGCGCCCGGAGGCCTATCAGCCGCAGTTGGCCAAACAGTTGAACAATCAGTCCATGCTCCTGATCGCCTTGGACGCGCCGCGTGCGCTCGATGTGGCGCGTGAAGCCGTTGTCCTTCTCCGCGATGCGGCGGCGAAGAGGCCCGATCGCCACAACGACGACCTAGCGACCGCGCTGCTCTGCCAAGCGGTCTGTTATCATGAAGCCGGAAATGGGCCGGAGATGCTCGACAGTGCCCTGCAGTCGGTGGCGATTCGCCGGCGGCTCGCGGATCGTTGGCCCGAGGCCTTCCGCCCGCGGCTGGCGCGATCGCTACAGGTTCTGACCGAAGCGCTGAAGCTTTGTGGCCGTGGTGGCGAGGCGGAGACGACCGCAACTGAGGCCGCGGCGGCGCTCGCTCCGTAGGCGTTGCTGAAGGCCAGGCGCCCTACTGCCGCCGGCGGAGGCAGGCGACGTGGTCGGCGATGCCGCGCGAGGTGGGCGAGGCGAGCTGGCGGCGGACCAGGACGCCGGTCATTAGCGCCGTCATGACCATGAAGAACAGCGGGTGGATGAACCAGCCTAGCGCCGCCAGGGCGAAATAGTAGGCGCGGATGCCGGCGTTGAGCTGCCAGACGGCGTGGCTGAGGATCAGGGCCATCCGCCGGGCCAGCTCGCCGCCGCCCTCGCCGGCGCCGTCGAAGGGGCCCTCATCGGCATCGGGGGCACTGCCGATGATCGCCGAAAAGTAATTGAACTGGCGGATCGCCCAGGTGAACTTGAAGAACGCATAGACGAAGATCGAGATCAGCATGAACACCTTGAACTCGAACAGCGCCTGTGTGCCGGTTCGCAGCAGCACCGAGAGATTGACGACGGCGCCGTGGACGCTCTCGGCGGAGCCGATGATGCCGACCAGGCCGGCGATGACCAGGATCGTCGTCGAGGCGAAGAAGGCGGCGCTGCGGATCGAATGCCCGATCAGGGTCGCGTCGACGATGCGGTTCTCGCGCCTGAGCAGCCGGCGCATCCACGCCTCGCGGACCGCGACCATCTTGGCGTTGATGCTGTTCGGGCGCAGCAGCCAGCCGTCGAACAGAGTGTTGTAGACCAGCCAGATGCCGACGAAGGCGACCAAAGCGGCGGCATCCAGTGCGGTGAAGTCGGAAAACACCAGGCGATCCTCGAGCAGCGCGCGCTGAGCCCGGTTTGATCATGGCAGCAGCCGCAGACGCCTTGCAACCGAGGAACCCGAGGGAACGTGCTCCTCGGCGGCACACCCAGACCCCCGTCTCGCCTCCCGTCGCCTATGTTAAGGCACATCGCTTTCCGCAGCCGTACTTTCGCGTATCGACGGGCGGCAAAGCGGGTCGGCCGCCCCCATATCGCGCTGGCGGGGGATTCGACACGCTCCTCCTAACAACAAGAGGCGCAGTGCTCGCCGGCATAATCGGGCTCAGCCTCGCCGTCGGCGGCGGCGATACCGCCGAGCGCATTGGCGACGACGAGCAGGCCTGCGAAAGCATCCAGGATACGGCGGAGAGACGTCGAAGACGAACTGTAATCGAGCCGCAGCAGCTGCGGGCTGCGGCTCGCCGGACGGATAACCCGTACGGCATTCGACCACGAGTCTGGGAGGCTCGGCGAAATGATGGATCATGACGTGTTGGTCCCGCGCCCGGAGAGCGAGCGCGAGGACGATTGGCTGACGGCATACCGCCGCGGCCAGGTGGATGTGCCGGTGTGCGCCGAGAACGGAATGTTCTCGACGCGCTACGAGGAGACCCTGGTCGAGAGCTAAACCGGGGCTCGGCACCTCCAGACGATCGGCGGCCCGCGGCTGGAAACAGCCGCGGGCCGTTTTTCGTTTCGCCCCGCTACTGGGCGAGCCACACCGGTTCGGAAGGATGCATAAGACAGGCGTCAGGGTCGCCGGCGCGACAGACACTCTCGGCGCTGGCCCGCGCCCCCGCCGCAGCCCGCAGCGATCCGCCGGAGCGATAGACGACGTCGTTGCGCGCCGGCATCGGTCCGACCGGCGTAGGCGCTGGTCACCTCCGCCACCGTGTCTGCGTTGCGAACGATGCGAAACCGCGGCTTTGCCCGCCGCGGGTAGCGGCGCGCTCAGCGCATGCATGCCGGCGAGAAAGTCCTTTCGAGTGGTTCCGGCCTCGGTGATGATCTCGACCGTCGCCGGCGCGGTCAGAAACGCCACCGCCTCCACCTCATTGGCCCAGGAGCCAAAGCGAAGCTGCGGCGCCGGCGGCACACGGGCGATGCGGTGGAAGTAGTAGAGCGCATCCTTGGTGATCTGCGGCTGTTTCCCGGTCTTGAACCAGGCGATGTAGTACGCGCTCAGGTCGTAGACCGCGAACTGCTGCGCCGTGTTGGGAAAGAACGCAGCGTGCTCGCTAATGTCGTTCCAGGTCACGAGCTGCGCCCAGTCGGCGCCGGTGTTGATGGCCTCCTCCCAGTTGATGCGCAGCGTTTGGCTGCCCTTCTGCTCGTAGGCGATGTTCGCGTCCTTCTTGTAGCGGATGTCGCCATGGCTGATCGCGGCCATGATCGGCTCCCCCCTCGCCCCGCCGTAGCGGGCCGCGTAGTCGCTGCTCGCGGCCGACCACGGATCCTTCCGCCCCCAGTCGCTCCACGCGTCGCAGACGCCGTCGAACTCAACGCGGTAAGCGCCACCCAGCATGACGCAGACGAGGAACGGGTCGAGGCCCGAAGCCTTCATCGTACTCTTGAACTCGGTCCAGTAGGGGACGCCACAGTTGTTGGCGTAGAACGCGCCGACAACGAACTTTCCGTCCACCCGCAACTGGCTTGGGCTCGCGAACTCGCCCGCGTCCTTGAGCCTGGAGACGATCGTCTCGGCCATGCCGCTGCCGCGGCCGGGCGAGACGCAATCGATGTTAGGCGCGACCTTGAAGCCGGTGCCGAGCTGGCGTGCCGCTTTGAGAAGGCGGGTATAGGCCGGCCAGGCCCAGGGATTGCGCATGTCGGTCGCGACGTTGAGGAGAAAGGCGTCGACACCGATGGCCTGCGCCCAGCGGATGTCGACGAAGGCGTCGGCCAGGGCCCAGTCGTTCTCGGTCCTGGACGGGCGGCCGATCGGGCGCAGCCGGATGCCCATGGCGTCGTCGTCTCCCGACAACATGCGGGCGTAGCTGTCGCTCTCGGCGCCAACCTTCTCCCGGGAGATCGGGAACTGGTGCCAGTGGGCGACGACGAGCTTGTCGGAGGCCTGCATCGTCGCCAGCGGCGGCTGGGCGAAGGGGATCACATCGGCGGGAAGCCCGGCCCCGCTTGTGCCGCCGCCCGTGCCGCCTATGACCTGCATCTGCCAGTGCTGCTCGCGGCAGGACGCGTCGGTGCAGCCACACTTCCAGGCGCCGGCGTCGCGCTGGCAGACGTAGCCGATGACATAGCGCGGCCCGACCCCAAGCGGGACGGTGCCGGTGGCCCGGCCCTTGTACCAGGCGCCGCCGATCAGCGGCGGGCCGGCCAACGGCATCTCCCGCCAGTCCGCGCCGCTCCAGTAGTAGGCGGTCCTGAAGACGTACTGCTCGGGCGAACCGGTGCCCAGGACCACCTTGGCCGTGGCGCCGGTGCAGTCGCTGCCGGCGATCAACAGCTCCTTCTCTGCGCTCAGCGTGTTGAAGGCGGCGCCGTAGCCATCGGGGCGCGGCTCCCCGGCGGTGAGAACGTTGGCGCAGACCCCGGCAGCGGCATCGGCGGCGCCGCCCACCGCAGCAAAGGAAAGGAGAAGAGCAACCAACCCGCCGCGCCGCGCGGCAATGGCCGTTCGTCGGAGCAAAATCCGCAAACGCATCTCCATGGTTCGGAATGCTGTGCTTGATAAACGCGGGCAGAACAGGGCCGAACGCCGCTGAAGCGCCGCGACTCGTTCGGCACGACGGTCAGACGCGCGGGTTTAGCGTCCTCCGGAACGCCGGTCTACCTCCCCCCATGTGGGGGCAGAACCTCGCGCGCGATTGCAGAGGATAAACATCGCCCCGAGGAGGCGCAAGACCTCACGGGTAGCGTGGGCGAGGTCCGGATGTGGCCGGGCCGGGAGGTGCCGGCCCGATGATGCCCGCGGCGTCTAAATGCCGACGGTGGCGAGGTCGACCGGCGAGCGCGTGCCGGAGACGACCACAATGCCAGTCTCGCTGACATGATGACGCTGGCGGTCGTACTCGCGGTCGAAGCCGATCTTCTCCCCGGCCGGCACCCGCGCGTTCTTGTCGAGGATGGTCCGGCGCAGGGACGCGCCCGGCCCGATCTCACAGTTGTCGAGAATGACGCACTCCTCGACCACCGCCCCAGGGTGGACCAGCACGTTGCGGCCGAGCACCGAGTCGCGAACCAGACCGGCGATGATCGAGCCGCCGGCGACCAATGAGTGGATCGCCTGCCCTGGCTCGTGGCCGTTCGAGAGCGCGAACCGGGCCGGCGGATCCGGATAACTCGCCGTGCGCAGCGGCCAGCGGCGGTTGTACAGATTGAGCGGCGAGTCTTCTGAGCGGATCTCCATGTTGGCCTGGAAATAGGCCTCGATGGTGCCGACGTCGCGCCAGTAGTTGCCGCCGCGGGTCGGCTCGCCGGGGATGCGGTTGTTGGCAAAATCGTAGGCGAAGATCCGGTCCTTGCCGACCCGCCGGGGGAGAACGTCGGTGCCGAAGTCGTGACTGGAGGTCTTGTCAGCCGCGTCCTCGTAGACCATCCGCAAAAGCGCATCCGCCGAGAACACGTAGTTGCCCATCGAGGCCAGAACCCGTCCGGGATCGCCCGGCAACCCCGGGGCCTCAGGGTCCTTCTCGATGAAGCGGACGATGTGGCCGTCGGCCATGGCCTCGACGACGCCGAAGTCCTTCGCGTACTTGCGGTCCGCCGGGATCGTGGCGACGGTGACGTCCGCGGTCACCTGCCTGTGGTATTCGATCATCTCGGCGACGTTCATGCGGTAGACGTGGTCGGCGCCGAAGACGACGACGATGTCCGGCTTCGACTGCTCGATCAGGTTGATGTTCTGATGGATGGCGTCGGCGGTGCCGCGGTACCACGTCTCGCCGGCCGAACGCATCTGCGCCGGCACCGGGATGATGAACTGGTTGCCGAGGATGTTGCTGAACTGCCAACCGTCCTTAAGGTGCAGCAGCAGCGACTGGCTCTTGAATTGGACCAGCACGTAGATCGAGTAGATGCCGGAGTTGACCAGGTTGCTGAGAACGAAGTCGACGATGCGGTACTTGCCGGCGAAAGACACTGCCGGTTTTGCCCGCTCGCTGGTCAGCGGCGCTAACCGCGTCCCCTTACCGCCGGCCAGAACGATCGCAAGCGCACGCAGGTTCATCCCCTTCCTCCCCTCTACGCCGCCGCTAGCACCACGCGCCAACGTGTAGCCGCAGCCAGCCTACGAACGGAGAAGAGCCGCCGCCGGTTCCACTTAAGAGACCGTGACAGGATCCTGTAGCGCGCCGTAGCGGCGGTTGCGGCTCTCGTACTCGCGAATGGCCGCCTCGAACTCCTGGCGGGTGAAGTCGGGCCAGAGCAGGTCGAGGAACACCAGCTCCGTGTAGGCCAGCTGCCAGATCAGGAAGTTGCTGATCCGCTGCTCGCCGCTGGTGCGGATCAAAAGATCGGGGTCGGGGATGCCCGCGGTCTCCAAATGGCCGCTGATGAGCCGCTCATCGATGTGCTCCAAGGCAAGATCGCCGGCTGCGACCTTCCGCGCCAGCTCGCGCGCCGCCGCGGCGACTTCCGCCCGGCCGCCATAGTTCAGGGCGATGATCAGCGTCATCTTGTCGTTGCCGCCCGTCCGCTCCTCGCCGGCGGTGATCAGCCTGACGATGTCCGGAGACAACCGCGAGCGGTCGCCGATGACGCGCAGGCGCACGCCGCTCTCGTGGAACTGGTCGATCTCGTTGCGCAGGTAGTGGCGCAGCAGACCCATCAGGTCGGAGATCTCCGCCTCCGGCCGCTTCCAGTTCTCTGAGGAGAACGCAAACAGGGTGAGATACTGGATCCCCATCCGCCCCGCCGTCTCCACCGCGACACGCGCGGCCTCTGCGCCGCGGCGATGGCCGGCAGTCCTCGGCAGCCCACGCGCGCGCGCCCACCGGCCGTTGCCGTCCATGATGATGGCGACGTGCACGGGCGACGACGGACGGAGATTGGTGGGTAGCGGTACCACGTTCATATCGGCAGCCCGTTCGGAACTCAGCGGCGGATCGGCCGGCATCGGACGCGCCCGATTCATTCTCCCGCTGCCCTCAGCGGGGGACGGGCACCGTCCCCGGCAAAGACGTCACCTTAAGCTTATCGTTTAGCCGGCATTATAGGCGACTTCCACGCGCGCGGAAGGGCAACCGCTACGCCATCGTCGGCTGGCGTGAGCCGGCTGGCACGAGATCGACTTGCGCGGACGCACCTCCGTTCGCCACTGCCTGGCCGCCGCACCCACCGCTCAAGGCCGAAGAGCCACCCGCGGCCCTCTATCCCTGCCACATCCGCAGGATCCGCTGCGCTTCGAGGTCCCCGGACGCCGCCGCGCTCTGGAGCCAGGTGGCGAGATCGCTGAGGCGGCCCGAGGCCTGGGACGAGCCCCGCCGGAGCGCCTCCTGGTACCACAGGATCGCCTCGCGCGGGCTGGCCTCGCTGCGCAGCCCGATCCGCTGGAAGTACTGGGGATCGAACGTCCAGCCCATGCGGATCGCCGCTTCGGCGCTGCCCCGCTCGAAGGCCATCTGGTAGAAGGTGCGCGCCATATCGAGATCGCCGCTGCCGAGGTACTCATCCCCGCGGGCCAGGAGCGGCTCGTGCGGCTGCGCCCGCCCGGCGTCCGGCCGGGGCGGCGCCGGCTCTTCGCCGCGGGGCGGCACCTGCCGCGAGGCCGCTGCGGGCGAAGCCTGCGGCTGCGGTTGAAGCTGCGGCTGCGGCTGGGGCGGCGAAGGCTTCATCTCCGGCGGTCGCAGGAAGGACAGCGCGCTACCGGCGTCCGCGCCGGCCTCCGCCGTTGCCGCAGGAGCGCCACCGCTAGGTGGCGGCGCCGGCGCGGCGTGGCGTTCGGCAGGAGATGCACCGGGCTGCGACGGCGCGGCAGCCGCGGCAGGTGGCGCAGCTTCGCTTTCCCCCGGCTGGGAACCACCGCCCGGGGCCTCGGCCGCACCGGGCTCGCGGCCAGATTGTGGCGGCGGGGGCGCAAAATCGTAGTGCTCCGCAGGCCTGACATCATCGCGCCCGGGCGCGGGGGCGCTGCCAAAGCGGCCGAAGCCGAGATCGGCGGAGCCGGCTCCCCCCGCCGCGCCACCCGCTGTGCCACCCGCCAACCCGCCAGCCGTGCCGCCGGGAGTGCCCGGGCTGATCCCTGCGACGCTCTCGTCGGTACTCGGATCCGACTTGATCAGGGACCCGACCATATGAACGACCCGATCGACCGCCGCCTGGAGGGCGTTGGGGATGCTGCCGACATCAACCAGCCCCGCGCGCACGGCATAGGCGCCGCCAGCGGCCAGCAGCGCCAGCAACAAGCCGATCGTGAGCACCGCGCCAATGCCGCTGCGCCGCCGCGCCGGTCGCGTCTCGCTGGGGCGCACCCCGGGGTAAAGCGCGTACGCCTGATCCGCCATGCCCCGCGGCTCCGGCGTCAGGGTATGCTCTTCGGCCGATGCGTGTGGCTCGCGCTCGGCAACGGGCCGTGACGGCGCCGGCGTGAAGCGGATGTGCGGGTCGGCGTCCCCGGTCGAGCGCCGGTCGGCGGCCCGAATGGCCTCGGCGACATCGTCCAGTCGGCGAACCGGACGCCTGCCCCGCGCCTCCGCCCAAGCCCGCGTATCAGCCTCAGCCCCCGCCTCAGCACCCGTCTCAGCGTCCGTGTTCGTTTCCGCCACCCGCAGCCGCCGCGGCTCGTCCGGAACGCCAACATCGCGCAACCGGATCCGGCTCGACGTCGCCTCCGCCACCGCAGGCGCCAGCGGCGCCTCATCGGGATCGCCAAACCGGTCAGCGGCGCGCTCCACCAGTTCGCGCGATACCGTCGGCTTTCGCTCCTGCTCGGCCAGCGCCAGCGCGCCGGCGCAAAGCGCAACGATACGCAACGGCTCTCCCCGGCTCCGCCTGGCAACCTCGGCCAGCGCCACCGGAGAAAACAAGTCCCCGTCGCTGAGCCCCGCGACCATCAGCCGGTGGCGGACCATCCGGTCGATATCGCGATCGCGCAACGGCGCCAGATCGAGAGCCAGGTCCGCCGGTACTGTCCGGCCGGCGCGATCGGTGAGCCTCTCAAGGCGACCGCTCAGCTCGGCCGTGCCCACCAGGATCACCGACATCGGCCGCCGGTCGTCGACGTCCGCGTCGCAGAGCCCGCCGAGGCGGGCCAGCGCCGCATCGTCCAGTGCGTCCGCATCGTCGAGGATCAGCACCACGGCCTGGCCGTGGCCCACCGCCTGCTCCAGCGTCGCCGGCAGCCGCCCCTCGTCGCTGGCGTTCTTGTTGCGCCGGTCGAGCCGGCCACGGCAGGCCGCGAGGACATCGGCGAACGTCATCCCGGGCCGGCAGCTCAGCACGCCGCCCGGATAGAGCATCAGCACGCTATCCAGGGCGGCAAGCTGATCCGACAGGTGACGCACCAGCGTACTCTTCCCCAAGCCACGCCGGCAGGCGAGGAGAACGAGCCCCTTGCACTCGTAGACCGCCGATAGGAGCTGCGCGAACACGTTCCGCCGCGCCGCGTCCATGTAGAGAAAGCGAGGGTCTGGGCCGCTCTCGAAGGGATCCATGATCAGCCCGAAATACTCAGACGACATCGGCGACACCCGCAAAAACCGTCAGAACGTGCCCCACGGTCGCGTTTGCATTCGGCATATAATCGCATTTCGCTCGCGCGCTATCCAGCGATGCCGCACCGGCAGCGCCTACAGTCGTTTCATGCCGCCCAGCTGCCACCACGGCTAGTCGTGCCGCCAGCTCAGGCAACTGTGCCACAACAACGGTCCCGGTGGAGCGCTTCCCCACCGGCCTCCCGCTGGCGTTATACCATTGTCAGCGACTATGGCAAAGCGGTGGCGAACTTTTGGCGAACATGCTGTGGCCGAGCCATGAGCGGTCGAGCATGGTGTACGCGCCTCAGGCGCGGCGCGGGTGGTCGTACACCAGGATCTTGGAGAAGAACGCCACCGCGCCCGCCGTCCGGCTGAGCCCGACGGAGCCAAACAGCGCGTCGAGATCGGCGCGGGCGTAGCCTTCATAGTAGGGCTCGTGGAACGAGGCCGGGAACCGCTCCAGCAGCACGTCGTAGGCCGGCACGTCGCCGTACTGCAACGAGTTCGACGACGATCAGCCGGCCGCCGGGCCTGAGCACGCGCCCAAGCTCGGCCGCGATCTTCGCACGTTCCGTGTCCGGGACCTCGTGGAGCAGATAGATGCAGGTGGCGACGTCCATCGAGGCGTCGGCCAGCGGCAGGGCCTCGGCAGGGGCGTTCACGAATTCGACACCGCCCCATCGCTTCAGTCGCCCCGCCGCCTCGGCGAGGTAATACCGGCTGAGGTCCACCCCGGTCACCGCGAGCTCAGGCCAGTTGTCCGTGACGAAGGTGAGGAAGTCGCCCGTGCCGGTGCCGACGTCGAGCAGCCGCAATTGCCGGTCTCGCCGCCTGCGGATGTAGGCTGCGATGGGCACCAGCGCCTGCCGGCGCATGGCCGCCGCGCCGCCGAGAAACAGCACCTCCACCTGATGATCGTAGAGCGCGGCCGAGCGTGCGCTGAGATATCCGTCCGTCTGGTAATGGAAGTTGCGGCGGTAGTAGGCCGGCAGCCGCTCGTGATCCACGGCAATCTCATCGAAGCCGCCGCGCGCGCGCCTTGAACTGACCGCCGGTAGGTCCTCGAAATACAGCGCCGCGTCGCCAATCCAGCGGCGCAGGTCCGGCAGGGCATCGTGCGGCATCTTATAGATGCCGGCGGCGATGTTCGCTCGGTCGCGGCGGAGCAGCCCGGCGAGACCGACGAGCAGATCGCGCATCGTCGGCAACTTCGGCTCAGGCTTGGCTGGCTGCTGCCGCTGCGGCTTCGCGTCGGCCCTTCGCCGCCTGCCCCCGACCCGCGTCGACACCAGGTACTGGCTCAGGTACCAGGCGACGCGAGCGCTCTGCGACAGCCAGTACCCGTTCGCGTCCATCATCCTGGGCTCAATATGGGGGGGCCGGCCGCGCGACCAGCGACGGCCCCAGCGCCCGTGCACGATGAAGCTTCGATGGCGCTCGGATGAAGCCCCCACGGCACGGGAAAAAGCGCTTGACCGCGGGGCGTTTTCTTACGCACTTCCGGCCGATCGACGCCAGGGACTCCCGGCTCCCGGTGAGGACACTGCGCCCCCAACGGGTATAATCCACCCCATGGCCACACGATCCGGCATCGGGTTCCCATAGAAACGGAGCAGTTATGTCGCAAACGGTCGTTTTCCAGCGGGTCGTTCCTCACTATCGCCTGCCGATCTTCGAACGCCTGTACCGTGACTTCGGCTGGATCGTCGCCACCTCCCGCTCCGCGCCCGAGTATAAGAAGCTCGTGCACGAGGACTACGACTTCATCCGCCGCTTCGACATCCAGTTCCCCAACAAGGACAACCCCTACGAGGCCAAGGTGCCGATCCGCCAAATCATCGACGAGACGAAGGCGACGGCGGTGATTTCCGAGTTCGGCATGCGGATCAACTCGACCTACGAGCTGCCGTGGATCCGGCGAACCCGCGGCAAGCCGATCGTGATGTTCTGGTCCCACGGCTTCAACATGGAGCGCGGCCTCGTCTCGGCGAAGCAGAAGCTGGCGCAGGCCCCCCGCGTTGTGCTATCGCGGCTCGTCGACGGGCACCTGTGCTACAGCGACGAAGGCCGGGAGTTCCTCGCTCGATTCATCCCGCGCGAGCGGCTGTTCGTCGCGCCCAACACCATCGACGTCGGCTCGCTCCATATCGCTGGGCAAGAGGTCGAACCGGCGCAGGCGCCGGGGCGGCCGCACCTCATCGCCGTCGGCCGGCTGACCCCGGACAAGGAGATCCCGCGGCTGGTACGGCTGTTCCTCGGGCTGAAGGCGCACATCCCGGGTGCGGCGCTGACCATCATCGGCGACGGCGCAGACGCGGATAAGGTTCGCGCCGCCGCCGGCCTTGAGCTCGGCAAGTCGATCATCATGCCAGGCGCCGAGTATGACGAAAGCAAGCTCGCCGCCTATTACCACTCGGCGGACGTCGCCGTCTTCTCCGGCGCCGTCGGGCTTTCGGTCAACCACGCGCTGGCCTATGGCCTCCCGGTTGTCGCTTTCGCCCGCACGCCGGAAGGCCCACACCATCACCCGGAGATCGCCTACGTGGTCGACGGCATCACCGGCCGCCGTGTGCCCACCTACTCCGACGAGGCGATGATCGAGGCGCTGCGGGAGTTCCTGCGCAGGCATCCCGATCCGAAGGCGGCGTTCGCCACGTCCATCCGAGAGTACGTGGAGGCGAACCTGACGCTCGACGGAATGATCCGGGAGTTCGGCAAGGTCGACGCCTTCATCCACGCCCAGCTCGCCAGGACGTCCTAAGCGCCAAGCTACCCGGTACTGGGCTAAGGCTGCGGGCAAGAATGCCTACCGCTTCTACGGGCAGGGCTGCGCCGGCCGCTAGCGGTCGGCCGCGAGCCCCGAAGCACGCTCCTTAGGTCAGCCCCCTCAGCCAGGACAGCGAGCGGCGGGCCAGCCTGCCCGAGGCTTGGCCCGGCGAGTTCCAATGCTTGAGATAGAGCTGCTTGTAGTCCGGCGAAGCCGACTGCTCCCGCGAGCCCAGATCCGCCAGGAACTTCTTGTCGGCCGGCAGGTGGAGAATGAAGCAGTCCTGCAGATATGAGCGGAGCGGCTTTTGCGGATGCAGGACGTGCGTGTTCCAGTACCTGGCGATGAGGCCGATCGTCCCGGCATCAGCGATGTAGACGCCGTCGCGTCTGAGCAGCTCAGCGGCCGCCGAGGTCGGGGCCTCATCGCCAACATGGTGCAGCGTGCTCAAGCTGGAGACGTAGTTTCCGTAGACCTGGTCGATCCTCTCCAGAAGGGCCGCGAAGAAGCTCGACGGGCCGCCGATGAACTCGCCACCGATCCACCTGCCTTCGCCGTCCAATCCGTGGATCGTCTTCAGGTCCCGTATGATCGTTTCATGCCCATAGACCGGGATCACCTGCTCGGAGATGTCATAGCATACTGGAATATTCGATTCGACGATGTTCTCAAATGCGAGCGGATAGCTGTTTATGCATAGGGCGTCCAAGTCGCAAAGAACGGCATATCCGTCGTCCTGATCTGCGATGAAGCGCAGGGCGTCGATCTTGAAGTGCGCGGAATAGAACTTCGTCCCCCTCGGTACGTCCGTCCGGCATTCGATCTCCACCACGGGCAGCTCGACGTTGTTGTCGGGCATGGACTCTTCGACACCCGGCGCGTCGTTGGTGAGAAGGGCAAAGTCGATCCCCTGCAATCGAAGAGACTTGGCCAAGGCGACGGCGTTCCTGACATACAGCGTGCGCTGCTCGTGGAAACTCTTCGTGACCACGTTAACTGCCGTTTTTTCCTTGTCATCAAGATGCAACAGGCCGAAGAAACGCGGTTTCACACTGTTATTCCCCAGGTGTGCCAAAGGAGCTGGCGCTCATCGGCTCATGCCACGCTCATGCGCCTTTAGGTGGATTTGCTCCGCCGCCGCCCCCGACCGGCGGCAACCGCGCGAACCTCTATCCCGGATCGGTCTGATTGTCATCATACTGTCCGCTTGCTTTCGCCGAGTGTCGGCGCCTGACCGCGACGACATCCGGGAGGCTACCGCGGCAGAACGGCATTACGGTGGCGGCGAGCCGCTGTCATCGACGATGCGGCCGTCCATCAGGGCGACCCGCCGGTCGGCGCGTGCGGCCAGAGCCACATCGTGGGTGACCGCGACCACGGTGCGGCGATCGTCGCGGGCGAGCCGGCCGAGGATGGCGAAGACCAGGTCGGCGTTGCGACTGTCCAGGTTGCCGGTCGGCTCGTCGGCCAAGAGGATCGGTGGGTCGTTGGCCAGCGCCCGGGCGATCGCGGCGCGCTGGCGTTCGCCGCCAGAGAGCTGGTCCGGGCGGCGATGCCGGAGGTTGGCGATGCCGAGGCTGGCGAGAATGGCTTCCGTGCGGTCATGCATCTCGGCGCGGCTGCGCCCGCCGAGGCGACGCAGCGGGATGAGCACGTTCTCCGTGACGGTGAACTCCGGCAGCAGGAAGTGGAACTGGAAGACGAAGCCGAGGCGGGCGAGGCGGAAGGCCGCCGCCTGGTCGCGGTCCAGGGTGGCAGTGTCCTTGCCCTCGAGCACGATGCGGCCGCTGCTGGGACGGTCGAGAAGGCCGAGAAGGTAGAGCAGCGACGACTTGCCCGATCCTGAGGGGCCGGTGACGGCAACGAACTCCCCGGTGCCGATTTGCAGATCGACGGCCTCGACCAGCGTGGTCGCCACCGCCCCCTGGAGCACCCGGCTAACCCTTTCCGCGACAATGGCGAGCGCCGCTTCGCCGCTCAAGCGGCACCGCGGATGATGTCGACCGGGTTCAGCCGCGCCGCCCGGCGCGCCGGCAGGTAGCCGGCAATCGCGGCCGCGGAGATGGCCGCGGCGCCGGCGATCAGGTAGTGCGCCGGCTCGTAAATGACCGGCAGCGTTGCCGCCTCGCTGAAGGCGCGCACCTGGATCTGGATGCTGCCCAATAGCCGGCACAAGCCGTAACCGACCGCCCAACCCAGCGCGGTGCCGACACCGCCCATCAACAGCCCCTCGAACAGGAACACGGCGCGGATGTCGCTCTCGCGAAAGCCCAGCGACTTGAGGATGGCGATGTCGTGCGCCTTCTCGAAGGTGATCGTCGAGACGATGTTGAAGATGCCGAAGGCGGCGACGATGAGGATGCCACTCACCACCGTGTAGATGATGATGTTGCGGATGGCGAACACCTCGAGCACGCCCTGGTTCGCCTCCTGCCAGGACTCGCTGCGATAGCCGATGCGCGTCTCGATGCGGCCGGCGATGTCGCGGGCCTGGGTCACATCGGCGAGGCGCACGCGGATCTCGTTGACGATGTTCGGCCGTTCGAGCAGCACCTGCACCTTTTTTAGCAGCGCGTAGCTGGTGCCGTCGTCGAGCGAGACGATGCCGCTGTCGACCAGGCCGGTGACCTTCATCTTCAGCATTACCCCGTTCGGCGAGGTGACCGACAGCGTCGAGCCGATCTCGGCGGCGAGCTTCCTGGCCAGGCCGTGGCCGAGGATGATGCCGTTGGCGGTGCCGAAGAGGCCGTCGAAGGTGCCAGCGATCATGTCGCTTTCGACCTGCGACACCTTGCGCTCGCGCTTGGGCTCGATCCCGATTAGCGACGCCGCCACCTCCTTGCCGCCGTAGCGCAGGACCACCTGGCCGCGCAGGATCGGCGCCGCGGCGAGCCCCGGCATGGCGTCCAGCGCCGCCAGCTTCGGCCCCGGGTTGCGGATGCCGCGCAGCTCGTCCTTGGGCTTCACCCCGCGCAGGCCGACGGTTGCCTCGGCGAACCGCCGCTGCACCGGCTGGAGCGGCAGATTGCGGAACTCGTCCTTAACGAGGACGTGGGGCGTCGCGTCGATGATGCGGGTGATGAAGTCGCTCTGCGAGCCCTCCATCAGCGCCGCCATGGCGATGGCGAAGCCGACGCCGGTGGTGACGCCGATGATCGACAGTGCCGTCTGCCGGGTGCGGCCGCGGATATGGGTCAGGGCGATGCCGACGATGAGCCGCAAGGGGTAGCTCATGAGCCCGGCCTCCCCTGCTCAGGACGCCGGCCGCGTGCGAACACGCTGACCATCCCGCAAGCCGGCCGGGGGCGCGACGATGATCTGCTCGTCGGCGCCGAGCCCGGCGGTGATCTGCACCGTCGCCGGCGACGCGATGCCCGTCTGCACCTGCCGCTCCCGGGCGCGCCCGTCGCTCGCCACGAACACCCGGCCGCCGCTCAGCGCATCCGCCGGAACCAGCAGGGCGTCCTCGATGGTGGCGACGACAATGTTGATCTCGGCGGTCATGCCGATCAGCAGCGGCGTGTCCTCCGGCAGGGCGATGCGGACACGAAAGCTCTTGTTGATGGGATCGCCCTTGGGGGTGATGGTTTCGACCGTGCCCTGGAGAACCTGGTCCAGAAAGGCGTCCGCCTTGATCAACGCCCGCTGGCCGACGCGGACGCGGGCAATGTCCTCCTCGTCCACCTCGGCGATGATCCACAGCGGCCTGGGCTCGCCGACCCAGAACAGGACGTCGTCGCTGTCGACAATCTCCCCCACCTCGCCGTCCCGGCGCAGGACCTGGCCGGCGATGGGCGCACGAATGGTGAAATCGTTCAGCCGTGAGCGTTCGGCCGCGATCAACGCCCGGATCTCGGCGTAGGCGCTGGCGGCGCGCTGGTAGGTCTGGGCGCTAACGTGGGCGCCCTCCAGCAACCGGGCGTATCGGCGCATGTCGCCTTCGAGGAACTCCGCCCGAGCCTGCAACTCCTCCACCCGCGCCCGTTCCTCGGCATCGTCCAGGCGAGCCAGCACCTCGCCCTGGGCGATCGGCGCGCCCTCGCATTTGCACAGCTCCATGATGCGGCCGCGGATCATCGGCGTGACCTTGGCCCAGACGACCGGCTCGACGACGCCGGTGGCGTAGATGGCCTCGACGGCCTGACCGCGCACGGGGCTCGTGACCGAGACGCGAGGAACCGCGAAGTGGACGTAGCCGGCCGTCGCCGCGGCGGCCACGGCGAGAAGAAGCGTGAGCACGATGGCGAGCCTGCGGCTCAAACCGGTCTCCAGGCTCTGGCCTGGGCAGGGCGCCGCAGGAGTCCTGGCCGCCCTGGTATATTAGCAAGATCTTGCATTGCAGACGCTACGAGATGTCGTGCGCCTCGAGGAAGTCCGCAATGGCGGCGCACGTTTTCTCGGGCTGCTCCAGGTGCGGCGCGTGGCCGCAGTGGGAAAGGATCAGCCGCTCGGCCGGGCCCGATACCTGCCCGGCGATGGCCTCCACCTGCGCCGCCGTGCCGTAGTGGTCGTCCTCGCCCTGGATGACGAGCACGGGACAGGCGATGGCGGGCAGCACGCCCTCGACGTTCCAATCCCGGAAGGGCGGGCTCAGCCAGGCATCGCACCAGCCCCAGAAGGCCTGATCGACGTTGTCGCCGTGGTAGACGCTGAGGCGCTGGCGCAGGTCGGTGGCGGTGAAGGCCTCGCGAGCGGCTTCGATGCCCTGCAGCGTCACCTCCTCGTTGAAGACGTGCGCGGCCATGGTCACGACGGCGAGTGGCGAGGGCGCAGCGCTGGCGTAGGTCAGCGCGATGGTTCCGCCATCGCTGTGGCCGATGAGGACCGACCGGGAGATGCCGGCCGCTGCCAGCACCTTGGGCAGCACATCGAGCGCCTCGATCCGGTGGTAGTCGATCGGCAAAGGCCGCCGCCCCGGCGAGGATCGGCCATAGCCGGCGCGGCTATAGGCGAAGGCGGCCAGGCCGGTGCGGCGAACGAGGGCGGAGGGGAAGGTCCGCCACAGTGCGCAGCAGCCGAGCCCCTCGTGGAGCAGGACCAGCGTCGGCCGGTTGGGATCGTGCCGCCTGTCCGCGGGCCGGATCCGCCGCCACTCCAACCGGTCGCCGTCGATGGCGAAAACGCCGCGGCTGATCTCCGGCTCGGACATCCGGATCAGACGATGGAGCGAACGATGCCGCCGTCCACCCTCAGCGCCGCGCCGGTCGTCGCCGACGCCTGCTCGGAGCAGACGTAGACGACCATGTTCGCGACCTCCTCCACCTCGGCGATGCGCCGGATCAGCGAGGATGGCCGCTGGGTCTTGACGAAGTCGGCCTCAAACTGTTCGCGCGAGCGACCCTGCGAGGCGGCCATGGCGGCGAGGAAGCCTTCGACGCCCTCGGAGCGGGTCGGCCCGGGAAGAACGGCATTCACCGTGACCCCGGTCCCGGCGATGCTCTCGGCGATGCCGCGCGACACCGCCAGTTGCGCCGTCTTGGTCATGCCGTAGTGGACCATCTCCGCTGGGATCTGCACTCCGGACTCGCTGGAGATGAAGACGATGCGGCCCCAGCCGCGCAGCACCATTCCGGGCAGGTAGTGCCGGGTCAGGCGGACGCCGCTCATCACGTTGACCTGGAAGAACCGCTCCCAGTCCTCGTCCGGGATCTCCAGGAAGGGCTTGGCCTCGAAGATCCCGACGTTGTTGACCAGGATGTCGGTGTCGGGCACCTCATCCATGAACCGGGTGAGACCGCCGGGCTGCGACAGGTCCCCGGGGATGCAGGTGACGTGCGCGCCTGGCACCTCGGTCGTCAGCCGGGCGCCGGCCTCGCGCGTGCGCTCCTCGGTCCTGCCGTTGACGACCACGGCGGCGCCGGCCTCTGCCAGCCCCTTGGCGATCGCGTAGCCGATGCCGGCCGTCGACCCGCTGACGACGGCGGACTTGCCGCTCAGATCGATCTTCATGCTCACCTGCCCCTAACCCGAGTGGCCGGGCCGCCCCGCTCCTAACGTGGCCCGGCGCGTCTTTGCGAACATCCGCAGCGCACCCCTCTTACGCCGAAAAGCGGGTTCCAGGCGAGGCCGTCATCGCTTTGGCGAAAGGGAAGCCGCTGCCTCGCGCTCCAGATCCAGCCGGCCCGCGCTCACCTCACGGCCACGGCGAGGCGCCTGCCCATTACACGAAGGGCGCTTTCGAGATCGTAGAGCTGTGACGCATGAACCGGATCGAGGAGCTGATCGCATCATCGATACGTGCGGCAATGACGCTCAGCAAGGCGTCTTGTGCACGCAACAGCGCGTCCTCGTCATCCGCACCAAGCGTCGCCGCTTCCGGAAAGTCCGGAAACCTCGCCAGCATCGTAGCATTGCTGTCTGGCACCAGCCTCGCCGGGTAGATCATCGCTCCTGCCCTACCTCAGGCCCAAGTCACGCTTGATCTTGGCAACGAGCCCCTTGCCGAGTTCCTTGCTTCCACCATGTCTGCGTTGTCCGCTGCGACCAAAGAATTGACTTCATCAGCCTCCAACGGGGTGCCGCAGCCGATCGGCCTCCGCCTGGGGGCCTGTCGAGTTGGAATGACGGCAGCCTCATCGTCCTAGGCGCCGACGATCGCGGCGCTACCTTCCTGCGGCAAAAGCGGATTGCAAGCTATTCTTGCTTTTCCGGCGTAACCTGCCCTAGATGCGGCCCAGGATCCAGGGCAGTTCGGGAAGACATTTGCGCGTGTCGAGCGAGAGGTCGATCGCGTCGCCAGGCGCCGACGAAGCTTTGACTAAGAGCTTGCAGGATCTGGTCTGGAGCCTCGGCCGCAAGGTCTGCCGCCAGGGCCGCGGCAACGACAGCCTGGATCGCGACGACGCGCTGCTGCAAGCTTTTCTGCGCAGCTTCGAGATCCTCGGCGACCGGCGGGGGCTCGCCGACTGCCGCTACCACCTCGGCAACATCGCCTACATCCGCGGCGACTACGCCGCCGCCGCCGAGCGCTACCGGCGCTGCCTGACGCTGCTCCAGGAAGCCGGCGACATGACCGGGATCGCCCGGGCGTGCCACCAGCTCGGCATGGTGGCGCAGAAGACCGGCGATTATTCCGGGGCCACGGCCTGGTACTGCCGCTCCATCGAGGTGAGCACGCTGGCCAAGGACGCCGTCGCGGTGGCGCGCAGCTCGCATCAGCTCGGCAACGTCTTCTGCCTGCAAGGCGGGTTCGACGACGCCTTGACCTGCTATGGCGTGAGCCTGGAGTTGTCCGAGTTGCAGGGCGATGCCGCCGGGGTCGCCCGCTCCTACTACCAGCTCGCGCTGGTCGCCGAGGCGCGTGGCGATGAGGAAACCGCGACCCAGCTTTACGAGACGGGCCGCGCCATCGCCGAGCCGTCCGGCGCCGCGACCGAAGCCGTCCGCTGCCTGCAGCGGCTCGGGCGGCTGGCGGAACGCGGCGGCGACCGGGCGACGGCGCTGACCTGCTTCAAGAGCGCCCTGGCTCTTGCCGACAAGACCGCGCTCGACGATCAGGCCGTCTCCGCGGCGAGCGCCATCGGCGCCTTGTACACGCAGATGGGCGAGGCCGAACGCGGCCTCGACTACACCCTGAAGAGCACGGCCGCCCGGCTTGCCGACGGCGCCGCTCCGGATCGGACGGACGCGGCAAACCTGCGCCGCCAGCACGGCGCCCTTGGCCCGAGCCGCTTCCGCCGGCTGGTCAGCGCCCGGCTGCATCGCGAGCACGCAATGGCGATCCTGGCCCTCGTCGCCGAGGGATCGGTCATTGCCGCGAGCACTGGGTAGAGCCCTCACCCGCGGCGCTGCGCGCGCCTCCCTCAGGGAGAGGGTCGGGTGAGGGTTTCGCCTCAGCCGTGCCTAAAGCCCTTCAGGCCGTTCCCGGAAAGTCGCGGACGGTGTGGCCGTGGTTGAGCGGGCCGTGGCCGTGGCCGAGGCCCGGCGCGGTACGGATCGCTTCGAGAACGTAGGCGCGGGCGCGTTCGACCGCGGCCACCACCTCCAGTCCCTGCGCCAACCCGGTCGCGATGGCCGAGGCAAGAGTGCAGCCGGTGCCGTGGGTGTGCGGCGTGTCGATCCTGTCGCTTTCGAAACGCACGAGCGTCCCGTCGCGGCAGGCGAGCAGGTCGACGAGCCGGGCGCCCTCGCCGTGCCCGCCCTTCACCAGCACGGCGCCAGGCCCGAGCGCCAGCAACCGCCGGGCGAGATCCGCGGGGTCCTGCTCGGCGCCACCGCCGCAGAGCGCCGCTGCCTCGGGCAGGTTCGGCGTCAGCACGCCGGCCAGCGGGATCAGCTCCGCCTTGATCGCGGCGACGCCATCGGACGTGAGCAACGGGTCGCCGCCCTTCGCGATCATCACCGGATCGACGACCACCGGCACGCGCCGAGCGCTCGTCCGCAGCACTTCGCAGACGGCGGCGATGACGTCAGGACGATGGAGCATGCCGATCTTGATGCAGTCGGCGCCGATGTCGTCGAGCACGACCCGCATCTGCAGGGCGACGAAGTCCGCCGGCACGTCGTGGATGGCGAACACGCCCTGGGTGTTCTGCGCCGTCAGCGCAGAGATGGCGGTTGCGGCATAGCCGCCGAGCGCGGTCACCGTCTTGATGTCGGCCTGGATCCCGGCGCCGCCGCCGGAGTCGGAGCCGGCGACGATCAGGACGCGGCCCGACGCCGTAGCCGAAACCATCCTCGGCACCGCTTGCCGCAGTTCAGGTCGCCGCCGCTGCCTGGATGACGCCGCAGATGTCGTCGACCACCGAGTTCAGCAGGGTCTCGTCGTCGCACTCGGCCATGACCCGGATCAACGGCTCGGTGCCGGACTTGCGGATCAGCAGCCGGCCGCTGTTGCCGAGCCGCCGCTGGTTCGCGGCGATGGTCTCCTTGACCGTGTCGGCTTCCAGCGGCTTGCCGCCGTTGACAGCGGACGTTGCGCAGCAATTGCGGCATGGGCTGGAAGAGCTGGCAGACCTCGCTGGCCCGCCCCTGCGACTCGACCAGCACCGAGAGCACCTGCAGCGCCGCGATCAGCCCGTCGCCGGTCGTGGTGTAGTCGCTGAGGATGATGTGCCCGGACTGCTCGCCGCCGACGTTGTAGCCGCGCTCGCGCATGGTCTCGACGACGTAGCGGTCGCCGACCCGGGTGCGCTCGAGACTGAGGCCGATGCCCTCGAGATACCGCTCTAGGCCCATGTTC
Source organism: uncultured Alphaproteobacteria bacterium (assembly GCA_963746275.1). Lineage (GTDB taxonomy): Bacteria > Pseudomonadota > Alphaproteobacteria > Rhodospirillales > Defluviicoccaceae > JAEULH01. The sequence continues at coordinate 63,398 of CAVVAX010000025.1, forward strand.
GACATCACCGTCGCGACCAGGCCGCCGCCGCGCAACTGCCCTGACTTCCTCCAATGATTGCCGATCAGCGCCATCACCTGGTCGCCGTCGACCAGCGAGCCGGTCTCATCGGCAATGACCACGCGGTCACCGTCGCCATCAAGCGCGATGCCGAGGTCGGCGCGGTACTCGGTGACCGAGCGGCAGAGTGCGTCCGGTGAGGTGGAGCCGCAGCGACGGTTGATGTTGAAGCCGTCGGGCTCGATCCCGATGGAGATCACGTCCGCGCCGAGCTCGTAGAGAACCTCGGGCGCCACCTTGTAGCAGGCGCCGTTGGCGCAATCGACGACGATGCGCAGGCCCTGCAGAACGACGCCTTTGGGGAACGTGTGCTTGACGAACTCGGTGTAGCGGCCCTGCACGTCGGTGAGCCACTTGACCTTGCCGAGCTCCCAGGGTTGCGCCAGCTGGCCGTCGGCGCCGTTGTTGAGCCTGGCCTCGATCTCCTGCTCCACGCTGTCGGACAACTTGAACCCGTCCGGGCCGAACAGCTTGATGCCGTTGTCCTCAAACGGGTTGTGCGACGCAGATAGCATCACGCCGACGTCGCAGCGCATCGAGCGGGTCAGGTTGGCGACGGCCGGTGTCGGCATCGGCCCGACCAGGATCACGTCCATCCCCATCGAGGTGAAGCCGGCGGTCAGGGCGGATTCCAGCATGTAACCGGACAGGCGGGTGTCCTTGCCGATGAGGACGCGGTTGCGGTGGCGGCCACGGCGGAAATGCGCACCGACGGCCAGCCCGACCTTTAATGCAACTTCCGCGGTCATGGGATCGCGGTTGGCGGTCCCGCGGATCCCGTCCGTTCCAAAAAGTCGGTTGCTCATCAACGCCCCTGTAAATCTGCGACCCCGCAACGGCCTCAGTCTACACGCCGCCGGCACCGAACTCTAGGTTGCTGAGGCCGCTTCCCGCGGCGGATATAGCGCACCAGACATTCAAGGCCTGGACTGTGGCTTCAACGTCATGCACGCGCAGGATGTGCGCCCCCTGGGCGACGGCGGCAAGTCCCGCGGCGAGGGATCCCCCAAGCCGGTCCTCGACGGAGGCCATGCGGTCCAGCCGGGCGATGAAGCTTTTTCGCGACACCCCTATGAGGAGGGCGCAGCAGAGCGGACGATACAGGGCGAGATGCGACAGAACGCGCAGGTTGTGCTCCAGCGTCTTGCCGAAGCCGATGCCGGGGTCGACTGCAACGCGCTCTCGCGGGATACCGGCGGCGAGACACGCATCCAGCCGGGCGGATAGCCAGGAACAGATGTCGCGCGCCGCGTCCTCGTAGCGGGGGTCGAGCTGCATCGTCCGCGGCTCGCCCTGCATATGCATCAAGACGACGGCCACTTCCCGCTCCGCGACCAGCGGCAGCGAGCGGGCGTCGCCGGTCAAGGCGGTGATATCGTTGACGACCGCCGCGCCCGCGTCCAGGGCTGCAGCCATCACCTTAGGCCTGCGCGTGTCGATGGAAACCCGTACCCCCTCGGCCGCCAGCGCCGAAACCACCGGCACGACGCGCCTGAGCTCCTCCTCGACGGTCACCGGATCGGCGCCGGGCCGGGTCGACTCGCCGCCAACGTCGACGAAGTCCGCGCCGGCGCGTGCCATGGCCAAGCCGCGGGAGATCGCCGCCTCCGCGGCGAAGGCCTCGCCGCCATCGGAGAAGCTGTCGGGGGTGACGTTGACCACGCCCATGACCCGCGGCCGATCGAGGCTGACGCCGGCGAAGCGAACGCCGCCGTCGCCGCTAGCGCCTCCGCGCCCAGCTCCCGCAGGCACCACCGCCTTCGCCCGCCGGCTCAGGCGCCCGCTTGCGGTTCGGCCTCCAGCCCGCCCGGCGCCGGCCGCTCCTTGGCGCCCTTGCCTGCGCTCGGCACCGACGACCGGCGCCCGCTCTCGCGGGTCTCCTCGCCAGGCTCCGGCCGGCTGATCGCCTCTCCGCGCAGCACCGCGTCGACCTCATGGCCGCTCAACGTCTCGTACTCGAGCAAGGCCATCGCCAGCCGGTTCAGGTCGTCGCGGCGTGAAAGCAGGATCTCCCGCGCCGTCGCTTCGGCCTCGTCGATGAGCCGGCGGACCTCCTCGTCGATCAGCCGCGCCGTCGCATCGGCGACGTTCTTCTGCTGCGTCACCGAATGGCCGAGGAAGATTTCCTCCTGGTTGTCGGAGTAGCGCAGCGGCCCAAGCTTGTCGCTGAAGCCGAACTCGGTGACCATGCGCCGCGCCATTCCCGTGGCCTGGAGGATGTCGTTGCCGGCCCCCGTCGTGACGTTGTCCAGGCCGAACACGATCTCCTCGGCCATCCGGCCGCCGAACAGCACCGCAAGTCGCGACTCCAGCTCGACCCGAGAGTAGCTGTGCCGATCGCGCTCCGGCAGCGACATGGTGACGCCCAGAGCCCGGCCGCGCGGAATGATCGTGACCTTGTGCAGCGGGTCGTGGCGGGGCACGGCCAGCCCGACCAACGCGTGCCCGGCCTCGTGGTAGGCCGTAAGCCGCTTCTCCTCGTCGGTCATGACCATCGAGCGGCGCTCAACGCCCATGAGCACCTTGTCCTTCGCCGCCTCGAAGTCGAACATCGTCACCAGCCGCTTGCCGGCGCGGGCGGCCAGCAGCGCCGCCTCGTTCACCAGGTTGGCCAGATCGGCGCCGGAGAAACCGGGCGTGCCCCGCGCAATCACCCGCGGCTCGACGTCAGGCGCCACCTGCACCTTACGCATGTGCACCTTCAGGATCTGCTCGCGGCCGACGATGTCGGGGTTGGGCACCACCACCTGCCGGTCGAACCGGCCGGGCCGCAGCAGAGCCGGATCGAGGACGTCGGGGCGGTTGGTGGCAGCGATGAGGATCACGCCGTCGTTGGACTCAAAGCCGTCCATCTCGACCAGCAGCTGGTTCAGGGTCTGCTCGCGCTCGTCGTTACCGCCGCCCAGGCCGGCGCCGCGATGCCGGCCGACGGCGTCGATCTCGTCGATGAAGATGATGCAGGGCGCGTTCTTCTTGCCCTGCTCGAACATGTCGCGCACCCGCGAGGCGCCGACGCCCACGAACATCTCGACGAAGTCGGAGCCGGAGATGGTGAAGAACGGCACGTTTGCCTCGCCGGCGATGGCTCGAGCGAGCAGCGTCTTGCCGGTGCCGGGCGGGCCGACCAGCAGGCAGCCCTTCGGGATCTTGCCGCCGAGGCGCTGGAACTTCTGCGGGTCCTTGAGGAACTCGACAACCTCCTCCAGCTCCTGCTTCGCCTCCTCGATGCCGGCGACGTCGCCAAACGTGACGCGGCCCGTCTTCTCGGTAAGCAGGCGCGCCCGCGACTTGCCGAAGCCCATGGCCTTGCCGCCGCCCGACTGCATCTGCCGCATGAAGAAGATCCAGACGCCGATCAAGAGCAGCATCGGGAACCAGGAGATGAGCACGCTCCACAGCGTCGGCGCGCCCTCCTCCGCGGGCTGAGCGTTGATGCGCACGCCTTTGTCCTGGAGGGTGGTGATCAGCTCCGGATCGTCGGGAGCGAAGGTCGCCAGCGGCCGGCCGTCGCGGTAAAGCCCGGTGATCTGCCGGCCCTTGATCGTGACCTCGCGAACCTCGCCGGCCTCGACCTGTTGCACGAACTCCGAGTAGGCCAGTTGCTGCCGCGTCTGCTGCGGCGCCGCGCCCTGAAACAGGTTGAACAGCGCGAAGACGAGGAGCGCTACGATGACCCACAGCGCCAGATTTCGACTCATGTTCACTTGGCGAACCCGTGTCGGCTTGCGGTTGTTGGGGATGCGTAACGGCCGTCGGCGGTCCGTCGGCGCAGCCGATAAGTGCCGTTGGAGGATGGGCGAAGCGCGCCTCAGCCTCAACGGTGTAGATAATGGTAACTTAAGTTCAAGCAAGGTAATAGCCGGCCCCGGAGAGGCTCCGCCGCGGCCGGAAGCGAACGCTCGCGATCGCTTCCGCCCCAGGCTCCCGGTAGAGGCCGAGGACGGGAACGGCCAGCAGTCCTCGCTCGTCGCGAAGGACCGGCAGGCTCAGGGCCGGCCGTCGCGGAACCGCGTCGCGCAACAACGGGCTCAGGCGCAATGCCTCGGGCCATCCAGCCTCGCCCAGGGCCTCCAGCCGAAGGCCGCCGGCCCATCTTCCGGCGATGGAACCGACGCGGACGAGGAAGCGGCCGTCCCATTCGACCTCCCTATCGGGGACCAGCCGGAGCGCTGCCGGAAGCCCGCGGCTCTCGCGAAAAACCTGGAAAACGGTAGCCTCACCGCCCGTCCCTCGCGAACCGGGCGAAGCTTGCCAGATGCAGCGGCCGAGCGAGATGGCCGCTGGCGCCTCGCTCAGCAGATGCCGGCGGAGACGCAAGAGCTTGCGCGCGGCCGGCGGAAAGGCGGTGCCGCCCACTGTCGCCGCCACCCGGCCGAGCGCCGCATCGACGCTTGCCTCGTCGGCTGCGCCAACCATCGCCGCATCCAGCCTGACGAAGCCCAGCGGATGAAGTCGGCAGTGGCGGGCCAGCAGGGCGGCGACCGCGTCGTCGCCAAGCTGGCGCAAGCCCCGGTAACGCGCCGCCGTCTCGCTCAGCGCGTCGGGCGTTTCGGCGAGGCTCGGCAGCGCCTCGCGGACCTGCGCCCGGGCGAAGCGCGGGTCGGTGTTCGACGGATCCTCGATCCACGCCTGGCCACGGCCCGCCAGGTAGGCACGAAGCCGCCGCTTGCGCACATCGAGCAGCGGCCGCAGCACCCTGACGGCGCCGGTCTCGACCAGCGCGCTCATGCCGGCGAGGCCCGCAAGGCCACTGCCCGCGGCCTGGCGAAGCAGCAGCGTCTCGGCCTGGTCCTCGAGCTGGTGGCCGACGAGGAGATGCAGAAGGCCCCGCTCGCGGCAACGGTCGGCAAGAAGGCGGTAGCGCGCCCGCCTCGCCCGCGCGTGGATTGCCGTGGCGGGCTTGTCTCCGCTCCAGGGCAGGATCTCGCTGGCGATGCCGCGGCCGAAGAGCCAGGCCGCGGCTCGCCGCGTCTCCCCCGCAGAGCCTGGCCGGAGGCCGTGGTCGACGATCAGGGCGAGGACGCCCCCGCCCCTCGCGCGCGCCCAGGTGTCGGCGAGGAGGCAGAGCGCCATGCTGTCGGGGCCGCCGGAGACGGCCACGGCGAGCGCGGGCGCCGCCTCGAACGGGCCCAGTGCCGTCATCGCCGCCGCGAACTCGCCGTCCGTCAGCGGCAAGACGTCATCATCCCCAGCGACCGCCGGGTTCAGGAACAGCCGGCGCGCCGCCCTTCCTGCGCCGCCTTCTCCTTCACCGCCGCCGGCGCCTGCGGAAATGCGCGGGCAAGCTCCTTGTAGGTGGCGCAGGCTTCCTTCTTCTTGCCCATGGACGTGAGCGACATGCCGAGCTTGAGCAGGGTGTCCGGCGCCTTCGGTCCGGTCTTGCTCGCCTGGTAGCCCTCGACGAAGACCTCGGCGGCGCGGGCGTAATTGCCGCGGGCATAGAAGGTCTCGCCCAGCCAGTAGCGGGCGTTCTCCGCCAGCGGGTCCTGCGGATGCTGGGCGAGGTACGCCGAGAACGCGCCCTCCGCCTGGTCGTACTTGCCCTGGCGGAGGAGATCGTAGGCCCGGGCGTACTGCTCTCGCGGCGTTCCCACCGAAGCTGGGGCAGCGCCGCCGTTCGCCGCGCTGCCGCCGGATGGCGCGCCGGAAGGAGCGCTGGCCTCGCCCGCCGGCATCGTGCCCAGTGGCCGCGGCTGGCGCTCGGGATAGACCTCGTTGGGCGTCGGATTTGGCGCTGGGCTAGGCGCGGGTGCAGCCTCGGGTGCGGGCGCCGCCGCCGGTCCGGGAGGCGGCATCAGTGGAGGCGATTCGGGCTGGCTTCCTGTGGCCGGCGGGACGCCCTGAGCCAGCCGGTACTCCATGTCCGCCACGAGCTTGTCGACCCGCTCGCTCAGCCGGCTGACCTGGTAGCCGAGTTCCTCGACCCGACCGGTGAGCGCGCGCTGGTCCTCCTCCTGCTGCGACTGGCGCACCTCCAGCCGCGCCACCGCCGGCCCGCCCCCGCCACCGCCGGCTCGGCCCTCCAGCGCGCGAACCTGCTGCTCGAGTTGCTGAACCCGGTTCATCAGGGTGGTAACGTCGCGGCTTTGCGCGGTGGCCGGAACGGAGGCGGCCAGGATGATCCCGGCCGCCAGAAGTCCGGACGCCAGCGCGTGGCGCGTGCGCAAGCTTCTCACCTTTTCCTCGCAGGAGGCCGTCAGCTTCCGGCCTCGCTGCCGACGATGACGGTGACCGCGCGCCGGTTCTGTGCCCACGCGGACTCGTTGGAGCCGACCACCGCCGGCCGCTCCTCGCCGTAGGACACCGTGCGGATGCGGTCCGGCGAGACGCCGAGGGCGATCAAGTAGTCGCGCACCGAGTTCGCGCGGCGATCGCCCAGGGCGAGGTTGTGCTCGCGGGTGCCGCGTTCGTCTGCGTGCCCCTCGATGACGATGGCCAGAGCCGACTGCTGGTTCAGAAAGGCGGCCTGCTGGTCCAGCGTCGCCCGGGCCTCGGGCGAAAGGTCGTTCTGGTCCAGGCCGAAGAACACCCGATCGCCGATTTCCACTAGCTTCTGCTCGGCAACGACCGGCGACAGCTCGCCTTCGACGATATCGCCGCCAGCGCCGGCGCCGGAGACACCGCTCCCCGACCCGGCGCCGCCCATGGTGCCGGCATCGGTCGATTCGTCGGACGGGGTCGAGCAGGCAGCGGTCAGCGCCAGCATGGCCGCGACCGCGATCATCCGCATATGCAACATCTGCTTCCTCCAAGGATGAGAACATCGAGCGTCGCCGCAACCAGATCGCCGGGCCGTTGATCGGCCGCAGGAAGAGTGCAGAAAGTGCAATCCGGTGTCTCCCAACGGGCAGGACGGTATTCTTGGGCCTTCACGGATGCAAGGGTGACCACGCCGGATCGGATGCATCCAGCGGGGTCACGATCTCGCGTTCGTTGTAGCCGGTCAAGTCTATGGAATAGAGCCGCGACCGGCCGCCGGAGCCATCGCTCGCGGCCGGATCCTTGCGGAAGTACATCAGCACACGGCCGTTTGGCGCCCAGGTCGGCCCCTCGACGTGGAAATTCTCGACGAGGATCCGCTCGCCGGAGCCGTCCGGCCGCATCACCCCGATGGAGAAGCGGCCGCCGTTGATCCGGGTGAAGGCGATCAGGTCGCCGCGCGGCGACCAGACCGGCGTGAAGTACCGCCCCTGGCCGTGACTGATCCGCCGGACATTGGTGCCGTCGGCGTCCATGACGTAGAGCTGCTGGGTGCCACCGCGGTCAGAGTTGAAGACGATCTGCTTGCTGTCGGGCGAATAGCTGGGCGAGGTGTCGATGGCCGAGCTGTTGGTCAGCCGCTTGGTCAGGCGGGTGCGCAGGTCGATGGTGTAGATCTCGGAGTTGCCGTCCTTGGCCATGCTCATGACCAGCTTCTCGCCCTCCGGCGAGAAGCGCGGGGCGAACGTCATTCCGGGGAAGTCGCCGACGCGCTCCTCCCGCTGGGTGTCGATATTGCGGATGTAGACCGAGGGCGCGCCGCCCGAATACGAGAGATAGGCGATTTCCTGCAGCGTCGGCGAGAACCGCGGGGTCAGCACCAGGGCGCTGCCGTCGCTGATGAAGCGGTGGTTGGCGCCGTCCTGGTCCATGATCGCCAGGCGTTTGACCCGGCGGGCGAGCGGCCCGAACTCGGCGACGTAGACAATGCGGGTGTCGAAGTAGCCGTCCTCGCCGGTGATCCGCTTGTAGACGGCATCGGCGATGATGTGGGCGATCCGCCGCCAGTTCTCCGGCGCGGTGAAGTAGGCCAGCCCTGCCATCTGCCGCTCCGAGAACACGTCCCACAGGCGGAACTCGACCCGCAGCCGGCCGTCGTCGAGGACCTTGGTCCGGCCGTAGAGCAGAGCCTGCGCGTTGATGATGCGCCAGTCGCCGAATCGCGGCTGCGCGTCCACCGATGGCTGCGCCTGAATGAAGACCTTGGGGTCGATCGGGGTGAACAGCCCCGAACGCTCCAGGTCGGCCGAAATCACCTTGGCGATGTTCCGCCCGACGTCGTCGGCGCCGGCGCCCTCTCCCTGGAAACTGGCGATGGCGATCGGCAGCGGCTCGACGACGCCGCGGGTGATGTCGATCCGCAGCTCCGCCGCCGCCGGCCTTGCGGCGAGCACCAGGATCAGCGTGGCGACCGCTGCCAGCACAGCCGGCACGGGAAGACGCAGTCGGCTCATCATCCTCATGAGCCGAGCATCTCCTTGGGGTCGAAGACGAGTGTCATGCGTTTCCATCTCTCATATTTCTCGCGCGGCAATTTGAACGGATGGCAGCGCGGGTTCAACACGGCGCGCAAGGCGCTCTCGGCGGCGACTCGATAGGACGGGCTGGCCTGCATCCGGCCCTGGTCTTCGACCACCGCGCCCCGCGGCGTGCCGTCCGCGTTCATGTCGACGACGATGCTGACCCGCATGTCCGGGGCCTCGCGGGCGCCGGCCGGCAGGTTCCAGCACTGCTCGATCTGCCGGCGGACCATGTCGATCTCGCTCATGGTCACGGGCAGACCCGGGTCGTAGTTCGTGCTCATGGCCGTGGACGTCGAGGCGCCGGCGGCGGTCGAAGTCTCGCCCTTCTTCGGCTCCCCTGCCGGCGCCTTCTGCTTCGCCGTCTCGACCGAGCGCAAGACGGAGGCGAAATCCAGCTCCGCGTCTTCCTCTCTCGGCGCGGGACGCTCCGGCTCTTTCGGCACGGGACGCTCCGGCTGCGCCGGCTTCGCCTCGGCCTTGGGTTCCGGCTTGCGCTGCTCCTTAAGCTCGGGCTTGGCCGCGGGCTTTTCCGGCTCGGGCGCCGGCGCCTTCTCCTTGGGCTTGAAGCTTGCCACCTCCGCCGGCGCCGGCTCGGGCTTCGGCGCTGGTTCCGGCTCGGCCTTGGGCGGCGGCGCCTTGACCACGGGTTTCTCCGGTTCGGGCTTCGCCGCTGGCGGAGGCGGTGTCGCCGGCGCCGGTGCCGGGCGCTCCTTCTCCGCCGGCTGCGGCGTGCGCGCCTGCTCCTCAGGCTTCGGCTTCTCCTCCGGCTCGACCTTCTTCTGCTGGCGCGCCGGCGGGACGTTGCTCTTCTCGGCGACGTCGACGAGCTCGACGCTGAGCGCCGTCTCGCTCAGCAGCGTCTCGTCGCTGCGCGTCGCCGGCAGCCCGAAGTACGCGAGCACGAGCACGGCGGTATGGAACGCGACGGAAAAGAGGAATGCTCGGCGCATCATCCTCAGCGTGTCTTCGCCTTGCCGTTGCGCGTGGCCTTCGCCTGCGAGCCTTCGCCAGGCGCCGACGCGAGCAGGGCGATCTTGTTGAAGCCGGCGGCGTGGATGGCGCCCATCACCGCCATCACCCGGCCGTAGTCGATGGCCTGGTCGCCGCGCACGAAGATGCGGACGTCCGGGTTGTTGCCCGAGATGGCCTGGATCTTCGGCGCCAGCGCGTCGATCTCGACCGCCGTGTCCTGGACGAAGATCTGCCCGGCGCGGTCGACGCTGACCGACAGCGGCTCGTCCTGGCCGGAGATGGCCGGCGCCTGCGTCTCCGGCAGGTCGACGTTGACGCCGACGGTCAGCAGCGGCGCGGTGACCATGAAGATGACCAGCAGCACCAGCATCACGTCGACCATCGGGGTGACGTTGATGTCGGTCATCAGCGACGTTCGCGATCGGCCGAAGCCTTCGCGGCGGCGGCTTTTCAGGAACACGGCCATGGACTCTAAGTCCGCTCGTCGATCTGGCGCGAGAGGATCGCCAGGAACTCGCCGGCAAAGCCGTTGAGCCGGCCGGAGTAGCGGTCGAGGTCGCGCGAGAGCTTGTTGTAGGCCAGCACCGCCGGGATCGCCGCCAGCAGGCCGAGCGCGGTGGCGAACAGCGCTTCGGCAATGCCCGGAGCGACCACGGCAAGGCTGGTGTTCTTGGTTGCGCCGATGGCCTCGAAGCTGTTCATGATGCCCCAGACGGTGCCAAACAGGCCGATGAACGGCGCGGTCGAGCCGGTCGAGGCGAGAAAGGTCATGTACCGCTCAATGCGGTCCAGCTCGCGGTTGGCGGTCACCTGCATTACCCGCTCGATGCGGTCCTGGACGCCCTCGCTGAACGACCGGTCGCCATTGGTGCCGCGCCCGGCGCCCCGCCGCCATTCCCGCATGGCGGCCACAAACAGCGCCGACATGGGATCCTGCGGCCGGCTGGAGATGCGGTCGTAGAGCTCGTCGATCGCCCCGCCCGACCAAAAGGCCTGCTCGAAATGGTCGGCGCGGCCGTTCAGCCGGCGCAGGCTGACCACCTTTTCGAAGATGATCGCCCAGCACCAGATCGAGGCCGCGAGCAGCAGCAGGATCACCGACTTGACCACCCAGTCGGCGTTCCAGAACAACATCAGCATCGACAGGTCGTGCGGCGCGGCCGTGCCTGCCAGGCTGACCGCATCGATCACATTGCCTTCCATTCCTCGGCAGATCCTTCGGTTGTGCAGAGTTCCTCGAGTGCGCGACGAACCTCGTCGGGGAGCCGCGCGGGCCGCCCATTCGGCTCGATGCAGGCCAGCGTCGTCGCTACCTCAACCAGCAGCTGATCGTCGCGCAGGATGCGCTGGCGCCCGTCGATGGAGGCGCCGGCCACCTTCATGACCCGGGTGCGCACCTCCAGCGCATCGTCGAGCCGCGCCGGGAAGCGGAAGTCGACCGTGCAGCGGCGCAACGCGAACAGGACGTTATGGCGGTCAAGCAGACGTCCATGGCTGAAGCCCAAGGAGCGCATCATCTCTGTGCGCGCCCGCTCGGCGAGCCGGAGGTAGCTCGTGTGGTAGACGACGCCGCCGGCATCGGTGTCTTCATAATAGACGCGTGCGGCAAGGATGTGGACGCCATTGCGGCAGCGCCCCATCGGGGGCTCAATCATCGCCGGCCCCGCCGAGCAGATCGAGCTGGCCCGGCATCGCCGCCGGCGGCAGCCCGAGACAGCGGTAGCCCTCCGGCGCCAGCGCCCGCCCGCGCGGCGTGCGCATGACGAAGCCCCGCTGCAGCAGGTACGGCTCGATGACGTCCTCAATGGTGTCGCGCTGCTCGGACAGCGCCGCCGCCAGCGTATCGGCGCCGACCGGCCCGCCACGGTAGGTCTCGGCGATGCAACGGAGATAGCGCCGGTCCATGGCGTCGAGCCCGTGGCCGTCGACCTCGAGCCGCGTCAAAGCGGCATCGGCCGCCGTCCGGTCGATGCTGGCGAGGCTCGCCACGCTGGCGAAGTCGCGCACGCGGCGCAGCAGGCGCACGGCGATCCGCGGCGTGCCCCGCGACCGGCGGGCGATCTCGAGCGCACCGTCGGGATCGAGCGGCATCGTCAGGATGCGGGCGGCGCGCCGCACGATCCGGACCAGATCCTCGGTGCCGTAGAACTGCAAGTGCAGCGGGATGCCAAAGCGCTCGCGCAATGGCTTGGTGATCAGGCCGGTCCGGGTGGTCGCGCCGACGAGGGTGAACGGCGGCAGGTCGATTCGGATGGACCGCGCCGCCGGCCCCTCGCCGATCATCAGATCCAGTTTCCGATCCTCCATCGCCGGATAAAGGATCTCCTCCACCGCCGCAGGCAGCCGGTGGATTTCGTCGATAAAGAGAACGTCGCGGGGCTGCAGGTTGGTGAGGATGGCGGCGAGATCGCCGGGCCTGGCGATCACCGGCCCGGAGGTGGCGCGAAAGCCGACGCCGAGCTCGCGGGCGATGATCTGCGCCAGCGTCGTCTTGCCGAGCCCGGGCGGCCCGTACAGCAGCACGTGGTCCAGCGGCTCGCCGCGGCCGTCGGCGGCGGCGACGAAGACGCGGAGGTTGTCGCAGATCGCGCGCTGGCCGATGAAGGCATCGAGGCTCGTCGGCCGCAACCCGGCGTCGGCATCGTCGTCCTCGCCGGCAGCGGCGCCAACCACACGGTCCTCTGGCGCCGGCGCGTTCGCGGGCGGCATGGTCATGCCGGCTGTTCCTTCGGCGCGAGGGCGGCCAGGCTCGCGCTGATGAGCTCTTCGAGGCTCGCCTCGCCGCTCCATGGCCCCGCTCGCCGCGCTCACCGCATCCAGCGCCTCGCCGGGGCCGAAGCCGAGGTTGACGAGGGCCGAGACGGCCTCGCCCATGGGCACGGCCGCGCCCTCACCAGCAATGGCGCGGCCAAGGATCGTGCCCCTCGGCACGGCAACCGCGGCGTCGCGCAGCTCGGCGACGATCCGGGTCGCGAGCTTGGTGCCGACGCCAGGCGCGCGGGTGATCATCGCCCGGTCGCCGGACGCGATGGCGCCGGCCAATGCCTCCGCCGGAACGGCGGAGAGAATGGCCATGGCCGCACGCGCGCCGACGCCCTGCACCGTGATCAGCCGGCGGAACCAGTCGCGCTCATGCGCATCGGCGAAGCCGAAGAGCGAGATGGCGTCCTCGCGGACCTGGGTTTCGATCAAGAGGCTCGCCGGCTCGCCGGACGCAAGCCCCGCCAGGGTGCGCTGCGAGCAGGCGACGAGGTAGCCGACGCCGCGCACGTCGATGACGGCGGCGCCCTCGCCGAGGCTGTCGATGATGCCGGTCAGCTTCGCGATCATCGGCCGGCCCCAATCAGCCTTCGCGCTGTCTGCCGGTGATGGGCATGGCAGATGGCGACGGCGAGCGCGTCGGCCGCATCGTCGCTGGCGAGCTCCGCGCCGGGAAGAAGAATGCCGACCATCATCTTCACCTGCTCCTTGCCGGCATGGCCGGTGCCGACGACAGACTTTTTCACCAGGTTCGGCAAGTACTCGCTGACGGCGAGCCCGGCGCGGGCGCTGACCAGAAGTGCCGTGCCACGCGCCTGGCCCAGCCGCAGCGTCGAGGTAGCGTTGCGGTTGACGAACGTCTCCTCGATGGCCGCCTCGGTCGCGCCATAGCGGCCAATCACCGCCTCGATGCCCTCCGCCAGCCGGACCAGGCGGAGCGCCAGCGGCTCCTTCGCGTTGGTCCGCACGACGCCGTCGCCGACGTGCCGGAGCCGGCCGTCCTCCACCTCGATGACGCCCCACCCGGTCGCGCCAAGGCCTGGATCAAGGCCGAGAAGCCGCAACTCACCGGCCCATTCAGCCGCCGGGACGCGAAGCCGAACGAGTGTCAGGCGTCCCGCCCTCAGGCACTCAGGCGCTCCATGACCTCGTCGGCGACGTCGAAGTTCGAGGCCACCCGCTGCACGTCGTCGTTGTCGTCGAGCACGTCGAGCAGCTTGAACAGCGTCGCCGCCGTCTCCTCGTCCACCGGCACGCTCGCCAGCGGCTTCCAGTCCAGCACCGCCGCCGCCGACGGCCCGAACCGCTGCTCCAGCGCATCGCGCACTGCGGAAACATCGTCCGGGGCGCAGGTGATCTCGTGGCCCTCCGCGGTCGAGACAACGTCCTCGGCGCCGGCCTCCAGCGCCGCCTCGAACATCGCGTCGGCGCCCGCCGCCTCCGACGGGAAGCGGACGACGCCGATGCGCCCGAACTGGAAGTTCACCGTCTCACCAAAGGCGCCGCCATGCTTGCTGAAGGCGGCGCGAAGCTCGCTCGCCGTGCGGTTGCGGTTGTCGGTCAGGGCCTCGACGATCAGGGCGACACCGCCGGGGCCGTAGCCCTCGTAGCGCACCTCCTCGTACTGCGAACCGCCGTCCTCGCCGGAGCCGCGCTTGATCGCGCGTTCCATCGTGTCCTTGGGCATGTTCGCGGCCTTCGCCGCGGTGATCGCCGTGCGCAGCCGGGCGTTGAACTCGGGATCGGGCAGGCCTGTGCGCGCGGCAACCGTGAGCTCGCGGATGAGCTTGGTGAACGCCTTGGCGCGCTTCGCATCCTGCGCGCCCTTGCGATACATGATGTTCTTGAACTGGGAATGGCCTGCCATGGATCGGTCGCCTGAAGGCGCGATGAAGTGGCGCTCGTCTTGCCTGTCTACCACATTTAGCCGCGCCGAAGATAGGGCTTAGCGGAACAAACCGGAACCCCAGCGGCTCAGGAGGTCAGCGGCCACTGCGGCACGAGGCTGCCGCCGACCCGCAAGGGTCCCACGTGAACCGCTTTTCCGCTTGCCGGATCGGTTTCGACGTAGACCGCGCAGAGCGTCGCCGTGCCCGTAGCCGGCTCCAGCCGGCCGGTCGGCATCTTGGCGACGAAGCGGGCGATGGCCGTCTCCTTCTGCATCCCGATCACCGAATCGTAGTCGCCGCACATGCCGGCGTCGGTCATGTAGGCGGTCCCGCCGGGCAGGATCCGCGCATCGGCGGTGGGGACATGGCTGTGGGTGCCGACGACAAGGGAGACCCGGCCATCGAGGACGTGCCCCAGCGCCATCTTCTCGCTGGTCGCCTCGGCGTGTACGTCGGCGATGATGCAGTCGACCGACGATCCCAGCCGCTGGTTCTGCAGCGCTCGTTCGGCGGCGGCGAACGGATCGTCGAGCGGGTCCATGAACAGCCGGCCCATGACCTGCAGCACCATCAGCCGCAAGCCGGAGCCGTTGGCATAGACGTGCGCCCCGATGCCGGGCGTGCCGTCCGGGTAGTTCAGCGGCCGCAACAGCCGGGTCTCGCCGCCGATGTAGGGAATGATCTCGCGCTGGTCCCACACGTGGTTGCCGGTGGTGATCACGTCGACGCCGGCATGGAAGAACTCGGCGCAGATATCGCCGGTGATGCCGAAGCCGTGGGCGGCGTTCTCGCCGTTGACCACGACAAAGTCGAGATCGAGCCGCCGGCGCAGTTCGGGAACCAGGTTGGTGACAACCTTCCGGCCGGCCTTGCCGACCACGTCGCCGCAGTAGAGGACCTTCACGAACGGGCCCTCGCCAGCGACTGCTCGGTCAGGAGCCAGTCCATGGGTTGATCCAGCGGCCCATGCGGCACAGCCTCGAAGCGCTGCGCGGCGTAAGCCATGCCGATGGCTGTAACGGTCCCCGCCGCGCGCAATGCCGCCAACGTCCGGTCGTAGTAGCCGACCCCCTGCCCCAGGCGCCAGCCCTTGGCATCGAAGGCGACCAGCGGGACGACAACCACGTCGGGCACGACCTCGGGCGCGGACAGGGGCGGCTGGCGCGTGTCGTGATCGCCCGGCTCGAGCTCGTCCAGCGGCGCCCACCGGCGGAAGGCGAGCGGCGCGCCGCGCGCGACGACGACCGGCAGGGCGCAGACGTAGCCGCGCTCATGCAGGCGGGCCAGCAGCGGCCGATCGTCGATCTCGGTCGCGATCGGCCAGTAGCCGGCAATCACCGAGCCCGGCCCGGGGCCGATCTCGTCGGAACGGTCCAGCAGATGATTTGCGGCCGCGGCGGCAGCGATGGGACCCTCTTTCTGGTCGGCGACCAGGCGCATCTTGCGCGCCCGGACGCGCAAGGCCTGCTTTTCCTCGTCGAGGGTCGCCATCATCAAGGGCTCGCGTTACCGGGATGGGAGCGGCCGAGGTCGCTCGGGAAGGGTGGCGGAGCCACAGAAGCCGTCGGTCGTGCGATCCTCTCCGGCCTGCGACTGCAGGTGGGCGCCGTATCCCGAACCCGCGGGTCCGGAAGGCACAGCTCCCATGTGGATCACTGTTGGCCCGAGGGATATTAAGAACCTAACGAACCCCGCAGCCGCCGCCACCTCCCAATCTAGGCGGACTTCAGCCTTTCGGCAATCTCCTCGATCCTCTGGGCGAGGCCGTTGATCATCTCCGCCAGCTCAGCCTCGGTGAGGCCGCTGGCCGTGACCGCGGCGCCGGCCGAAGCCCCATCCGCCACGACGCCGCTGCGGGTCAGCTTGTCGAGCTTGTTGCGCGCCTCGACCAGCTCGTCGGCCACGAGCAGCCCGGCCAGCAGCAACAGCCGTGACTCGCCTACCGGGCCCACGCTTTCGGCCAGTGCCGTGACCCGGCTGTTGAGCACGTCGGCGAGGTAGGCGACATGGGCTTCCTGGCCATCATCGCAGGCGATGTCGTAAGGCCGGCCGTTGAGGGAAACCGAGACCAGCCCCATGGCTAGCCGCCGAGGACCAGGCGCAGGCGCGTGATCGCCCTGTCCAGTCCCTGCGCCAGCGTCTCGTTGGTCCGCTGCAGGGCGACGTTGTCGCTCTTGATCCGCTCGGCCCGGCGGCTGTGGAACGTGCTCCGCTGGAGAGCTGCCGTTTCCAGATCCACGCACGCGTTGGCCAGCCTCGTGATCGCCTGTTCCAGGTCCATCGCTTCCCCCGCGCCGCCAGGACGCTCGGGCGCAAACGTGACATCCTCGCTCAAGGATAGGCGCCGCTTCCGCGGCCCGTCAACGGCCCGACCCTGGCTTAACAACGGCTTGACGGCGGCCCCGCAGCGCCCGTGGGCTGCGGAAAAAGCCGTTGACGCCGCCAACCATTCGGGAGATTGTGCCGGCCATATAACACCGGGCGAATAAGACTTTACGGCGCTCTGGGAGCATCGCGCTCCCGCTCGGCTGGCAGCGACCAAACAACAATCACCAGGCGCTCCAGACTCACACGGAAATCCTAAGGAGGTACGGAATGGCGGTTCGGGTTGGGATTAACGGGTTCGGCCGCATCGGCCGGCTGGCGATGCGGGCGGCGATGGAGGCACGGCGCAACGACGTCGAGTTCGTCGCGGTGAACGACCTCGGTGCGGTCGATGTCAACGCCCACCTGCTCAAGTACGACTCGGTGCACGGCACCTATCCGGGCGAGGTGAAGTCGGACGCCGACAGCATCACCGTCGACGGGAAGAAGATCAAGGTTCTGCAAGAGCGCGATCCCACCAAGCTGCCGTGGGGCGATCTCGGCGTCGACGTCGTCTTCGAGTGCACCGGCATCTTCAGCGACCGCGACAAGGCCGCCGTCCACCTCGGCAGCGGCGCCCCGCGCGTCCTCGTCTCCGCGCCATCGAAGGGCGCCGACGCCACCGTCGTCTACGGCGTCAACCATAACGTGCTGAGCAAGGAGCAGAAGGTCGTCTCCAACGCCTCCTGCACCACCAACTGCCTTGCCCCGCCGGTCTACGTCATCGACAAGCTGGTCGGTCTCGAGAGCGGCTACATGACGACCATCCACGCCTACACCGGCGACCAACGGATCGTCGACACGCTGCACAAGGACTTGCGCCGGGCCCGCGCCGCTGCGCTGTCGATGATCCCGACGACCACCGGCGCCGCCCGCGCCGTTGGCCTGGTCCTGCCGCACCTCGCCGGCAAGCTCGACGGCTCGGCGATCCGCGTGCCGACGCCGAATGTGTCGGTCGTGGACCTCGTCTTCATCGCCAAGAAGTCCACCACGGTCGCCGAGATCAACGATGCCATCCAGGAAGCCGCCGACGGCGAGCTGAAGGGCATCATGGGCTGCAACAAGGCGCCGCTGGTGTCCATCGACTTCAACCACGACCCACGCAGCTCGATCTTCGACGCGAGCCAGACGCAGGTCGTGGACGGCAAGCTGGTACGCATCCTCGCCTGGTACGACAACGAGTGGGGCTTCTCCAACCGGATGTCGGATACGGCGAACGCCTGGGTCGCGGCATAAGCCGCCTCACCTTTCGCTTCGACGCTTCGGGGCGGGACCTCAGTGGGTCCCGCCCCTTGCCGTTTGAGGCCATGCCAGCCGAGCGGCCGCCGCCCGCATCATCATGCTCCCGCCATCGTCGTCTACAGCCTCCGCGACGCCCGCGGCGCGGCCGCGGCCACTGCCGCCGCGGCTCTCGATCTGCCGGTTAGCCTGCGCGTGCCTGCCGACATCGCTGCCGGGCTCGGTGCCGACGTCATCGGCAGCCTCTTCGCTTCGCTCCGCGCCGAGTTTCCGCAAGCCCGCGTCATTGCCGCGGTCGACTGCGCCGACGCCCCCGGCCTCGCCCTTGCCCTGCTCCGCCGCGGCATCGACCGGGTGCGCGTCGAAGGCCCCGACGAGATGCGCCGGCGCCTCGCCGACATCGCCGCGCAGAGCGGCGCCGCGCTCAACGACGAGGCGGGCGTAACGAGCGAGGCGCTCGATCTCCTCACCGTCGATGACCCTCAGGCGGCCTGCGAGGCGTGGCTGAAGGCCTTCAAAAACGGCGCCGCAAAGCCCAATTGCCAATAATGGACCGCTCGTGTATTCCAGCGCGCGAGTGCCTTTTCACAGATCTGGGAGAGTGTGACATGAACGTTACGCCGCAGGTCAAGAAGATCCTGGCGAATTACGAGAGCGATACACCGGGAACGAAAGCAAACATCGCCCGTATCCTCTGCACCGGCCGCCTCGGCGGGACCGGCAAGATGGTCATTCTTCCGGTCGACCAGGGCTTCGAGCACGGCCCCTTGCGCAGCTTCGGGCCCAACCCGCCGGCCTATGATCCCGCCTATCACATCCAACTGGCCATCGACGCCGGCCTCAATGCCTACGCCACGCCGCTTGGAATGGTCGAGGCTGTCGCCGACGCCTACGCCGGGCAGATCCCGCTGATCCTGAAGGTCAACAGCGCCAACACCCTCTACCGCAGCAAGGAAGCGCCGACCCAGGCGATCACCGCGAGCGTCGACGACGCCATCCGGCTCGGCTGCTCGGCCATCGGCTTCACCATCTATCCGGGCTCGGACGAGGCCTTCCACATGATGGAGGACATCCGCGAGATGGGCTCCGAGGCCAAGGCCAAGGGCCTCGCCGTCGTCGTCTGGTCCTACCCCCGCGGCGGGACGATCTCGAAGGACGGCGAGCTGGCGATGGACATCTGCGCCTACGCCGCGCACATGGCGGCGCTGCTCGGCGCCCACATCATCAAGGTGAAGCTGCCGACCGATTTCATCGAGCAGCCGGAGGCGAAGAAGGTCTACGAGGCCACCAAGGTGGACATCTCGACCCAGGCTGCGCGGGTGAAGCACGTCATGCAGGCAGCCTTCAACGGCCGGCGCATCGTCGTGTTCTCGGGCGGGGCGATGAAGGGCAGCGACGCCGTCTACCAGGACGCCCGCGACATCCGCGACGGCGGCGGCAATGGCCAGATCATCGGCCGCAACACCTTCCAGCGGCCCAGGCAGGAGGCGCTCGACATGCTCGGGCGCATCATCAACATCTTCCTTGGCAAGGAAGAGGCCACGGCCAAGGCCGCGGAGTGAGCCAGCAGCCGCCCGCCTGCCAGCTCTATCTGATCACGCCGCCGCGCCTCGACGCGGCGGCGTTTTCGCGCGACCTCGCCGCGGCCTTGGACGCCGGTCCGGTCGCTGCGGTGCAGCTCCGGCTGAAGGACGCGGACGACGACGACCGTCCGCAGAGCCTGCGACCAGCTCCGCCGGATCGTCCAGGACCGCGACGTCGCCTTCATCCTCAACGACCGGCCCGACCTCGCCGCCGAGCTCGGCTGCGACGGCGTCCACATCGGCCAGGAGGATGCCAGCTACCGGGACGCGCGCCGGGCGATGGGCGAGGACGGGATCGTCGGCGTCACCTGCCACGCGTCGCGCCACCTCGCCATGGAGGCGGCGGACGCCGGCGCCGACTACGTCGCCTTCGGCGCCTTCTTTCCCACCGCGACCAAAGAGCCGAAGACCCGGGCGGAGCCGGAGGTCCTGTCGTGGTGGAGCGAGCTGATGACAGCGCCCTGCGTCGCCATCGGCGGGATCACGCTGGAAAACGCCCCGCCGCTGATCGAGGCCGGCGCCGACTTCCTCGCCGTCTGCGCCGGCGTCTGGGAACATCCGCAAGGCCCGGCCGCAGCGGTCTCGGCCTTCGCCCGCCTGCTCTCCGAGCACTCGGGCGACTGACGGCGCCTGCGCGCCGCCGGTCGCCGCCGGAGCTTTCGTTGCGAGGCGCCGGTCGACCTGCTAGCTTCGCCGCCCATTTCCACCTGCATCCCCAGCACGCGGACAGTCATGAAAATCAGCGGCAATGCCATCCGCCCCGGCATGGTCATCGAGCACCAGGGCCGGCTGTGGCGGGCGGTCAAGATCCAACACACCCAGCCCGGCAAGGGTGGCGCCTACCTCCAGGTCGAACTCCGGGGCTTGCGCGACGGCACCAAGCTGAACGAGCGTTTCCGCTCCGCCGAGACCGTCGAGCGCGTCCGCCTCGACCAGCGGCCGTTCCAGTTCCTCTTCGCCGAGGGCTCGACCTACACCTTCATGGACACGGAGACCTTCGACCAGATCACGCTCACAGCCGAGGACGTCGGCGAGGACCGGGTCGGCTTCCTGCAAGAGAACATGAACGTCACCATCGAGCTGCACGACGAGCAACCCATCGGCGTGCAATTGCCGGACGCAGTCGTGCTCGAGGTGGTCGAGGCGGACGCCGTGGTCCGCGGCCAGACCGCCGCCTCCTCCTACAAGCCGGCGCTGCTGGAGAACGGCATGCGGGTCATGGTGCCGCCGCACATCGAGGTCGGCACCCGCATCGTCGTCTCGACCGCCGACGGCGCCTACGTCGAACGCGCCAAGGACTGAGCCGGAAGGATCATCCCCCCATGGCGTTCCGCTCGCCGCTCCTGAACGTGATGACCGCCGCCGCGCAGAAGGCCGCGCGGGGCCTGGTGCGCGACCTCGGCGAGCTGGAGCATCTCCAGGTCTCGAAGAAGGGGCCCGCCGACTACGTCAGCAAGGCCGATCACCGGGCCGAGGGTATCCTCCGCGCCGAGCTGTCCAAGGCGCGGCCCACCTACGGCCTGCTCATGGAGGAAGCCGGAGAGGTCGTAGGCAGCGATACCTCCAACCGCTGGGTCATCGACCCCCTCGACGGCACGACCAACTTCCTCCACGGCATCCCCCACTTCTGCATCTCGATCGCACTGGAGCGCGACGGCGAGCCCTTCGCCGGCGTCATCTACTCGCCGGTCCATGACGAGATGTACGTCGCCGAGAAGGGCCTCGGCGCCTTCCTAAATGGCCGCCGGCTCAGGGTGTCGGCGCGCAAGAGCGTCGATGAGGCGCTGTTCGCCACCGGCATTCCGTTTCGCGGCATCCCCGATCACGAGCTTTTCCTGCGGCAGCTCGAGGCGGTGATGAAGGTCAGCGCCGGGGTTCGCCGCTACGGCTCGGCCGCGCTCGACCTCGCCTACGTCGCCGCCGGCCGCTACGACGGCTACTGGGAGAACGGCCTCAACCCCTGGGACGTCGCCGCCGGTATCGTCCTCGTGCGCGAGGCGGGCGGCTTCGTCACCGACCTCGCCGGCGGCAAAGGCATGCTCCACGGCGGCGGTATCCTCGCCGCCAACAGCAACTTGCATCCCGAACTTCAGCGGCTGATCTCCGCCGCCGGCAAGGCCGAAGCCGCCGCCAGAGCCGCAGAAACGGCCGATCGCGCCCAGCGCGCGCCTTAGCAACCGCTACGTGCTCCACCTGCGTAGGTACATTTTTAGGTTGTGGTCCGCGCGTCGCTCTGCTACCATGCCGATGACTACTGCGCTGTCTGGGCGGGTGTGGATCGGCTATGGCCGCGAGGGGGATCTTTCGCCGACCGGGTTTTCGGTCCCTGGCGCTGTGCGCCATGGTCGTCGCAGCGGCGCTGGGCAATGCCTCGCCGGGGCTCGGCCACGACACCGCCAATACCGTCGCCGCCAATTCCAGCATCTCCAACCCCAGCGCGCCAACTCCAGCGTCATCGTCGACCTCTCCGCGATCGACCAGGCAATGGCCGCGCGGCGCTTGCGGTCGCTGGGGAACGAGCATCAACGACTGGCAGAGCCTGACCGTTCAGGTCAGGTTTCGCCTCCCCCGGCGCCGCTCCCGGGCACCGCCGCCTTCCACGCGCTCTTCCCGCCACCGCCGCCCGTGCCGCCCGCGGCACCCGCAACGTCGCCGGGAGCAACCACCGCGTCGGTGGCCGACGAGCTTTCGCCAGCCGTCGCCGTCGCCGCCCTGCCGGTGGCGCGACCGGTGGCGCGGCCGGTGGCGCAGCCGGCAACCACCCGCTTCGCCGCACCGGCGCCGCGCCGGCCCGTCCTCCGCACCACGTCCGCGCGGTTCGGCGCCGCCGCCATTCGGCCCACGGCCTCGGCCGTCCGAGACGTCCGCGGCCGCCTCATCGCTGCAAAGCTGGCCCCGGTGGCGAAGCCACTGCCCCGGCAGGAGGCCGCGGAGCTCGACCGGCGGGTGCGGGTGCGCCTGGGCTACCCGGTCGCCCAGACGGACCTTTCGCCTTCGGCGCAGGCGCAACTCGAAACCCTCGTCGCCGAGGTCGGCGGCAACGACCGGCTCCGCCTTCGCCTCGCCGCCTACGCCAACGCCGGCGCCGGTTCGCCGGCCAAGGCCCGGCGCACATCGATCGCCCGCGCGCTTGCCGTCCGCGGCTTTCTCATTGAGCGCGGGATCAAGGCCAGCCGCATCGACCTGCGGGCTCTTGGCAACACGGCCGGCGCCGCTGAGGCCGACCGGGTTGACGTTGTGGTCGCCGACAAGTAATGCCTGAGGCCTCGACCGTGTCACCCGGCGCGAGGCCGCTTCATGACCCGACCGCGACGCTACCTGCTGCGCATGCTGCTGTTCGTGGTCGTGGTGGCCGCCGCTGCGGCCTTCCTCTACGAGCCCTTGAAGCGGGCCTTCCTCGCCAGCGCGCCAATTAACGGCCTGATCCTCGGCGTTCTTCTTCTCGGCATCATCTACATCTTCCGCCAGGTGCTGAAGCTGTTACCCGAGGTGAACTGGCTGGAGGCGTACCGCGGCGACCGTGAGGTGCTGTCGCAGACCGCCGAGCCTCGGCTGCTGTCCTCCATGGCCCGGATGCTCGGCGACCGCCGCGGCCGGCTCACGCTCTCGACCATGACCATGCGCTCGCTGCTCGACGGCATCGCCTCGCGGCTGGACGAGGCGCGCGAGCTGTCGCGCTACACCATCGGCCTTTTGATCTTCCTCGGCCTGCTCGGCACCTTCTGGGGCCTGTTGCAGACCATCGGCTCGGTCGGCGACGTCATCGGCGGACTGTCGGTGCAAGGCGGCGACGTCTCCTCGGTCTTCAGCAATCTGCAGAAGGGGTTGCAGGCGCCGCTGGCCGGGATGGGCACGGCGTTCTCGTCGTCGCTGTTCGGCCTCAGCGGCTCGCTGATCCTGGGTTTCCTCGACCTGCAGGCGGGCCAAGCGCAGAACCGCTTCTACAACGAGCTGGAGGAGTGGCTGTCGGGGCAGACCAAGCTCACCAGCGGCACCCTCGGCCTCGAAGGCGACCACTCGGTTCCGTCGTATGTCCAGGCCCTGCTGGAGCAGACGGCGGAAAGCCTGGAGACGCTGCAGCGGACCATTGCCCGCGGCGAGGAGAACCGCAACGCCACCCAGGCGCACCTGCTCGATCTCGGCGAGAAGATCAGCGCGCTGACCGACCAGATGCGCGCCGACCAGGGGCTGATGCAGCGGGTGGTCGAAACGCAGACGGAGCTGAAGCCGATCCTCGCCCGCCTCGCGGAAACCATGGGCCGCCACGAGGGCTCCGGCCTGGACGAGGCGACGCGGGCGCACATCCGCAACCTTGACCGCTACGTCGCCCGGCTGATGGAAGACGTGAGCTCCGGCCGCGAGGAGATCCTCCAGCGGGTCCGCACCGACATCAAACTGCTCGCCAGGACCATCGCCTCGGCCACGGAGGACACCGCCCGCTGAAAGAGGAGCGCGCGCACCCGCGTTCAGCGTCGTCATTGCAAGGAGGCGAAGCCGACGTGGCAATCCAACCGGCTCTCCCCGTCATCGCCGCACTCGTTGCGGCGATCCACGCCTTCAGTGGGCCCCCGGAACAAGTCCCGGACAGTGCGGGTGACGAAAGTCACAGGGCAGAAGAGCCTGCGCCAGGCGCTTCAAGAAGACCCTGAAGTCGAGATGCGATAACGGAGAAACCCGCGAGCATGGCCATCTCCACGAGGCGCGGCCGCAACGGACCGGATATCTGGCCGGGGTTCGTCGACGCCCTCGCCAACATCCTGCTCGTCTTCATCTTCGTGCTCATGGTCTTCGTCCTGGCCCAGTTCTTCCTGAGCCAGACGCTGTCGGGGCGCGACGCGGCGCTGCGCCTGCTCCAGGGACAGCTCAGCGAGCTGGCGGACGTCCTTGCCCTGGAGCGCAAGGCCAAGGACGAGCTGTCCGCGAGCGTCGCCCGCCTGAGCGAGGAGCTCACCGCCTCCATCGCCGCCCGCGAGGCGCTGGGCGCCCAGGTGCTGGCGCTGACCCAGCGCGCCGAGACCGCCGAGGCCGACCTGGCCGCCGGCCAGGAAGCGCAGCGGCAGGTGGCGAGGCTCGCGGCCGACATCGCCGCCCTGCAGGCGCTGAAGGAGGATCTGGAAAAGCAGGCGGCCAGCCTCGCCACCCGCGCCGAGGAGGAAGGCAAAGCCCTCATCGCCGAGCGCGAGCTGTCGGAAAGCGCGCGGGCGCAGGTGGCGTTGCTCAACCAGCAGATGGCGGCGCTGCGCGAGCAGCTTGCCGGGCTGTCCGCGGCGCTGGCGGAGGCCGAGGCGAAGGACAAGGCGCAGCAGGTGGAAATCTCCGCCCTCGGCCAGCGGTTGAACGCGGCGCTGGCGAGCCGGGTCCAGGAGCTCGCCCGCTACCGCTCGGAGTTCTTCGGCCGGCTGCGCGAGGTCCTGGGCGACCAGCCGGACATCCGCATCGTCGGCGACCGGTTCGTCTTCCAGTCGGAGGTGCTGTTCGAGACCGGCTCGGCCGAGCTGGAGGCGGACGGACAGGCTCAGCTCCGCCGCGTCGCCGAGGTGCTGAACGACGTGGCCGGGCGCATTCCTCCTGGCATCGACTGGATCCTGCAGGTCGAGGGCCACTCCGACCGCATCCCCATCGCCACGCCGCTCTATCCCTCGAACTGGGAGCTGTCGTCGGCCCGGGCAATGTCGGTGGTCAGGCTGCTGATCGAGCAAGGCATTCCGGCGGCGCGGCTGTCGGCTGCGGGCTTCGGCGAGTTCCACCCCATCGACAGCGGCAACGACCTGGGCGCGCTGCGGCGGAACCGCCGTATTGAAATCAAGCTGACCCAGCGTTAAGGCTCTCGCTCAACCCGCCCGCTTAACCCCCACCGCGGGAGCCGCATGCCGACCCTGTTCCTGATCGTGTTCGTCGACCTCGTCGGCTTCGGCGTCATCATCCCCCTGCTCCCCTTCTACGGCGAACACTTCCAGGCGAGCCCGGCCACCGTCGGTCTGCTGATGGCGACCTACTCGCTCGCCCAGTTCATCAGCGCTCCGGTCCTGGGCCGGCTCAGCGACCGCATCGGCCGCAAGCCGGTGCTCAGCGTCAGCCTGGCCGGCGCCGCCGGCTCCTACCTGCTTCTCGCCTTCGCCAGCGACCTGTGGATGCTGTTCGCCGCCCGGGCCATCGGCGGGCTCATGGCCGGCAACATCTCCACGGCCTTCGCCTACGTCGCCGACGTCACCACGCCGGCCAACCGGGCCAAGGGCATGGGGATCATCGGCGCCGCCTTCGGCCTCGGCTTCATCTTCGGCCCGGCCATCGGCGGCATCCTCGCCGGCAATGACCCCGCCACCGCCGACTTCGAGAGCCCCGCCCTTGCCGCCTTCGCGCTCTCGAGCCTGGCTCTGGTGCTGTGCCTGACCATGCTGAAGGAGTCGCTGCCGGCGGAGGCCCGCGCCCGCCATGGCGCCCAGGCGACCGGCCGCTGGCGCTGGCTGCAGCGGGCGCTGGCTGATCCGGGCGTCAGGGCGATCCTGATCATGTCGTTCCTGGCGACGTTCGTCTTCGCCGGCATGGAGACGACCTTCGCCATGTGGTCGCGCCGGCAGTTCGGTTGGGGCCCCGAGCAGAACGGCTATCTCTTCGCCTTCGTCGGCGCCATGACGGCGCTGATCCAGGGCGGCCTGGTCGGCCGGCTGGCCCGCGCCTTCGGCGAACGGAAGCTGGTCGCCGCCGGATCGCTGCTGCTGGCGCTGGGGATGCTGCTGATCGCGTTTTCTACGTCGCTATGGCTTCTGCTCATCGCCATGGCGGCGGTCGCCGCCGGCTTCAGCATGGTCACGCCGTCGCTGAACAGCCTGCTCTCGCAGGAGGTGGACGCCGGCGCGCAGGGCGGCATGATGGGCCTGGCTCGCTCGGCCACGACCATGGGCCGCATCCTCGGCCCGGGCTTCGCCGGCGCGATCTTCGACCTGCTCGGCAAGGACTGGCCGTTCTACGCCGGGGCGCTGATCATGGTGGCGGTGATGCTGATGGCCGAACCGCCCGGCGGCGGCTGCGGCCCGCGCCGAGCGCTGACAGCCTAAGCAAGGTGTTATTGCGTTGGCTTAGGAGGCCGTCATTGCGAGGAGGCGAAGCCGACGCGGCAATCCAATGTCTTCAGTGCTGGATCGCCACGCCGCTTTGCGGCTCGCGATGACGTTGTTGTAAAGACATGCATAAACCTGCTCACAGGTCGCCTAGCCTTCAGGCTCGAAGCTGACCGCCGTGCCGGTCGCCGCGCTCAGTTCCTGCGCCAGCAGCTCGTGCAAGACAGCGTCGCTGCGCGTCGAGGTCCAGCCGCGGCCGGGCTCGTGGGCGAAGTGGGAGGCGCCGCTCCTCGGCGAAGACAGCCAGATCTGCCGGTTCGGGGCGTGCTTGTTGATGACGTATTGGCCGCCGTCGGCCAGCTCGATGGTCAGGATCCCGCCTTGCAGGTCGACGTCGAGCTCGTCGCCGAGCGTGTCCTCGATGGTTTCCAAGAGAGCTGCGAGCGTCCGGTCGGCAACGGCGTGAAAGGTGCTCTCCGTCCGTCGCTGCTGGCGTCGCTGCCGTTGCTCATGCGTCGGCTCGCTCCCGGCGCGGGGGACAAACGGCCTTGGAGTCGGTGGCGAGGTTGCGCCGGCCCTCGCCCATGGCTTATATACGTCGCCTCAATGCGGAGCGGCGCGATGAAAAAAGACATTCACCCGGATTACCACGACATCACCGTCGAGCTGACGGACGGATCGACGTTCCAGACGCGCTCGACCTATGGCCAGCCGGGCGACGTGCTCAAGCTCGGCATCGACACCAAGACCCACCCGGCCTGGACCGGCGTCCACCGGTTGCTCGACACGGGTGGCCAGTTGGCCAAGTTCAACAAGCGCTTCAAGGACTTTGGCCTGAAGGGCTGAGGCCGCGCAAGCGCCCCACGGCGCTTTGCGATGACATCGGTGCACAGAGCCGAAAAACGACGTCATCGCATGTCGGGCAGCGGCGGCAACACCCTCACCCGCGCGCTCCGCGGGCCTCCCTCTCCCTCAGGGAGAGGGCCGGGGTGTGGGTATCCTCGTCCGCCTGCGCCTCATCGCAACGACGACTTCGTGGTGATGAGTCCGCCCGGTCAGAATTCCCTTCTAGCGGACCGCTGACCCGCCCGCCCCGTTCGCCGCCACGTGAAATTGCGGCTCGCCAGAACAACGATCACGATCGCGCTGCTCGCTTCCGCTACTGCGGCGTCGAGGCCGACCTTGAGGCTCGTCCGTGCCAGGAGGCTGGCGCGGCTCCCTCCCCTGCCTGCAGCATTGCGACAAAAAAGGCCGCCCCCGAGGGGGCGGCGCAAGTTTGGATAGGGAGGAGGTCAAAGGCGAACCGGAGATCGGGTCTGAACCCTACGTCCGGTTCGCCATGGACGCTCGCGGGACGTCCTTCTTATAGGAGAAATGGCTGCACGCATCAAGGGATTTATTTGCTAACAAAAGATACGTATGCGAGTTCACATTCTATACGTTTTGTTTCTTTTAGTAGTTCTTGCCGCTTGGATCCCTCCTAAGGTTGCAGCATCCAGGCGGGCGACGCGGGCGCTGCGCCCGGCCGTCGTCTTGACCGGCCCCGCGGCACTGGCCTAGACCACCTGAGGACCACAAGAGCGAAGCGGAGGAGCGCATGAGCCCGTCGGGACCCGTCCCCGAGGCGATGACCTGCATCGAGATCACCTCGCCTGGAGGCCCTGAGGTTCTCCGTCCGGCGCGTCGGCCGGTCCCCTCCCCCGGCCCCGGCGAGGTGCTGATCGAGGTTGCCGCCGCCGGCATCAACGGCCCCGACATCTACCAGCGCCAGGGCCTCTACCCGGCGCCGCCAGGCGCCAGCGACATCCCGGGCCTCGAGGTCGCGGGCACCGTCGTCGCGCTCGACGAGGGAGCCGCACGCTGGCGCGTCGGTGACCGAGTGTGCGCGCTGCTCGGCGGCGGCGGCTATGCCGAGTACTGCACCGCCCCTTCGGTCCAGTGCCTCCCCGTCCCCGCCGGCCTGTCGCTGGCGGAGGCCGCGGCCCTGCCCGAGACCTTCTTCACCGTCTGGACCAACGTCTACGAGCGGGCCAGGCTGCAGCCCGGCGAGGTCCTGCTGGTGCACGGCGGCGGCGGCGGCATCGGCACCACCGCGGTGCAGGTCGCCTCCCGCCTCGGCGCCCGGGTGTTCACCACCGAGGCCGGGCCGGAGAAGTGCGAGGCGTTGGTCCGCCTCGGCGCCGAGCGCGCCATCGACTACCAGAGCGAGGACTTCGTCGCCGTCCTCAAGGCGGCCACCGGCGGCAAGGGCGCCGACGTCATCCTCGACATCGTCGGCGGCGATTACGTCGCCCGCAACATCGCCTGCCTCAACCGTGACGGCCGCCTGGTCAACATCGCCTTCCGCAAGGGCAGCAAGGTCGAGATCGACCTGATGCCGGTGATGCTCAAGCGGCTGACGCTGACCGGCTCGACGCTCCGCATCCAACCGGTCGCCCGCAAGGCAGAGATCGCCGCGGCGCTGGAGAAGATGGTCTGGCCGCGGATCGCCGCCGGCGAGATCCGGCCGGTGGTGCACACCGTCCTGCCGCTCGAAGACGCCGCCGAAGGTCACCGGATCATGGAGGCGGCGCACCACATCGGTAAGATCGTGCTCGCGCCGAAGCCGCTTTGACGCTTGCGCCGCCGCCGCTATATGATTGGGTCAAGCAAACATTTCGCCGACCGCCGCTCCGTGGCCGCCCGCGCGCCGCGGCCGGGCCGGGTCGGCCCAGGAAAGCCCAAGGATAGGCCGGAGATGAAGGACACCGTTATGGCTCGGCCGCTCATGCCGAAGGCGACAGCCGTCTGGCTCACCGAGAACACCTCGCTTACGTTCGAGCAGATCGCCGAGTTCTGCGAGATGCATCCGCTCGAGGTCCAGGCGATCGCTGACGGCGAGGTCGCCATCGGCATGCAAGGCCGCGACCCGATCGCCACCGGCGAGCTGACGCAAGACGAGATCGACCGCTGCAGCGGCGACCCGAACGCCCGGCTCCGCCATACCGAGATCAACATCCCGATGCCGGAGGCGCGGCCCAAGGGCGCCCGCTATACCCCTGTTTCCAAGCGCCAGGATCGCCCTGACGCCATCGCTTGGCTACTGAAGAACTACCCCGAACTTTCCGACGCGCAGATCTGCAAGCTCGTGGGCACGACCAAACCGACCATCGACAAGGTGCGCGAGCGCACCCACTGGAACTCGGCGAACATCAAGCCGCGCAACCCCGTGAGCCTGGGCATTTGCTCGGAGCGGGAGCTGGAGAAGGAGGTCGACCTCGCCCGCGCCCGCAGCGGCACCGTCCACGGGGTCTGAGGCCAGCGCGCCCCTTCGCCGGATCGGGCATGCAGCTAAAAATTGAACGCACTCCAGAATGTTTCACGTGAAACATTTACCGGGCGGGCCGCTGCACCGTGGGCGACATCCTCTGCAACCGCTCGTGGCAGGGTCGTAGTTCCGTCTTTGTTCGCTGTCGGAAAGGACGACGCCTACAGCCGGCCCATCTCCACATCGGCGCAGGAAATACCGAACTGCGCCAGCCCCTCGTCGAGGAAGTCGCCAAGGAGCGGAGTGCCGAGGAACGTCTCGGCGCGCCGGCTGTCCTCGTCCTCGCTGGCGTCGCGGATCGCCTCGTCCCACTCCTCGATGTCGTAATCGCCGGCGCCGACCCACATCAGTGCCAGCAGCTCGGTGACCTCGTCCTCGTTCAGGGTTGCGAGGAAACCGCGGATCTCCTCGACGGTCGGATCGTCGGGGTAGTCGAACAGGATTTCCCGCTCGTCGTCGTCGGCCGGGTTATCGCCCGGCTCGGGGACCTCGGCCTCCATCTTGGCGTCGAACTCGCGCGCCTTGATGATGAGGTAGCACACCTTCTCATGGTCGAGGTTCAGCGTCGCCATGGGCCTCGCTCCTGCAGCTCGCTCACCGCTCTCTCCCTAGCACCTGTCGCACGCCACAGGAACGCGGATCCCATCGATTTCGTTCCCCGCTCCCGGGCGCGGATCGCGTCGAGAAGACGATGCTTAGGCGCGATGGCGCGGCTGAGTCGCCTGTCGGGAAGAAGCCTGGCCTAATCGTTCACTCGTCACACGCCTTTATTCGCCGCACTGTCGGTCGGCGGGTACAGCGTGTTGGGCTAGACCGGGGAGAACCCCAACCGGCGCTACAAAGGAAGCTCTTGATCAAGGGAGGGCGCTGGCCATGTGGACGGCAGATCGCGGCGACGTCTACGTGACGTGGTAACCGCTGGCCGGGCTTAGCCGCTTTGCTTTCGGGATCGGCGGAAGCCCCAGCATCAACTCCGTCGCGACGCCGCCATCGCGGACTCGCAATGTGTCACCCTCGGGCTTGTCCCGACGGTCCACCAAAACGCGGATCGCCGCACCCAGTCTCAACAAGCGCAGCCATGACCTGAGCGTGATCGCCACCGCGAGCCGCGGGGCGGCGTGGCGATCCAACTCGGAGCAAGGTCACCCCCCTCTCGCGCCCGCGTACGCCGGCCTCCCTCCCCTTAGGATAGGGGCGGGATGAGGGAGCTTAACCCGTCGGCGCCTCCACGGTGTGAGTGCACTCGGGCGTAACGGCCTTAAGAAAAACGCGGGAGCGACATCACCGCCCCCGCGCCATTCTCTCTCCGACTGCCTGAGCGGCTATTCGCCGGCGGTCGGCTGAGCCTCCTTGGCCCGCGCGCTGGCGTAGCCGATGCCTTCCAGCGCTTCGCGGATCTCGTCGAGGATGGCCGGGTCGTCGATGGTCGCCGGCATCTTCCACGCCTCGTTGTCGGCGATCTTCTGGATCGTGCCGCGGAGGATCTTGCCCGAGCGCGTCTTCGGCAGGCGGTCGACCACCGTCGCCGTCTTGAAGGCGGCAACCGGCCCGATATAGTCGCGGACCATCTGCACCACTTCCTTGACGATCACGTCGTTGGGCTTGGTCACGCCCATCTTCAGCACCATGAAGCCGACCGGTAGCTGACCCTTGAACGAGTCGGCGACGCCGACGACGGCGCACTCAGCGACGTCAGGATGGCGAGCCAACACCTCTTCCATGGCGCCCGTGGACAGCCTATGGCCAGCGACGTTGATGACGTCGTCGGTGCGGGCCATGATGTAGACGTAGCCGTCTTCATCCATATAGCCGGCGTCCGCAGTCATGTAGTGGCCCGGGTACTCCGTCAGGTACGACTGCACATAGCGCTCGTCGTTGTTCCACAGCGTCGGCAGCGTGCCCGGAGGCAGCGGCAGCTTGACGCAGATGGCGCCGATCTGGCCGCGCGGCACCTCGTTGTTGGTCTCGTCCAGGACGACGACATTCCATCCCGGCGCCGCCTTGGTCGGGGAGCCGGGCTTCACCGGCAGATACTCGAGGCCCATGCAGTTGGCGGCGATCGCCCAGCCGGTCTCGGTCTGCCACCAGTGGTCGATCACCGGCCGATCCAGCGCCGTCTCCGCCCACTCCAGCGTGTCCGGATCGGTCCGCTCGCCGGCGAGGAACAGGATCTTGAAGTTGCTGAGGTCGTACTTCTTCAGCAGCTCGGCCTTCGGGTCCTCGCGCTTGATCGCCCTAAAGGCGGTCGGTGCGGTGAACATCGCCTTGACCTTGTGCTGCGAGATCACCCGCCAGAAAGCGCCGGCGTCGGGGGTGCCGACCGGCTTGCCCTCGTACATGATCGTCGTCGCCCCGTGGATCAGCGGCGCGTAGACGATATAGGAATGGCCGACGACCCAACCGACGTCGGAGGCAGCCCAGAACACCTCGCCCGGGTCGATGTCGTAAATGTTCTTCATCGTCCACTTGAGCGCGACGAGGTGGCCGCCGTTGTCGCGAACGACGCCCTTCGGCTGGCCGGTCGTGCCCGAGGTGTAGAGGATGTAGAGCGGGTCGGTCGCCTCGACCGGCACGCAGTCCGCGGGCTTCGCCGACTTCACCGCCTCGTCCCAGTCGACGTCGCGGGCGTTCGACAACTGCGCCTGCTTCTGCGGCCGCTGCTTGATGATCAAGGCACTCGGCTTGTGCGTCGCCATCTCGATGGCCGCGTCGAGCAGCGGCTTGTAGTCGAGGATCTTGGCGCCCTCGATGCCGCAGGAGGCGGAGACGATGACCTTGGGCTGGGCGTCGTTGATGCGCACCGCCAGCTCGCTGGAGGCGAAGCCGCCGAACACCACCGAATGCACCGCGCCGATGCGGGCGCAGGCCATCATCGAGATCAGCGCCTCTGGGACCATCGGCATGTAGATGATGACCCGGTCGCCCTTGCCCACGCCCTGGGCGGCGAGCACGCCGGCGAAGGCCGCGACCTCGCCCTGGAGCTCCTTGTAGGTGTAGGTCCGGACAGTGCCGGTCACCGGGCTGTCGTAGATCAGCGCCAGCCGGTCGCCGTGTCCCGCCTCGACGTGGCGGTCAATGGCGTTGTAGCAGGTGTTGACCTGCCCGCCGCGGAACCAGCGGTAAAATGGCTTGTTGGAGTCGTCGAGAACCTTGTCCCACTTCTTGTACCAGGTGATCTCCTCGGCAGCTTCGCCCCAGAAGCCCTCCGGGTCGCTGATCGATCTCGCGTACGCTTGTTCGTAAGGACCGCTCATGGCCTCCCCTATCGCGTTGCATTCGTGACAGTCGTTATTGGCCGGGGCGAGTGAAACCGAACCTCACCGCGGACCGCGGAGTTTGTGCCAAAACGCCGTTCTTTGCAAAGCCGGAATGTGGCAGCGTCACCCGTTCGGCGGGTGACGCAGCGAGCGCCCCGCCCGTAGCAGGAGAAAACACCATGACCGGCAGCCAAGGGCTTTTCCGAGGCTGGCCTCGACAAAACGGCGGCCAACTTCGCGCCGCTAACGCCGCTCGGTCTGCTTCAGCGCGCGGCCGAAGTCTACCCCGATCATCCGGCCATCATCCACGGCGAGCGACGCTACACCTGGGCCGAGACGTACGCGCGATGCCGGCGCCTGGCCTCGGCGCTTGCCGGCCTCGGCGTCGCCCCGGGCGACAGCGTCGCGGTGATGGCGGCGAACACGCCGGAGCTTTACGAGGCGCATTTCGGCGTGCCCATGGCCGGCGGCGTGCTCAATGCCCTCAACACCCGGCTCGACGCCGACACGCTGGCCTACATCCTCGAACACAGCGAGAGCCAGGTGCTGATCACCGACCGGGAGTTCGCAAAGCCGGTCAGCGAGGCGATGGCGCGCATCCGTCGGCCGCTCACCGTCATCGACATCGATGACCCACTCGCGCGCGACCCCGGGCCGCGGCTGGGAGGCATGGACTACGAGGCGCTGCTCGCCGGCGGCGATCCTGATTACTGCTGGCAGCCGCCCGAGGACGAGTGGCAGGCGATCAGCCTCAACTACACCTCGGGCACGACCGGCCGGCCCAAGGGCGTCGTCTACCATCACCGCGGCGCCTTCCTGCTCGCGCTGGGCAACATCCTCACCTGGGGGATGCCGCGCCACGCCGTCTACCTGTGGACGCTGCCGATGTTCCACTGCAACGGCTGGTGCTTCCCCTGGAGCCTCGCCGCCATCGCCGGAACCAGCGTCTGCCTGCGCCAGGTCACCGGCGAAGCGGTCTGGGAAGCGATCGCCAGCCACAAGGTGAGCCATTTCTGCGGCGCGCCGATCGTGCTGAACATGGTGCTGAACAGCAGCGCCGCGGCGCCGAAGCTCGATCATCCCGTCTCGGTGATGACCGCGGCCGCACCGCCGCCCGCGGCGACGCTGGAGCGGATGCAGCGCATGGGCTTCACGGTGACCCACGTCTACGGCCTGACCGAGGTGTACGGCCCGTCCGTGGTCTGCGCCTGGCAGGACGCCTGGGACGAGCTGCCGATCGAACGCCAGGCGGAGCTCAACGCCCGCCAGGGCGTGCGCTATCCCGTCCTGGAGGAGCTTGGCCGTCCTCGATCCGGCGACGATGGCGCCCGTCCCTGCGGACGGCGAGAGCATGGGTGAGGTCATGTTCCGCGGCAACACGGTGATGAAGGGCTACCTGAAGGATCCGGAGGCCACGGCGGCCGCCTTCGCCGGCGGCTGGTTCCACTCGGGCGACCTCGGCGTCACCCATCCCGACGGCTACATCCAGCTCAAGGACCGCTCCAAGGACATCATCATCTCCGGCGGCGAGAACATCTCCTCCATCGAGGTCGAAGGCGCCCTGCACCGCCACCCCGACGTGCTGCTGGCCGCCGTCGTTGCCATGCCCGACGAGAGGTGGGGAGAGACGCCCTGCGCCTTCGTCGAGCTGAACCCCGGCGCGGACGCCGTCACGGCCGAGGCGCTGATCGCCTTCTGCCGCGAGACCCTCGC
This sequence comes from uncultured Alphaproteobacteria bacterium, assembly GCA_963746275.1. Lineage (GTDB taxonomy): Bacteria > Pseudomonadota > Alphaproteobacteria > Rhodospirillales > Defluviicoccaceae > JAEULH01. The sequence goes on from CAVVAX010000025.1 coordinate 97,882, forward strand.
CCACTACAAGTGCCCGACGCGCGTGGTGTTCACCGAGTTGCCGAAGACGTCGACCGGCAAGGTGCAGAAGTTCAAGCTGCGCCAGGCCGCGAGGGACGGCCGCCCCGCCGGAGCGTAACCCCGGCATCCTCAGCATCCGCCGACCACGCGCCGTCGGTATGGTCCGCCCCTCGTGTAGACCCGGCCGCTCGGCCGCCCTGCCCCTCTTTTCACCCCTTCTTCCGGTCTTTAGCGTCTGACCCATGACATTTGTGCGACGCAGCGGAACATGCTGCGCCGCACGCCGTTAGTGTTGCGTACGCGGAAGGCACACTGGAGGAGCACGGTGATCGAGGAAACGGTAGGCGAGCGGATCGAGGTGGTTGAGGAGACGGTGACCGTCGACAAGCGGCAGAAGGTCGTCGGCGTCGTCCGCGCCCGAACAGAGACGCGCGAGGACGCCGTCGTCATCGATGAGCCGCTGCGCGCCGAGCAGGTGACGGTCGAGCGCGTGGCGATGGATCGCTTCATCGATCAACCGGTGCCGGTGCGGCAGGAGGGCGACACCACCATCATCCCGGTCGTGGAAGAGGTGGTCGTTCTCGAAAAGCGCCTCAAGCTTGTCGAAGAAATACGCCTCACCAAGCAGCAGACCATCAAGCATCAGCCGCAGACCATCACCTTGCGGCGCCAGGAAGCGGTCCTCGAGCGCGTACCGGCGGTCGACGACGACACGCCGGCCTGAGCTTCAGATTTAACCGAAACCTGACTTGAGCAAACGAGAGGAGAGCTATGTCTACGACGATCATTGCGATGTACGACAATGCCGACAAGGCCGAGAAGGCCGTCAACGAGATCGTTCGTGCCGGCGTCAGCCGCGACGCGGTCGACGTTCTGCAGGGCGACGGCAACGGCAACTCGGCCGTGGTCGGCAAGCTGACCGAGCGCGGCGTCGAGCGGCAGGAAGCGGCGATCTATGCCGAGGCCATCGGCAAGGGCAGCCTGATGGTCGCCGTCGAGGCGCCCGAGGAAACGGCGCAGGACGCTTACGAGATCATGAACCGCTTCGGCGCCCGCGACCTCGAGCAGCTCGTCGCCGAAGCCGAGGGAGCCAACGAGGAGCGTGAGAGCGTTCCCGTCGTCGAGGAGGAGGTGTCGATCGGCAAGCGCAAGGTGCTGCGCGGCGGCGTTCGCGTGACCTCGACGGTCAAGGAGCGGCCGGTCGAGGAGACGGTGAAGCTGCGCGAGGAGAACGTCGAGGTCGAGCAGACCCGCGCAGATCGCAAGCTGAGCCCGGAAGAGGCGGAGAAGGCCTTCAAGCAGCAGGCGGTCGAGCTCACCGAGACGGCCGAGGAAGCCGTCATCAGCAAGGAGGCGCGCGTCGTCGGGGAGGTGTCCCTGGGCAAGAGCGCCGCGGAGCGCGAGGAGACGGTGCAGGCCACGGCGCGGCGGACGGACGTGAAGGTCGAGAAGATCGGTGCGGACGAAGCCAAGCGGCGCGACCAATAGCGGCGACGCTACCCACCGAGAGTAACGCAAGAGACGAGGACGATGATGGAAGAACCCGAGACCAATGTGGAGCCGAAGGCCGAGGACGGCCAGGCGGCTCCGGCCAAGGGACCGCCGAAGGTGATCCGAGCTGGAGGTGAGGCGAAAGCAGGCCAGAGCCTCCCCCGCGAGCAGTCCGGCAGTGGCGGCGATCGGCGACCGGACCCGGCTCCCGCTGCGACCGCCGCTGTGCCGATCCTTCGCGCTGGCCGGCAGGCTGTGGAAGGCGCCGAGGCGGCCGGTCAGCAGGTCCTGGAAGGCGCGCAAGCCGCCGTCCGGGCTGCTGAAAACGCGGATGACGGCGCCGCCGGGCAGGTGTTGCGGGAGTGGGTGAGCTGCGCGCAGCGCGCGTACGTCCGCAACACCCGGGCACTGGGCGAGCTGCTCTACTGCCGCACGCCCTATGGCCTCCTGCAGTGGCAGAGCAATCTGCTCCGCGAGAGCGCGGACGACCTATCGGCCACGAACGCGCGGATCCTGCGGCTGGTCTCGCACCAGGCGTAGGTCATCTGAGCCAGCGGGCGTGGCGCGTCGGCAAACGGCGCGCCACGCCCGAGCTTTTTCGCCTCCTCGCGACCGGCGCACGGTTCTTAAAGGCTGCGGCCCAGCATCCGATCGAGGGAGAAGGCGCCGCCGCCGCGGATGGCGAAGGCGAGCGCGACCGTGCCCCATAGCAGCGGGTACTCATAGCCGCCCTGCGACCAGAAGAAGCCGTTGGGCATGTGGTGGGCCACGGCGGTATAGAGGAATATGGTGATCGCCACGGCCGCCGGGCGGGTGAACAGGCCGAGCGCCAGGAACAGACCGCCGACCACCTCGGTCAGCGCCACCAGCCACACCCATACCACCGCCGGCTCATACCCCATCGTGGCGAAGCCCTGCGCGGTCGCCTCCATGCCCTTGCCGCCGAACCAGCCGAACAGCTTCTGCGCCCCGTGCGGCATCAGGTTGAGCCCGGCGACGATGCGCACCAATGGCCAGGCAAACGGCGCGAGCCCCCGGTAGAGGGGGCCGAGGAACGGCAGGATGAGCTTGTCGTTGTCGTAGCGGTCCATGCGGGTCAGCCTCCCCTATCCAGTTCGCACGCCGGCGGCGGCGCCGGAGTGAGCTCGCCGCACAAGTTTTGCTGCATCAGACGTGTCACCTCCGCCGCCGTCAAGCCGAGCGCAAAGAGCACGTGCATCTTGGTCAGCGCCGCCTCGCGGGTGAGATCGAAGCCGCCGACGACGCCGCGCTCTGCCAAGGCGCCGCCGGCTGCATAGGTGGCGAGCTCGACGCTGCCCTCGCCGCACTGGGAAATGGCAAGGACCAGGATGCCGGCCTCCACCGCCCGGCCGATGGCGGCGAGAAAGGCCGAATCGCGATCGGGCGCGGTGCCGACGCCGTAGCATTCGAGAATGATCCCGCGCACGCCGGCGGCGACGTGCGCATCGATCACGCCGGCTGCGAGGCCAGGGACGAGCGGCAGGACGGCGATGGCGCTGTCGCGATAGCTGGGCCGTGGCAGGGCTGGCCAGCGTCGCTCGAGCGGCAGCGGAGCGAGGCGAATCGTCGTGCCGACGTGGCCGAGCGCTGCGTAGTTCGGCGAGGCGAAGGCATCCAGCGCCGTCGATCGCATCTTGGTGGTGCGGTTGCCGCGCAGGAGCCGGGGGCCGAAGCAGACGCAGACCTCCGCCGGCCGGCCACCCTCGGCGATCTCCAGCGCGGCGAGCAGGTTGCCGCGGGCGTCGTTGCGCGGCTCGGCCAGCGGGATCTGCGCCCCGGTGACGACCACCGGGATCGCGAGCTGGGGGAGGAGGAACGAGAGGGCCGAAGCGGTGTAGGCCAGCGTATCGGTGCCGTGGATGACGACGATGCCGGCGCACCCGCCGGCCGCCGCCTCGATCGTCTCCGCCAGCTCGTACCAGTGGCGCGGCGTCGCGTTGGCGCTGTCGAGCGGCGGATCGTACTCGATGAGGTCGAAGGCGTGGCGCTCGGCGACCTCCGGGCTCTTCGCCGCAAGCAGCAGGGCGAGGCCGCGGGCGGGCATGTAGCCGCGCGGCGAGCGCACCATGCCGAGCGTGCCGCCGGTGTAGACGACGACGAGCCGGCAGCGCTCTGCTGCCACCGGTCTTGCCGAGCCGTCTCTACGCGTGCCGGGCGGTCGGGTCGATGCCATCGGCGCGCGTCCTCACCCCGCCCGCGGGCCAGGCCTCCGGGTCGATATCGAGATCCGGGAATTTGGCGGAGTCGAACACCGGCTTCACGCCGCTGGCGTACTGGGCGTCGAAGTCCTTCATCACCCTCAGCCCGATCCTGAACAGCAGCGCCAGCGCCGCGAGGTTCACCAGCGCGAGTAGGCCCATGGCGACGTCGGCAAAGGCGAACACCGTGCTCAGGTCCTGCAACGATCCCCAGAGCACCAGCGCGAGGACGAAGATGCGGTAGCCATTGAACAGCGTATGGTTCTCTTCGCTGAAGAAGTTGAGGCTATTCTCGCCGAGGTAGTAATTGTACATGATCGAGGTGAAGGCGAAGAGCAGCAGCGCGATGCTGACGAAGGACCGGCCCCACTCGCCCACCTCGCTGGCCAAAGCCGTCTGGGTCATGGCGACGCCGCCGACGTCGCTGCCGGGGGTGAGGACGCCGGAGAGCAGGATGATCATCGCCGTGCAGGTGCACATGATCAGCGTGTCGATGAACACGCTGAACGACTGGACGATGCCCTGGTTGGCCGGGTGCGGGACGAAGGCGACGGCGGCGACGTTGGGGGCGCTGCCGAGCCCGGCCTCGTTGGAGAACAGCCCGCGCTTGACGCCCAGCATGATCGCAGCACCCATGCCGCCGGCGAACGCCGGCTCCAGGCCGAAGGCGCCGCGGAAGATCGAGGCGAAAACGCCGGGAACCGCGGCGATGTTGAGGCCGATGACGACCAGCGCCATGACGAAATAGCCGATCGCCATCACCGGGACGACGAACTCGGCGACCTCGGCGATGCGCTTGACGCCGCCGAAGATGATCAGCCCGAGGATGACGACCAGGCCGATGCCGCTGGCCAGCGGCGGGATGGCGAAGGCGTCCTGGAGCGAGGTCGCCACGGTGTAGGACTGCAGGGCGCAGAAGGCAAAGCCGAAGGTGACGAGCAGCAGCACGGAGAAGACGATCGCCATCCACCGCTGCTTCAGCGCCCGCTCGATGTAGTAGGCCGGGCCGCCGCGATAGGTGCCATCGGGCTCGGCATTCTTGAACACCTGGGCCAGAGTGCACTCGAAGTAGCTCGTCGCCATGCCGACGAGGCCGACGATCCACATCCAGAAGATTGCGCCCGGCCCGCCGAGGCTGATGGCGACGGCGACGCCGGCGATGTTGCCGGCGCCGACCCGGCCGGCGACGCTGAGGGCCAGCGCCTGGAACGAGCTCAGATGGCCGGCCTCATGGCGGAAGGCCTGGCGGACGATCGAGAACATCTGGGCGAAGTAGCGGAACTGGACGAAGCGCGAGACCACGGTGAAGACGAGGCCAAGCGCGATCAGGGCGACGATGATGATTTTGCCCCACAGCAGGTCATTGATCGTTTCGAGCATGATGGCCTCCCTGATCCGTTGCTGTTCGCCTAGCTTTGCCAGCCGGCGTCTTGTTGCGGCCGAGGGCGCTGCGCCGCCCTCAACGCCATAGTCCAGCGACCGAGGCTAAGGCAACCAGAACGGGCAGACCCATTGCATTTGCGAGGCTCGTTGTGGCTTTTGCAAAGAACTCGCAAAGTAGTTGGTTGAAGAACCCGATTGGGCTATATCCCATCGAGAAGTTCGCGCATCCGGAGACACGGAAAAATTCCAAACCAGGCCATCACCCAGTTGCTGAGCGCGCGCCAGTGACGCGCCGGATCATGGCGCCTGTGGTCGCGCTCTTCGTTCTCGGCCTCGCCGGCATCGTCGTCATGACCGGCTCTGGCCGCCCGCGGCCGCGACGAGGATGCGCGCGAGGACCTCCCGCGCTCCGCTGCGTGGACGGTCGTGGAGGCGAAGAACAGGCTCGGCGACCTGACCCTCGACTATGCCCAGTCCGATGAGTCCTTTGCCTACCTCCGGGACGGCGTCGACGAGGCCTGGGCACGGGCGAACATCAGCGCCTCGTCGCACAACATCTACGTGATCGAGCACGTCTACGTCTTCGACCGGGAAGACCGCCTGGTCTTCGCCTCGCACAGCGCACCATCGCCCGCCGACGAAGCCTCGCCAGATGTCGGCACGCACGAGGAGCTTGGCCGGCTGCTTTTGGCGGCCCGAACGGCGGGGGCCAAGGACCCGACAAGGGGCCTGGAGGTTCGCCCGGTGCGCTGCATGGCCAGGTGCACTTGGCCGGCGCCGCGCTGATCCAGCCGCAGGACGCGACGAAGGCGATCGCGCCGGACCAGGCGTCCGTCCTCGTTTTCGTGCGGGAGTTCTCGCCCCGCTTTCTCAGCCGCCTCGGCGGCGCCGAGACCTTGCCGTTCCTGAGGGTGTCGGCATCGGCGGACGCGGCAGCGGGTGAGCTCATGCTGCCGCTGACATCCGACGAGCCGCTGCGGACGATCGGCTACCTGATCTGGCGGCCGCGCTTGCCGGGTACGGAGTTGCTCCGGGCCGCCGCCGCCCCGGTGGCCGGGACGGGCCTGCTGATGGTTGCCCTGCTGGCTCTGGTGCTGAACCGCGCGCGGCGCGCCGGGATGGCCCTGGACACGGCGGTGGCCGACCTGACCCGGGCGCGGGCGACGCTTGAGCAGGAGGTGGAGGCGCGCACCGCCGAGCTGCGCGAGGCCGAGGCGCGCTACCGGGGCATCATCGAGAACGCGGTCGAGGGCATCTTCCAGCTCACGCCGGAGGGGCGCTTCATCAACGCCAACCCGTCCATGGCCAAGATCCTCGGCTACGACAGCCCGGAGCACATGCTGGCCCAGGCCACCGCCGAGACGATCCTGCCCGAGCCCGCGCGCGCGGCATTCGACAGGGTGATCGCGGCCTTCGGCAAGGTCGCCGACTTCGTCAGCGAGGTCATCCGCCCCGACGGCACCAAGACGTGGATCGCGCAGAACACCCGTGCCGTCCTCGGCCCCGATGGCCGCCCGGCCTACTACGAGGGCATGGCCGTCGACATCACCGCGAGGCGCGAGGCCGAGGAAAAGCTGATCAAGAACGCGTTCCACGACGCCCTCACCGGCCTGCCCAACCGCTTCCTGTTCTTCGAGCGGCTGAGCCAGGTCGTCGCCTCGCGCCAGCGCGGCTCCGGCACCGCGTTCGCCGTGCTGTTTCTCGACTGCGACCGCTTCAAGCTGATCAACGACAGCTTCGGCCACCTCGCCGGCGACAACCTGCTCATCGCGCTCAGCCGCCGCCTGCACCAGCGCCTCCGCCCGGCGGACATGCTGGCCCGCCTCGGCGGCGACGAGTTCGCCGTCCTGATCGAAAGCCAGGGGATGCCGGAGAGCGCGCTGGCGCTGGCCGAGCGCATCCACGACGCCTGCCGCCAGCCCATGGAGCTTGAAGGAGACGAGGTCTTCGTCAGCGTCAGCATCGGGATCGCTGTCGGCCACGAGGGCGCCTACAAGGAGGCGCATGCGCTCCTGCGCGACGCCGACATCGCCATGTACAGGGCCAAGGACCAGGGCGGCGGCAGGACCGTGCTGTTCGAGCCGGGCATGCACCAGGCCGTGTTGACCCGGATGTGGGTGGAAACCGAGCTGCGCCATGCGCTTGAGCGGGGCGAGTTCGTGGTCTACTACCAGCCGATCATCGCGCTGAAGGAGAAACGCATCGCCGGCTTCGAGGCGCTGGTGCGCTGGAGCCACCCCTCCCGCGGCCTGATCCCGCCCGGCAACTTCATCCCGACGGCGGAAGAAACCGGCATGATCGTCCCGATTGGCGAGCATGTCCTGGAGGAGGCGTGCTCTCTGGCGGCGAGCTGGCGCCGCCGCCATGGGCAGCGCGCCGAGGGCCTGTTCATGTCGGTCAACGTCGCCGCGGCGCAGCTCGACCGCCACGATACCCACGGCCGGGTCGCCCGCATCCTCGCCCGTACGGGACTGCCGGGCGAAAGTCTGAAGCTTGAGATCACCGAGTCGGCGATGATGTCCAACCCGCTCGAGGTGCACAAGACGCTGAACGAGATCGCCAAGCTCGGGGTACAGTTCTGCGTTGACGACTTTGGCACCGGCTACTCGTCGCTGAGCCACCTGCACACCTTCCCGGTCGGCACGCTGAAGATCGACCGCGCCTTCACCAACAGGCTTATGGCCGGGCGCGAGCACGCCGAACTGGTGCGCACCATCCTGCTGCTCGCCGAAAACTTGGGGATGACCGTCATCGCCGAGGGCATCGAGACCTTGATGCAATGCGAGTGGCTCCACGCCGCCGGCTGCCCATTCGGCCAGGGCTTCTACTTCGGGGTGCCGGTCGACTACCGCACCGCCAGCGAGATGCTCGCCCATGACCTCGTCGGCAACGTCGCCTACGGCTAGGGCCGCATGTTCTCCGTGGTTGTGCCGTTGATGAGCCGTCATGACCGGACTTGGCCTCGCTAGGCGAGGCCGGACCCGCCGGATGCACTCGGCGGGTTACGCCTGCGGCTAACCCGTCCTACATCGCAAGGCGCGCGGCTTCCTCGGGCGTGAACAGGCGCAGGCTCAGGGCATGGACCGGGCCGGACAGCTCCTCGGCGAGGATCTGGTGCACCCAGCGTTGGCGTTCGAGCCGCGACTTGCCGGCGAAGGCGGCGGCGACGACGTCGACGTTGAAGTGGCTCTCGCCGCCGGGCCGGGCGCCGGCATGGCCGGCGTGGCGGCCCGAGTCGTCGACGACGCGCAGCTGCATCGGGGCAAGCGCGTCCCGAAGCTTGTTTTCGATGGTGCTGGCGACGCTCATGGCGGGCGGCCTTGCTGCGATGCGGCGCATCTCTCGTAGCCCGCGGCCGCCGAAAGCGCAAGACCACGTGCGTTGGCCGGCCGCCGGCGCCGCTTCTTGCGCCGCCTGGGGGCAGAACCCATAGTATCGACATGCCGCACGCCCTCGGCCGAGCACCCCGAACGCGCAAGCCGAACCTGGCGGAGATGCCGGTTCGCGAGGCGCGTGGTTGCGACTGGCCGGGGTGCGATGCCGGCGGCGAGTTCCGCGCCCCCCGCGCCCGTGACCGGCTGACGGAGTACTTCTGGTTCTGCCTCGACCATGTCCGCGACTACAACTCTTCCTGGAATTACTACCAGGGCATGAGCGAGAATGAGATCGAGGCCGACATCCGCGCCGACACCGTCTGGCGGCGGCCCTCGTGGCCCTTTCTCAAGGCGTTGCATCGGGCGACGATCCGGCCCAGTCCGCTGTTCGATGACCTCGGCGGCGGCGCCGAGGCGCCCAGGTCCGCGGAGGAGCAGCGGTGGGTGGCAACGCCCGAGGGCCGGGCCCTGGCCGTTCTCGAGCTGGCGCCGCCGGTCACTATTGCCGCCGTCAAGGCGCGTTACAAGATGCTGGTGAAAAAGCATCACCCCGACGCAAACGGGGGCGCCAAGGCCGCCGAGGAGCGTTTCAAGCAGATCAACGAAGCCTACCGCACCGTCCTGAGCGCACTTCAGACATGACGGGTTCAGGGCCCGCCGACATCCGGACCACAACACGGGAATGAGCCACCCATGACTGCTTTCGGCGGCCTGGCCGGTCAGCCCCCGGTCCTCGACGCGCCCGACATCACCGTGTCGGTGCGTCAGACCTTCAGCATCGACAGCGACATGGAGGTTCCGGCCTTCAGTGTCGCCGACGATCATGTTCCCGACGTGGACGACGCCTACCGGTTCGATCGCGACACCACGCTCGCGATCCTTGCCGGTTTCGCCTTCAACCGGCGGGTTTTGGTGCAGGGCTATCACGGCACGGGCAAGTCGACCCACATCGAGCAGGTGGCCGCCCGGCTCAACTGGCAGTGCATCCGCGTCAACCTCGACAGCCACATCAGCCGCATCGACATGGTCGGCCGCGACGCGATCGTGCTCAAGGAAGGCGCGCAGGTTACCGAGTTCCGCGAAGGCATCCTGCCGTGGGCGCTGCAGCGGCCGGCGGCGCTGGTGTTCGACGAGTACGATGCCGGCCGCCCGGACGTGATGTTCGTCATCCAGCGGGTGCTCGAGGTCGAGGGCAAGCTGACCCTGCTCGACCAGAACCGGGTGCTGCGGCCGCATCCCTACTTCCGCCTGTTCGCCACGACCAACACCGTCGGCCTGGGCGATACCACCGGCCTCTATCACGGGACTCAGCAGATCAACCAGGGGCAAATGGACCGCTGGAACATCGTCGCTACCCTCAACTACCTGCCCCACGACGACGAGTTGGAAATCGTCCTGGCGAAGGTGCCGGCCTACGCCACCAAGGACGGGCGGGCGATGGTCTCGGCCATGGTCGAACTCGCCGACCTCACCCGCGCCGGCTTCATCAATGGCGACATCTCGACGGTGATGTCGCCGCGAACGGTCATCACCTGGGCGGAGAACGCGCAGATCTTTGGCGACATCGGCGCGGCGTTCCGGCTGACCTTCCTCAACAAGTGCGATGAGCTGGAACGGGCGACGGTCGCCGAGTACTACCAGCGGTGCTTCGGCGCGGAGCTGCCGGATTCGGCCATGCGCGCGGTCGCGCGGTAACGCCGTGCAGCGCGACGAAGACACCGGCGCGCTGGTCAGGCGGGTCACCGCCGCGACCCTGAAGGCGGTCTCCGGGCGCGGCGACGTCACCGTGACGTTCGCCGCCGGCGAGGCCAATCTTCGCGGCGCCCGCGTCAAGCTGCCAGCGCCGCCATCGCGCTCCGGCCGCGCCGAGGTGGCCAGATTGCGCGGCCTCGCCGACAACGCCGCGCTGACGCTGCGCTACCACGACGCCGGCCTGCACGGCAAGCTGGTGCCGACGGCGCCGCCGGCGCGCGCTATCTTCGACGCGGTCGAGGAGGTGCGGGTTCAGGCCATCGGCAGCCGGAAGATGGCCGGGGTCGCCGCCAATCTCGACGCGCTGCTCGAGGAAAGCTGCCGGGCCAAGGGCTTCGGCCGGCCGGACGCGGGCGACGAGACCTTTTTCACCGAGGCGGTGAGCCTGCTCGTGCGCGAGCGGCTGCTGGGCGGGCGCTCCCCGGCCGCCGCAGAGGTGCTGCTCGAGCGCTGGCGTCCGCTGCTGCAGGAGCGCTGCAGCGAGCAGCTTAGCCATATCGGCGAGGCCGTCGGCGACCAGCGAGCCTTCGCCGCCATGGTCCTGCAGATGATGCGCTCGCTCGGGCTGATGGACGACGAGCCGTTCGCCCCCGAGAACGAGGAGAGCCCTGAACAAGGCGACGAGGAGGACCAGTCGGAGCAGTCGCAGTCCCGCTCGCAGAGCGCCGAGGGCGGCGGCGCCGACATGGCGATGTCGTCCGCCGGCGGCTCGGATGGGGATGCGGCGCAGCAGGTCGCCGAGCAGGCGGCGGGCGACGAGCAGGATCCGGGGCAAGGCGGCGAGACCCCGGCGGGGCCATCGGTCGCGGCGCAACCAGTTCGACCCGCGCACCGCCCAGGACTTTGCCGGCTACAGGCCTTACACCACCGACTACGACGAGATCGTCGAGGCGACGAAGCTCTGCGACGGCGACGAACTCGCCCGGCTGCGCACCCAGCTCGATCAGCAGCTCAGCAACCTGCAGGGCGTGGTCGCCCGTCTCGCCAACCGCCTGCAGCGCCGGCTGCTCGCCCGCCAGACCCGGGCCTGGCAGTTCGACCTGGAGGACGGCCTGCTCAACTCGGGCAGGCTGGCCCGCGTCGTCGCCGACCCGATGTACCCGTTGAGCTTCAAGCAGGAGCAGGAGACCGAGTTCCGCGACACCGTCGTCAGCCTGCTCATCGACAATTCCGGATCCATGCGCGGCCGGCCAATCTCGGTCGCGGCGATGAGCGCCGACATCCTGGCCCGGACGCTGGAGCGCTGCGGTGTGAAGGTCGAGATCCTGGGCTTCACCACCAAGGCCTGGAAGGGCGGCATGGCCCGTGAGCGCTGGGTCGCCGACGGCCGCGGCAAGTACCCAGGCCGGCTCAACGACCTGCGCCATATCGTCTACAAAGGCGCTGACCAGCCGTGGCGGCGGGTGCGGCGCAACCTCGGGCTGATGCTGCGCGAGGGGCTCTTGAAGGAGAACATCGACGGCGAAGCGTTGCTGTGGGCGCACGACCGCTTGCTCGCCCGGTCGGAGCAGCGGCGGATTCTGATGGTGATCTCCGACGGGGCGCCGGTCGACGATGCGACGCTGTCGGCCAATCCCGGCAACTTCCTCGAACGGCACCTGCGCGCCGTGATCGATTGGATCGAGACCCGCTCGCCGGTCGAACTCACCGCCATCGGCATCGGCCACGACGTCACTCGCTACTACCGCCGGGCGGTCACCATCGTCGACGCCGAGGAGCTGGGCGGGACGATGCTGCAGAATCTGGCCGACCTGTTCGACGAACATCTTGGCCCGCGCGCCGCGCCGAGGGTGGCGCCGACCCCGATCACCGGCCGCCGCGCCGGCTGGCCGCGGTAGGCGGTACGGCCGCAAAGGCCCTCGCCCGCGGCGCTAAGCCGTGGGAGAGCGGGAGGAGGGCCCCGCGGAAGCGGGCGGAGGGCCTGAGGGCAAGCCGCCCGTCATGCAGTCGCCGCGGCCCGTTGCGGGGGCTTGGCCGAGCCGCTAAGGTCTGCGGCGCGTTGGGGCGTGGCCAAGAGGTAAGGCACCGGATTTTGGTTCCGGGATCGGAGGTTCGAATCCTCCCGCCCCAGCCACAACCGTCCGCGAACCGGGTACAGCGTTCCCGAGGCAGGCTGGGGGGAGGCGCCAGCCCAGCCGTCAGCCGCTCTGGAGGTGCGCCTCGAGGAGGCCCAGGTCCCTGTCGATGCCGAGCGAGATATCGGTGAACACGGCCCCGGTGACGATGTCACCGAACGCCGCAGCGGCTTGGTCGAGGGCGGCGCGGATGAGCCGGCCGAATGCCGCCAGCGCGGTGGCGAGCGCGTCCAGGTGCTCACGACCGCCGGCGATGCCGAGTGGATACGGCGCGAGGGTCGACGCTTTCGCAACCGCCTGCACCGTTCCCAGCGCGGTGCCACCAAGCGCAGTGGCCCGCTCGGCGAGCATGTCGATATACCTCTCCAACCGGCCGGCAACCTGGTCGAACAACTCGTGCAGAGCAATGAAGCTGGAACCCTTTACGTTCCAGTGCGCTTGCTTGGCCTGCAGCTTCAGGTCGATGGCATCGGCAAGCCGGGCATTTAGCAAGTCGACCAGCTGCTGGCGCGTGTTCTCGGCGATATCGATCCTGGTCTGGTACATTTCGCCGTTCCCTTCACGGTCCCGATCCAAATATTGTGGACGTCCATTGTAGTTAAGGCAGCGGCTCTTGCCCCGTTTTTTCTCCTTCCGCTCAGGACCGCATGGAGGCTGCCCGCTGGCCGATCCAGGCCCTAACCGATGACGGCAACGGCGACCAAACGACCGCCGGACGTTATGGTCTGGTTTGGGCCTAGGCTCATGGTCTGGGGGCTGAACGTGGTCGGTATGGTCAGCGTGCCGTTGGTGTCCAACGTCTGTCGTGCGAACGGCGCAAGACCGGCGAACGCCAGGCCCGTCGAGCCCGCGTCGAGACCGGAGAGGGACAAGTTCAAGGCGTTCTCGGGCAAGCCGCTTATTTCCATGGTGACGTCGGCCTCAGACCGGTTGGTGATGCTGAACACCTCGGTCACGCTGACCACTGCCACAGCGCTGCCCGTGGAAGGCGGTGCTGTTGCACGGACAACCGCGTCTCCCCCATCACGCAATTGAATCGATGCGCCTGGCTCGATGGAAAACGGCACACTGGGTTGAAATGAAAGTGGAACCTGCCCCGTCTGTGGCGTGGCAATGTCCAGCGCATGATGGGCAAGGGTCTCTGCGGTGTCGACGCGCTCCAAAGTCAAAGAAAACAGCGCAGAAGCCGTAGTAGTTGGACCGACGCTGCTTACCGAAATAAAGCCCTGATCATTAAGCGCCAAAGTTAATTCTGCAACTATTCCATCTGATGTGTTGGTGAAAGTCAGCATTGTCGAGCCGACAACCTGAGACGCGGCCTCGATCGGCACCGCGTTCGGTGGCATTACTCCGGGTGGACCGTTGCTCATTATTCACCCCCCACGCGAGATGATGTCGCGATACGTAACCGCGATACATATGAAACGATGCTGGTAAGAGATGCTGGTAAGAGATGTCGCAGCGGCCCGAGGTTTGAGGTTTGGTCCGGGACCGACGTTTCGCGCCGCAAAACGTCCCGCTCTCCCAGCAGTAGCGTCCGGATGTCGGCAAAGTACTCTCCGGCCGCTGCAATTGGGCGACCCATGCGTCGACAACAGCGGGCTTCCAGTGCTGCCATTTCGCAGGCTCCTATCTCGAGAATCCGGTAGCACATGCATTCCGCCCCGTCCACGTGATCTTTCGAGGAGGAAGGGTCGGAGCGGCCACGGGCGCCGGGCAGTCCAATGGAGCTCTAGTGGATGCAAAACCAACCATTGAATACACCGAAGATGGGGTAGAACAGCCGTATGCGAGGTCCCGGGGTAAGTGGCGGAGTTTGTCGGGCGACTGTAGCCAGTTTCTTGGGAATAGCCCATAACGAGAAGCAGTGCGGAAGCGGGCGGGAGGAGGGGAAGCGATGGAGGCGGAGCAGGAACCGGAGATCCTGGTCGGCGACAGGGAGCAGCTGTTCCACCTCCTGGCCGAAGCCGCCGAGATCGAGCACACCCTGATGTGCAGCTATCTCTATGCCGCCTTCAGCCTGAAGACCCGGGCGGAGGATGGCCTCTCGCCGGACGAGCTTGCGGCGGTGCAGCGCTGGCGCGAGACCATCATCTCGGTTGCCATCGACGAGATGGCGCATCTGCTCCTCGTCGCCAACCTCTCGATCGCGGTCGGCGGGCGGCCCCATTTCACCCGGCCCAACTTTCCCATTGCCCCTGGCTACTTCCCCTCCGGCGTCGTGGTCCGGCTCACGCCCTTCGACCGCGACACGCTGGACCACTTCATCTTCCTCGAGCGGCCGAAGGGCATCGAGCACGAGGACGGCGACGGCTTCGCCCATGAGGAGGACTACGTCCGCGAGGAGGCGCACCACGGGCTGATGCCGAGCGTCCAGGACTACCGCACGGTCAGCCACCTCTACGAGGCGCTGCGCGAAAACCTGATCGCCTGCACCAAACGCTACGGCCCGGAAGCGCTGTTCATCGGCCCAGTCGAGGGGCAGGTCGGGCCCCGACGTGGTTTCGCTGGAGGGGGTCGCGGTCATCGAGGACCTGAACTCGGCGGTCCGGGCCATCGACCTGATCGTCGAGCAGGGCGAGGGGTCGCCCGAGGACCGCGAGGACTCCCACTACCGCCGGTTCGTCGCCATCCGCAGCGAGTACGACGCCCTCAGCAGGGCCAACCCCGGTTTCGCCCCGGCCTGGCCGGTCGCGACCAACCCGGTGATGCGAAGGCCGCCCGAGCCCGAGGACAAGGTGTTCATCGACGAGCCCGCGGCGGCGCGGGTACTCGACTTCGCCAACGCCATCTACGCCATGCTGTTGCGCCTGCTGGTGCAGGCCTTCGGCCGCACCGGCGCCAGCGCGGCGAAAGCCAAGGCGCTGCATCTCGGCGCGGCGATCGGGCTGATGCACATCCTGGAGAAGGCGGCGGCCGCGCTCGCCAGCCTGCCGGCGAGCCCCGACCATCCGGGGACCAACGCCGGGCTCAGCTTCACCATGCTGCGCGGCGTCGAGCCCTTCTTCGGCGGCGCGGCCGAGCGGGCGCTGATCGCGGAACGGCTGAAGGAACTGCGCGGCGGCGCGCTGGCGCTGGCGGGGCTGCATCCGGACCTGGCCGGACTGGACGAGCCGCTGGCCGACTTGGTGACGCTTTACGATGAGAGCTAGTCGGCACCCGACGAGGGCGTCGCCGACGTTCGCGCAGGATAATGCGAAGCCGCCGGGTTGCGGCGACTGAAACGAACGCCACAGCAACATCAAGAGGAGCTTGCGTTGACGTGACTAAGGTCCGCTCGATCTGCGTTCTCTGCGGCTCGGGAGAGGGCGCTTTGCCCGCCTACCGTCTGGCCGCCGAGGATCTCGGCCGGCAGATGGCCGCCCGCGACATCAGGCTCATCTTCGGCGGCGGCTCCATCGGGCTGATGGGCGCGGTGGCGGACGCGGTGCTTGCCGCTGGCGGCGAGGCCATCGGCATCATCCCCGACTTCCTCATCCGCTACGAGGTCGGCCACAACCGGCTGAGCGATCTCGTCATCACCGGCAGCATGCACGACCGCAAGCGGCGGATGTTCGAGATGGCGGATGCCTTCGTCGTGCTGCCCGGCGGCCTCGGCACCCTGGACGAGACTTTCGAGATCGTCACCTGGAAGCAGCTCGGCCTGCATGCCTCGCCGATCGCGGTGCTCGACGTCGACGGCTACTGGGCGCCGCTTCGCGCCCTCATCGATGCGGTCATCGCCAACCGCTTTGCCCACCCCAAAGTTGCCGAGCTGCTGACCTTCGTGCCGACGGTGGACGCGATCTTTTCGGCGCTGGCAGAGGCGCCGCAGCCGGCGGCCGGTGTCGCCACCGGCCATCTGTAGCGTCCGCCGACGCGCAGCCTCACCCGTCGTTGCGAGGAGGCGAAGCCGACGCGGCAACCCAGTTCCGGATCGCCACGCCACTTCGCGGCTCGCGATGACGCCATGCCGCAACAAGTGCGGCCATGACCGGACGAGGACATCAGCGGCTCCTCGCCCCTCAACCACCGTCACCGCCGGGCTTGTCCCGGCGGTCCATGCCGGTCCTTGAAGCAGCGTCCGCCGCCGGCTCGGCGTTGCTGCATGATCTTGAAAAGCTTGGGCCCGCCGCGTAGGGTCCGCGCGCCCGCGACGGGGCCATGGCGGACGACGCACGATCCGCGCAGCAAGGGGGCAGCCCGAGGGCCCGCAGGAGAACCAGAGATGAGTAAGATCAAGGTCGTAAACCCGGTCGTCGAGCTCGACGGCGACGAGATGACGCGGATCATCTGGGGCTTCATCAAGGAGAAGCTGATCCTGCCCTACCTCGACGTCGACCTGAAGTACTACGACCTCGGCATCGAGAAGCGGGACGAGACCGACGACAGGATCACCGTCGAGGCGGCCAATGCCATCAAGGAGCACGGCGTCGGCGTCAAGTGCGCGACGATCACGCCGGACGAGGCGCGGGTGAAGGAGTTCAGCCTCAAGCAGATGTGGAAGTCGCCCAACGGCACCATCCGCAACATCCTCGGCGGCACCGTCTTCCGCCAGCCGATCATCTGCAAGAACGTGCCCAGGCTGGTTCCCGGCTGGACCAAGCCGATCGTCATCGGCCGCCATGCCTTCGGCGACCAGTACCGCGCCACCGACTTCGTCGTCCCCGGCCCGGGCAAGCTCACCATCCGCTTCGAGCCCACGGGCGGCGGCGAGGTGATCGAGCGCGAGGTGTTTGACTTCCCCGGCGGCGGCGTCGGCATGGCGATGTACAACCTGGACGAGTCGATCCGCGGCTTCGCCCATGCCTGCTTCAACTATGCCCTCGGCCTCGGCTGGCCGCTCTACCTCTCGACCAAGAACACGATCCTCAAGGCCTATGACGGCCGCTTCAAGGACCTGTTCGAGGAGATCTACGAGAGCGACTACAAGGCCAAGTTCGCCGAGAGGGGCATCACCTACGAGCACCGGCTGATCGACGACATGGTCGCCGCGGCTCTGAAGTGGGAAGGCGCCTTTGTCTGGGCCTGCAAGAACTACGACGGCGACGTGCAGTCGGACACGGTGGCGCAGGGGTTCGGCTCGCTGGGCCTGATGACCTCGGTGCTGATGACCGCTGACGGCAAGACGGTGGAGGCCGAGGCGGCCCACGGCACGGTCACCCGCCACTACCGGATGCACCAGCAGGGCAAGGAGACCTCGACCAACCCCATCGCCTCGATCTTCGCCTGGACGCGGGGACTCCACTACCGCGGCAAGTTCGACGGGACGCCGGAGTTGGAGGCGTTTGCCGACGACCTCGAGCAGGTCTGCATCGACACGGTTGAGAGCGGGGCGATGACCAAGGACCTGGCGATGCTGATCGGCCCGGATCAGCCGTGGATGACGACGCAGCAGTTCCTGAACAAGCTCGACGAGAACCTGAAGAAGCGCCGCGGCATGGCCTGACGCGGCGGCAGGTTTTCCGGGGCGCTTCGCCGCTCGTTCGACGCGCCCGACTTGACGCCGGGCCGGCGCTTTCTTTACAACCTCGACCCAGGACGGGGCCTTCGCGGGCCCCGCGTTTTTTGGAGCGCGAGAGATGGCCAGACGGTGCGGCGTGACCGGCAAGGGCGTTTTGACCGGCAACAATGTCAGCCACGCCAACAACAAGACGCGCCGGCGCTACCTGCCCAACCTCCAGGAGACGTCGGTGTTCAGCGAGGCCTTGGGGCGCATGGTGCGGATGCGGCTCTCGACCAGCGCGCTCAGGACCATCGAGCACAAGGGCGGCTTCGACGCCTTTCTCGTCGGCGCCAGGTCGCTGGAGCTGCCGACCGACCTGCGCCGGCTGAAGAAGCAGGTGGAGAAGG
This sequence comes from uncultured Alphaproteobacteria bacterium, assembly GCA_963746275.1. Taxonomy (GTDB): domain Bacteria; phylum Pseudomonadota; class Alphaproteobacteria; order Rhodospirillales; family Defluviicoccaceae; genus JAEULH01. The sequence continues at coordinate 116,008 of CAVVAX010000025.1, forward strand.
CGCGCGCCGCCGGCTGAGCCGCCGCCGGGCGACGACCGTGTCTCGCGCAGCGGAGAGCGCGTTCCGCAGGTCCTTAAAGCTTGAGCCAGGACGGCGGGCAGGGTGTCAGCCGCGCCTCGCCGGCCAGCAGCGGCGTAGCTCGCCGCTGCTTTCGCCCAGGGCCTCCAGGCGCAGCATCGCCAGGCCCAGCCCATCCGTCCCCGAGCACATCTCACCCACCTGGTGGCCGTCGCGGAGGATCGGGGTGCCGGGGGCCGGCAGCGGCCCTTCGACGGCGACCGGGATCAACCGCTTCCTGATCAGGCTCCGGTACTTGGTGCGAGCGGTCAGCTCCTGGCCGAGGAAGCAGCCTTTTTCCCAATCCACCCCGTGCAGCTCATCGAAGCCGCATTCGAGCAGGATTGTCCGCTCCAGCTGCATGTCGCGGCTGCCGTCGGCGAGCCCGAGGCCGATGCGCAAGCGGTCGTAGGCGGCCGGAGCCCCGGCGGCGAAGCCCGCCTCCTCCAGGCGCTGGACCGCTTCTGCGCGCGGGAGGATGGCGCGGATGCCGGCCTCGGCCAGGCGCGGGTCGACGAAGGCGACGCCGCCGGCGAAGGTCTTGGCCGCTCCCGGCTCGCCACCTGCGAGGCTCGCCGCTGTCGCGGCGCCGTCGCCGTTCAAAGCGGCCACGGCCCAGTCGGCGCTCCGCTCCTCGATGCCGACCTTCGAGCGCAGCTTGTAGATGCGCAGCCGGCGCACGAGGTCGGCGCTCCGCTCCCGCTCGCAGTCGAGAGCGAGGCCATCGCCCATCGCGGCGACGAAGAAGTCGTGGAGATACTTCCCTTGCGGGGTCAGGAAGGCCGCGTAGATCGACTGCGTCTCGCTCACGTGCGCGACGTCGTTCGAGATCAGGCCCTGGAGGAAGGCGCGGCGGTCCTCGCCGGTAATCATGACGATTCCACGATCCTCGAGCACGACGTAGCGCTGCGTCGCCATGGTCCTCTCACTCGTCTCCAGCCAGCGGGCCCGGCAGACATGCGTCAGCAGCGCCAGCGGCGCAAGGGTATCGTATCACCCCGTGGCGCGGCTGCCCGCGCGCCTGCGCCTGGCCTCGGCAGGGGGAATATTGGTTCATCGGCTAACGGAAAAGTAGTATACTGCCGGAATGGTCGAGGGTCCCCAGCGTCTGCATGTCATGCCGGCGGAAAGCGCCGGCTTCCAGCCCCGTCACGACAAGCATGGCGGGCGCACGATTGAGGAGGCCGGTGGCGGCGGCAGCGGTGCCGGCGGCAGCGGTGCCGGCGCTCGCCAACACGCGCCGCCGCGGGAACGGGGCCAGCACGATCTCGCCTGCCCCTTCGGCATTCTGCCCGAGGAGATGACGCCGAGCGTGCGGACCGCTCTCGAAGGCCTGCTTGCCCAGTTCGACGAGGTGCGCAAGCAGCTTCAGGCGGAGCGCGACCGCGAGGCCTACCTGCAGGGCCTCGCCGACGGCCATCCGGTCCTTCCCGTCGGCAACCGCCGGCACCTGATCCGCGAGCTGTCGCGGGTCATCGCCCGCAGCCGGGTGGCGCAGACGCTCAACACCTTCCTCATCATCTCCATCGCCAACGCCGCGGAGCTTCGCCGCGCGCACGGTGAAGCGGCGGTGCATGCGCTGCTCTGCGGCGTCGCCGAGCGGCTGGTCTCCGGGGTGCGGGCGAGCGACGTCGTCGCCAGCCTCGGCGGCTACGATTTCGGCATCATCCTCACCCTGGCCGGCGGCGCCGCCGCGGAGGAGAAGGCGAAGGCGCTGGTCGCCGAGCTCGGCCATGCGGAACTAGCCTAGGACGGGGCGATGCTCCGTCTGCAACCCGACTGGGGGCTCAGCGCACTGGGTCCTGACGACGACGCCGACGCGGTCATCGCCGCCGCCGATCGGGCGCTCGTGGCGCGCGCCATGCGTGCGCCCGGGTGATCCGGCTTGCTGCATCGTTGCGCAAGCGCTCTGGAGTTTAGCCCTGGCGCGGTCTATTATGACAGTTCTGTTCGTAGGGTAAGGAGGATTTCGTGCCATGAGCCTGCAGGAGCGGATCGAAGCGCTGAAAGCAAAGCATCACGCCCTCGAAGCCGCCATTGAAGAGGAAAGTAATCGGCCCCATCCCGATGACATTGAGGTCGTCAGGCTCAAGAAGCAGAAACTGCAAATAAAGGACGAGATCGCCGTCCTCTCGGCGCAGCAGTAACCGGTCCCGGCACCCGCCGGCGCCGAATGTTCACTTCTTCCTCTATTGGGTGATCCGCCGCCGCGTGCCGGGGCGAAACCCTCGACCGGCGGCGGATCACGCCCTTCACCTCCGGACATTCCAGCAGCCATCCGCGGCCACTGCATGACGGGGCGGCGCCGTGTGCTTCCATCCCGCGTCCGGCCAGGCGCCGCAGAGCCGGCCTCGGCTCCCGCTGAGTTACACATATCGTCGAGAAGACGTTCGGTGGCCTTATTGCGGAAAAACCCGGTCGTGGGCCTGGGTGCAGCACGGCGGCAGCGGCTCGCCCAGCACGTTCTTGGCCTCCGCAATGGCCCGCCGCTCCTCGCTCAGGATGTGCTGGCGCCCATATGAGACGGGCGATGGGCCTCTACCACGACCGCCTGCTTCCCTGGCTGATCGACAGGGCGATGCGAAGCGCGGTGCTTGCTCCGTACCGGCGAAGCGCGGTCGTGACTGCCGAAGGCAGGATCCTCGAGATCGGCATCGGCTCCGGACGAAACCTTGCTTTCTATGGCAGCGCCGTTGCCGAGATCGTGGGCATCGACGTCTCGGCGGCGCTCCTGGCCCGCGCCGCGGGGCAGGCGGTAAAGGGCCGGGCGCGCGTGCATCTGGTGCGCGCCGACGCGACCCACCTCCCCTTCGCCTCGGCGAGCTTCGATGCGGCGGTCCTGACCTGGACGCTGTGCTCCATTGCCGATCCCGCGGCGGCGCTGGCCGCGATCCGCCGGGTGCTCAAGCCCGGTGGCGCGCTCCACTACGTCGAGCATGGCCGGGCGCCGGAGGTTCCGGTGCAACGGCTGCAGGATCGGCTCACGCCACTGTGGCGGCGGATGAGCGGCGGCTGCCACCTCAACCGCGAGATCGACGCCCTCATCGAGGCCGCCGGCTTCCGCCTGGACCAGCGCGCGGCGGCCTACGCCTCGGGCCCCAGGTTCGTCGCCTATTTCTATGCCGGCCGCGCCATCGCTGACGGGTAGCGCGAGGTGTGATTAAGCTGCATCGCCGCCGTCATTGCGAGGAGGCGAATGCCGACGAAGCAATCCAGTGGACCGTTGTGCTGGATCGCCACGCCGCTTCGCGGCTCGCGATGACGACGTCGTTAAGGGACATCCATGAACCCGCTTGCAAGCCGCTCCGAGTCCGGCCCGCGCGGATCAGCCGCGGGCCGACGGTAGCCTGGCCGCCAGCGCCGCCAGCTTTTTCTCGTAGCAGCCGAACAGGGTGCGGAACGTGCTGTCCCAGCCGAAGTTCGCCTCGACGTGGGCGCGGGCCCGGCTCCCGATAGCTTGGCGGTCGGCCGCGGCACGGACGATGTTCTCTGCCATGGCCGCCGCGTCGTCGACCGGGCCGAGATGCCCGAGCCCCTCCGGTACCCGGTCGCGCAAAGCCCCGGCGCCGACGCCGACGACGGGAAGGCCGGCCGCCTGCGCCTCGATGACCGAGAGCGCAAAGGTCTCGTGCGGCCCGGCGGTGACGTAGACGTCGGCGGAGGCCAGCAGCCGGGCGAAGTCGGCGCGGTCGCGCTGGAAGGGCAGCAGCCGGAGCGCCGGGCTGTTACTCGCCGCTTCGGCGACGTCGTCCAGGAGCGGGCCGTGCCCGGTGATCCACAACCGCGCCCGGAGCTCCTCGGGCAGGCGGGTGAACGCCTCGACCAGCATGAGCACGCGCTTCTCGTTCGACAACCGGCCGGCGTAGACGAGCACGGTCGCCTCCGGCTCGGCGCCGTGGCTAGCACGAACCGCCTCGCTTCGCCGCCCGGGATGAAACAGCTCCAGATCGACGCCGAGCGGAACGATCTCCACCCGCCCGACCCCGTAGTGGCGCAGCCGCTGCGCCTGGGCCGGCGACGCGGCGAAGGCGATGTCGCTGTTGGCGAAAACGCTGCGGATGTAGCGCTCGGCGCCGGCGGCGAGCAACTCGGCCAGCTTCTCCCCGAGCCCGGCCAGCGTCTCGCTCCAGTCGTCGAGCAGGCCGTGGACGATGCCGCGCAGTGGCGCCGCGACGTAGGCCTCGGCGACGTCGGTGTGGAAGTAGCAGCCGATGAGGCAGTCGCGACCGGTCGCGCGCAGCCGCTGACGGTATGCGAAGGCCGCCCAGGGTGAGAGGTAGTAGCTGCCGAGCTCGACGACGTCGGGCCGGTGCTCCAGCAGGACGGCGCGGATCCTGTCCGGCCGGGCGAAGAACCGGTAGGTGTCCTGGCCGGGCAGGAGCGGTCCGGCGAGGTAGACGACCGTGCTCCTTTCCCGCCGATCGACGGCGTCCTCCCCCCCCGGCACGATCAGCAGATGGTCGTGGCCGGTGCGCTCGAGGAGATAGCGCCGCTTCTCGTCGATGTAGGTCCGGATGCCGCCGCTGCTCTCGTTGTAGGCGATGGTGACGTCGCAGAAGTTCACGGCGGGCCACCCTCCGCGTCGAGGCGCAGCGCCTCGCCGAAGCCGGCGATGAAGCGTCGCTCGCCGCGCGGGCTGCGCAGGCCGATGTCGTAGGCCTCACCTGCGCCAACACCGACGCTCACGGCCAGTTCCTCGCCGGGCAGCTCCAGCGAGAACCGCAACCCGGCCGCGCGAGGCGGGAACCGCGGCTGCAGGATCAGCCCGCCGTCGGTGCGGGAGAGGCCGAACAGCACGTCGATCACCAGCGTATTGACCAGGCCGGACCAGCCGACGAAGCCGCTGAGCGGCCGCGACCCCAGGGTCAGGCGCTTCCAGCGGTTGCCGCGCTTGCGCCGGAGCTCGTCGACGTCGTGGCGCTCGGGGTCGTAGAACTCGTGGAAATGGCCGGTGTTGCGGAAGGTGCGGTAGACGCCGTCGCACAGGCGGAACGCCAGATCGGCGGCCGTCTCGTGGAAGCCGTACCGGCGCAAGCCCTCGATCACGGCATACGCCAGGTTCACCCACACCGGCCCGCGCCACATGTCCTTCTCGAAATCGGCGTCGGCCAGAGCCACGGACGGAAGCGGGATGACGGTGTTGAAGCTCGCCGGCGACAGGATGTGCGCGTGGAGCCGCGCGGCCTGCGCTCGGTCTGGGACGCCGGCCCACAGCGGCAGGAGCGAGGCGATCGTGCGGCTGCGCACGAACGTGCCGGTCGCCACGTCGCGGTCGAAATAAAGGCCCTCCTCGTCGTTCCAGAGCCGGGCGTTGATCGCCTCGCGAAGCGCCCGGGCCTCCCGGTCGAAGCTCGCGGCCTCCTCCACCCGGCCGAGGCGGCGGGCCATCGCCGCCAACGCCTCGCACTTCAGCACCATGTACGAGGAGAAGTCCGGGGCGGCCAGCCCGCGGGTGTCGTCGAGCCGGCGCTCGTCGCGGGAGCTGAACCGGGGGGCGTTCTCGACGCCCGACTCGTATGGATGAGCCCAGGCGTACAAGCCGTTGTCGAGCCGGCGGTGGGTGGCGAGCCAACCGTGGTAGGCGCGAAGCGGCGGGTAGAGCGCGCGCGTCCAAGCCCCATGACGGCCGGCCTCGGCGGCCGAGGCCAGCCGCTCCAGCGACCAGGCGATGAGCGGCGGCTGCGTCAGTTTGGAGCGCCCGAAGTCGGCGGCGAAGTGCTGCAGCCGGTCGCCGTCCCGACGCTCGACCACGGCGCTGAGCACGTCGAAGGCCACCTCCGGGTCCCACCACTTCCAGATCTGGGCGATGAACGCGGAGTCCCAGAGATAGATGGCGCGAAACGCCGGCGACGGGTGGGCGTACCGCAGTCTCGCGGGCGAGCCGCTCGTCTGCAGGTTGAGGAAGAGCGCGGCATGAACGGCGGCGAAGCCGTCGTCCCAGGCGGCGTAGCGGCCGGAGGGCGCGGACACCGCGAGCCGGGGCGGGCGCTGCCCGATCGCCTTGGTAGCGAGCAGCGCCGGCGACAGCGCAGCCAGGGGCCGACCGCGGCGCGCCGGCACCAGCCTGGACCACAGCAACCGGTCCAGGCCATAGGCCGCGAGCCGGTTCAGCCTGAGGATGGCGGCCGGCGCCCGGCGGACGTGGTGCAAGGACCAAAGCCGCCGGTCGGGCGCGCGTTTATGCATGCGGTCACGCCATCGTCGGAGGCGGAAACAGCAGCTCCTCGTAGCGCTGGATGGCGCGATCGATGCTGAACGCCGCCGCCCGCTCGCGCAGAAGGTCGCGAGCCGGCGGATGGTCGAGCGTCGCCTGCATCGCCTCGGCAAGGGCCGCATCGTCGCCCACGGCGACGAGCCGGCCATGGCGGCCTTGTCCAAGGATCTCGGCTGGACCGCTTGGGCAGTCGGTGCTGACGACGGGGCAGCCGCAGGCCAGGGCCTCGATCAGGACGACCCCTAGGCCTTCCCAGCGCGACGAGAGCACGAGCAGGCTGGCCCGGCTGAGGTAGGCGAAGGGATTGTCGGCGAAGCCGGGAAAGCCGACATCCTCGCCCACCTCGAGATCCGCGGCCAGCCGGATCAGCTCATCCCTGTAGCCGCTTTCCTTGGCGCCCTTGCGGACATCGCCGAGAATCAGGAGGCGCACCGGCCGCTGCCGACGCAGCCTCGCGAAAGCGCGGATCAGCGTCGGAAAATCCTTCTGCGGCTTCAGCATGCCGATGCCGAGGACCACCGGCGGCGCACCGGGGACGAGCCAGGGATGATCGACCGGCGCCGACGCCAATCCGGCGAGGTGCGGACCGACGACGGGGTTGTAGATCGTGGTGATCCGTTCGCGCGCGATCCCGGCGTGCTCGGCCAAGGAGCCTGCGACGCCGTCGGAAACCGCTACGATCGCGTCCGCCTGCAGGTAGCCGTGGCGCAGGACATCCGGCGGGATGTCATAGCGCCAGAGCCGATCGCCGACGGTGTCGGAGGTGAGCTGATTGTGCTCGCTGGCGACGACGCGGCAGGGGAGCCTAGCCAGCCGCCGGGCCCAAACGGCGTCGATGTTAAAGGGGGCCGTCGCGGCAAGAACCGCGTCCGGGCGCGCCGTCCGCAAGTAGTGAACGAGATCGGGCAGGTACCGGAGTTTCCCCGGCAGCTTGCGGGCGAACAGGACAGGCTTCGCCAGCGTCCTGAAGCCGTCGCGGTCGGCGGCAAGGACGTAGGCTCGGGTCGTGAGCTTGGCCGACTGCCTGAGGACGATGACGCCGGCTTCTGCCGGCACCTCTCCTTTCAGATCGCCGCGGTCGCGGCCGACCACGACATCGACGGCATAGCCACGGTCGACGAAACCGCGAGCTGCGCGCAGCATCGTGCGGGCGACGCCGCCACCGCGAAAGCTGCCAAACAGCAGCGTGACGCCGCGGCCGCCGTTGCCTTCCCGTTGGCTCACAGGAAACGCTCAATATTAATCGTCAGCGTCTTGCGCAGCGTCGTCGCGCCCTTCCCCGTCATCGGCGGCACCGAGTGCCAAGAGTTGAAGGTCTTGACGAACAGCACCGCCTGGTTCGGCGCGTAGTCGTAGGTGGCAAGCACGTCCATGTCCTCAAATCGTGCCAGCCTGTTCATCTGATTGAACGCCAGGCGGTCGTCCTTGGGAACGTTGACGTCCGTCCCGCCGCCAAACGCCGGATCCCATTCTCCCGGCCGCATCATCGAGACGATGAGGGTGACGATCTTCGTCGGCGCATCGGTATGCGGGTTGAGATGGCCGCCGTCCGCCGGCAGCGCCGAGAATTCAAACCGAGCCTTGAGCCTGGCGGCGTCGGGGCTCAAGCGCCCCCGCGAGAGGTCCTTCAGCCGCTTGAACAGCCGCCGTCGCGGCGGCAGGTAGGTTGGGCCGAGGTCGATGTCGCGGCCGCGCAGGGTATCAAGCACGCCGTAGACGAAGGCGTCGCTCTTGACGTCGGCGTAGATCTCCCGCCAGACGGGGCTGAAGCGGATGAAGTCGCTGAATGCCTTGGGGTTCTCCTTCTCCGACAGGGTGTACTTCTTCCCCGGCCGGAGAATCGTGTCGTAGTTGTCGAACAGGTCGAGCGGCGGGAAGGCGTCGATGCAGCGCTTATAGAGGTCGGCCGCCATCGCCGGGTGAGCGATCCCGATGGGAAACGGCCGGTAGCGCATCTTCAGCGTGTCGAGGGAAAGGAACATCTCCGGCGCCTAGCGCGCCTCGATGTTGATCGTCAGCGTCTTGCGCATGGCCCTGGACCCGGCCCCGGTCATCGGCCGGACCGAATGCCAGGAGTTGAAGGTCTTGACGAACATAACCGCCTGGTTGGGCTGGAAGGGGTAGGTGTCGAGAATCTCCATGTCCTCGAACCGGCCGCGGGCGTTGAGCCGGTTGAAGATCTGCCGCGGGTCGAAGGGCCGATTGACGTCGGTCCCGCCGCCGATCGCGGGGTCCCATTCGTTCTCGCCGACCATCGAGACGATGATGGTGACGATCTTCGACGGCAGGTCGGTGTGCGGCAGGACGCTGCCGCCGTCGGCAGGCAGCATCGAGAACTCGAAGCGGGCACTCAGGCGCCGGGTCCGCGGCTTCTGGCTCGGCCGCAGGACATGCTTCAACGACTTGAGCAGCCTGCGCCCGGCGGGCGCCTGAGCGCCATAGCCGAGATCAATGCCGTGGGCGCGCAGCACGTCCATGATGTCCGCGATGAAGGCCTCGCTCTTCATCCAGGCATGGAAGTCGCGCCATAACGGCTCGCCGCGGAGGAAACGGTGGTACGCCTCGCCGTTGAACTTCTCCGAGAGGGCGTACTTGTGGCCCACCTTGGGCAGGTAGGCGAACGCCGAGAGCGGCGGATAGCGGTCGACGAGCCCGCGGTAGAGCCCGTCCTCGAACACCGGATGCGCAACCGCTATGGGGTATGGCTCGTAGCGGAAGCGAACGTGATCAAACGATAGCCGCGGCTCAGGCCGGACGACGGTTGATGAGTTCGCCGCCTTCGGGCGCGTTGCCGCAGGCTTCGGTTTGTCGATCAGCATCGAGGCAACCCACGAACAGTCCGATTATGCTCCCGGCGATCCTGTTAGCGGCAGCGACTTGAACTTGTCTCGCCAGCCGCTCTTCGGGACCTTGCGCAACTACCCAAGCGAAGCTTAGCACCCGCAAACGCGGTCGAAAAAGACGTATATTGAATGCCTACGCGGCGCCACCGCCTTCTCCCCTCCGGGCCGGATTGGCCTCCCTAATCAACCCCGATGAGGGGGATCCCTGTCCGGTCACGAACGACGGGCTCCGTTGTCAGTAGCGCGCCGGTCCGGGCCGAAATGCAGCGGAGCACGGCAACGTCGGTATCCGCATGCCGACTCATCGCAGTTCCGCGCCTGGCGATGAGCGGGTTGTCGGCATAGGCATGGGTGATCTCGAAGCTGAAGCCGCTCAGGATCACGGTCTCGAAGCCGGCCTCGGCGAGGCCGATGGCGGCGGCGAGCACGCCGGTGGAAGGATGCTTCGCCGCCAGTTCTCGCCTGATGTCCGGATCGCCGCCGCACAGCGTCTCGATCATCCGGATGTAGCTCTTCAGCGGCCGGACGACGAGCGTTTCGAACTGGAAGCCGGCGGCGCGGATCCGCCGCTCAAACGGGCGCGGGCCGCAGGCCAGGACCTCGCGGAGATGCAGCAGCCGCTTCAGCGGGTCGCGGCGGTACATCGGCCGCGGGCAGTAGTAGAGCGTCTCGGTCCTGAGACCCGACAGGGCCTTCAGGGCCAGCCAGTTGGACACGTTCTTGCCAGAGACGAGAACGCTCGACATCACCGTAAAGGCCGGTTCGGCAAGCCCCAGCGCCTGCGCCGAGCGCCCGGAGGCGTTGGCGCAGGCAACGGCTCCGTAGGCGCCGAGCGGTGGAAGCCGCGGCTCCGGTTTGGAGCCGAGCACGAGCAGCGCCGTCATCGCAATGCCCCCCTTAATTTGCGCAAGGCGCTGAAGCGCCCGGCGGCGACACGTATAGCTGCGGGTGCCGATCGGGTCGCGGTCCTTGACGCAATTCGTCTGCCGGCTTGCCTTAGCTGCTCCCTCGCTATCGACGAGCATTATCGCTGAAGCGAGCCGCGGCCTCGGCTATGCTACCTTCGGCAGGCGCGGCACGGTGGATGACGACCGCGTGCCGGCACAGGCGGACGTTCCAGGGACGGAGTTCATCGTGAAGCCCACGGTCTTTATCCACACCAACCCCAAGCAAATCGTCGGCGCTATCGTCTCGCAGTACTCGATGCGGCGGAACTCGAGGCGCCCCGACGACTTCGAGATTCGCGTCATCAACACCGCCGACCACCCGTTCCTGCACCGCCGGGAGGGCCAGGGGTATCTCCGCGATGGGGTCACCCGCGTTTGGCGCAACAGCGACCTGCAGTCGTTCACGCCGCTCCGGTTCATGCCGCCCGAGCTCATGGGCTACGAGGGCCGCGCCGTCGTCGTCGATCCCGACGTCTTTGCCGTGGGCGACGTTTTCGAACTGCTCGACCGGGACATGCAGGGTGCTTCGATCATGTGCCGGCCGCGGTCCGGGTCCAAGGAGAAGCGCGGGATGATGGCGACCAGCGTCATGCTGCTCGATTGCGCCAAGCTCAGCCACTGGCGCTGCGAGGAGCAGTTCAACGAGATGTTCGCTCATCAGCGCGACTACATGAAGTGGATCGGGCTACTCTACGAGGACCCAAAGAGCATCACACTGCTCGAGAACGAGTGGAACGACTTCGACAAGCTCACGGCGCAGACGAAGATGCTCCACAACACCAAACGCAAGACCCAGCCGTGGAAGACCGGGCTGCCGGTGGATTTCCTTCCGCCAGAAAAGCCGTCGGGATTTCTCATGCTCGGCGCCTTAAACCGCATGCGCCGTCGGCTGTTCGGCGACTATGCCTTCCTCGGCCACTACAAGCGGCACCCGGATCCCAACCAGGAGCGGTTCTTCTTTGGCCTCTTGCGCGAGTGCATGGACAAGGGGCTGGTCACCGAGCAGATGATCCGCGCCGAGATGCGCGAGAACCACGTCCGCCACGACGCGCTGGAGGTGATCGAGAAAACGCCGCCGCTCGCGGCCTAAGACGCCGCTACGGCCACCGGCGGGCGCCGTGGAGCACGCGGACGATCACGATCGCTTCTTGCTCCACGCGGTAGACGAGGATCAAGGGGGTGTCCGCCACGGCCAGTTCACGCGTCCCCGGCAGGCGGCTCGTCCGGCCGCTGTGCGGAAAGCCTGCTATCTGAGCGGTGGCTGCTCTGACTGCGTCAGCGAGTTCATCGGCAGCCTGGGGATTTCGCTGTCCGACGAAACGAGCTGATCGCTAATGTTGGTCAGCGCCCGCGGCAGCCACTCGACCTTCACCCGGTCCCGGCGCCTGCTTTCTTCGCGAACTCCTGGCGCATACGCTCCATGCTCGCCATCACATCCTCGTGCGCGATACGCGGGGCGCTTGGGTCGTCGGCCTCCCGCAGGCCTTGCTCGACTTCGGCGCGGAACCAGGCATCGTGGTCGCGCGCTTGCCGCCGGCGCTCGACGAAATCACACATGAACGCGCGCACGAGCTCGGACGCTGACCGATCGGCGGCGGCAGCTTCCGCCGCGAACTGCCGATACAGCTGCGGGACGCTCTGTGCTAAGGCTTGGAGCTGGGTCAGTTGCTTCGTCCGCAGGCGAATCTGCTGAACTTTGGCTGGCGCGGAGTCGCCTCGACCGCTATCTTCAACCCATGGGTCTGGAGGCGCGGCATCATCGACCGTGAGTTGCTGAACCGCTATTCCGCCGTCTTCGGCATGACGTTCAATCCAGCTCTCTGGGACCAGCGCCCCGGTGGCACGATCAACGCGATGATGCGGCGGGCACTTTTCGGCGAGGGTCCGCCGGTCAGCGATGAGCTGATTGCGCGGGAGCTGGAAAGCCGAGAGACGCCGCCCGGCGATTTTTGAGCAGGGCGCATCCGGTGCCCTCGACTTGCCGACATGACGCGAGAGCCCGTCTCACACCAGGGGCGGGACAGCAACTTGCGGCTGCTGCGGTATAACCGCGGCTGACAGAGGAGAATACCGTGAAGCATCACAGGTTTACCGTCGGCCAGACGGTTCGCTTTTCTCCGGGTCCCGGCCACATCAAGGGCGGATCCGGCAGCTACAAGGTGGTCAAGCTGCTCCCGGCGGAATACAACGACCAGCAATATCGCGTGAAGAGCGCTCTTGACGGCCACGAGCGTGTCGTCAAGGAAAGCCAGCTCAGCTGACGCAATCGACCCAAGACCTGCCCGGGCGCCGCGGCGGCGCGCCTGGGGAGCGTCAGTCCGCGCGCCGCCCTGCCTATGCCGACTTGCGCCAGACGAAGGCTTCGTCTTCGCCATCGTCACTGGCGGTGAAGGCGCCGCCGTCCAGCAGGGCCCGGACCCGTGCCACCGCCCGCGGCACGCAGTCGAGCGACGGCAAAGGCTCACCTTCCGGAAACGTATCGCCCAGCCAGACGGCGAGGCCAAAGTCGACCAGGTGGCGGTGGACGATGCGGATGTCGCGCGACAGCCGCTGCGGGCCGAAGCGCATCATCTGTCGGTACAAGAAGGCGTCCAAGCGCGCCTTCTCGAACCCCCGCCACCACGGGCCCAACCGCTTCTCGCGGCGCGCCGCGGCGGCGACCAATTCGCGCATGGCGTAGCGGCCCTCGCCGAGGTCGAAGATGTAAACGCGCTTGTGGGTGGCGCAGGCCTCGGCCAGCATCGACATGCTGTCGCCGGTGACGATAACCTCGTCTGCCAGGCCGAGGAAGGCGAAGTACGGGTTGTTCCGGTCGCCGGCGGTCCAGCGGTAAACATGCGCCGGCGCAGTGAGCGCCTGCATGAAGGCATCGATGGCCGGCGGCTGCGTCCGGGCGCTGGTGGAGACCAGCAGCGAACCGCCGCGGGCATTGGCCATCTCGCTCGCCTGCCGCGCCAACCGCTCGGCCGCGGCGCGATCGAAGCTGAACGGGCCGCTGTTGCCGCCGATCATGACCGCGACGTGCGGCTTCGGGAGCCCCTCCAGCCGCGGCGTCCACGCGTCGGCGTCGCGGCGCAGCCGATCGTGCGTGATCCGGTGCAGCGGCGTCCTGTTGTGCAGCACGTTCGGCCTGATCGGTAGCCGGTACTGCGGCGTCGTCACGATCAGGTCGAAACGCTCGATCTTTGCCCACGGCCGGCCGACATGCACCAGCCGCACGCGCTGTGGCGCCGCCTGGCTTCTGGATCCAGCGGCAGATCGGCTCGTTGCGCCGGCCGGCGGAGATGATCAGGTCCGGCCATGGCGGCGACAGCGGGCTCGACTTCTCGGTGACCACGCCCGCCAGCGTCGGGCCGAGGAGCAGGTTGGTCACCAACTCGTACGGCCGATAGACGAAGTGCCGCTCCTCGAACGGTAGGCCCAGCGCCTCGGCCAGGGCCAACACCTGAGAGTTGTCGCCGGCCTTGTGTCCCAGCATTGCCCAGACCCGGGGCGCGTGGCGCACAGCCGCGGCGGGTAAGCTCATTCCATGGGGCACGCGCCGTCCTCCAGATCGGCACCGTACAGCCGGCGCCGGAATCGTCCCGTTGTTCCGTAGCATATGTTGGGCCGGGATGCTCATCAGTCTCAAATCAAACTTTGTTACGGTTTGTTACTCGCATTCTCAGCTGGAAGATCTGCTAGCCACCGCCGCAGAGGAAAAGCAAGCATTCGCTTCGTCTTCGCAGGGCCGGCACTTGCAGCTTGAGCGAACCGGCCGCTTCGTGGCCCGGCAGTGGCCCCGCGGCAGCCCCGCCGCCCCGGCTTGACTTCGGCCGCTGCCGGCGCGCATCTATGCTGGGCGTGGCTTTCGCCGCGCCGCACCATGCTCGGGGTTACGACGATGTCTATCGCCTATCGAAGCGCTTTGCGACACGTCTTGATGTCGTCGCTGTTCTTCCTTCCGGATCAGACCAAGATCCCGTTGGAGCGGCGGCTCCGCGGGCGCGAGGAAAGCCGCAAGCTCGGCTTGGCGGACGCCGTCATCGTCTCCTTCGGCAAGAGCGGCCGGACCTGGCTCAGGGTGATGCTGTCGCGTTTCTACCAGGTGAAGCACGGGCTGGCCCAGCGCCACCTCATCGGCTTCGACAACCTGCACGCCAAGAACCGGGCGATCCCGAAGATTTTCTTCACCCACGACAATTACCTGAAGGATTTTACCGGGCACGCGGACGACAAGTCGGACTACTACGAGAAGAAGGTCGTGCTGATGGTCCGCAACCCGGCGGACGTCGCCGTCTCGCAGCACTTCCAGTGGAAGTACCGGATGCGGCCGGTGAAGAAGCTGATCAACGACTATCCGAACGCCGACGTCTCGCTTTACGACTTCGTCATGCGGC
>CAVVAX010000026.1:0-158338 GCA_963746275.1 uncultured Alphaproteobacteria bacterium
CGTCCAGCGGACGCGCGGCGCTGTCCGCGGCGAGTGCGGCGATGGCCGCCCGGCAGTCGTTAGCGCTTTCGCCGGCCGCCAGGTGGATGACCGGCCGGCCGTCGTAGCCGCCTGCCGGCGGCTCGGAGCCGCCGCTGTCCTCCGGCTTGACCTCCGGGGCATTCACGTGGAGGCGCACCGGACATTGTCCGGCTCGACCTCCGCCGCAGCCTCCATCATCCGTTGCAGCTCTCCGACGGTCTCGCCCGGCGCCCACCCCGCGGCGCGCGCGGCCATGACGAAGCCGTTCATGTCGAAACCGTGCCCGTCCTTGCCGCCGCCGAGTTCGGCCAGCCTCCGCCTCCGGCCAGCCTCGCCGCCCTCGCCACCGGCGGCGGCCATCAGACGGTTCCCATCGGGTTAGCCCCGGACGGCGGCCTAGCGACGCGCACCCGCCGGCCTTGCGCGATCAACACTTGGCAGCCCCTGCGCATTGCCTTGTCCGCCGGGCTGCCGGGCGCGTCGGCGTCGGCGCAGACGACGATGTCGCACAAGCTCTCCGGCAGACCGACAGCGGTCAGGTTGCCGACGCTGATGACTGCCAGCACCCGCGCCTTTGGGTAGACCAAGGCTATAGTGAGCGGCGTCCTCGATCCCTTCCGCGAGCACGACGATGTCGTCGGCCGGAGCGAGGCGCAGGGGCAGTCCGCTCTTGCCGCGCCGAATCGGGATGACGCCGCTCTTCACGGCGCCCAGCACCCGTTTTGGCGCGACGATCGGGGCCTTGCTCCAGCGGCCATGCTCGTCGCGGCCGAGGTAGGTTCGGTGGCAGCCAATCATCCGGTACCGATCCTTGCCCCTCGTGCCGAGGATGCAGGCGACCATCGCCGGACGGTAGGCACCATCGCAGCCATAGGCCGGGGTGATAGCGTAGGCTCCTGGGCTGCCGGCCGAGCCCGGCCAGGTCGATGCTGCGCGCGACCAGGTAAGCCTCGACCGGGCTGCCCCGGACGCTCGGCTGGGCACCCAGCCAAACCGTCTGCGCCCTAACCATGGACCGAGCGCCGAGCCTGAGCTTCGGCCATCGCCTCGGCCGCAGGGTCGCGCGCCTGCGAGGACGCTCTGGCACAAGGCTTATTCATCGACGGACGGCAGCAGGCCGTGCCGTCGCCGCCGGGGGCGGTACGCTCCAGCGCGTTCCGGCGTGCCAAGCTCAGGGCTTGCCGAGCCCGGTAGCGGATCGGGGACGCTAGAACCGCACATGATGCGTCCGATTCATCGCGCCCTCTCGATCCTGCAGGGATCAGCAGCTGTCCGGCCGCGCACCTTGAGGATGTCAGCCAGCCGCGTCATCGTGATGCCCCCGGTCGGACGATGCCGCCGGCAGCGGCTATCGATCCAGTCGATGAGATCCGAGCGGCGGTAGCGGACGCACCGCCGGCCGATCGACACGTACCGCGGCCCGCCCCCTGCGATGCGGTAGTGCTCCAGCGTCCTGGGCGAGAGCCCGAGGATGTGCGCTGCCTCTAATGGATAGAGAAGAGCGGCAGGGTCAGCCGGCAGCGGCCGCCCCGCCGGCTCATCGGGAGGACGGCCGTTGCGCAGGACTTCCGCCGGCTCTCGGGCTCCGCGACGGGTAGGCCCGAGGGACAAGCGGCTCAAGCCTGTGCTCGACTGACGTACCCGTCGCGCTAGGCTTGCAAGCGTGAGCAAACCCCTGCCGGGGCGCTGCCTCTGCGAGGTAGAGGACAGCTTCGACGTCAGCGTGCCCCGGCCCGCGCGCCGGTTCGTCGGGAAGACGAACCGTTTGTGTAGAGTTTCGACCGCGTGCTGCAGGCCGCGCAACCGCTGCTCCGTAGGACATGGAGCACCTCGACGCTGTGCTCCGTAAGTTGCCTGCGACACTAGGCGCGGATCGCCGCAGCCTTCGAGTATATGCGCCGCCTCTGCTGGATAGAGGAGAGCGGCCGGGTCGGCGGGCAGGCGGTCGCCCGCAGGCTCATCGAGACGAACGTCTGGCTGCGTCCGCTCGGCGATTGCTTCCTCAGGCCGCTCCTCGGCTGTTCCGTATGACATCGGGCACCTCAAGCCTGCGTTTCATAAGGTGCCCGCTACGATACGGATGAGATGACCGGGAGATAGGCGTCACGATCTATTGGTGCGGCGATCTTGCCGCGACGATCTCAGCCGGCGCCCTACTTCGGCCCGGGCATCGTCCACTTTTCGTTGCCGGATACCTTCGCGGCCTCCGCCCATGCACGATCAAAGCCTCGGCGGCTCAAGCCCGGAAAACGTTTTTGCGCTTCCAAAAAGTAACCGTCCTTAGTTTTCGTAGGTTCGCCGGTCGACATCAAGTCGATGAGCCAATGGCAGCACCGGGTTTCAGCGGCCGCAGTAAATTTGCGAGTGGGAGCCCCCAGATCGGAATCAGCTGCTTGATCTAAAGTTCCATCATATCTACAGAAAGCGAAAAAATCTGCTATGTTGATAAACACCTCTTCTGCTCTAGCGAAAGCAAGTTGGACCCCAAAATCTTTGCTATCTTCCAGTTTATCATAAGCAGGAATAATTCTACTCAGAGGTACCGCGATGTCCCCAGGTCTAGCGATCGGCTTGACGTAAGGAACAAGGCGATGGCCCTCCCAAACTGCCAGCCGAACATGCGGAACTGCGCGCACGGAAGCTTGATCTGTCACGGGCCCACCTGCGTCCAGCGTGTGGACCTCGCCGCCGGTCCACAAGGGGTCACTTGTCTGTACCTCTAGCCCCGCCGCGCAGGTGCTGCACACGGTGGAGTGCCCTAAGTACACTGCTGAAAGAACCGCCGTTTCGGCATGCTCCAGGGGCAAACCGCGGAGCAGGGCAACCGCGGCGGCAGCCCTATTGAAATAGTCAAAATCGCTGATCGCCTCGTCGACCGTTGCCAAGAGTTTGACCCGGACGTTCCAAATGAACGTCTCGGGTTGATTTCGGCTGATCCCGAACTTCTCCTGGCTCCAGTCGATTTGCCGAAGATGCTGCCAAGCTTCGGCCGGAATAGGCGACAGCGGATTGTACGGTGACACCTGCGCGACCCCAGCTTGTTGCAACTCCTCTCGCAAGATCGCGCCGTAGACAAGCCATGGCTTCACGTTCAGCGACGTTCAAACCTTTAGGGAAATGGTTCATGAAAGCGCCTGCACCGGGGAACGGCCGCGGCAGCGAGGCGCGGAACGGCGACGTCGCGTAGCGGCGAACCGCTTCCGAAAACGGCACGGCGGTTGAGGGCACTCCACTATTCGTCGTTCGGCATCTATGCTATCCCTTCCGCCGATCGGTAGGCGTCACGGGCTCAGTGGAACCTGCTCCCTCGAAGGCGGCGGCGATGGTTCCGGAGATCCGGTCCGCGGCGGCGCGGAGCGGGTCGTTGCTGAAGTGCGTGTACCTCTTGGTCGTCGATTGGTCGGCGTGACCGAGAAGGGCGCCGATGACCGGCAGCCCCTCGCCCATTGCGGCGGCCGCAGAAGCAAAGGAGTGCCTGAGGTCGTGCAGTCGGACGTCGCCGAGCTCGGCGCGCTCTCGCAACCGCCGCCACGCCTTCTCGACGGCAACGTAATGGCCACCCGGCGAGTTGCCGGGCAGCACGAACGGGATTCCCTTCGCGCCGAGGCAGGGCAGCCAACACGGCGAGAGCTGGCGCACCAAGAGGCACCACTCGCTTGCCGGTCTTCGACGAGGGAAGGCGCAGGCAGCCTCCGGCCAGATCCACATGCTCCCAGCGCAGGGTGAGGATCTCGTTGCGCCGGCAGCCGGTGAACGTGAGCAGCCGCAAGGCGCCAATGACGGACGGGTGCTCGCCCTTCTCCTCGGCCTCCCGTAGGGCCGCGCCCAGCCGAGCAAGCTCGGCCAGCGACAGGAAGCGCTCGAGCGAACGCTCTGGATACTTCTCCACGTGCCGGCAGGGGTTCGATCCGTCCGGCCTGATGCCCCACTTCTCTGCCAGGTTGAACATCTTGGAGAGCAGCGCGAGACAGCGATTGGCCGCGCCCGGCTTCGCCTTCATGCTTTGGTGGAAGCGAACGACGTCGGCCCTGGCGATGGCCGAGACCTTCAGCCGGCCCATGGCCGGCAGGATGTGGTTGCGGAGGTTTCTCTCGTCGGCCGCCAGCGACAGCGGCTTCTTCTTCACCGCGGCGTGCTCGCTGAGGTAGCGCTGGGCGAACTCCGCGAGCAGCGGAACGGCGCGGTCGGTCGCCCGGACGCCGGCCGGATCGGCCCCATTAGCGACCGCGGCTCTAAGACCGAGAGCCTTCCTCCTCGCCTCTTCGACCGTCAATTCGCCGTGGCGGCCGATGGTGACGCGCCGGGACCGCCCGCCGAACGAGTACTGGAGCACATACACGCGCACGCCCTTCGGCGTCACCTTCACGCCGAAGCCGCGCAGCGTATCGTCCCAGAGGAGGACGTCCGCCTCGCCTACGGCGATGGCTTCGACCGTGCGCTTGGTCAGCTTCATCCGCATCCCGACCCGCCTCCGCCCGCGCTTCCAGCAACGGCTCAGCAACGGCAGCAATCAGGGTGTCATCGTATGGTGGCGTAGTCAAGCGTAGACACACGGCATGGTAGACCGCGCTTTTCCTATTGCGGTATCAGTTGTTTATCGTACTTTGGCGGGGTTTGGAGTGGTGCGCCCGGAGGGATTCGAACCCCCGACCCCAGGATTAGGAATCCTGTGCTCTATCCTACTGAGCTACGGGCGCGGCGATCGCATCGCGGCCGCCAGATCCATGAGCCACAAGCTCCGTGGTCCGGCGGACCTAACAGCCAGCACGTTGTAGCCAACCACGGGCCGGCTGTCAGCCGCCGTGGAAATGGCCGTAGATCGTCCATGCGCCAATGGCGACGAAGCCCGAGCCCGCGATCAGCTTCAGCGGGATCATCGCCAGGTACTGGCTCGCCGCCGTCCCCAGTGCGACCGCGACCGCCGTCGAGGTGACCAGCGCGCCGGCGGCGGCGAGGAAGATCAGCACCGGGTGCTGCTGCCCGCCAGTCGCGTAGAGGAGGGTGGCAAGCTGGGTCTTGTCGCCGAGCTCGGCGAGGAAGACGGTCACGAAGATCGCAAGAACGTGCTGCATCGGAGGGACGTCCGGGGAGCCTATATTCGCGGGAGGCCTTCAGGCCGAGAGGGAGCCATGGCTGCCGGCTCCGGGAGCGGCCAGGGCGCCGGCGGCGGCGTGTCCGCTCATGAATACACGCCTCGGCCGCGCGCCTGAAGCGTCCTCGCCCGCTGCGGCCCCGGGCGCGGCCAGGCGCGGCCCGGTGCAGGTCCGTGCCGCCCCCATGGCGGCTCCGGTTGCGGCCGGCTGCGGCCCGCCGCCGCGTCGCCGCCGGCGGCGATCGGCGTCCCGGCGATCCAGGCTCGCACGAAAGGCGTACGACCCTTCGAAACGAGCGACTGTCCGGACAAAACCGATCCGTCGCCTCTCTCCCCTTAAGAGCCAAACGAGGAGCCCGCCCGTGAGTGCAAGCGCGCATGTCATCCACAGCCACTTCCACCACGGCGCGATCGATCGCCGTCCGAGCCGTGCCGAGGCCGAGGAGGCGGTCCGCACGCTGCTGCGCTGGGCCGGCGACGATCCGGACCGCGAGGGGCTGTTGGGCACGCCCGAACGAGTGGCGCGGGCCTACGAGGAGTTTTTCGCCGGCTACGGCACCGACCCGGCGGCGATCCTCAGGCGCACCTTCGCCGAGACCGACGGCTACGACGAGATGGTCATGCTCCGCGACATCGGCTTCGAGAGCCACTGCGAGCATCATCTGGCGCCGATCATCGGCAAGGCGCACGTCGCCTACCTGCCGGTCAACCGCGTCGTCGGCATCTCCAAGCTCGCCCGGGTGGTGGAGGCCTATGCCAAGCGGCTGCAGATCCAGGAGAAGATGACCGCGCAGATCGCCGCTGCGATCGATGCCGAGCTGCAGCCGCGCGGCGTCGCCGTGGTGATCGAGGCCGCGCACCAGTGCATGACCACCCGCGGCGTGCACAAGCCGGGGGTGACCATGGTCACCAGCCGGATGCTCGGCGCGTTCCGCGACGACGCCATCACCCGGCGCGAGTTCCTGGCGATGATCGGCAATCCGCAGACGCGGGGCTGACGCTCGCGTCCCCCCGAAGCATGCTCTCCGGCCTGCCCCGCTGCCGGGCGTCTGCCGCATCCTTGAGCATGTCACCCGCAACGCTCACAAATTAGGCAGTGCAGCGGCGCTCGCGGCGGAAGGGGGCGCCTCTTTGTACACCATTGCGTCGAAAAGACGCGGCCGGCGCACGCTCCGCTTGCCCCTGCGCAGCATGGTCTGCGCGGTTGGCCCCCATCTTGCTGTCCGCTCTCCGTTCAACGAACGCTCCGAGAGGGACGCCTATAATGAAAGAGCACATCCTCGCCGCGGCCTGTGCCGTGGCGGTCGCGGCGGCCGCGCTGATCCCCGGCAAAGGCCAAGCCGCGGACACGATCAAGGTCGGGATCCTGCATTCGCTGTCCGGAACGATGGCCATCAGCGAAACCACGCTGAAGGACGCGATGCTGATGCTGATCGCCGACCAGAATGCCAAGGGCGGATTGCTCGGCAAGAAGATCGAGCCGGTGGTGGTCGACCCGGCCTCCAACTGGCCGCTGTTCGCGGAGAAGGCGCGCGAGCTGCTGCAAAAAGACAAGGTCGATGCGGTCTTCGGCTGCTGGACGTCGGTGTCGCGGAAGTCGGTGCTGCCGGTCTTCGAGGAGCTCAACGGACTGCTCTTCTATCCCGTCCAGTACGAGGGCGAGGAGAGCTCGCGCAACGTCTTCTACACCGGCGCCGCGCCCAACCAGCAGGCGATCCCGGCCGTGGAGTACCTGATGAGCGCCGATGGCGGCGGCGCCAAGCGCTGGGTGCTGCTCGGAACCGATTACGTCTATCCGCGCACGACCAACAAGATCCTGCGCGCCTTCCTCAAATCGAAGGGCGTCGCCGAAGCCGACATCATGGAGAGCTACACGCCGTTCGGCCATTCCGACTGGCAGACGATCGTCGCCGACGTCAAGTCGTTCGCCTCGGCGGGTAAGAAGACGGCGGTGGTCTCGACCATCAACGGCGATGCCAACGTGCCGTTCTACAAGGAGCTGGGCAACCAGGGCATCGACGCCGAGAGCATTCCGGTGGTCGCCTTCTCGGTCGGCGAGGAGGAGCTTGCCGGGCTCGACACCGCACCGCTGGTCGGCCATCTCGCCGCCTGGAACTACTTCATGAGTGTCGACACGCCGGAGAACAAGGACTTCATCGCCAACTGGCACACGTTCATCAAGAACCCCAAGCGCGTGACCAACGATCCGATGGAGGCCCACTACATCGGCTTCAACATGTGGGTGCAGGCGGTCGAGCAGGCCGGCAGCACCGACGTCGACGCTGTCCGCCAGGCGATGTACGGGCAGGAAGTTGTCAACCTCTCCGGCGGAACGGCAGTGATGAACGTCAACCACCACCTGTCGAAGCCGGTGCTGATCGGCGAGATCCAGCCGGACGGGCAGTTCCAGACGGTGTGGCAGACCGACGACCTTGTGGTGGGTGACGCCTGGAGCGATTTCATCCCCGAAAGCGCCAAGCTCACCGCCGACTGGACCTTCCCCTGGGTCTGCGGCAACTGCGAGAAACCCCGCTTCGGCGCTAAGGCGCCGGCCGGTCTGTAGGCGAGGCCATAGCGAGGGAGGGCGTCAAGCCCTTCCCGCCCCGTCATCGATGCTGCCTGCCGAGGGCCCATGCCGCCAGCGCTGCGCCGCCTCCTGCTCTGCCTGATGCTCGCCTGGCTCGCT
Source organism: uncultured Alphaproteobacteria bacterium (assembly GCA_963746275.1). Lineage (GTDB taxonomy): Bacteria > Pseudomonadota > Alphaproteobacteria > Rhodospirillales > Defluviicoccaceae > JAEULH01. The sequence continues at coordinate 7,800 of CAVVAX010000026.1, forward strand.
GCTGATGGCCGCCGGCGCCGCCATGGCCGACGACTTGGCGGCGCTGGTGGACCGGCTCGGCGGCAACGACTTCGCTGCCAAGGCGAAAGCGATCGACGCCATCGCCGCCTCGGGCGACGAGCGCGCCGAGCGGGTCCTGGCGGCGATGCTGGCCGGCGATCTGCAGGCCCGCCGCGACGACGGCCGGATGGTCATCGCCGAGCGCAAGGGCCAGGTCTTCGTGCTGCGCGATCCCTTGAGCGGCGCCGAGATCGGCGAGGCCAAGCGGACGGAGCTGCGCCAGGCGACCATCAACAACCGGCTCAGGGCGCAGCTCCGCGGCGCGCTCGGCGCGCTGACCCTGCTCAGCCCGGACGCCGGCAAGCGCGCCACCGCCGCCGATGCCGTCTTCACCACCCGCGACGGCGAGCTGCTGCCGGTCCTCGACAAGGCGCTGGCCCGAGAAAGCGAGGGCCGGGTCCGCGCCAGGCTGGAGCGGGCGGCGGCCGCCACCCGCCTCGTCGCCGCCGAGGATCCCGGCCGCCCGCGCCGCCGCCGCCGAAGACGCTCGCCGGCTTCGCCGATCAGGACGTGCGCTCGCTGCTGACCGGACGGCTGCAGGCCGAGCCGGACGCCGCCGCCCGCGGGGCCATCGAGGACGCGCTGGGCCAGGTCGAGACGAAGCTCGCGCTGTGGGGCGTGCTCGCCAACGTCTTCCAGGGCCTGAGCCTCGGCTCGGTGCTGCTGCTGGCCGCCGTCGGCCTCGCCATCACCTTCGGGGTCATGGGGGTGATCAACATGGCCCACGGCGAGATGGTCATGCTCGGCGCCTACGCCACCTTCGTCGTCCAGAGCCTGATTTTGACCCACGCGCCGTGGCTGCTCGACGTCTCGGTGCTGATCGCCATTCCCGCAGCCTTCCTCGTCGCTGGCGCGGTCGGCATCGTCATTGAACAGACCATCATCCGCCACCTCTACGGCCGGCCGCTGGAAACGCTGCTCGCCACCTGGGGCCTCAGTCTGATCCTGCAGCAGGCGGTGCGCAGCCTGTTCGGGCCGAGCAACCGCGAGGTCATCAGCCCGCCGTGGATGAGCGGCGCCATCGAGATTTCCGGCGGCCTGGCCCTGACCTACAACCGGATCGCGATCATCGTCTTCAGCCTCGCCGTCTTCGCCGTGCTGACGGTGCTGATCCGCTACTCTTCGTTCGGCCTGCGCATCCGCGCCGTCACCCAGAACCGGCGGATGGCTGGCTCCATGGGCATCCGCACCCAGCGGATGGACGCCATGACCTTCGGCCTCGGCTCGGGCATCGCCGGCATGGCCGGGGTGGCGCTGAGCCAGATCGACAACGTCAGCCCCAACCTCGGCCAGGGCTACATCATCGACAGCTTCATGGTCGTGGTCTTCGGCGGCGTCGGCAACCTGATGGGAACGCTGGTCGGCGCCTTCAGCCTCGGCCTGGTCAACAAGTTCCTCGAGCCCTACGCCGGCGCGGTGCTCGGCAAGATCATCGTTCTCGTCGCCATCATCCTGTTCATCCAGAAGCGGCCGCAGGGGATCTTCGCGCCCAAGGGCCGGGCGGCGGAGACCTGAGATTGGCCGCTCTCGCACCCCGCAGTCCGCTTGCCGCGAGCCTGCCCACGGCGATCACGCTCCTGCTCATCGCCGCCGTCGGCATCGCCGTGCCGCTCCTGAACCTGCGGTCGCGCCGGACTTCGGCCTGCACGTGCCGACCTACATGGTCAGCCTGATCGGCAAGTACCTCTGCTACGCCCTCCTGGCGCTCAGCGTCGACCTGATCTGGGGCTACTGCGGCATCCTCAGCCTCGGCCACGGCGCCTTCTTCGCGCTCGGCGGCTACGCCATGGGCATGCACCTCATGCGCCAGATCGGCGAGCGCGGGGTCTACGGGAACCCGGAGCTCCCCGACTTCATGGTCTTCCTCAACTGGAAGGAGCTGCCCTGGTACTGGCACGGCTTCGACAGCTTCGCCTTCGCCGTGCTGATGGTGATGGCGGTGCCGGGGGTCCTCGCCTTCCTGTTCGGCTGGTTCGCCTTCCGCTCGCGGGTGACCGGCGTCTACCTCTCGATCATCAGCCAGGCGATGACCTTCGCCCTGATGCTCGCCTTCTTCCGCAACGACATGGGCTTCGGCGGCAACAACGGGCTGACCGACTTCAAGGACATCCTCGGCTTCAACCTCCAGGCCGACGGGACCCGGGCGGCGCTTGTTCATCGCCTCGGCGGCGGCACTGTTCCTCGGCTACCTGCTCTGCCGGTTCATCGTCACCTCCAGGCTCGGCAAGGTGCTGATCGCCGTGCGCGACGCCGAGAGCCGCACCCGCTTCCTCGGCTACCGGGTCGAGTACTACAAGCTGTTCGTCTTCGTCGTCTCCGCGGTCATGGCCGGCATCGCCGGCGCGCTCTACGTGCCGCAGGTCGGGATCATCAATCCATCCGAGTTCGCCCCGGCCAACTCCATCGAGATCGTCATCTGGGTGGCGGTCGGCGGCCGCGGGACGCTGCACGGCGCCATCCTCGGCGCCTTCCTCGTCAACTACGCCAAGAGCTACCTCACCGGCGCGGTGCCGGAGCTCTGGCTGTTCGCGCTGGGCGCGCTGTTCGTCGCCGTCACCCTGTTCCTGCCCAAGGGCGTGGTCGGCGCCGCCTCCGCCGCCATCGAGCGCTGGCGCGGGGACCGACCCGCGGCTCGGCACGGGCCCCGACATGCGGCTCGGCGGCGGCAAGGCACGGGAGGCTGCGGCGGAATGAGCACGCACATCCACGCGAGGCCGGAGGCGCGCGACACGCTGCTCTATCTCAACGGCGTCAGCGTCTCCTTCGACGGCTTCAAGGCGCTGAACAGCCTCAGCTTCTACGTCATCGTCGGCGAGCTTCGGGCGATCATCGGCCCGAACGGCGCCGGCAAGACGACGATGATGGACGTGGTCACCGGCAAGACCCGGCCCGACAGCGGCGACGTCGTGTTCAACGGCGGCGTCGACCTGACCGGGCTCGACGAGGCAAAGATCGCCAACCTCGGCATCGGCCGGAAGTTCCAGAAGCCGACGGTGTTCGACGGCCACACCGTCGACGCCAACCTGCAGCTGGCGCTGGCCGGCAGCCGCAACGTCTTCTCCTCGCTGTTCTTCCGCTTGGGCCGCACCCAGCGGGCGAAGATCGACGCCGTGCTGGAGACGGTGTCGCTCGGCGCCCACCGCGACCGGCTCGCCGGCTCGCTGTCCCACGGGCAGAAGCAGTGGCTGGAGATCGGCATGCTGCTGATGCAGGACCCGCAGCTGCTCCTGGTCGACGAGCCGGTCGCCGGCATGACCGACGGCGAGACCGAGCAGACGGCGATGCTGCTCAAGGAGATCAACAAGACCCACACCGTCGTCGTCGTCGAGCACGACATGACCTTCGTCCGCTCCCTCGACTGCCCGGTCACGGTGCTGCACGAGGGCCGGGTCCTGGCCGAAGGCACGCTCGCCGACGTCCAGCGCAACAAGCAGGTGGTCGATGTCTACCTCGGCCGCTGAGCCTGCCCGGACCCTCACCCCGACCCTCTCCCAAAGGGAGAGCGAGTTGCGCGCGACCGCGCCTGTGCCCTCTGCGCGTAGGAGAGGGAGCCCCGCGTCGATGCCGCGGCGGGGACACCCTCGCCCGCGCAGCGGGAGAGGGAGGGGCCCGCGTCAGCGGGAGGGTGAGGGCGATTGGTGCCGATGGCCGTAACGAGTACGGCCATGACGAGTTGAGCCTCCTCTCGGCACACCCGTCATGGCCGGGCGAAGTCCCGGCCATCCACGCCTCGCCGGCGGAGGTAGGGCATGCTCCGCGTCGAGACCGTCGATCTCTTCTACGGCGCCAGCCAGGCGCTGCGCCGGGTCAGCCTCACCGCCGCGCCGGACCGGGTCACCTGCGTCCTCGGGCGCAACGGCGTCGGCAAGACCAGCCTGCTGCGCTGCATCGCCGGGCAGTTGCCGCCGCGCGCCGGGCGGATCGTCTGGGAGGACGAGGACATCACCGCGCTTCCGGCGCACGCCCGCGCCGCCCGCGGCATCGCCATCGTCCCCCAGGGCCGGGAGATCTTCCCGCTGCTCACGGTGGAGGAGAACCTGCAGACCGGCTTCGCCGCCGTGGCCCGGCCGCTGCGGCATGTGCCGGACGAGATCTTCGAGCTGTTCCCGGTGCTCCGCGACATGCTCCAGCGCCGCGGCGGCGACCTCTCCGGCGGCCAGCAGCAGCAGCTCGCCATCGCCCGGGCGCTGGTCATCCGCCCGCGCCTGCTGCTCCTCGACGAGCCGACCGAGGGCATCCAGCCGTCGATCATCAAGGACCTGGAGCGGGTCATCCGCCAGCTCGCCTCGCGCGGCAACATGGCGATCGTGCTGGTCGAGCAGTACTTCGACTTCGCCCGCAGGCTCGCCGATGCCTATGCCGTCATGGACCGCGGCGAGATCGTCGCCGCCGGCGCCAACGCCGACATGGTCGAGGAGGACATCCGCGCTCACCTCACCGTCTGAGGCCCGCGTGCCGGCCAGCGGTCCACGGCGATCGCCCGCCTGTCCTTCGTCCGCGACGGCGAGGCCAGCCGGCTCGAGACGCCTCGACCAGCGGGCGCCGCTCCGCGTGCTGTTCCCCCGGCCGCACGACCCGGGCGTGCCGCTCGCGGTGCTGGTGACGACCAGCGGCGGACTGGTCGGCGGCGACGTCCTCGACGTCGCGGTGTCCGCCGGGCCCGGCGCCAAGGCGCTGGTCACCACCCAGGCGGCGGAGAAGGTCTACCGCTCCGAGGGTGCGCCTTGCGAGATCGGCGTGCGGCTCGACGCCGGGCCGGAGAGCTGGCTGGAGTGGCTGCCGAACGAGACCATCGTCTTCGACGCCGCCCGGCTGCGCCGGCGCACCTCGGTCTCGCTCGCCGAGGACGCGCGCCTGCTCGCCGGCGAGATCCTCGTCCTCGGCCGCCGGGCCCGCGGCGAGCGCTTCACCGCCGGGCTGATCCACGACGCCTGGGAGATCCGCACGCGCGGCCGGCTGGTCTGGACCGACGCCTTCCGGCTGGAGGATGACCTGGTCGCGGCGCAGGCCTCGCCGGCCGGGCTCGCCGGCGCCGCCGCCGTCGCCACCATCGTCTGCGCCGGCCGCCGGCGGAGCGGCTGGCGACACCGCTCGCCGAGCTTGCGGAACGGCTCGCGAGCGTGGATCTTCGCATCGGCACGACGCGGATCGGGGCTACGCTCCTCGTCCGCCTGCTCGCAGAGGATCCGCGGGCGCTGCGCCAGGCGTTCGCGGCGCTGTGGGCGTGGCTCAGGGGCGAGGCGGGCGGGCTGTCGCCGCGGCTGCCGCGGCTGTGGAGCATATGAAGGCGACGACCGGGAACGGCGGGCCGCCCGCCATCAACACCGTCATCGCGAGCCGCGAAGCGGCGTGGCGATCCAGAAGATGCAGTGGATTGCAGCGTCGGCTTCGCCTCCTCGCAATGACACGGTTCCGGAAGCGGGAGAGAGGGGCATGTATCTGACGCCGCGGGAAAAGGACAAGCTGATGATCGCCATGGCCGCCGAGGTGGCGCGCAAGCGCCTCGCCCGCGGGGTGAAGCTCAACTACCCCGAGGCGGTGGCGCTGATCACCGACTACGTCGTCGAGGGTGCGCGCGACGGCCGCACCGTCGCCGAGCTGATGCGCGACGGGGCCGGCGTCATCGGCCGCGGCCAGGTCATGGAGGGCATCGCCGAGATGATCCACGACATCCAGGTCGAGGCGACCTTCCCCGACGGCACCAAGCTCGTCACCGTCCACCAGCCGATCCGCTGAGAGGGATGAACCGGCGATGATCCCGGGCGAGATCCTGGCCAAGGACGGCACGCTCACGCTGAACGAGGGGCGGGCGACGGTGAGGCTCGTCGTCGCCAACACCGGCGACCGGCCGATCCAGGTCGGCTCGCACTACCACTTCTTCGAGACCAACCCGGCACTCGCCTTCGACCGCGAGACGGCGCGTGGCTTCCGCCTCGACATCCCCGCCGGCACCGCCGTTCGCTTCGAGCCGGGGCAGAGCCGCGAGGTCACCCTCGTCGCTTACGCCGGCCGGCGCGTCGTCATCGGCTTCAACGCCGTCGTCGACGGCGCGCTTTAAGGGGATCGAGTCATGGCCTTCCGCATCGACCGCGCCGACTACGCCCGAATGTTCGGCCCGACCACCGGCGACCGCGTCCGCCTCGCCGACACCGAGCTCTTCGCCGAGGTGGAGGACGACCGGACGGTCTACGGCGAGGAGGTGAAGTTCGGCGGCGGCAAGGTGATCCGCGACGGCATGGGCCAGTCGCAGGCGAGCCGCGACGAGGGCGCGGTCGACACGGTGATCACCAACGCCCTGATCATCGACCACTGGGGCATCGTCAAGGCCGACGTGGGCTTGAAGGACGGCCGCATCGCCGCCATCGGCAAGGCCGGCAACCCGGACGTCCAGCCGGGCGTGGACATCGTCATCGGCCCCGGCACCGAGGCCATCGCCGGCGAAGGCCGGATCCTCACCGCCGGCGGCATCGACGCGCACATCCACTTCATCTGCCCGCAACAATGCGACGACGCCATCGCCTCCGGGGTCACGACGATGCTGGGCGGCGGCACCGGCCCGGCCGAGGGCACCAAGGCCACCACTTGCACGCCCGGACCTTGGCACATCGGCCGGATGCTGCAGGCGGCGGACGGCTTGGCCGTAAACCTCGGCTTCTTCGGCAAGGGCAACGGCTCCAGGCCCGAGGCGCTGCTCGAGCAGATCGTCGCCGGCGCCTGCGGGCTGAAGCTGCACGAGGACTGGGGAACGACGCCGTCGGCCATCGACGCCTGCCTCCGGGTCGCGGACGCCACCGACGTGCAGGTCGCCATCCACACCGACACCCTGAACGAGTCCGGCTTCGTCGAGGACACCATCGCCGCCATTGCCGGGCGGACGATCCACACCTTCCACACCGAGGGCGCCGGCGGCGGCCATGCGCCCGGACATCATGAAGGTCTGCGGGCTGGCCAACGTCCTGCCGTCGTCCACCAACCCGACCCGGCCGTTCACCGTCAACACCCTCGACGAGCACCTCGACATGCTCATGGTCTGCCATCACCTGGATCCGCGCATCGCCGAGGACGTGGCCTTCGCCGAGAGCCGCATCCGCCGCGAGACCATCGCCGCCGAGGACATCCTCCACGACCTCGGCGCCTTCAGCATGATCTCGTCGGACAGCCAGGCCATGGGCCGGGTCGGCGAGGTGGTGATCCGCACCTGGCAGACGGCGGACAAGATGAAGCGCCAGCGCGGCTCCCTTCCCGGCGATCCAGCGGCGAACGACAACGGCCGGATCAAGCGCTACGTCGCCAAGTACACGATCAACCCGGCCATCACCCACGGCATCGCCAGTCACGTCGGCTCGCTCGAGGTGGGCAAGCTCGCCGACCTGGTGCTGTGGCAGCCGATGTTCTTCGGGGTGAAGCCGGACCTGGTGCTGAAGGCGGGCACGATCGCGCTGGCCGCCATGGGCGATCCCAACGCCTCGATCCCGACGCCGCAGCCGGTGCACTACCGGCCGATGTTCGCGGGCTTCGGCCGGTCGCTCACGGCGAGTTCCATCACCTTCGTCTCGGCTGCCGCGCTCGACGCTGGCATCGGCGAAGCCCTCGGCCTGGCCAAGGCTTTGGTCGCCGTCGGCAACACCCGGACCATCGGCAAGAGGGACATGATCCATAACGCGGCGACGCCGGTCATGGAGATCGACCCCGAGACCTACACGGTGCGCGCCGACGGCGAGCTCCTCACCTGCGAGCCGGCGAGCGTGCTGCCCATGGCCCAGCGGTATTTCCTGTTCTAGAGTGAGTGGCACGGCGGTTGATCTACTCTGTCGTCATCAACTCCGTTGTGCGGCGCGCATCCCTCGGATTCCTGGTTTCGTCACCCCCGGCTTGCTCCGGGGGTCCACTGAAGGCGCGGGCGAGCCGTGACGAGCACGGCCATGACGGGCGGAGACAGGCTTCCTCTCCCGCTTGCGAAGGCGCTCGTCCGAGGACCCGGAGGGAGAGGCCGGTTTCTGCTCGGCCGCGCCGCGTCGACAATCACGCCGCCGGAAACGCCGCCAGGCGCCCCGCACCGTGACGATGCGCCGGGCGATCGCGGTCGCGGCAGCGGGGACGTGGCCCAAGGAGGAGGCGACGACCAGCGTGACGCTCGCCTACGACGACCGCCACCGGCGGCGGATCGTGCTCAGAGCCGACGACGGTGCGCCGGTGCTCCTCGACTTGGAGCGCGCGGCAATGCTCGCCGACGGCGACGGCCTTGCCCTGGACGGCGGCGGCTGGATCGCCGTTCGCGCCGCCGCCGAGCCGGTGATCGAGGCCCGCGGCGCCGGACCTGGCCGCAACCGCCCGCCTCGCCTGGCACCTCGGCAACCGGCACACGCCGGTGCAGGTGCTGGCCGACGGCACGCTGCGGCTGCGGGACGACCACGTGCTGGCGGCGATGCTGGAGCGGCTCGGCGCCGAGGTGCGCCGAGTCGAGGCGCCGTTCGCGCCAGAGCCGGGCGCCTACGCCGGCGGACACCACGATGACCCCTGAGCCGGCCGCGGGCCTCGACGCGCCGGGGCTCTACCGCCTGTTGGCGTGGCTGTCGCCGGGCTTCCCCGTCGGCGGCTACACCTACTCCCATGGCATCGAGTACGCCGTCGAGGCCGGGCTGGTCACCGACGGGGCTTCGCTGCAGGCGTGGATCGCGGAGATCCTCTGCCGCGGCGCCGGCGTCGTCGACGCCGGGCTGATGTACGCCGCCTGGCCGGCCGCCAGCGCCGGGGATCACGACGCGCTGGTCAACGTCGCGGAGCGCGCCGCCGCCTGGCGCTCGACGGCGGAAACGGCGCTGGAGAGCGAGGCGCAGGGCGCCGCCTTCCTCGCCGCCGTCGCCACCGGCTGGCCCGATGCCCGCCGCGACGCCGCCGGTGGCGAGCCTTGCCGAAGCCGGCATTCCGCCGGCTTACGCCGTCGCCGTCGCCATCGCCGGCGCCTTGGCGGACGTGCCGGCCGATGCGCTCGTTCGCGCCTACCTCCAGGCCTTCGCCGCCTCGCTCGTCTCCGCCGGCGTCAGGCTCGTCCCCCTCGGCCAGAGCGAGGGCGTGCGCATCCTCTCGGCGCTGGAGGAAGCGGTCGAGCGGACGGCCGCGCTTGCGCAAGCGCGCGATCTCGCGGACCTTGGCACCTCGGCATGGATGACGGAGTGGGCCTCGATGCGCCACGAGCGCCAGTACACCCGGCTGTTTCGCTCATGAGCGCGCTGCGCGTCGGCGTCGGCGGGCCGGTGGGCTCGGGCAAGACCGCGCTGGTCGACGCGCTGTGCAAGCGGCTCAGCGGCAACTTCCAGATCGCCGCCATCACCAACGACATCTACACCCGCGAGGACGCCGACTTCCTCACCCGCTCCGGAGCGCTCGCGCCCGAGCGCATCATCGGCGTCGAGACCGGCGGCTGTCCGCACACCGCGATCCGCGAGGACGCCTCCATCAACCTCGCCGCGGTGGCCGAGATGGGCCGGCGCTTCCCCGACCTGGAGCTGCTGTTCATCGAGTCCGGCGGCGACAACCTGGCGGCCACCTTCTCGCCGGAGCTCGCCGACCTCACCCTCTACGTCATCGACGTCTCCGCCGGCGACAAGATCCCGCGCAAGGGCGGGCCCGGCATCACCCGCTCGGACCTCTTGATCATCAACAAGACCGACCTCGCGCCTTACGTCGGCGCCGACCTCGCGGTGATGGACCGGGACGCGAAGCGGATGCGCGGCGCCCGCCCGTTCGTCTTCACCAACCTCAAGACCGGCGAGGGCCTCGGCGCGGTCGAGGCGTTCATCCTCAAGCGCGGGGGCATGGTAGGATGAACGATGATCCTTACGCCGATCGCCGGCGCCTGACCTTCGAGCAGGCGGAGGGTGTCGAACCCCTTCCAAGACAGCTTCGAACCAAGGAACTATCCGCAGAGCTACGCGCCCTACTTTGGGGGCGCTTTATAATAGCGGGGCGCTTTATGATAGCCTGCGATCGTCCCGTGGTTCCCCTTCCTGGATTGCCGTGACGAGCACGGCCATGACGGGGATCTCGTTGCACTGGCCGCCCTGCACAGGCTCCGACTCAACCCTCGCGCTCGTCGCTCAGGATTGCCGCGTCGGCTTCGCCTCCTCGCAATGACCGCGCGTTTCTTCTGATACAACGTGATGACCACTTGATCTAGTCGCGGGCGCAGTTGCCGAACACTTGTGCGGTTGTCGCCGAAGCGCGTTCGCCGACCCACTCGTAGAACTCGATGTCCGCGGCGGCGCAGCTGTCGCAGCCGCCGCAGCGCACACCGGCCGTCCGCCGCACCCGGCCCTTGCGCACCCAGTGCTCCAACATGCCGCGGACCGCGTCCGGATCGGCGGCCACGTGGCGGGCGAGCTCGCTCAAGGAGGCGGCGCGATGGGTGACGAGATAGCCCTTCAGCGTCGTCAGCATGACTGCATCTCCCGCGCCATCACGTGCCCGGCACGATGACGGCGCCGGGCAGCCCTTCCCGGCGGCCGACCAGCCACATCGCCGCCAGCGCCGAGCCGAGCAGGGCTAGCATGGCCAGGATCCACAGGCTGGATACACCCGGATCCCGGCTGAAGGTAGCAGCTTGATAGAACAGCACCGCCGAGGAATAGCCCACCAGCGTGGTCCACGCGCAGACAAACAGCGTCCAGCGCAGGTTGGTCTCGCGGTAGACCGCGGCGGTGGCGGCGACGCAGGGCATGTAGAGCAGGACCAGCAGCAGGTAGGCGAAGGCGCCCACGGCGCCGTCGAAGCGGGCGGCCATGGCGGTGAAGGTGCCGGTGGTCACCTCCTGGTCGGCGGCCGCGGCTTCCAGCGAGGCGACGTCGCCGATGTCGAGGCCGAGCGGATCGGTGATGCGCTCCGCGACCTCGGCCAGGTTGACCGGGATGGTGGCGAAGGCCTGGCCGATCCCGCCCCACAGGCTGAAGGTGGCGTCCGCCTCCCCTGCCCCGGCATCATCCTCCGCCTCGTCCGCCGCAAGGCCGCTGTAGAGCGCATCCAGCGTGCCGACCACCGCCTCCTTGGCGAGCAGGCCGGTGAAGATGCCGACCGTCGCCGGCCAGTTCTCCTCGGTGATGCCCATCGGGCGCGAACACCGGCACCATGGTCTTGCCGATGGAGGCGAGCACCGACGTGTCGCTGTCCTGGTTGCCGAAGCTGCCGTCGGAGCCCCAGGAGTTGAGGAAGGCGATGACGACGACCACGCCGACGATGACCCGGCCGGCGCGGACCACGAAGCCCTTCAGCCGGTCCCAGGTGCGGATCAGCACGTTGCCGATGGCCGGCAGGTGGTAGGGCGGCAGCTCCATGATGAACGGCGAGGTCTCGCCCTGGAGCAGCGTGCGCTTCAGCGCCAGGCCGGTGAGCACGGCGGCGGCGATGCCCAGCAGGTAGAGCCCGAAGACCAGGTTCTGCCCGCCGATGGGGAAGAACGCGGCCGCGAACAGGGCATAGACGGGAAGGCGCGCACCGCAGGACATGAACGGCGCCATGACGATGGTCATCGTCCGGTCGCGCTGGTTCTCCAGCGTCCTGGCCGCCATGATCGCCGGCACGTTGCAGCCGAAGCCGACGATCAAAGGCACGAAGGACTTCCCGGGCAGGCCGACGGTGCGCATGAACCGGTCCATGACGAAAGCGGCCCGGGCCATGTAGCCGGAGTCTTCCAGCGCCGAGAGGAACAGGAACAGGCAGCCGATGATGGGGATGAAGGTGGCGACCGTCTGGATGCCGCCGCCGACGCCGTCGGCTAGCAGCGCCGTCAGCCAGTCCGGGCTGCCGAGCCAGGCCAGTAGCGCGCCGAAGCCGTCGACGAAGATCGTGCCGAACAGGCCGTCGAAGAAGTCGATGAAGGCGCCGCCGATGTTGATGGTCACCATGAACATCGCGTACATGACGGCGAGAAAGATCGGGATGCCGAGCGCCCGGTTGAGCACCACCCGGTCGATCCGGTCGGAGACGTTGCGCCCGACCTCGCCGGTCCTGGTCAGGACCGAGGCGACGACGCCATGGACCCAGGCATAGCGGCCGGCGGCGATCAGGATGTCCGGCTCTTCGTCCGCGTCCTCCTCGATCCGCGCCGCGAGCGCGGGAAGCCGGGCGGCGGCCTCCGCCGGCGCCAGCCGTAGCGCCTCGGCGTCGCCCTCCAGCAGGCGAAGCGCCAGCCAGCGCCGGCGCTCCTCGGGCGCATCGAGGAGCGGCGCGAGCTCGCCCACGGCCTGCTCGATGGCCGCCGGATAGGCGAGATCGTGCGCGTTCGGCTGGGGCGCGCCGGCCGCGGCGGCGACCACGTCCTTCAGCGCCTCGATCCCCTGCTTCCTCGCCGCGACGATCGGCACGACCGGGCAGCCGAGCCGCTGCGCAAGCCGATCCGCCTCGATCCGGATCTGCCGGTCCCGGGCCACGTCCATCATGTTCAGCGCAACGACGACGGGCAGGTGCATCTCGAGGAGCTGGGTGGTGAGGTAGAGGTTCCGCTCCAGGTTGGAGGCGTCGACGATGTTGACGATCAGCCGAGCCGAACCGCCGGCGAGGAACGACTGGGCGATCCGCTCGTCCAGCGCGCCCTCGGCATCCGGGCTGCCGAGGGTGTAGGTGCCGGGCAGGTCGACGATTTCGATGGTGGCGCCGGCGTGCTCGAACTGCCCGGTCTTCTTCTCGACCGTGACGCCAGGCCAGTTGCCGACCCGCTGGCGGGCGCCGGTGAGCGCGTTGAACAGCGTCGTCTTGCCGCAGTTGGGATTGCCGACCAGGGCGATCACGCTCGCCGTCATGCGCAGGCTTCCTCTCACGTCTTGCGTTCGACCTCGATCACGTCGGCCTCGGCCCGGCGCAGGCTAAGCGAGAAGCCGCGCACCTCGATCTCCACGGGGTCGCCCAGCGGCGCCAGCCGCTGCACGCGGAACGCCGTTCCGGGCGTAAGCCCCATGGCCATCAGCCGCGCCCGGTAGCCTTGGCTGCCGGGTGCGAAGCGCTTTACCTCGGCGCTTTCGCCGACCTTGAGCTCGGAAAGTTTCATGGAACCTCCCCTTGGCCGGCGGCGGCGACCCTCACCTTGAGCGCCAGGCCGAAGCCGACAGCGACCCGCGTCTCACCGACGGCGACGAGCAGCGGCCCGCCGGGCTGGCGGGTGACGATCGCGACGGTCTTGCCGGGAGCGAGGCCGAGGTGGGCGAGCTTGCGCTGGGCGCCGGCGCCGCCGTCCACCGACACGATCTGGACGCGCTCGCCGTCGCCGGCCTGGACCAGCGGGAAGCCGCTCACCGAACCTCCCCCGCGGACCCTGCAGCAACGGCCAAGGAGCGGCAGTCCGGGACCTCTGCGAAACGCGCCCCAGGTGCAGCGCCTTCGGTGGCCGCTACCCCGCAGTGGGTTTCGGCCGACCGCAAGCGCGTCGCATTCGAACTCTCATGCGCGCGACGATAGCCGCGCCATGAGTTCCTGTACATTCCTTGTGGGAGTTGCTCGCGCATGGGAGGCATGCACACTGCGGGAGGCTGGAAGGGCCGCCCCAATACGCGCGCCCAAACACGCACCATGGCCTGGTGCTCGAACGCGTGCTAATGTGTCGCAAAATAAGCCGCTGACCGGGTATCACACTCTGAGGGAGACGACCATGCCGCTCGTCAATTTCAAGGCCATCGAGGGCGTCATCACGGCCCAGCAGAAGCGCGAGCTGATCACCAAGCTCACGGATGCCGTGGCGTCTGTTTATGGCGACGGCATCCGCCAGGTCACCTGGGTCGTCATCGAGGACGTACCGAGCGGCGAATGGGGCATCGCCGGCAAGCCGGCCACGACCGGCGACATCAAGGGGCTTCTCCAGGCGGCGGGAAAGGCTGCCGAGTAAACCGGCTCAGACAGAGCAGCACCGGCCGGGTCCGGCTGCACCCGGGCCGCTGCAACGGCTTCCTCTGCCGCCATACAACGCAGGCCCAGCGGGCCGAGGTGCTTCCAGCAAGGCGCCGCAGCCGCGCGTCGGCTGCCTTAACGCGGCAGTGGCCGCCAGCTCGCCGCAGCCCTGTCGGCGGGTGAACCTGGCGGCGCCGTCGGCCGCCTCGGCAAGCCCGACCAGCGCGCCGCTGATCTTGTCGACCAGCAGCGCCGCTTCGCCCACGGTGTAGGCGCGCGCCGGCACCCGCCCCCAGATCGGCCCCGGCCATGCCGGATCGGTGGCGAAGCGGGCGATGACGTGGACATGGAGCTGGGGGACGACGTTGCCGAGCGCGGCGACGTTAATCTTGTCTGCCGCAACCAGCGCCTTGAGCATGCGCCCAACCACCGCCGTCTCCGCGGCGAGCGCTTCGAGGTCGTCCGGGTCGAGGTCGAAGATCTCGCTGATCCCCGGCCGTTCCGGGACCAGGATGAGCCACGGGTAGGTGGCGTCGTTCATCAGCAGCAGCCGGCTCAGGGCGAAGCAGCCCACGGGCACCGTGTCGGCCGCGAGGCGCGCGTCCAGGGTGAACGGCGTCACGTCGTCATGGTCCCCGCCCAGAACCTGCGAGGGGCGGCTGGCCCGCGCTCCGGCCGCGGGCCGCCCGATCGCCTTTCGTTAGCTTTCGACCTTCTCGGCCTTCTCGAACTCGAGGATGATCTGACCGGTGGCGAGCGTGGACCCCGGCTCAGCGTGTAGCTTCACCACCCGGCCCGGACGGGTAGCGCGGAGGATGTTCTCCATCTTCATCGCCTGGACGATGGCCAGTTCGTCGCCGGTGTCCACCCGTTCGCCGGCCTCGACCGCCAGCGACTGGAGCAAGCCGGGCATCGGCGAGAGCAGGTACTGGGACATGTCCGGCGGCTTGCGCTCGGGCATCATCGCCGCGAGCTCGGCCACGCGCTCGGAGTAGACCATCACCTTGACGTCGGCGCCCATGTGGAACAGCCGATAGCCGAGGCCGTCGCGCTCCACCTTGAACCGTTGCGGCTCGGCGTTGATGGTGCAGCGCAGGACCGGTTCGCCCACCTGCCAGTCGCTACGGATGGCGAGCAGGTGACCCTCGCGGGTGACGTCGAAGCCTTCCTCCGAGCCGCGGCCGACGAACTGCTCGACCCGGATCGGATAGTAGGTGCCGTTCACGCTCACCACCCAGTCCGGCACGATCTTGCGCTCGTAGCCGTGCATCTGCCCGGTCACGTCCTTGGCCCGGTAGAGATAGCGCAGGTGCATCAGGATGCTGACCGCGACGATGGCGTCGATGTCCTTGGGCTCGATCGGCGCCGGCGAGAAGCCGTCCGGATACTCTTCGACGATGAAGTTGGTGCTGAGCCGCCCTTGCAGGAACCTCGGGTTGGCCATCAGCGCGGTGAGGAAGGCGATGTTGTGGTGCACGCCGACGATGTAGAACTCGTCGAGCGCCCGGCGCATGAGCGCGATAGCGGCGTCCCGATCGCGGCCCCAGGTGGTGACCTTGGCGATCATCGGGTCGTAGAACATGCTGATCTCGCCGCCTTCGTAGACGCCGCTGTCGACCCGCACGTCCTGGCTCTCCTCCGGCTCGCGGTAGCGCACCAGACGGCCAGTGGACGGCATAAACTTGCGGTTCGGGTCCTCGGCGTAGATACGCGACTCGATCGCCCAGCCGTGGGGCTGGAGCTGCGCCTGCTTCAGCGGCAGCTTCTCGTTGTTGGCGACGCGGATCATCCACTCGACCAGGTCGATGTTGTGGGTGAACTCGGTAACCGAATGCTCCACCTGCAGCCGCGTGTTCATCTCCAGGAAGTAGAAGTTGCGCCGCTGGTCGGCGATGAACTCCACCGTGCCGGCGGAATCGTAGCCGGCGGCCTTGGCCAGGGCCACGGCCCGCTCGCCCATCTCCCGGCGGGTGGCGGCGTCGAGGAACGGCGAGGGCGCCTCCTCGATGACCTTCTGGTGGCGGCGCTGGATCGAGCATTCGCGCTCGTTGAGGTGGAAGACGTTGCCGTGCTTGTCGGCCAGGATCTGGATCTCGATGTGGCGCGGATCCTCGATGAACTTCTCGATGAACACGCGCTCGTCGCCGAAGGCGGAACGCGCCTCGCTGGTGGCGACGCGAAAGGCGTCGCGCACCTCCTCCTCGTCACGGGCGATGCGGATGCCCTTGCCGCCGCCGCCGGCGGCCGCCTTGAGCATCACCGGGAAGCCGATGCCCTTGGCGATCTCGACCGCTTCGTCAGGCGTCGGGATGGCGTCCCAATGCCCCGGCACCGTCGGCACCCCCGCCTCCTTGGCCGCGCGGTTGGCCATGATCTTGTCGCCCATGAGCCGGATCACGTCGGAGTTGGGGCCGACGAAGGCGATCTTGGCGTTGGCCAGGGCCTGGGCGAACTTGGTGTTCTCGGAGAGGAAGCCGTAGCCCGGGTGGACGCAGTCGACGCCCATGCGCCGGCAGGCGTTGACGATTTTCTCCATCTGCAGGTAGCTCTCGCTGGCGAGCGACCCGCCGAGATAGACGAACTCGTCGCACATGCCGACGTGGCGGCCATACTTGTCCGCGTCGGAGTAGACGGCGACGGTCGTCAGTCCCATCCGCTTCGCCGTGCGCGCAATGCGGACGGCGATTTCGCCTCGGTTGGCGATCAGGATCTTTTTGAACATTTCTTTCGTTCCCGCTCAGAGGTCTTCAGGGCTCGATGCTGTTCCGCGCCGTTCGGCGCAGCGAGCTACAGCGGCGGATTGGGATGCTTGCGCTGCGGCAAGACGACCTTCTTGTTGCGCAGCATGGTGAGCGCCTTGCAGATCCGCCGGCGGGTGCTGTGCGGGTGGATGACGTCGTCGATGAAGCCGCGCCGGCCGGCGGCGAACGGGTTGGCGAACTTCGACTTGTACGCCTGTGTGCGCTCGGCGATCTTGTCGGCGTCGCCGAGTTCGGCGCGGAAGATGATCTCGACCGCGCCCTTCGGCCCCATCACCGCGATCTCGGCGGTGGGCCAGGCGAAGTTGATATCGGCGCGCATGTGCTTGGAGCCCATGACGTCGTAGGCGCCGCCATAGGCCTTGCGGGTGATGACCGTGACTTTCGGCACCGTCGCCTCGGTGTAGGCATAGAGCAGCTTGGCGCCGTGGCGGATGATGCCGCCGTGCTCCTGGTTGACGCCGGGGAGGAAGCCGGGGACGTCGACGAAAGTGATGATCGGGATGTTGAAGCAGTCGCAGAAGCGGACGAAGCGCGCCGCCTTGACCGACGCGTCGATGTCGAGGCAGCCGGCGAGGACCATCGGTTGGTTGGCGACGACGCCGATCGTCTGGCCGTTCATCCGGCCGAAGCCGACGATGATGTTGCCGGCGAACTCCGGCTTGATCTCGAAGAACAGCCCCTCGTCCAGAACCTTGATGATCAGTTCCTTCATGTCGTAGGGGGCGTTCGGGTTCTCCGGGATGAGCGTGTCGAGCGACATCTCGACCCGGTCGATGCTGTCGAAGTTGGGGCGGATCGGCGGGGGAACACGGTTCGAGGAGGGGAGGAAGTTCAGCAGCCGGCGGACATAGAGCATCGCCTCGACGTCGTTCTCGAAGGCGAGGTCGGCGACGCCGGACTTCTCGGTATGGGTGCTGGCGCCACCCAAGCCCTCGTGGTCGATCTCCTCGTGGGTCACCGTTTTGACCACATCGGGCCCGGTGACGTACATGTGGGACTCTTCCTTCACCATGAAGATGAAGTCGGTCAGGGCCGGGGAGTAGACAGCGCCACCGGCGCAGGGGCCCATGATCACCGAGATCTGCGGGATGACGCCGGAGGCATCGACGTTGCGCACGAAGACCTCGGCATAGCCGACCTCGGCGTAGCCGGCGAGCGAGGCCACGCCCTCCTGGATGCGGGCGCCGCCGGAGTCGTCAGGCCGACCACGGGCGCGCCGATCTTCATCGCCGTGTCCATGATCTTGGAGATCTTCTCGGCGTGGGCCTCCGACAGGCTGCCGCCGAAAACAGTGAAATCCTGGCTGAAGACGAACACGGGGCGGCCGTTCACGGTCCCGTAGCCGGTGACGACGCCGTCGCCCGGGATCTGCGTCTTCTCCATGCGAAGTCGATGCAGCGGTGCTCGACGAACATGTCCCACTCCTCGAAGGAGTCGGGGTCGAACAGCACGTCGATGCGCTCGCGCGCCGTCAGCTTGCCGAGAGGGAGGCGACACCTTCCTGGATGCGGGCGCCGCCGGAGTCGTTGAGCCCGACCACGGGCGCACCGATCTTCATCGCCGTGTCCATGATCTTGGAGATCTTTTCGGCGTGGGCCTCCGACAGGCTGCCGCCGAAGACCGTGAAATCCTGGCTGAAGACGAACACAGGGCGACCGTTCACCGTCCCGTAGCCGGTGACGACGCCGTCGCCCGGGATCTGCGTCTTCTCCATGCCGAAGTCGATGCAGCGGTGCTCGACGAACATGTCCCACTCCTCGAAGGAGTTGGGGTCGAACAACACGTCGATGCGCTCACGCGCCGTCAGCTTGCCGCGCTTGTGCTGTGCGTCGATGCGGTTTTGCCCGCCACCGAGCCTCGCCAGGGCCCGCTTCTGTTCCAGCGCTTCCACGATCTCGCGCATTCTTCTCCCCTCCGGCTTTACGCAACTGCAACATCATAGAGCCGCACCCGGCGCGATCAATGAGAACTGTGCCGGGCGTGAGCGAAAAACGGCGTGCGTAGAGGGGTTTCGCGACGCAGTCGCGGCCCAGCCTGCCGGGCAGTTGGCGCTCCGGCCGGAGCGGAGGGCGCGCGGCCGATCGAGGCGGACGGGCCGGCGCGTGCGGGTGGAGGCCGGTTTGCGCCCGGCGCCGGCAGCCGAGGCGCGCCGCCGCTGGTCTCGGCGGCGCAGCTCGCCCCGCCGCGGCGACGCCTTGTGCCTAGCGGGCGAGCATCACCGAGCTCGACTTGATGACGACCGAGACCTCGACGCCCTCGGCCGAGCCCAGGTCGCCCACGGCTTCCGCCGTCACCACCGAACTGATGACGTTGCCGCCGCCGATGTCGACGAGGATCCGGGCGTTGATCGGGCCGGACTTGACGTCGACGACCTTGCCCTTGATGACGTTGCGCGCACTGATCTTCATGGCTTGCCTCCGGCGTAAGGGGGATTCCGCCGGAACTGGAAAGCAAGGACCGTGCCCAGGCTCGGCCATAGCCGCCGCCCGCCGCCAGCCTCTTGCGTCATCGCGCGGCCCGCGTCTTCCTGGACCCGCGGAACAAGTCCGCGGGTGAGCGGCGTGAACGTTCGCGACCAAGTCCGCGGGTGACACGCGAGTGGACTCCCTCCCTCCTCGGTCGGACCGCCGCGGGCACCCGCCCTCACGCTGTCATTGCCATCATCGCGAGCCGCGCCTCGGACTCGCGTGACGAGCTGGAGAAGCTGGAGAAGCCCGCGGCTGGAAAGGGCGAGCAACTCGCTGCAATCCGCCTGTGGGTCGCCTTGGCGCGCGGCCGGGCCCAGCCGCGCGCGCCGGTCGCGCTTCAGATTGCCCGTGAGCACGATCGGAACTCCCTTCGACCCTGGGAGCCAAGGCGACGAAGGGTCGCGATCTCGTCGGCGCCCGCTCCAGTCCCAGTAGGCAAGCCGGGTGGTGGAACACCGAACGAACCGCGATCCTAAGCACAATCATAGCGGTAGGAACCGGGTTCGTCATCGCCCGAATGAGGTAGCAGCACGAACACCATCGGCTGTCTCAGGACGGGACGGCAGCTTGCCGCGGCCGGCGGGTGCCCGCGAGCAACTCCAAACCCACCGGCCACAAAGGAACGTCGCTTGCCCTGCGCGGGGCGCAGGTGCCATATCCGCGGCCATGACCGTGGAACGCCAGCAGAAGAAGCCCGGAGAAAGCCGCGTCGTCGTCGCCATGTCCGGCGGCGTCGACAGCTCGGTGACGGCCGCGCTGCTGGCCGAGCAGGGCCATGACGTCGTCGGCGTCACGCTGCAGCTCTACGACCACGGCCAGGCGGTCGGCCGGGCCGGGAGCTGCTGCGCCGGCCAGGACATCCACGACGCCCGCCGGGTCGCCGACCGCCTCGGCATCCCCCACTACGTCCTCGACTACGAGCAGCGCTTCCGCGACCGCCGTCATCGACGATTTCGCCGACGCCTACCTCGCCGGCGAGACGCCGATCCCGTGCGTGCGCTGCAACCAGCGCGTCAAGTTCACCGATCTGCTGGACGTCGCCCGCGATCTCGGCGCCGAGGCCCTGGCCACCGGCCACTACGTCCGCCGCATCGACGGGCGCAGACGGCGCCGGAGCTGCACCGCGGCGCCGAGGCCCGCGCGCGACCAGAGCTATTTCCTGTTCGCAACGACGCCGGCGCAGCTCGCCTTCCTGCGCTTCCCGCTGGGCGACATGGCGCAAGGCCGAGACCCGCGCGCTGGCGCGAGCGCTTCGGCCTGCCGGTGGCGCGACAAGCCGGACAGCCAGGACATCTGCTTCGTGCCGACCGGCGGCTACGCCCGGCGTGCTGGAGCGGCTGCGCCCGGAGCGCGAGCCGGCCGGGCGAGATCGTCGACCTCGACGGCCGCGTGCTCGGCCGCCATCGAGGGCATCGGCCGGTTCACCATCGGCCAGCGGCGCGGGCTCGGCATCGCGTCGAGCGAGCCGCTGTTCGTCGTCCGCCTCGAGCCGGAGACGCGCGCGGGTCGTGGTCGGCCCGCAGGAGGCGCTGCTTCGCCGCCGCGTGCGCTGCGGCGAGGTCAACTGGCTCGGCGACGGCCGCACTGCCAGACGAGGGCGCGCGCGTCGAGGTCAAGCTGCGCTCGCAGCAGCCGCCGGTCGCGGCCACGGTGCGGGCGGCGGTTGGCGAGCCGGGCGGCGCAGAGGTAATCCTCGATCGGCCACAGGCCGCCGTCGCCCCGGGGCAGGCCTGCGTTTTCTACCACGGCGAGCGGGTGCTGGGCGGCGGCTGGATCCGCCGCGGCGATCGCTGACGCTCGCGGCAATCTGACTTCGCGCCACGCTTGAACTCCCGCCGGGAAAGGCGGCAGGATGCGCCATGGGCGCCTCCGTCCCCCTCGCCTTCGACGATCGCGGCAGCGGCGAGCCGGCACTGCTCTGCCTCCCCGGCTGGTGCGAGAACCGCACCGCCTTCACCCGCATGGTCGAGCTCGCCGGCCGGAGCCGGCGCGCGCTCAGCGTCGACTGGCGCGGCCATGGCGGCTCGCCGCCGGCAGAGGTCGACTTCACCAGCCAGGACCTCGTTTCCGACGTCATCGCCCTCCTCGACGAGCGGGGGGTCGAGACGGTGGTGCCGGTTACCGTCTCTCATGCCGGCTGGATCGCCGTGGCGCTGCGCCGGCGCCTCGGCGAGCGGGTGGCCCGCGCGGTGTTCCTCGACTGGATCATGACCGCCCCGCCGTCGACCTTCCTCGCCACGCTGAACGGCCTGCGCGACCCGGACCGCTTCCGCAAGACCCGCGCCAGCCTGTTCTCCTCGTGGATGGGGCGCAGCAACGTGCCGGAGGTGATGCGCCACATCGCCGACGAGATGGGCGCCTACGGCCAGGAGATGTGGGCCCGCGCCGCGCGCGAGATCGTGCTGGCCTATGGCCAGTGGGGCAGCCCGCAGCACGCGTTGGCGGCGATCCACCCGGCGCTGCCGGTGCTCCACCTCTACTCGCAGCCCAAGGACGACCCCTACCTGTGGGCGCAGGAGGCCTTCTCCGCCGCACACCCGTGGTTCCGCGTCCGCCGGCTCTCCGGCGAGACCCACTTCCCCTCGCTCGAGATCCCAAACGAGACGGCGGAGGCCATCGAGACCTTCATCCACGAGCCGATCGACCCGGAGGGGCTGGTATAGCTTGGAGGGGGTCCGTCGGAACGTCGCGTGTCAGGACGCAGGCTCATCCTCGGGTTCCCCCATCTCCGCAATGATCGGCGGCAGTGCTATGATCAACTCGCTCGCAAAGTCCTGCGCCGTCGCAAGAACGATGTCCGGGCGTGTTCCCAGGTAGTCGTGGGCGAGGCGGTTACGCATCCCGATGATCTTCTGCCACGGGATCTGCGCATGCTGCTGAGGGGTCTCGGCGGGCACGTTGCGTGCGGCTTCCCCCACGATGTGAAGCGCGTAGGCGACAGCGTATTGCGTTCGTGTGTCTCGGATGAACGGGTCGGTCGTCATGCCCCGAACGAAATCATGCGCTTCTCGGGCGTAGGTCAGCATGTCGTCCAGATAAAGACGCGTGTCGCGCTTCACAGCATCACTGCCTCGGCAAGAATGCGCTTCTCGATTCGCGGCTTCAGCGCGTCCTTCATCGCCAGATCGACCCTGAGGCCAAGGGCCTCGTTTAATTCCAACTGCAGGCCAGCGAGATCGATCAGGGTCACCCCGTTGCCGAGATCGACCAGCACGTCGAGGTCGGAATCCTCGCGCTGCTCCCCGCGCACGTACGAGCCGAAGATCCCCATCTCCCTGATCGGATAGCGTTTCTTCAGCTCCGGCTGGAGGGCGCGGAGCTCGGCAAGGATCGCTGTTAAGTCTTTCAAAACATCACCTCTACGACCGTCGTCGTGTCGTTTCCGAAGATGTCTATGACCCGTCACCGTGATCTTGTAGCAGGTCCTACGTTTCAAGGCCTGCTCGTCCTCCAGTTCCGGCTACTCCGCCGCCCGGGCGGCGTCCTCAACGCCGTTCCTACGCTCGAAGCGGCGACCAGAGTGCGAAGCAGTTCGGCCTTCGATCCGATGATGCGGTTCTCGCCGTCCACAACCTGCGCCAGCGCGCGGAGGTGATCGCGCCGATAGCGGCTGTCCTCGGTCTTCAGCTTCCGCCGCGCTACGCTCGCAAGCTCTCGCAAGCCCTCCGGCGTGATCACCGGCCCAAGCCGCTCGATTGCGGCAGCGGCTCCTGCGCGCTGGCCATAGCGCAGGCCATCCTTCCGCCGCGCTTGCGGCCGGAGGCCCAGCGGGCTTAGCGTGCGGCGGCGATGCGCGCACGTGGTGATGCGCGAGAGGCGCGCGCCGAACAGCCGGAGCCTGGGCAGATGACTTGCGAAGCGATCATGACCGTCGATCCCCCGGTCCTCTATCCCGCGGACACCGTGGCGACCGCGGTCGACCGGCTGCTCAGCGAGCGCGTGCTGGCGCTGCCGGTGATCGACCATGACCGCCGCTACATTGGGATGTTCGCGAAAAGCCGGTTGTTCGGTTTGCTGCTGCCGGCTGTTGTCGCCACCGAGCAGGCGGGCCCGAGCATGGGCAGGATCCCGGAACTCGGCTTTCTGCGCGAGTACCTGCCGGAGATGCAGGAGCGCCTGCGGGCGATCGCCGACCACCCGGTCAGCCGTTATGTCGACACGACGGTGCCGGTGCTGCATCCGGATTCGCCCGTGGTCGCGGCAATCCTGCAGGTGTTCCGCACCCGCAACTTCGTCCCCGTCGTCGACCGAGTGACCGGGAAGCTGGCCGGGCTGATCTCGACCTGGGACACGCTGGCGAAGGTCCGCGAGGCGCCGATCGGCGCTCGCGGCGGCGGAGCGTGAAGCGAGGGTGAGACGAGCACAGAGGGGGGACAACCATGATTTTGCGAAGGACGATCAGAGCGACGGCCGTCGCCGGCCTCGTCGCCGCGGTGAGCGCAACGGCGCAGCCGGCCCAGGCCGCGGAGCCGAAGCCGCCGATCGCCGCACCTGGCCCCGACGCGCGCGGCGACAGGGCCAGGACGGCCGACGACGTGTTCACCGTGCTTGACGACGACGGCAGCGGCCAGGTCGATCGCGCCGAATGGCAGACCCGGAAGATGGCGATCTTCTACGTGCGCGACGCCGACAACAACTTGCAGCTCAGCCGCGGCGAACTTCCGAAGCTCGGCCCTGACCGGTTCAGCGAGGCCGACCTGAACAAGGACGGCGCCCTCTCCGGCTACGAGTTCAACCAAGCCGCCTTCAGCCAGTTCGAACGCGCGGACGGCGACGGCAATGGGGACAGCGACGGGGACGGTGACGGGGCGGTGAGCGCGAGCGAGTTCCGCGCCTACATGGCAACGGGCGGCGGCGGCCGCTGACGCTCAGGCGCCAGCGCCCCCTGCGTCTCCAGCCTTCGTCAGCGCCTCGCTCACCGCCCATAGCCGCTCGGCCGCGGCGCTGTCGTGGGACTCGGGCGAGGACTCAGCCGGTGCGCACTTGACGAAGTACTTGCCGTTGACATCCGCAGCCTCGCTGCTGGCGGCGAGGTAGATGCTGGTTACAGCTCCCTCCTCGGGCGAGATTGCGGCAAGGGAGGCGAGCCGCCAGAGCCAGGCCGGGACCAGCCGGTTGCGCACGCCGATGCCGGTGGCGACGAAGCCGGGGTGCAGCGCGTTGACGCTGACCGCGCCGCCTTCGATTCGTCGGGCGAGTTCGTAGGTGAAGAGCAGGTTGGCGAGCTTCGAGCGCTTGTAAGCGCTCCAGCCGCCGTACCGCCGCTCGCCCTGGAGGTTGTCGAAGTCGAGGGCGACGCCGCGGTGGGCCTCGGAGGCGACGTTGACGATCCGCGCCTGGCCGGCGACGCGGAGCGCCGGCAGCAACAACTCGCTCAGCAGGACGTAGGCAAGATGGTTGAGCGCGAAGGTCATCTCGATGCCGTCCGCGCTCAGCGTCCGTTTGCGGAACATCCCGCCAGCGTTGTTGATGAGCACGTCGAGCCGGCCGAACCGGTCGGCCACCACCTGCGCCAGCCTGCGCACCTCGCTCTGCTGCGACAGATCGGCGGCGACGTATTGGACTGTTCCGGCCGTGCCCGCCCGGGCGATCTCGGCGACTGCCGCCTCGCCGGCCTCGCGGTTGCGCCCGACGATCATCACGTCGGCACCGCGCCGGGCTAGCTCCCGCGCGGTGACGAGGCCGATGCCGCCGGTGCCACCGGTGATCAGGCAGGCCTTGCCGGCCATCGCCCCGTTCATCGCCCGTCCATCGCTCCGTCCATCGCGCTGCTCGCTCTTCCGCTGGTCGTTCCGTCGGCGCAGCCGCCCGTCGGTGCCTCCGCCCGACTATGGGGATCTGCTGCAACCACGGAAAGGGGTCCATGCCGCAGCAGACCGTCCGCAGGGCAGAGGGCGGGTTCCACCGAGCAGACGGGGCCGGGCTTGCGGCGGGCCTGCGGCCCTTGCCACTGCAGGCGTTCCGGCTATGTTGCCCGGAGCGGGGCCTTCCGTCCCGGCGACGAGGTTTCACCTCCTTTGACGATCTGGGGCAAGGTCTTCGGCGGCATGGCCGGGTTCGCCTTTGGCGGACCGCTCGGCGCCCTGGTCGGCGCCTTCGCCGGCCACGCCATGGACCAGCTTCGCGAGCAGGGCGAGAGCCTTGGCCCGAATCCGTCGCAGGCGGCGAAGCAGACCGTTTTCGCCGTCGCCGCCATCGTCTTAAGCGCCAAGATGGCCAAGGCGGACGGCCGGGTCAGCCGGGCGGAGGTGAACGCCTTCAAGCAGGTCTTCCAGATCCCGCCGAGCGAGAAGACGCGGGTTGGGCGCATCTTCAACCTGGCCAAGCGCGACGCCGGCGGCTTCGAACCCTACGCCAAACAGGTGGCGGCGCTGTTTCGCGACCAGCCTGCGGTACTCGAGGAGCTGGTCGCCGGGCTGCTCCACATCGCCCGCGCCGACGGCGAGCCCGGGCCGGCGCAGCTCGCCTACCTGCGCCAAATCGCCGGCATCTTCGCCATCGGCAATGCCGCCTTCGACCGGCTTAGGGCCGGCTCCTCGCCGCAAAGCGTGAGCGGCGACCCGTACGCCGTCCTCGGCGTCAAGCGCGAGGCCCGCGACGAGGAGGTGAAGGCTGCCTATCGCCGGCTGATCCGCGAGAACCACCCGGACGCCCTCGTCGCCAAGGGCATGCCCCAGGAATTCATCCAGCTCGCCAACGACCGGATGGCAACGATCAACGCCGCCTACGACCAGATCGAAAAGCTCCGCGGGATGAGATGAGCGGCGTCCGCACCCGCCGCGGGCGGCCCGGACCAGCGCGGCGATGAGCCTCGTCGACTTCGCCGCCACCATGCTGGTGGTGGTCATCTGGGCCTTCAATTTCGTCGCCGGCAAGATCGGCCTCAGCGAGTTCCCGCCGCTGCTGATGCTGGGCCTGCGCTTTGCCCTCGCCGGCGCCCTGCTCGCGCCCTTCATCAGGCTGCCGCTGCGCCGCTGGCGCCTGGTCGTCCTCATCGGCATCGTCCTCGGCGGGCTGCATTTCGGCCTGGTCTTCAGCGGTTTGCAGGGCGTGCACGCGGGTCCCGCGGCGATCGCCGGCCAGCTCACGGTGCCGTTCAGCGCCTTCCTCGCCTGGATCGTCTATGGCGAGCGCCTGGGCTGGCCGCAGCTCGCCGGCATCGTCATCGCCTTTGCCGGCGTCTACATCCTCGCCGGCGACCCGACGCAGCAGCCGGACCCGTTCTATCTCCTCCTCGTCGTGCTCGGCGCCTTCGCCTGGGCTATCGCCAACATCCTGATCAAGCGTCTCGGCCCCATCAGCCCGTTCGTGCTGAACGCCTGGGTGGCGGTCATCGGCGCGCCGATCCTGTTCGCCGCCAGCGCCGCCATCGAGGACGGCCAGCTCCAGGCGATCGCCGACGCCGGCTGGCGCGGCTGGGGCACGGTCGTCTTCATGGCGGTCGGCGCGTCGATCACCGCCTACGGCCTGTGGTACTATCTGCTCGGCAAGCACCAACTGAACCGGATCGTGCCGATGACGCTGCTGGCGCCGGTCCTGGCCGTCGTCCTCGCCGTGCTCATCCTGGGCGAGCCGATCACGCTCCGGGTGGTCGCCGGCGGGCTGCTCACGATCATAGGCGTGGCGATGATCCAGTTCCTGAAGCCGGCAGCGCCGGCACAGACGTAGACGCAGACGTGAGCCGGCCATGACACTGCGCCGCCCGTCGCCGAGCTTCGATGCGCGTCCCGCCGGGACCACCGTCGACATGCTCGTGCTCCACTACACCGGGATGGAGAGCGCCGAGGTCGCGCTGGCGCGGCTGTGCGACCCCGCAGCCGAGGTCAGCGCCCACTACCTGGTCGACGAGGACGGCCACGTCTTCCGCCTGGTCGACGAGCGCGACCGCGCCTGGCATGCCGGTGTCGCCTTCTGGCGCGGTGCCAGCGACATCAACGCCCGCTCCATCGGCATCGAGCTGGTCAATCCCGGCCACGAGTTCGGCTACCGGCCTTTCCCCAAGGCGCAGATGGCGGCGCTGATCGAGCTTTTGGGCGATATCCTCGCCCGCCACCCCGAGATTCTCGCCGCGCAACGTCGTCGCCCATTCCGACGTGGCGCCGACGCGGAAGATGGATCCGGGCGAGCTGTTCGACTGGCGCCTACTTGCCGAGTACGGCATCGGCCTGTGGCCGCAGGAAGCGGACGCGCCCGTGCTGGATCCGGACGCCGTCATCGGCATGCTCGCGGCCTTCGGCTACGCGACCGACGACCGCTTCGCCGCGATCAAGGCCTTCCAGCGCCATTTCCGCCCCGCGCGGGTCAACGGCCGCATCGACTTCGAGACCGTCCGCCGCCTGGCCGGCTTGCTGACTTTGTGCGAGGCAGAGGCGGCCAGGGACGCTTTGCGCGGCGCGGGTGCGGTGACGGGACGCGACCGCGAGGCTTGAAACGCCGCCGCGCGGGTTTACTGTGAGGGTAGCCAGACGGCCGGATGGCCGCCTCTCGCCGGGTTCGCGCCCGGCGGGGGAGGAAAGTCCGGGCTCCACGGAAACACGGTGCCGGGTAACGCCCGGCGGGGGCGACCCCAGGGACAGTGCCACAGAAAGCAAACCGCCGGCCGGGGCGCGAGGTTCGCCGCGCGCCTGCCGGTAAGGGTGAAAGGGTGCGGTAAGAGCGCACCGCGTCGCCGGCAACGGCGACGGCACGGTAAACCCCACCGGGAGCAAGACCAAGTAGGGACGGCATGCCGGCATCGCGCCGGCGAAGCGCGTTCCCGCGCCGCCGTCCGGGTCGGTCGCACGAGGCGTCCGGTAACGGGCGTCCCAGATGAATGGCCATCGCCCGCCGCGAGGCGGGTACAGAACCCGGCTTACAGGCCGTCTGGCGCTTTCTCTTCGACCTCCACTCCGACGGCGCGGCGCTGCCGTTCGCCTGCTCGTTGATGACCGGGCAGCGGCGGGCGCCGCGGCGAAGATGCTGCCGATTCGATCGTTTCTTGTTTTGTTCCATTGCCGAATCCTGGAACAATAGAAGAACAAGCGGCTTGCGCGAGCGCCGCCAGTCCTGTTGGCGGCAGACCGCTACGGGAGCCGATTCATGACTTTGGGTGCCGGTACGAGAACTATCCGGTTCTTTCCCGGCGCTGCCGGAGGGACTTTTCGCAGCTCCGCAAAGACATCGCTGTTCCAGCCGGGTCCAAGCCGGCCCATTGACGCCCATGCCCTCCCATGATATCCCATGTTCTACCGTGACGCGGGTGTTCTGGGAGACCCGGCGCCGGCGGCATCTCGAAGAAAAGCGGCGTGCCGGCAGGCGCGTCATGACGAGGAGCGGTCATGCCGTTGCTGGTCGGCCGTTACGTCAACAAGATCGACCGCAAGGGGCGGGTGTCCGTGCCGAAGGCCTTTCGCGATGCCCTCGTCGAGCAAGCTTCCGGTTTCGCCGGCATCTATGCCTATCCTCTGTTCAAGGCGCGGGCGATCGAGGCCTGCGGCGAAGCCTTCATGAAGCAGTTGGCGGACAGTATCGACGACCTGGACATGTTCTCCGACGATCAGGACGACCTCGCTTCCATAGTGCTCGAAAGCGCCCACCAGCTCCCGTTCGACCCCGAAGGCCGCGTCGTCTTGCCGCCCGAGCTGCTCGATCACGCCGGCATCTCCGGCGAGGCGCTGTTCGTCGGCCGCGGCGCACGGTTTTCCATCTGGGATCCGGCGACCTTCGCCGAGCATCGCGGCAAGGCGTTTTCGCCGGGCCCGCGAGCGTGGCGCGACGCTGCCGTTGCGCCGGAACCAAGAGGTCTCTTCGTGACCGGCGATCCGTCCGGCGCACGTCACAGCCCGGTGATGCTGGCCGAGGTCCTGGACGGCCTCGCGCCCCGCGACGGCGGCGTCTACGTCGACGCGACCTTCGGCGCCGGCGGCTACGCCAGAGGCGATCCTCGATGCCGCCGCCTGCACCGTCATCGGCATCGACCGCGACCCGGACGCCTGCCGCCGCGCCGGCGAGCTGGTGGCCCGCTACGGCGGGCGGCTGAAGATCATCCACGGCCGCTTCGGCGCCATGGTCCAGCTCCTGGGCGGGATCGAGATCGACGCCGTCGACGGCGTCGCCTTCGATCTCGGCGTTTCCTCGCCGCAGCTCGACACCGGCGCGCGCGGCTTCTCCTTCCGCTTGAACGGGCCGCTCGACATGCGGATGGACCCGGAGGCCGGCGAGAGCGCGGCGGACGCGGTCAACGCGCTGCCGGAAGACGAGCTGGCGCGGATCATCGCGACTTACGGCGAGGAGCGCGCGGCCCGGCGGATCGCGCGCGCCATCGTCGGCGCGCGCAGCAGCGAGCGGATCGAGACCACCGTTGCGGCTCGCCGAGATCGTCCGCGCCGTCCTGCCGCCGGGACGCGACGCGCATCGATCCGGCGACCCGCACCTTCCAGGCGCTCCGCATCTACGTGAACGACGAACTCGGCGAGCTCGACCGCGGCCTCGCCGCCGCCGAAAGGGTGCTGCGGCCCGGGGCGCGGCTCTGCGTCGTCGCCTTCCACTCGCTGGAGGACCGTAGGGTCAAGTCCTTCCTCCGGGCGCGCACGGGCTCGCGTCCGGCGCCGTCGCGGCATCTGCCCGACGCGCCGACGCCGGCCGCCCCGGCGCCCACCTTCCGGCTGATCACCACCGGCGCGATCAAGCCCGGCCGCGGAGAGATCGCCGCCAACCCGCGCGCCCGCTCCGCCCGGCTGCGCGTCGCCGAGCGCACCGCCGCGCCCCCTGGCCGGCCCCGTGGCCGGCCCCCGAAGCAGGCAGGAGAGCCGCATGAGCCCCTGGTCGACCGTCTTCCGCCAGACCGCCGTCCTGTTCCTGCTGCTCGGCGTCGGTCTCGCGGTCGTGCTGTTCACCCTGAAGCATCAGGTGCAGGCCCTGGAGAAGGAGCTGGTCGAGCTCAACGACGGACATCGCCAAGGAGGAGAACGCGGTGCGCGTGCTGCGCGCCGAGTTCGACGTGCTCACCGACGCCGAGCGGCTGAAGCGGCTGTCGGCGCGCCATCTCGATCTGGCGCCGCTGGAGCCGGAGCAGATGGCGAGCTTCTCGCGGCTGCGCCAGCTCCTCGAAAGCCAGGGCGAGTTCGCCCACGACGTGCCGTTCCGCGCCGCCATCGGCGCGGCATGGAGCGGTGGAGGCAGGCAATGAGCGAGCTCGAGCGGCATGGACCGGCGTGAGCCCGCTGGCCGGCCGACGCAGCCCGCGCCGATCTGCCTCGAGGGCGCGCGCAAGCGGGTCCTGGACACGGCCCGTACCCGCCTGGTCGTGACCGCCATCGTGTTCGTGCTGATGTTCGCCGTGACCGGCGGCCGGCTCGTCGAGCTCAGCATCCTCGGCGCCGAGAGCGGGCCCAGGGTGACCCGGCACGCCAGCGGCCAGACCGTCGGCCGCGCCGACATCACCGACCGCAACGGCGTCCTGCTGGCGACCAGCCTGCCGGCGGCTTCGCTCTACGCCGATCCCAAGCTGATCATGGACGCCGACGAGGCGGCCGACGCGCTGCTGCGGCTGTTCCCCGACCTGCACCGGCCGTGGCTGATGCTCGCGGCTCACCGCCGCCAGCCGCTTCGAGTGGATCCGCCGCCACCTCACGCCGGTCGAGCAGCAGGCGGTCATCGCCCTCGGCATTCCCGGCCTGTCGTTCAAGCAGGAGTACCGGCGGATCTATCCGCACGGCCAGACCGCGGCCCACGTCCTCGGCCACACCGACGTCGACGGCGACGGCATCGCCGGCATCGAGCTCTCGTTCGACGAGCAGCTCAAGGCGGGCGAGCCGCTGCGGCTGTCCCTCGACGTGCGGCTGCAGCACATCCTCGCCGAGGAGCTGGGACGCGGCGAAGAAAAGCTTCAGGGCGCTGGGCGCCGCCGGCCTGGTCCTCGACGCCGAGAGCGGCGAGGTCGTGGCGCTGGTCTCGCTGCCCGGATTTCGATCCCAACGCTCCCAACGCCTCGCCGGCGGAGAACCGGTTCAACCGGATCACCAAGGGCGTCTTCGAGATGGGCTCGACCTTCAAGCTGTTCACGGTCGCGACCGCGCTCGAGACCGGGGTGACGACCATGGGCGGCGGCTACGACGCGACCAGGCCGCTGCGCGTCGCCCACTACACCATCAGCGACTACCACCCGGAGAAGCGCTGGCTGTCGGTGCCGGAGATCCTGGTCCACTCCTCGAACATCGGCGCGGCGCAGATGGCGCTCGACATCGGCACGCCGCTGCAGCGGCAGTATCTGCAGCCGGCTCGGGCTGCTGCGCCCGGCGAGCCTCGAGCTCCCCGAGCTCGGCGCGCCGCTGACGCCGGAGCCCTGGCGCGAGATCAACACCATGACCGTCGCCTTCGGCCACGGCATCGCGGTGACGCCGCTGCAGGTGGCGGCCGCGACCGGCGCGGTCGTCGACGGCGGGATCCTGCGCACGCCCACCCTGCTCGCCCGCGACGAACCGGCCGCCGGCGAGCGGGTCTTCTCGCCGCAGACCTCGCGGCAGATGCGCTCGATGATGCGCCGCGTCGTCCGCAACGGCACCGGCGAGAAGGCCGACGTGCCGGGCTACATGGTCGGCGGCAAGACCGGGACCTCGGAGAAGCTGGAGGGCGGCCGCTATGTCCAGGACAAGCGGGTCTCGACCTTCGTCGGCGCCTTCCCGATGGATCACCCGCGCTACGTCGTCCTCGCCATGCTCGACGAGCCGAAGGGCAACAAGAGCACCTACAACTTCGCCACTGGCGGCTGGGTCGCGGCGCCGATCGTCGCCAAGGTGATCAAGCGGATGGGTCCGCTTTACGGCCTGGCGCCCCGCGACGAGGGCGATGACCGGCTCGACCAGCCGCAGCCGACGAAGCAGAAGCCCGGCGTGCTGGCCGCCCGCAAGGGCGCGGGCGCCAAGGTTCAGGGTCGGCAGCTTGCGGCTAACTGATCTGCTTGATGATGACGCACGGGCGGGCGATGTCATTGCTGGCAGCGACGTCGAGATCACCGGGCTTACGAGCGACTCCCGCGCCGTCGAGCCAGGCTTCCTGTTTGCGGCGTTGCCGGGAACGCGGGCCGACGGCCGCGCCTACATCCACGACGCCATCGCCAGGGGTGCAACCGCGATTCTTGCCCCTGCGGCGGGTCGATCCGGCGCTGGCGCAGGCGGCGGGCCCCGCTGCGACGCGATTGTCTGGCTCGAAGATCCAAATCCGCGCCGCCGTTTCGCCCTGCATCGCCGCCCGATTCTTTCGAATTCAGCCGGCCACGGTGGTCGCGGTCACCGGGACCAACGGCAAGACCTCCGTCGTCCGGTTCGTACGCCATATCTGGTATGTCCTCGGCTTCTCAGGCGCAACCATTGGAACACTTGGGGTTAGCAGCGAACACCTGAACCAGCGTGGGAACCTCACCACGCCGGACCCGGTGAACCTGCATCGAGCGCTTGCCGAACTCGCCGGGCGAGGCATAGACCATTTGGCTATGGAAGCCTCCAGCCACGGCCTGTCCCAGTACCGCCTCGACGGCGTTCGCATCGCCGCCGGCCGCGTTCACCAATCTGACCCGCGATCATCTCGACTATCACGGCAGCAGCGAGGCCTATCTCGCTGCCAAGTTGCGGCTTTTCGAGGATCTGCTAACCGCAGGATGGCAGCGCCGTGATCAACGCCGACAGCCCGCAGGCGCCGGCGGTTCGGCCGTGGCGGTGCGGCGCGGGCTCAGGGTGGTGACGTATGGCGCTGCGCCGGGAAGCGACATCCGTCTGGATCGGGTGGCGGCGAAAGGCGAGGGGCAGGATCTGAGCCTGTCCGTGTTCGGCCAGCGCTACGAGGTCGCGCTGCCGCTCGCCGGCGACTTCCAGGCCAGCAACGCCCTGGCGGCGCTGGGCCTCGTGGTTGCGACCGGCGGCGACGTCGCCCGGTCGGTCGAGGCGCTCGCCAGCCTGCCACAGGTGCCGGGACGGCTGGAGCGGGTGGGTCGCCTCGGCAACGGCGCGCCCATCTATGTCGACTACGCCCATACGCCGGATGCGCTCACCGCGGTGCTTGCGCGCCGCTCGCGCCGCGACCAGGGGCCGCCTGGTCGTGCTGTTCGGCTGCGGCGGCGACCGCGACGCCGGCAAGCGCCCGGAGATGGGGCGCATCGCCGCCGAGCTCGCCGACGTCGTCATCGTCACCGACGACAACCCGCGCAGCGAGGATCCCGCCGCCATCCGCCGGCAGATCCTGGCCGGCTGCCCGAACGCCTTGGAGATCGGCGATCGCGCGGAGGCCATCGACCGAGCGGTTGCCGGCCTGGAAGTCGGAGACGTGCTGGTCGTCGCCGGCAAGGGCCACGAGACCGGGCAGATCGTCGGCGACGTCGTCCATCCTTTCGAGGACGCGGCAGTCGTGCGCACTGCTGTGGCGAGGCGCGGAGCATGAGCGGAGCCGTGCCGCTCTGGACCAGCGACGACGCATCGCAGGCGACCGGCGGACGCAGCAGCGCCGTCTGGCGGGCGAGTGGGCTTTCCATCGACAGCCGCAGCGTCGTCCCCGGTGACCTGTTCATGGCCCTGCGCGGACCGAAGCTCGACGGCCATGCGTTTGTCGCCGACGCTTTCGGCCGCGGCGCGGTCGCCGCCGTGGTTTCGCGTCCGCCGCCGGGTGTGTCCAGCACCGCGCCGCTGCTCACCGTCGACGAGACGTTCGTCGCGCTGCGGGCGCTCGGCGCGCGGGCCCGCGGGCGCAGCCGTGCGCGCATCTGCGCGGTTACCGGCAGCGTCGGCAAGACAGGGGTCAAGGAAGCTTTGCGGACCGTGCTGGGCCGCCAAGGCGCGACCGCGGCGAACGAAGGCAATCTCAACAACCAGTGGGGCCTGCCCTTGAGCCTGGCGCGGATGCCGGCGGCCACCGCCTATGGCGTCTTCGAGATGGGCATGAACCACCCGGGCGAGCTGCAGCCGCTCTCCTATCTCGCCCGCCCCCACGTTGTCGTGATCACCACCATCGAGGCGGTGCACAAGGCTCATTTCGCTTCTGTCCAGGACATCGCCGACGCCAAGGCCGAGATCTTCACCGGCATCGAGCCCGGGGGCAGCGCCGTCCTCAACCGCGACAATCCGCAGCACGACCGCCTCTGGGCGGCGGCCCGACGCTGCGGCATCGAGCGCATCGTCGGCTTCGGCCGCCATCGCGACGCCGAGGTGAGGCTGCTGGATGCCGGCATGGACGCGGACGGTTCCAGTGTGCGGGCCGATGTGCTCGGGCACGTGCTCGACTACCGCATCGCGGTGCCCGGTTCCCACTGGGTCCTCAACAGCCTCTGCGTGCTGGCCGCGGCGGCGGCTCTGGGCGCGGACGTGGCCAGGGCGGCCGATGACCTGAAGCACGTGACGGCGCCGGCGGGGCGCGGCCAGCGGCTGACGGTGCGCCTTCCCGGCGGCGCCTTCGAGCTGATCGACGACAGCTACAACGCCTCGCCGGTTGCCATGGCCGCGGCCTTCGAGGTGCTCAGCCGCGTGGTCGCGGGCGCGGACGGCCGGCGGATCGCCGTCCTCGGCGACATGCTCGAACTCGGCGATGAAGCGCCGGCGCTGCATGCCGGGCTCGCCGAGCCGCTGCAGGCGAATGGCATCGACTTGGTTTTTACCGCCGGGGCGAACATGGCCCATCTCGCCGCGGCCCTGCCCGCGCCGATGCGCGGCGGCCATGCCGAGGATGCGGCAGACCTGGCACCGCTCGTGGCGGCGGCAGTGCGCCCGGGTGACGTCGTCACCGTCAAGGGCTCCGCCGGGAGCCGGATGGGCACGGTCGTGCGCGCGCTTCGCGGCCTCGGCGCCGATGCCGATGCCGATCCCGCACCCGGGCGGCCGCGTGCCGCCGGCGGCGGATAGGGGGCGGGGATGCTGTTTCATCTCCTCTACCCGCTGGCGGAGGACATCAGCGCGCTGAACGTCTTCCGCTACCTGACGTTTCGCAGCGGCGGCGCGGTCATGACCAGCCTGCTGCTCAGCTTTATCTTTGGCCCGAGCCTGATCCGCCTGCTGAAGAGCCGCCAGCATGGCGGCCAGCCCATCCGCGACGACGGCCCGGAGAGCCACCTGCTGACCAAGCGCGGCACGCCGACCATGGGTGGCTTCCTCATCCTGCTGGCGATGACGATCTCGACGCTCTTGTGGGCGGACCTGACCAACGGCTTCGTCTGGGCGGCGCTGATCGTGACCATCAGCTACGGCGCGATCGGCTTCCTCGACGACTACCGCAAGGTGATCTACCGCAACAGCAAGGGCCTCCCAGGCAGGACCAAGCTGATCCTGCAGCTCATGATCGCCGCCAGCGCCGCCTTCTGGATCACAACGCTGTCGCCCGAGCCCTTGCAGTACAAGCTGGCGCTACCGTTCCTGAAGGACCTGCTGATCGACCTGGGCCCGGCGTTCGTGGCGCTGGCGGCGCTCGTGATCGTTGGCGCGTCCAATGCCGTCAACCTCACCGACGGCCTCGACGGCCTGGCCATCGTCCCGGTGCTGATCGCCGCCGGGGTGTTCGCGCTGATCGCCTACCTCGTCGGCAACGCCGTCTTTTCCAACTACCTGCAGATCCACTTCGTCCGGGGCGCCGGCGAGCTGACCGTCTTCTGCGGCGCCTTGGGCGGCGCCGGCCTCGGCTTCCTCTGGTTCAATGCTCCGCCCGCCCGCGTCTTTATGGGCGACACCGGCTCGCTGTCCTTGGGCGGCGCGCTGGGCGCGGTCGCGGTGATCACCCGCCACGAGATCGTTCTCGCCATCGTCGGCGGCCTGTTCGTGCTCGAGACCGTGTCGGTCATCGTCCAGGTCATCTCCTTCAAACTCACCGGCCGGCGGGTGTTCCGGATGGCGCCGCTGCACCACCACTTCGAGAAGAAGGGCTGGGCCGAGCCGACCATCGTGATCCGGTTCTGGATCATCGCCTCGATCCTGGCCCTTGCCGGCCTCTCGACGTTGAAGCTCAGGTGAGGGGCGGGCGATGATCGATCTCAGCCACCTCCCCACCGGTCGCCCCTACGCCGTCCTCGGCCTCGGCCGCAGCGGCCGGGCGACGGTACAGGCGTTGCAGGCGGCCAAGCTGCCGGTCTGGGCTTGGGACGACAATAAGGAGCTGCGCGAGCGCCTCCGTCGCGAAGGCTGGCCGATCGCCAACCTCGACGATCAGGACCTCGGCAACGCCGCGTGCCTGGTGATGAGCCCGGGCATCCCGCACACCTATCCCGTACCCCATGCGCTTGCCCGCCGCGCCCGCGATGCGGGCTGCCCCATCATCGGCGACGGCGAGCTGTTCGCCCGGGTCCATCCCGAGGCGCGCTGCATCGGCATCACCGGCACCAACGGCAAGTCGACGACGACGGCGCTGATCGGCCACATCCTGCAGGCCGCGGGCCGCCCCTGCGCCGTGGGCGGCAACCTCGGCACACCGATCCTGGACCTGGATCCGCTGCCGGCGGAAGGCCTCTACGTGCTCGAAATGTCGTCCTACCAGCTCGAGCTGACGCCTTCGCTCGGCTTCGTCGTCGCGCTGCTGCTCAACATCACCCCCGACCACCTGGACCGGCATGGCGGCATGAACGGCTACGTCGCCGCCAAGCGGCAGATCTTCCGTGGCGAGCCGGGGCAGGCGGCGGAGCAGGCCGTGGCGGTCGTCGGCGTCGATGATGCGCATTGCCGCGAGATCGCGGACGAGATCACCGCGGCCGGGCAGAGGCGGCTCGTGCCGGTCTCGGTGCGGGGCCCCGTTTCGGGCGGGGTCTATGTCGGGGCCTCGACGCTGTTCGATGCGCTGGGTCCCGGTGAGCCGAAGGCGGTGCTGGACTTGCGCGAGGCGCCGGCTATGCCCGGGGAACACAACGCGCAGAATGCTGCAGCGGCCTACGCCGCGACGAGGGTGCTCGGGCTCGATACGGCGGCTATCGCCGACGCCATCCGCAGCTTCCCCGGCCTTCCCCACCGCCAGCAGTTGGTGGCGGTCATCGGCGGCGTGGCCTTCGTCAACGACAGCAAGGCGACCAATGCCGATGCCGCGGCCAAGGCGCTCGCCTGTTACGACACGATCTACTGGATCGCCGGCGGCCGGCCGAAGGAAGGCGGGCTGCAAGGCCTGGAGAGCTTCCTGCCGCGCATCCGCCACGCGTTCCTGTTCGGCGAGGCCGCCGAGGGCTTTGCCCATGCCCTCGACGGCGTTGTGCCGACGACCCTGTGCGGCACGCTCGATCGCGCCGTCGCCGCCGCCGCCGCGGCGGCCGCTGCCGCCACCGCGAGGGAGGCGCAGCCGGTGGTGCTGCTGTCGCCTGCCTGCGCCTCGTTCGACCAGTTCGCCAACTTCGAGGCGCGGGGCGATGCCTTCCGCGCCCTGGTCGAGGGGCTGCGGCTCATGAGCACCTTCGCCCGCACCGACACCAGCCTGCTGTCGCGCTGGTGGTGGACCGTCGACCACTGGACCCTCGGTGCGCTCTTGATACTGATCGGGCTGGGGCTGGTCCTGACGATGGCCGCCTCGACCGCGGTCGCGACCGACAAGGGGCTGGATGCCTTCTACTTCGCCCAGCGGCAGTTCTTCTATCTGCCGGCGGCGCTGGGCGTCCTGCTGGCCACGTCGCTGCTCTCCCCTACGGGCGTGCGCCGCATCGCCGTTATCGTCTTCGTGGTCGGCCTGGCGCTGACGGCGATGACGCTGTTCACCGGCGTCGAGGTCAAGGGCGCCACCCGCTGGGTCCGCTTTGGCGGCGTCTCGCTGCAGCCGTCCGAGATGCTGAAGGTGGCCTATGCGGTGGTTTCGGCCGCGATCGTCGCGGAAAGCCGCGCCCGCGACCGGAGCTGGGGCTACTACGCCAGTGCCGGGACCATGCTCGCGGTCGCCGGCGTGCTCGTGCTCCAGCCGGACATCGGCACGACGGTGTTGATCGCCGGCGTCTGGTCGATCCAGGTGTTCCTCGCCGGGCTGCCGCTGGGCCTGGTCTTCATCGTCGTCCTCCTGTTCGCCGGCGGCGCCGTCGGGGTCTATTTCACCTTCGACCACGTCCGCTACCGCGTCGACCACTTCCTCGACCCCACCACCGGCGACGGCTTCCAGATCTCCCGGGCGCTCGACGCCTTCAAGAGCGGCGGGCTGTTCGGCCGCGGCCCGGGCGAGGGTCAGGTCAAGGACTACCTCCCCGACGCCCATGCCGACTTCATCTTCGCCGTGGCCGGAGAGGAGTTCGGGCTCGCCTTCTGCCTCCTTCTCGTCCTGATCTTCGCCTTCGTCGTCATCCGCGGCTTCAGCCGGGCGCTGAAGGCCGAAGACATCTTCGTCGTGCTGGCAGCGGCGGGTCTCTTGGCGCTGTTCGGCATGCAGGCGCTGATGAACATCGCCTCGAGCACGCACCTCATTCCACCAAAGGGGATCACCCTACCGTTCATCTCCTATGGCGGCAGCTCGACGCTGGCCATGGCCTGGGCCATGGGCATGGTGCTGGCACTGACCCGCGAGCGGCGAGAGGGTAGGGCGTGATGGCAGCGGCCGCAGCCCCGCTCGTCGTGCTCGCTGCCGGTGGCACCGGTGGGCATGTCTTCCCGGCCGAGGCGCTGGCAGCCGAACTCATCGGCCGTGGTGCTTCGCTGATGCTGTTCACCGACCGGCGCGGCGACGTCTATGGCGGCACCCTCGGCGGGCTTGAAAGCCGCACTATTCGGGCCGGCGGCATCGCCGGCAAGGGACTGCTCGCCCGCGTGCGCAGCGTTGCCGACCTCGCCTTCGGTTCCCTGCAGGCGCGCCGCCTGCTCAAAGCGCTCTCGCCGCGCGCGGTTGTCGGCTTTGGCGGCTATGCCTCGGTGCCGACGGTGCTGGCGGCGAGCGCATCTGGCATCCGCACGGTCGTGCACGAGCAGAACGCCGTCCTCGGCCGGGCCAACCGGCTGCTGGCCGGGCGGGTCGACAGGATCGCCACGAGCTTCGCCGAGGTCGCCGCGCTGCCGCCGAAGGCCGCGGCGAGGATCGTGCGCACCGGCATGCCGGTGCGTCCGGCGTTTGCCGCGGTCGTCGGGCAGGCGTACGCCCCGCCCGCGGCCGACGGCGAGATCCGGCTGCTGGTTCTGGGCGGCAGCCAGGGCGCCAGGATCTTCGGCGAGGTGGTGCCGGCGGCGGTCGCTCGCCTCGATGCGTCGCTGCGCCGTCGCCTGGTCATCTCCCAGCAGTGCCGGGCCGAGGGGCTGGAGGCGGCGGATGCGGCCTACCGCCAGCTCCAGGTGACGGTGGACCTTGCGCCCTTCTTCGACGACGTGCCGCGCCGGCTGGCCGCGGCGCACCTCGTCCTCGCCCGGGCCGGAGCCTCGACGGTCGCCGAGGTCACCGCCCTGGGTCGGCCGGCAATCTTGATCCCCTATCCATTTGCCACCGACGACCACCAGAACGCTAACGCCCGGGCGCTTGCCCACAGCGGCGCAGCCTGGGTGCTGCCGCAGCAGGCGTTCAATGCGGATGCGCTGGCCGCCCGGCTTGCGGAGCTTCTCGCTGGGGACGGCTCAGCGCTGGTCAAGGCCGCCGCGGCGGCACGCGCCTACGGCTGCCCGGATGCCGCGGCCCGGCTGGCCGACGTCGTCGCCAGCGTCAGCGGCCTGCCGCAGGGCCGGATCACAAGCTTAGCTGGGGGGCTGGCATGACCGCGATGAAGGCGCTGCCACTTGGCGTCGGCACCATCCACTTCGTCGGCATCGGCGGCATCGGCATGAGCGGCATCGCCGAGTTGCTACACAACCTCGGCTACTCGGTGCAGGGAACCGACCGGGCGGAGAACGCCAACACCCGCCGCCTGCGCGGCCTCGGCATCCCGGTGCACATCGGTCACGACGCCGCCAGCCTCGGCGACGCCCGGGTCATCGTCATCTCCTCGGCGGTGGGCGCGGACAATCCCGAGGTCGTCGCCGCCCGCAAGCGCCTGCTGCCGGTGGTTCGCCGGGCGGAGATGCTGGCGGAGCTGATGCGGCTGAAATGGTCGATCGCCGTCGCCGGCACCCACGGCAAGACGACGACGACCTCGCTCGTCGCCGCGCTGCTGGACGCCGCCGGCTTGGACCCAACCGTCGTCAACGGCGGGATCATCAACGCCTGGGGCTCCAACGCCCGGCTTGGCCAGGGCGACTGGGTGGTGGCCGAGGCGGACGAGTCCGACGGCACCTTCATCAAGCTGCCCGCCACCGTCGCGGTCGTCACCAACATCGACCCCGAGCACCTCGACCACTACGGCAGCTTCGAGGCCCTGCGCGAGGGTTTCGTCACCTTTGCCTCCAACATCCCCTTCTACGGCTTCGCCGCCGTCTGTATCGACCACCCGGAGGTGCAGCGCATCATCCCCAGGCTGCTCGACCGCCGGGTGATCACCTACGGCTTCAGCCCACAGGCCGACGTCCGCGGCGTCGAGATGGACGCCTCGATCCGCGGCATTGGCTTCGCCGCCCTCATCACCGACCGCAAGACCGGCTCGGTGCGGACGGTGCCCGAGCTGTTCCTGCCGATGTTCGGCCTGCACAACGTGCTGAACGCGCTGGCCGCGATTGCCATCGCCGGTGAGCTCGGCATCGAAGACGCAGTTGTCCGGAAGGCGTTCGCCAACTTCGGCGGGGTCAACCGCCGCTTCACCAAGACCGGCGAGGTCGACGGTATCACCGTCATCGACGACTACGCCCACCACCCGGTCGAAATCGCCGCGGTGTTGGGGGCGGCGCGGAGCATCGCCCCTGGTCAGGTCATCGCCGTCGTCCAGCCGCACCGCTACAGCCGGTTGCGCGATTTGTTCGAAGGCTTCTGCACCTGCTTCAATGACGCCGACGCCGTCGTCGTCGCCGACGTCTATCCCGCCGGCGAGCCGCCGCTGCCGGGCATCGACCGCGACGCGCTGGTCGAGGGCTTGCGCAATCACGGTCACCGCCGCGTCATTCGCCTGTTCGATCCTGCCGCCTTGGCCGGGCTCATCGCCGAGGTCGCCCGCAGCGGCGATCTCGTCGTCTGCCTCGGCGCCGGCAGCGTCAGCCAGTGGGCGCATGCACTGCCGGGCGAGCTCGCGGCCGTTCGCGCAGAGGGACCGGGAGGTGGCAAATGATGGCGGCGCGCCGCCGCGACGTCCGCCTGATCGATCGGCTGCCGCCGGTGCGCGGCCGCTACGCCGAGGACGTCTCGCTCGCGGCCATCACCTGGTTCCGGGTTGGCGGACCGGCGGAGGTGCTCTTCCGCCCCGCGGACGAGGACGATCTGGCGATGTTCCTCGCCGGCAAGCCGGAGGACGTCCCGGTCACCGTGCTCGGTGTCGGCTCCAACCTGCTGGTGCGCGACGGCGGAGTGCCGGGCGTGGTCATCCGCCTCGGCCGCGCCTTCGCGGGCATCGAGGCGGCGGGCGAGGGGATCGTCGCCGGCGCCGGCGCGCTGGATGCCAACGTCGCACGGGCGGCCCGCGAAGCGGGCATCGGCGGGCTGGAGTTCTTGAGCGGCGTGCCCGGGACCATCGGCGGCGCGCTCAGGATGAACGCCGGCGCCTATGGCGGCGAGATGAAGGACGTGGTTACGGGCGCGCGTGCGCTGGCCCCGGACGGGACTATCCATGATCTTTCCCCCGAGGGTCTTGGCTTCTCCTACCGCCGGTGCGCGGTGTCCAGGGACTGGATTTTCCTCTCGGCGCGGCTTTGCGGAGTTCCCGCGGCTGGCGATGCGATCGCCCGGCGCATGGACGAGATCCGCAGCCGCCGCGAGGCGACCCAGCCGATCCGGACCCGCACCGGCGGCAGCACCTTTGCCAATCCCGAAGGCGCCAAGGCCTGGGAGCTGATCGACCGGGCCGGCTGCCGCGGCCTGGCCATCGGCGGCGCCAAGGTCTCCGAGCAGCACTGCAACTTCCTGATCAACACCGGGACGGCCACCGCCGCCGACCTCGAGGCTCTCGGCGAGGAGGTGCGCCGCCGGGTTTTCGCCGCGACCGGCGTTCGCCTCGCCTGGGAGATCGACCGGATCGGGATCCCCGGCGACTCGCGGCTCAGTCTCCGGCCGGAGGTGGAGGCATGAGCAAGCGGGTCCTCGTGCTGATGGGCGGCTGGTCGGCGGAACGGGAGGTTTCGCTGGTCAGCGGCGCCGCGGTCACCGCCGGTCTCAAGGCGGCCGGCTACGACGCCACGGCCTTCGACGTGACGCGCGATCTCGCCGCGCTGTTCGCGGCGTTGACGCCGCGCGCCGGATGCGATCTTCAACGCCCTGCATGGCCGCTACGGCGAGGACGGCTGCATCCAGGGCCTGCTCGACATCCTCGGCATCCCCTACACCCACTCCGGCGTGCTCGCCTCGGCGCTGGCGATGGACAAGCCGACGGCCAAACGCCTGTTCGCCGATGCCGGCATCCCGGTCGCGGAGCACGTCATCGCCGACCGCGAGGCGCTGGTGCGCGGCGAGGTCATGGCCCCCCCGTTCGTGATCAAGCCGCTCAACGAGGGCTCGAGCGTCGGCGTCAAGATCGTGCGCGCCGGCGACGAACTCGCCCGCTGGGCCAACGAGTCCTGGCCCTTCGGCTCGCTGGTCATGGTCGAGCGGTTCATCGCCGGGCGCGAGCTCACGGTCGCGGTCATGGGTGACCGCGCCCTGGCGGTGACCGAGATCACCACTGACCGCGGCTTCTATGATTATGACGCCAAGTACGCCGCCGGCGGCTCGCGCCACGTCGTGCCGGCGCAACTCGATCCCGCAGTCTACGCGGAGGCGCAGCGCCTGGCGGTGCTCGCCCACCAGACGCTCGGCTGCCGTGGCGTATCCCGCGCCGATTTCCGCTTCGACGGCGAGCGGCTGTACGCGCTCGAGGTCAACACCCAGCCTGGGAT
The DNA here is from genome assembly GCA_963746275.1 of uncultured Alphaproteobacteria bacterium. Taxonomy (GTDB): domain Bacteria; phylum Pseudomonadota; class Alphaproteobacteria; order Rhodospirillales; family Defluviicoccaceae; genus JAEULH01. The sequence goes on from CAVVAX010000026.1 coordinate 50,784, forward strand.
GACGCCGACCTCGCTGGTGCCCGAGCAGGCCGCCGCCTGCGGCATGTCGTTCGAAAGCCTGGTCGCCTGGATGGTGGAGAACGCGACGTGCGACTGACGAAGGCGAAGAAGCAGCCGGCGACACGCCGGCGGACCCAGCCGCGCAAGCGGGTGGTGCCGCTGTGGCGGCGGCGCTCGGCCCTTGCCGGCATCGCGATCATGATGGTCGCGGCGGCGCTGGCATACGGCTGGTGGGCCTGGCGCGAGGGGCTGCCGCATCGCCTCGCCGAGGATGCCCGCCAAGCGGTGATGCACCGCTCGCTGGCGCTCGGCTTCAGGGTCAACGAGGTCTTCGTCGAGGGCCGCAAGAACACTCCGGCCGCGGCCCTGCGCAAGGCGCTCGCGGTCGAGCGCGGCGCGCCGATCCTGTTCGTCGACCTAGCCGCCGCCCGCGACCGCCTCCTCGCGCTGCCATGGGTCAGCGACGTTTCGGTCGAGCGGGTGCTGCCCGACACCGTCGTCGTCCACCTCATCGAACGCCGGCCGATGGCGCTGTGGCAGCACGAGGGCCGCTTCGCGCTGATCGACGAGACCGGCACGGTGATCGAGCGCGACAACCTCGGCCGGTTCTCCGACCTCGTCGTCATCGTCGGCGACCAGGGCGCCGCGGCCGAGGCGGCCGGGCTGCTGGCGACGCTCGCCACCGAGGCGGGCCTCGGCGAGCGGGTTGCGGCGGCGGTGCGCGTCTCCGGCCGCCGCTGGAACCTGCGCTTCGCCGACGGCCTGACCGTGCAGATGCCGGAAGAGGACCTCGGCCACGGCTGGCGCCGCCTGGCTGAGTACGACCGCCGCCACGGCCTGCTCGGCCTCGGCCTACGGAGCGTCGACCTGCGCCTGCCGGACCGGGTCGTCGTCCGGCCGATGCCGGCAATGGATACCGATAGGGAAGCACGCAAGAAGAATGCCTGACCGGGACAAGTCACCTCAGCTCGTCGAAGCCGCGGCGCTGCGCCGCAAGCGGCCTGCGCCCGCCGGCTGGGCCAGGAACGGCTTCATCGCCGCCCTCGATGTCGGCACGACCAAAGTGAGCTGCCTGATCGCCAGGATGGTCGGCTCCGCCCCGGTCGTCGTCGGCGTCGGCCACCGCGCCTCGCGCGGCCTGCGGTCGGGCACCTTCGTCGACCTCGACGGAGCCGAGGCGGCGGTGCGGGCGACGGTGGAGGCGGCCGAGCGGATGGCCGGGGAGAACATCCGCCACGTCATCGTCAACGTCTCCGCCGGCAACCCGCGCTCGCGGCTGATGGCCTACGAGGTGAGCGTCGGCGGCCACGAGATCGACGACGCCGACCTGCGCCGCATCCTCGACTCCGCCAGCATCGGCCAGGCCGAGGCCAACGGCTGCGAGGTCGTCCACGCCATTCCCGTCGGCTACAGCATCGACGGCTGCCGCGGCGTGCGCGACCCGCGCGGGATGTTCGGCCAGCGCCTCGGCGTCAGCCTGCACATGATCACCGCCGCCCGCGGCGCGCTCCGCAACCTCAACGCCTGCATCGACCGCTGCCACCTGGAGATCGCCGACAAGGTGGTCTCCTCGTACGCCTCGGCGCTGGGCTGCCTGGTCGAGGACGAGACCGCGCTGGGCGTGACCCTGATCGACATGGGCGGCGGGACGACCTCGCTCGCCGTGTTCTTCGACGGCGAGCTGATCCACACCGACGCCATCGCCATCGGCGGCATCCACGTCACCAAGGACATCGCCCGGGTGCTGTCGACGCCGCTGGCCCAGGCGGAGCGGATGAAGACGCTGTTCGGAAGTTGTCTGCCGTCGCCGTCCGACGACCGGCAGGTGATCGAGATCCCGCCGATGGGCGAGGAGGGCGCCGGCGAGCTCAGCCAGGTGCCGCGCTCGCTCCTCGTCAACGTCATCCGCTCCAGGCTCGAGGAAACGTTCGAGATGCTGCGCACCCGCCTCGAGGACGCGGGCCTCAGCAAGATGGCCGGCCGGCGGGTGGTCCTCACCGGCGGCGCCAGCCAGGTGCCCGGCGCGCCGGAGCTGGCGAGCATGATTCTCGACAAGCAGGTCCGCATCGGCCGGCCGAGGCCGATGAAAGGGCTGCCCGAAGCAGCGTACGGACCCGGGTTCTCAACTTGCGCGGGACTTTTGCGCTACGCGGTCAATCACCCCCACCAGGGCGACACGACCACCTATCGGCCGGCCGACGCGCCGGCGAGCCGCCTGAGCCGTCTGGGGCAATGGCTCCGGGAGAATTTCTAAGCTCCAGCAAACAATGGAAGATACGGAGGCAAGTAAGCAGATGACCATCAACCTCAGCGTCCCGATCGCAAACCCCACGCCGGAGCTCAAGCCGCGCATCACCGTCATCGGCGTCGGCGGCGCCGGCGGCAATGCCGTCAACAACATGATCCGCTCGCACCTGGAAGGCGTCGAGTTCGTCGTCGCCAACACCGACGCCCAGGCCATCGCCCAGGCCATCGCCGACCGGCGGATCCAACTCGGCGTCACCGTCACCCAGGGGCTGGGTGCGGGCTCCCGGCCCGACATCGGCCGCATCGCCGCGGAAGAGGCCCTGGAGGAGATCATCGACGAGCTGCGCGGCTCGAACATGGTCTTCATCGCCGCCGGCATGGGTGGCGGCACCGGCACCGGCGCGGCGCCAGTCATCGCCCGGGCGGCGCGCGAGGCCGGCATCCTCACCGTCGGCGTCGTCACCAAGCCGTTCCACTTCGAGGGCGCGCACCGGATGCGGCTGGCCGAGCAGGGGATCGAGGAGCTCGAGCAGTTCGTCGACACCCTGATCATCATCCCCAACCAGAACCTGTTTCGGGTCGCCAACGAGCGGACCACATTCGCCGACGCCTTCAAGATGGCCGACGACGTGCTCTACTCGGGTGTGCGCGGCGTCACCGACCTGATGGTGATGCCGGGCCTGATCAACCTCGACTTCGCCGACATCCGCGCGGTGATGAGCGAGATGGGCAAGGCGATGATGGGCACCGGCGAGGCCGAGGGCGACCGCCGCGCGCTCGATGCCGCCGAGGCCGCGATCTCCAACCCGCTGCTCGACGACGTCTCGATGAAGGGCGCCCGCGGCGTGCTCATCAACATCACCGGCGGCTCGGACATGACCCTGTTCGAGGTCGACGAGGCGGCGAACCGGGTGCGCTCGGAGGTCGATCCCGACGCCTTCATCATCTTCGGCTCGACCTTCGACGACAACCTGCAGGGCAAGGTCCGCGTCTCCGTGGTCGCCACGGGCATGGACAGCGCCGCTGCGAGGCCGGCGACGACGAAGCTGAGCCTGGTGCAGAACAACGACGACGACATCGCCAGCCTTGGCGGGATCGATGGCGAGGACGAGGATGAGGCCGCGGCGATGCTGGCCACCGGCACCGAGGATGGCGCCCCGCTCGCCCGCGAAGGCGAGGGCCACGGCGGCCGGACGGTCACGCATACGGAGGCAAAGCCGGCGTTCCGCGCCGACGGTTTCGTCAACGACCCGCACATCCGCACCGAGCACCGCCGCAGCGACGACGTCTTCGGCGGGGCGACCGAGGGTCACGGGGCGATGGAGCGGATGACCAGCCTGTTGGCCCGGGTGACCGGCGCTGGCCGGTCGGGCGTCCGCAATGGCAAGCCCGAGGAGGGCGAGCAGACGGCCGAGCCGGCGGCCACCGCTGGGGGGACGATGAAGCCGCCACGCTTCGGCAGCGTCAGCCCCGAAGAGCGCCTGCCGCAGTCGAAGCCCGAGGATGAGCTGCTCGACATCCCGGCCTTCCTTCGCCGCCAGGCCAACTGACGTTCCCTCGCCCGCGCGCAGCGTGGGAGAGGGCCGGGCTCGCGAAGCGCGGAGGGCGAGGGCAAGCGCCCAGTGCCCGCGACGTGAACCCATCGCCTCAGCCCGACCATCTCCGACTTGCGCCTCGGCGCGCGGGAGAGGGAGCGCGCGCGTTGAGGCCGTCGCAGAGGCCGTGTTTGCTTTGGCTCGGGCGGGAACGCTCATGTTATAGTCGGCGTTCTTCATGGACGGTTGACTGGCGAAGAGCGGGAATGACCTCGATCCTGAACAGGCGGCTTGTGCCGGCGGTTGTGTTGACGCTGGCCCTGGCCGCTGGGTGCGCGTCCTCGGATGAAGACGAGTACGTCGAGCGTTCGGTCGAGGAGCTGTACTCCCGCGCCTCGACGGCCATGAGCGATGGCGACTACAAGAAGGCAGCGAAGCTCTACGACGAAGTGGAGCGGCAGCATCCGTACTCGCCGTGGGCGACCCATGCCCAGCTCCAGGCAGCCTACGCCCACTACGAGGCCAACGAGTACGACGACGCCGTTGCCGCGCTCGACCGCTTCATCGACCTGCATCCGGCCGACAAGGACGTGCCCTACGCCTATTACCTGAAGGGCTTGTCGTACTACGAGCGCATCTCGGATGCGGCCCGCGACCAGAAGATGACCGAGGACGCCAAGCGCGCCTTCCAGGAGCTCATCAACCGCTACCCCGACAGCGACTACGCCCGCGACGCCAAGGTCAAGATCGACCTTGCCAACGACCACCTCTCCGGCCGCGAAATGGTGGTCGGCCGCTACTACCTGCGCCGCGGCTACTACGTCGCCGCGATCAACCGGTTCCGCACGGTGCTGGAGAGGTATCAGACGACCACGCACGTGCCGGAAGCCCTGCTCCGCCTGACTGAGGCCTACACCGCCCTCGGCCTGACCGAGGAGGCGCGCAAGACCGCGGCCATCCTCGGCTACAACTTCCCGGGCAGCGACTGGTACGCCGACGCCTACGCCCTCGTCGAAAGCAAGGGCGGATGATGCCCGCCCGGGGTCTTGCGGCTTTTTCGGCCGATGCTGTCTACGCTCTCCATCCGTGACATCGTTCTAATCGACCGCCTCGATCTGGAGTTTCAGCCGGGGCTGTCGGCCCTTACCGGCGAGAGCGGCGCCGGCAAGTCGATCCTGCTCGATGCCCTCGGCCTCGCCCTTGGCGGCCGCGCCGAGACGCGGATGGTTCGCCATGGCGCGGCACAAGGCTCCGTCACCGCCGCCTTCGACCTCGCCGATACCCACCCGCTGTTCGCGCTCCTGGCCGAGCAGGGCATCGCCGCCGAGGACGGCGCGGTCGTGCTGCGCCGGATCGTCGGCGCCGACGGCCGCTCGCGCGCCTTTGTCAACGATCAGCCGGTGGCGGCCGGGCTGCTGCGCCAGATCGGCGACGGGCTGGTCGAGATCCACGGCCAGTTCGACAATCAGCGGCTGCTGAGCCCCGTCACCCACCGCGCTTTGCTGGACGCCTTCGCCGGCCTGGACGGGCCGCTCGCAGAGGTCGCCCACGCCTGGGGCGTGGCCACCGCCGCGGATGCCGCGCTGGCCGAGGCCGAGGCCGCCCTCCTTGCCGCGCGCCGCGACGAGGATTTCCTCCGCCACTCGCTGGGCGAGCTCGACGAGCTTGCTCCCGAGGCGGACGAGGAGGCGGCTTTGGCGGATACGCGTGCCCGGCTGATGGGTGGCGAGAAGATCGTGCAGGCCATGGCCGATGCCGCCCGGGCTTTATCCGGCGAGGAGCCGCTGCCAGGCGCCGAGGCGGCCATCCAGGAGGCGATGCGGCCGCTGGAGCGCATCGCCGCCCTCGCCGGCGGCCAGCTCGACGGCGCAATCGAGGCGCTGGGGCGGGCCCGCGGGGAGGTGATCGAGGCGCAGGCGCAGATCGAGCGGGCGCTGGCGGAGCTCGATCTCGACCCGCGCCGGCTGGAGGAAACCGAGGACCGGCTGTTCTCCCTGCGGGCAGCGGCGCGCAAGCACGGCTGCCCCGTGGCCGAGCTGCCGGTGCTGCGCCAGGACCTAGGCGAGCGGCTGGCGAACCTGGACGACGGCGTGGCCCGGCTGGCCCGGCTGAAGGCCGAGGCGAAGGCGGCGCATGCCGCCTACGACGCGGCCGCCGCCAATCTCGGCGAGACCCGAAGGGAGGCGGCCACGAGGCTCGATGCGGAGGTCACGGCTGAGCTGCGCCCGCTCAACCTTGGCCGGGCGGTGTTTCGCACCGTCGTGCGCGACCTTCCTCCCGCAGATTGGAGCGCGCAGGGCAAGGACCAGGTGGTCTTCGAGGTCGCGACCAATCCCGGCAGCCCAACCGGCCCGCTGAATCGGATCGCTTCCGGCGGCGAGCTTGCCCGCTTCATGCTGGCGCTGAAGGTGGTCCTGGCCCAGGCCGACCCGGTGCCGACGCTCATCTTCGACGAGGTGGACGCCGGCGTTGGCGGCGCCGTCGCCGATGCCGTGGGCGAACGCCTCGCCCGCCTGGGCGGTGAGGTTCAGGTGCTGGTGCTGACGCATTCTCCGCAAGTTGCGGCGCGCGGCGCCCACCACTGGCGGGTGCGCAAGGCGGTCGGCGAGGGCGAGGCGCTGACCCGCATCGACGTCCTCGACGCGGCGGAGCGCCGCGAGGAGCTGGCGCGGATGCTGGCCGGCGCCCGCATCACCGACGAGGCCCGTGCCGCGGCCGCCAGCCTGTTGCTCAGACAGAGCGCATGAGCGCCGAGCTCAGGGCGATCCCGCAGGAGGATCTCGACCGCACCCAGGCGGAGGCGGAGCTGCGGGCGCTGGCCGAGGAGCTCGCCGCCTACGACCGGGCCTACTACATCGAGGATGCGCCGCTCGTCAGCGACGCCGATTACGACGCCCTGCACCGGCGCAGCGCCGCCATTGAGGCGCGCTTCCCCGACCTCGTGCGCGACGACAGCCCGTCGAAGCGGGTGGGTGCGGCCCCGGCCGCGGCGTTCGCCAAGGTCGTCCACCGCCGGCCGATGCTGTCCCTCAACAACGCCTTCAGCGACGCCGAGCTGATCGAGTTCGTGGCCCAGGTCCGCCGCTTCCTCAAGGAGCTGAGCGACCCGAACGAGCCGCTGGCGATGATGGCCGAGCCGAAGATCGACGGGTTGTCTGTGTCGCTCCGTTACGAGCAGGGCCGCTTCGTCCGCGGCGCCACTCGCGGCGACGGCAGCATCGGCGAGGACGTGACTGCCAACCTCCTGATGCTTCCAGACGTGCCCAAGGCCATCGCCAAAGCGCCCGCCGTCGCCGAGATCCGCGGCGAGGTCTACATGACCAAGGCCGACTTCGCGGCACTGAACGAGCGGCAGCGCCAGGCCGGGGCCAAGGTTTTCGCCAACCCACGCAACTCTGCCGCCGGCTCCCTGCGCCAGCTTGACCCGGCGATCACCGCCGAGCGGCCGCTGCACTTCTTCGCTTACGCCGCCGGCGAGCTGTCGGCGCCTCTCGGCGACACCCACCACGCGTTCCTCCAGCGCATCCAAGCGTACGGCTTCCCGGTCAACCCCCTGACGAAGCTGTGCCGCGACGAAGGCGAGATGCTCGCCTTCTACCACGACCTCGCCGCCCGCCGGGCCGGGCTGGACTACGATATCGATGGCGTGGTCTTCAAGGTCGACCGGCTCGACTGGCAGCAGCGGCTCGGCACGCTCAGTCGGGCGCCGCGCTGGGCCATCGCCCAGAAGTTCGAGGCCGAACGGGTGCGCACGCAGCTCCACGAGATCCGCGTCCAGGTCGGCCGCACCGGGACGCTGACACCGGTGGCGGTCCTCCAGCCCGTCACCGTCGGCGGCGTGGTCGTCGCCCGGGCGACGCTGCACAACGAGGACGAGATCCTCCGCAAGGACATCCGCGAGGGCGACACGGTGATCGTCCAGCGCGCCGGCGACGTCATCCCCCAGGTCGTCGCCGTCGTTCCCGAGGAGCGCCCGGCCGATGCGCAGCCCTTCCAGTTCCCCGACCATTGCCCCGAATGCGGTAGCCTCGCCGTGCGCGAGGAGGGCGCTGCGGCGCGCCGCTGCACCGGCGGGCTGATCTGCCCGGCCCAGTCGGTCGAGCGGCTGAAGCACTTCGTCTCGCGCGCCGCCTTCGACATCGAGGGGCTGGGCGCGCGGCATATCGCCGCCTTTCGCGCCGACGGCCTGATCACCGGCCCCGGCGACATCTTCAGGCTGCACCGACGCGAAGCCGAGATCGCCGGTCGGCCCGGCTGGGGTTCGCGCTCTGCCGCCAATCTCGTCGCGGCCATCGACGCGCGGCGAAGGATCGTGCTTCATCGCTTCATCCATGCCCTCGGCATCCCCCAGGTCGGGCAGGCCACCGCCCGCCTGCTCGCTCGTCATTATGGCTCACTTGCCGCTTGGCGCGCCGCCATGGTCGAGGCCGCCGACCCGGACGCCGCCGCCTACCGTGATCTCGACAACATCGATGGCGTCGGGCCGTCGGTTGCGGGCGACGTCGTCGCCTTCTTCGCCGAGCCGCACAACCTCGCCGTCCTCGACGACCTCGAAGGCGAGGTCACGGTCGAGGACTTCTCCGCGCCCGACGCGTCCGCCTCGCCCATCGCGGGCAAGACCGTGGTCTTCACCGGCAGCCTCACGACGATGACCCGCAACGAGGCGAAGGCGGGCGCTGAGGCGCTGGGGGCCAAGGTTGCGGGCTCGGTCTCGCGCAGCACCGATTACGTCGTCATCGGCGCGGAAGCCGGAAGCAAGCGGGCGAAAGCTGAGGCGCTGGGCGTCGCCACGCTCAGCGAGGACGAGTGGCTGGCACTGGTGACCGCAAATCCGCCTGCCGCTGGCCGCCAGGCTTGACGTAGATATTGGTGACAATGCGCCTTCGGCTATTCTGAGTTAACTGGGGCTTTCAGGGTGTCACATGCCTAGAGAGGGTATCCCGATCAACTCGGCCATAATCGCGTGGGCGCGCAAGAGGGCGGGATTGAGCGAGCAGGAAGCGGCGAAAAAGTTCACCAAGATCGGCGCATGGGAAGCCGGCAGCGCCTTGCCCACCTATCCGCAGCTCGAAAAGTTGGCTGACGAGTTCAAGCTGCCGGTTGCTGTGTTCTTTCTCCCGGATGTACCCAACGTTCCGCCAATCCGGGAATCGTTCCGCACGCTTCCAGACACTGAATTCGATCAGATCCCGCGTCAGGTCAGCGCGTTGCTGCGCAAGGCCAAGGCCCTGCAACTGAACCTCTCGGAGCTTACCGGCGGGCGAAATCCGGCGCCGCGCCGCCGCATGGCGAAGCTGAATTACTCGGCCTCACCACCCGCCCCACGTCCGTGCCACATCCTCGGCGACGCGCCCATTCCATCCGGCGGCGCGCCGCCAGCGCGCTGCGAGCGAAGCTGGATTATTCGGTCCAGACTTCCACGGGAACATTCATGTCGTTGCGCGCGTTCGAGACATTTATCTGGGCGCCGCCTCGTTTCTTTCGATCATGGTTGTTGCACCACCTCCCGTGCCCACGTCTTCCGATTCGAGACCAGCACTAACCCTAACGGCGGCGTAATATTCGGGTCCAGGCTTTTGACGTTAAGCCTCGTTCCCTGCGCAAGCCATGTACCAATGTTTACGTCGTTGCCATGGTTCTGAAGAACAAAAGGACCAGCCATAGTCTATCTCCTGATGCAGGCGTTATTGGATCAAGGTTCACATGACTACAATGTTCTGGACCGGGGCCCGGTTGGCTCGCCAGGTTCGTCGGGTTACGGCCTCGCCTAGAAGCGCGAATGGACGAGACGGCGGCCCCGCCGTTGCCGTCGAACAGGTCGAAGCAGCGCTCGAACGCGCCGAGCCGCGCCCGGGTGGTGCCATGGGCGAGGAACAGGAAGGCCGCACCGTCGGGATCCTCGTCGTCCTCGCTGAGCCGGACAGGCTGATCGGCGGCGGAACCGTCCTCGGCCGTGCCCTGGGCAGCCGCGTCTGCTCGATGCTCCACAGCAGGTGCGGCGGCGCCTCCACCCGCTCGGTCGTAGCGCGTGGCTGAGCGACCCGACGCACCGATGTGGCGGCGGCGGCCGGCTTGCGCTACGTCAAGGCGGGAGCCGGACCTCGCGGCGAGGCTTTCTCTTCGGCGCGGCGAGGCAAGGGAGGAGAGAGCATGGCTGAGGTGCAGGCGGGCGTACCACGGATCCGGCCCGGCTATGGCCCGGCCGTGCTCGGCTACGGCTTTCGCCCGTTCTTCTTTGCTGCGGCGCTGTGGGGCGTGGTGTCCATGGCGTTGTGGATCCCGATGATCGTGGGCGTGCCGGTGTTGGCGAGCGCCTTCGAGCCGCTCCGCTGGCATGCCCACGAGATGCTGTTCGGCTTCGTCGGTGCCGCCGTCAGCGGCTTTCTCTTGACCGCCATTCCCAACTGGACCGGGCGGCTGCCGCTGCAGGGCCTGCCGCTCCTGGGCCTCGTCCTGCTGTGGCTGGCTGGGCGCATCGCCGTGGCCATGTCGGCGGTCATCGGCGCCGGTCCGGCCGCCGTGATCGACCTGTCCCTGTGGGTCGTGCTGCTCGGCGTGGTGCTGCGGGAAATCCTCACCGGCAAGAACTGGCGCAACCTGCCAATGGCCGGGGCGCTGGCGCTGTTTCTCCTCGCCAACGCGCTGATGCACGCGGAGTTGCTGGGGTGGGGAGAAACCGGCGCGCTGGGCTGGCGCCTCGGCATCGCCGTCATCGTCATGCTGATCGTGCTCATCGGCGGGCGGATCGTGCCGAGCTTCACCCGCAACTGGCTGGCCAAGCGTGGACCCGGGCCGCTGCCGGCACAGTTCGGCGGGCTCGATCGGGCGACGATGGCCGCTACGCTGGTCGCCGTGCTGGGCTGGGCCGTGCTGCCGGACTCCCCGATCACCGGCGCGCTGACCGCCCTGGCGGCGGTGCTGAATGCCGTCCGCCTCGGCCGCTGGCAGGGCCACCGCACGGCGGCCGAGCCGCTCGTCTTCGTGCTCCATCTCGGCTACGTCTGGATCGCGATCGGGCTTGCGTTCCTTTCCGCCAGCATCCTCTGTCCTGCGTTCCCTCCACTCGCCCCGATCCACGCCTTCGGCGCCGGTGCATTCGCCACCATGATGTTGGCGATCATGACCCGGGCCACCTTGGGCCACACCGGCCGGACGCTGCACGCCGGGCTCGCAACCAGTGTCGTCTACCTCCTGGTGACCCTGGCCGCCTTGTTGCGCCTCGGCGCGACGTTCGTGCCGGCGCTGTACACGCCACTGCTGCATTCCGCCGCCGGCGCCTGGATTGCCGCTTTCGGCCTCTACCTCGCGGTCTACGGGCCGATGCTGCTGCGGCCCCGGCCCGACGGCAAGCCGGGTTGAGGCGGCGCGGCTACAGGTAGCGGAGCACCAGGTAGACGTTGGCGATGACGATGCTCACCAGCATCGTCGGGAACGCCACCTTCATGTAGGGGACGAACCGGATCGGGTGGCCGGCCCGCTCGGCCAGCCCCGCAACCGTGAGGTTGGCCGAGGCGCCGATGAGCGTGCCATTGCCGCCGAGACAGGCGCCCAGCGACAGCGCCCACCACAGCGGCAGCAGGCCTTCGGGGCCGCCAAACGTGGGCGCCATGTTCTGGATCAGCGGGATCATGGTGGCGACGAAGGGGATGTTGTCGATGACCGCCGAGAGGATCGCCGAAGACCAGAGGATGGCGATCGCTGTCGTCGCCAAGTCGCCGCCGGTGAGCGCCACAAGCTTCTCGGCGGCGAGCTTCAGCAAGCCCGTCTGCTCGACGCCGCCAACGACGATGAACAGGCCAATGAAGAAGAAGATCGTGATCCACTCGACCTCGTTGAAGATCGTCTGCACCCGCTCGCTCTGCTCTTCCGCCGGGTGGCCGAAGCAGTAGAGCAGCATCAGGAGCGCCGCGCCGAACAGCGCGGTGGTTGCCGGCTGGATGCCGAAGGGGTGAGCAAAGACGAAGCCGGCGATGACCAGCGCGATGACCACGAGCGACTGCACCAGCAGGCGGCGATCGGAGATGGCGCCGACGGCATCGAAGCGCATGATCCGGCCCGCGCCTCCGGTGTGGCCGTCAGCTTTCGGCCCCACAGCACGTGGAAAAGGGCGCAGGTGACGAGCAGCGCGACCGTCACGATCGGCGCCAGGTTGAACAGAAACTGGTTGAAGGTGAGCCCGACCAGCGAGCCGATGAGGATGTTCGGCGGGTCGCCGATGAGCGTCGCCGTGCCGCCGATGTTGGAGGCGAAGATCTGCGAGACGAGGAACGGATACGGCGACACGCCGAGCTCCTCGGTGATGACCATTGTCACCGGCACGACCAGCAGCACCGTGGTGACGTTGTCGAGGAAGGCCGAGACGACCGCGGTGATGATCTGCAACATGAACATGATGCCGGCCGGATGCGCCCTGGCCTTGCGCGCCGCCCAGATCGCCAGGAACTGAAACACGCCGCAACGCTTGGTGATGGCGACGATGATCATCATGCCGACAAGCAGGCCGATGGTGTTGAAGTCGACCCCGCGGACCGCTGCCTCCTGGGTCATGATGCCGAGCAGGATCAGGAGCGTCGCGCCGAGCAGGGCGATGATGGCGCGGTTGACCTTCTCGCTCATGATGACGGCATAGGTGGCGACCAGGACCGCCGTGGCAGTCCACATCGGATTGAGGCCGAACAGCAGGTGAGCCGATACCGTGGCGTGCGGTTCCATGTCGTCTCCCGGGCTTGAGCCGGCGCCTCCGCGGCGCATCATCGATGCTCGACGGACCGCGTGGACGCATGGCGTCTCCTTTGTAAGCGTTGTCCCGCCGGCGCCCGGGATATACATCGGCCTTCATGCACGGCGCGAAGGAAAACGGGATGAGCGGGCGCATGGCTGGGCCGCGAGCGCTGGGCGAGGCCGTCGCCGCGCTGACGCGTCCGATCGTCGGCAAGCGCGGTTTCGTTCGCGGCGGGCTCATCGCCGAGTGGGTGACGATCGTCGGCGAGCGCTTGGCGGCCAGCAGCCTGCCCGAGCGGGTGAGCTATCCCCCGAAGCAGAGCCGTGGCGGCACCCTGCACCTTCGCGTCGCCTCCGGGAGCCTGGCGATGGAGCTGCAGCACCTCGAGCCGGAGCTGATCGAACGGATCAACGGCTACTTCGGCTACGACGCGATCGGCCGGGTGCGGTTGATCCAGGGACCGCTGCCGCAGACGGCACCCGCTGCGACGCGGCCGCTCCCGCCACGGGCGCTTGACCGAAGCAGAGGAGGATGCGCTGGCCGACCGGCTTGCCGGCATCGGCGACGCCGAGCTGCGTGCGGCACTGGCTGCGCTCGGACGCGCCGTCCTGGCCCGCGGCTCGTCGTCGTGACCCCTGTCCCCGCCGGGGGTTGCCGGCAGGGCCGCCGGGCCGGCAGCTTGTGCGGCTCCGCCGCCGGCGCTATAGTGGATCAACATCTAGTGGTGAAGGGGGCGATCTTGCGCCAGGTTGCACAAGGCGTTGCGATTCTTGTCCTGATCCTGGTGGCGCTCGCACCGGCGCCACGTTCGGCTGCGGCCGCGGAGGTGCTCGCCGAGACGGCGCTGGGAAATCCGAACGCGCCCGGTTACGATCCTCGAGTACTCGTCGCTGACCTGCCCCCATTGCGCCGCCTTCCACCGCGACACCCTGCCCAAGGTCAAGGAGAGCTACATCGACACCGGCAAGGTTCGATTCGTCTACCGCGACTTCCCTCTGGGCCGGCTGGCGCTGGCGGCGGCGGTGGTCGGCCGCTGCGTCGACACGAGCCGCCACTTCGCCTTCATTGACATGCTCTACCGCGACCAGGACGCCTGGAGCCAGAGCCGCGACCCGCTGGCCGAGCTGAAGGTTCGCGCCCAGCTCGCCGGCCTCTCCGACAGCCAGTTCGAGGCCTGTCTCGACAACAAGCCGTTGATCCAGGCGGTCCAGCAGCGGGCACAGGAGGGGCAGCAGCAGTACGGCATCAATTCGACCCCCTCCTTCATCATCAACGGCAAGAAGATCTCCGGCGAGCAGAGCTTTGAGGCCTTCAGCAAGGCCATCGACGCGGCCATGGCCGAGGCCGGCTGAGCGACAACGCGGCGCCTTCATCGTGCTGTATTTCACCAAGCTGCGTCTCAGCGGCTTCAAGTCCTTCGTCGAGCCGGCGGACCTGGAGATCACGCCGGGGCTGACGGGGATCGTCGGCCCCAACGGCTGTGGCAAGTCGAACCTGGTCGAGGCGCTGCGCTGGGTGATGGGCGAAAGCTCGGCGCGGCAGATGCGCGCCGGCGAGATGGAGGACGTCATCTTCGGCGGCAGCGGCGGTCGCCCGGCGCGGGCGCTCGCCGAGGTCGCCGTTTCGATGCGCGGGCCTCCGGCCTCGGTGCCGGCGGTGCTCATCGGCAGGCGCGATCCGAGCGCGGAAGCCGGCGACGTCGAGGTCGAGATTCGCCGGCGGATCGAGCGGGGGAAGGGGTCGAGCTATCGCGTCAATGGCCGCGAGGCGCGGGCCCGAGACGTGCAACTGCTTTTCGCCGACGCTGCCTCGGGTGCGCGCTCAGCGGCGATGGTGACGCAAGGGCAGGTGGGCGAACTGATCCTGGCCCGGCCCTCGGACCGGCGGTTGCTGCTCGACGAGGCGGCGGGGATCAGCGGCCTGCACCCGCGCCGCCATGAGGCCGAACTGCGGCTGCGGGCCGCCGAGGTCAACCTGGCCCGGCTCGACGACGTGCTGGCAACGCTGGCGGCGCAGCTCGACAACCTCCGCAAGCACGCCCGCCAGGCCGCCCGCTACCGCACCGTCTGCGAGCAGATCCGCAAGACCGAGGCCGGCATCCTCCGGGCCCGCTGGTCCGCGGCCGAGGCCGAGCTGGAGGCGGCGCGCCGGCGACTTGCGGTGGCCGACGGACGAGTGGCGGACGCGACGGCGTCTGCGGCGGCCTGCTCCACGGGCCAAGCCGAAGCGGCGGCGGTGCTTCCCGGCCTGCGGAACGCTGCGGTGGAGGCCATGGCGGCGCTGCAGGCGCTCGAGCTGAGCCGCGAGCGTCTGGAGGATGAGGCACGGCGGGTCGAGGCCGAGCGAGACGCCTGTCGCCGGCGGCTAGAACAGGCGGGCAAGGACCTCGCCCGGGCCTCGGCGCTGGGCGATGACGCCGCCGCGACGATCCAGCGGCTGACGGGCGAGCGCCAGCGCCTGCTTGCCGCGGCCGAGGGCGAGGATGCGGCGCAGGGCCGGCTGGATGCCGCGGCCGCGGCGGCCACCGCCGCGGTAGCCGGCCTGGATGGCCGGCTGATGGAGCTGGGCGAGCGGGTTGCGGCGATGGAGGCGAGCCGGGCGGGGTCGGCGCGCAGCCTGGCCGAGCTTGACGGCTCCCTGCGCCGGCTGGACGGCCGCGCCGGCGAGGCCGAACGCCAGCGCGCCGCGCTTGACGCCGAGGCGCGGTCTCTGCCCGACGCCGAGGCCGCCGATGGCGCGGCGGAAAAGGCGGAAGCGGCGCTCGCCGAGGCGCGCGCCGATGCCGATGCCGCCGCGGAAGGTGCCGCGAAGCTCGCCGCTGCCGCCGCGTCCGCCCGCGAGGAGCTGCACCGGGCGGAGACGGAGCTGCGCGCGCTCGCGGGCGAGATCGGCGCGCTGGAGAAGATCCTGCGGGCGACCACCGGGAGCGGCGCCGGCGGCCGGCTGATCGATGCACTGCAGGCCGAGCCGGGTTTCGAGGCGGCGCTGGCGGCGGCCTTCGGTGACGAGCTGCTGGCGTCGGTCGATCCGGCTGAGCCGGCGCATTGGCGCGAGTTGCCTCCGAGCGAGGAGGGATCGGCGCTGCCCGGGAAGATCGAATGCCTAGCCAGCCACGTTCTGGGCCCGGCGGCCGCCGACCGCCGGCTGAGCCGGACCGGCATCGTCGCCGATCCAGCCGAGGGCGAGGAGCTGCAGCCGATGCTGCGTCCGGGCCAGTGCCTGGTCGGCCGCGACGGCGGGCTGTGGCGGTGGGACGGCTTCACCCTCCTCCCCCAGGCGCCGAGCAAGGCGGCCATCCTGCTGGAGCAGCGCAACCGCCTCGCTGTCCTGCGCAAGGACCACGTTCGCCGCGAGACCGAGCGTGCCGCCGCCTCCACCAAGGCCGGCGAGATCGTGGCCGCCGCCACGTCCGCCAGGGACGCGGAGAAGGCGGCGCGCGAGGCCCGCGTGCCGCCGAGGCAGCGGCGCAGCGCGCCCGCAACGCAAGCGCCGAGGCGCGGCAGGCGGCCTCGCGGATCGCGGCGAGGCTCGCCGCCCTCGACGAGGCGGCGCAGCCGTTGCTGCCGAGCGTGGCGATGTCGCCCGCCGCCGCGATGAGGTGGCCGCGGCGCTGTCCGAGGCGCCGGATCCGGCGGCCGAGCGGGAGACGCGAGAGCGACTGCGTCAGGAACTCGGCCACGCCCGCGAGCGCGAGCGTGAGGCCCGCGCCGCGCTTGATGCCCATGCCCGGGAGGTGCAGGGCCGCCGCCGCCGGATCGACGCGATCGGCCGCGACCTCGCCGGCTGGAGCGGCCGTCGCGATGAAGCCTCGGCCCAGATCGACGAGCTCGCCCGGCGCGAGGCGGCGGAGCGGGCGACGCTCGCCGAACTCGAGGCGCAGCCCGCGGCGATCGCCGCAGCAAAGGCAAACCCAGCTCGATGCGCTGGAGGCGGCGGCGGCGAAGCGCCGGCGGGCGGGCGATGCGGCGGCGATGGCGGAGACGGCGCTTGCCGAGGCCGACAGAGCGCTGCGTGCCGCCGATAAGGCTCTGGCCGAGGCGCGGGAGGAGCGGGTGCGCGCCGAGGCGGCCTTTGGCGAGGCCGAGCGAGCCAAGCGCGAGACGGCCCTGCTGATCGGCGAGCGGCTGGGCGTCGAGCCCACCGCCCTGGCGGAGGTTGGCTTGGGGGATGTCCGGAGCCTGCCAGGAAGCGGCGATCTCGATGCAGCCGAGCGGCGGCTGGAGCGGTTGAAGCGCGAGCGCGAGACCATGGGCCCGGTCAACCTCCGCGCCGACGAGGAGGCGGCGGAGGTCACCGCCCGGATCGACGACCTGAACGCGCAGCGCCACGACCTGACGCTGGCCATCGCCAAGCTTCGCCGCGGCATTGCCGATCTCGACCGCGAGGGCCGGGAGCGGCTGGCGGCCTCGTTCGCCGCAGTGGACGAGCACTTCCGCGAGCTGTTCATTCGGCTGTTCGGCGGCGGCCGGGCGCATCTGACCCTGACCGACGCCGACGATCCCGCTGGAGGCGGGCCTCGAGATCATGGCCTGCCCGCCGGGCAAGAAGCTACAGGTCCTCTCGCTGCTCTCCGGCGGCGAGCAGGTGCTGACGGCGCTGGCGCTGCGCTTCGCCGTGTTCCTCACCAACCCGGCGCCGATCTGCGTGCTCGACGAGGTCGATGCGCCGCTGGACGATGCGAATGTCGACCGATTCTGCCAGCTGCTGGCCGAGATGGCGGAGGGTGGCACCCGGTTCCTGGTCATCACCCACCACCGGATGACGATGGCGCGGATGGACCGGCTGTTCGGCGTGACCATGGCCGAGCGGGGCGTCTCCCAGCTCGTCTCCGTCGACCTGCGCCGCGCCGAGGAGCTGCGCGAGACGGCCTGAGGGCCGCGCGCAACCGGCGAACAATTCCAGGGGCTTAGCGCCGCAAAGGGCGCACCGGCCGTAGGGCTTTGCCCTTGACAGCCGCGAGAAGCGGCTTCTATGGTGCCGCTCGCCCGTGGCTCGGTTGCGGCCGTGGGCATCGAGCAAACGGTTGATGAGCGATGATCCGCCGCCCTCGCCTCTGAGGGATCTCGACGAGCGGCTGAGGCAGCTTCGGAACCAGGTCGAACCCGTGGTGACGAAGACGGCTGCCGGCGAGCCGACGACCGGCCTCGGCGTCGCCTTCACGGCGACGACCTACCTGGTCACGGGGATCGCGGTCGGAGCGGGGCTTGGCTGGATGCTCGATGCCTGGCTGGGGACGAGCCCGGGGCTGTTCGTCGTGTTCTTCTTCCTCGGCGCGGCGTCCGGGATCCTCAACGTCTACCGGATGACCAAGGGAATGGGCATGGCGCTGGGCTACCAGCCCGCGGACGGCGATGCCGCGGCGGCGCCGGGCAAGAACCAAGAGCCGACCACCGGGCGGCGGGAAGAGGGGCGATAGCGGTCGTGGCCAGTCCGATCGAGCAGTTCAAGATCGAGAAGTTCGTTGACGTCGATCTCGGCGCCGTCGACGCCTCCTTCACCAATTCCAGCCTGTTCATGGTGTTGGCGGTCGGCCTGATCGCGGCGTTCTTAATCGGCGCGACCCGACAGAAGCAGGTCATCCCCGGCCGATGGCAGTCGATGGCTGAGATCGCCTACGAGTTCGTCGCCAACACCGTCAGAACGAATGTCGGCAGCGAGGGGCGGAAGTACTTCCCGTTCATCTTCTCGCTGTTCATGTTCATCCTCTTCGGCAACATGCTCGGCATCATCCCCTACAGCTTCACCTTTACCAGCCACCTGGCGGTGACGCTGGGGATGGCGGTCGTCGTCTTCGTCGGCACGACCATCATCGGCTTCGCCAAGCACGGCCTGCACTTCTTCAGCTTCTTCCTTCCCCACGGCACACCGTGGTTCATCGCGCCGATTCTGGTCCCGATCGAGGTGCTGTCCTACTTCACCCGGCCGATCAGCCTGTCGCTGCGTCTGTTCGCCAACATGACCGCCGGGCACACCCTGCTGAAGGTGTTCGCCGGCTTCGTCGCCGCCATGGGCCTCGCCGGGATTGTGCCGCTGCTGGCGGTCGTCGGCCTGACTGGCCTGGAGATGCTCGTCGCCTTCTTGCAGGCCTATGTTTTTGCTGTCTTGTCGTGTATCTACCTGAATGACGCCCTGCACATGCACTAGACGTTGCCGGGCACAACCGGGGATCGGCGAGGGCCGGCCTTGATAATGAAGATGTCGCAACCCTTGGATGGGGAATGAAACCATGGAAGTTGATGCAGCGAAGATGATCGGTGCCGGCATTGCTGTCGTCGGTCTCGGCGGTGTGGGCGCGGGTATTGGTAATATTTTTGCCACCACGATCGCCTCGCTGGCGCGCAACCCGGCGGCGCAGCCGGTGGTGCAGCTGCCGATGTGGGTGGGCTTCGCCCTCGTCGAGGCGGTGGCGCTCTATGCGCTGGTCGTTGCGCTGATGCTCATGTTCGTCACCTGAGCCTCGCCCGAGCCTTCACCGCCGCCATTCTCCAGGTCCTGTCGCCGTCTCCGCCGGAGGGGTAAATGCCCCAGTTCGACCCTTCTGTCTGGCCGACCCAGCTCTTCTGGCTGACGGTCAGCTTCGTCGTCCTTTATCTGCTCATGGCGCGGGTCGCGCTGCCGCGCATTTCAAGCATCCTCGAGGAGCGGGACTTCCGCATTGGCGACAGCCTGCGCCGGGCGGAGAGCCTGAAGCAGGATGCGGAGGCGGCGGTCGCCGCCTACGAGAAGCTGATGGCGGATGCCCGGGCGAAGGCGCAAGAGCAGGTGCACAGCGTTCGTGAGCGTGCCGCCCGGGATGCGGCCGAGCGGCACGCCGAACTGAACGACCGGCTGAGCGCGGAGGTGGGAGCGGCGGAAACGCGGATTGCCGCCGCCCGCGACCAGGCCATCGGTGAGCTGCGTGGGCTCGCCGTCGATGTCTCGGGGGCGGCGGTGGAACGGCTGGTGGGCGAGACGCTCGATCCGGCGACCGTCGGCCGGGCCGTCGACCGCACGATGCGGGAGGTGGCGTGATGGCTGCCTGGGCGGCGACGGATGCCGCGGCGGCGGCCGAGCACGCACACGAGCCGTTCTATCTCACCGGCGAGTTCTGGGTCGCGATCGGCTTCCTGCTGTTCGTCTTCCTGGTCGGGCGCACGGCCTATCGGGTGGTCATCGCTGCCCTCGACGACCGGGCGCAGCGGATCAAGGACCAGGTCGAGGAGGCGACGCGGCTTGCCGAGGAGGCGCAGCAGCTGCTTGCGACCTACGAGCGCAAGCAGCGCGACGCCGCCGCGGAGGCCGAAACGGTGGTCGAGATGGCGCGGCGCGAGGCCGACCGGCTTTCGGACCAGGCGGCTAAGGACCTGGAACGGTCGCTGAAGCGGCGCGAGGCGCTGGCCTTCGAGCGTATCGCCCAGGCGGAAGCCGGGGCGATTGCCGAGGTGCGAGCCAAGGCCACCGAGATTGCGCTGGAGGCGACGCGCCGGCTGCTGGTCGAGCGCATGAGCGGCGATCGTGCCGGCGCCCTGATCGACGAGGCGATCAAGGAGTTGCCCAAGCGCCTGAACTAGCGCCGCTTTCGGTGCCGCGCTGCGTGCGCCGCCGAAAGCGTGGATGGCCGTGACAAGCACGGCCATGACGGCATAGCGATGCGGTGCATCTAGACGTCCCGTCATCGCCGCACGTGTTGCGGGCATCCACGACGATCCGGCACCACGCCATCCTGCCGGCCTGTCCATGCCACTCTGCAAACGGCCTTGACCCTTCGCTTCGCCACGCGCAGGCTGCGTCCACATTGTTAGGGGGAAGCCTGCGATGAGCGGTTGGGGCTGCCCGCACGAGGTGCGCGGCCAATGTCAGCGGGTGCCGGGCCGCGCCTGCGATCCGGGGATGAAGGGTTGCATCCTCTTCGGCCGCTTCACCTTCTCGACCGAGGCCAAGAACCGGCCGCCAAGACAGGCGCGTCGCCCCACAGACGTGCCCGGGAAGCAGCCGCCCACGGGTGAGAAGCCGTGATCCTCCGGGCGCCGCCACCGGGACGATGAGCCGGGACGCACCTGCGGGCGACGGCGCCGCCGTTGTGCTCTTCTCCGGCGGGCAGGACTCAACGACCTGCCTCGCCTGGGCGCTGGAGCGCTTCCAGCGCGTCGAGACCGTCGCCTTCGACTATCGCCAGCGCCACGGCATCGAGCTCGAGTGCCGCAAGACCGTGCTGGCGGAGTTCCGCCACCGGTTCCCGAACTGGACGCCGCGGCTCGGCGAGCACCACCTCGTCGACCTCGCCGTGCTGGCCGAGATCAGCGAGACGGCGCTGACCGGGGATGGCGAGATCCGGCTGGGGAAGAAGGGCCTGCCCAACACCTTCGTGCCCGGCCGCAACATCCTCTTCCTCACCATGGCCGCCGCCGTCGGCTACCGCCGCGGCGTCCGTCATCTCGTGACCGGCGTCTGCGAGACCGACTACTCCGGCTACCCCGACTGCCGCGACGACACCATCAAGGCGACCCAGCTCGCGCTCAACCTCGGCATGGACGCCCGCTTCGTCATCCACACGCCGCTGATGTGGCTGGACAAGGCGGCGACCTGGCGGCTCGCCGAGAGCCTCGGCGGGGTGGCGCTGATCGAGATCATCCGCGAGCACACCCACACCTGCTACCTCGGCGAACGCAGCCTGCGCCACGACTGGGGCTATGGCTGCGGCACCTGCCCCGCCTGCAAGCTGCGGGCGGATGGGTACGAGGGGTACAGAGGCGAAACAAACTGAACAGGTCGCAGGCTCCGGTCACCTCTCGACGCGAACAGGATCGTCATTGCGAGGAGGCGAAGCTGACGCGGCAATCCAGTCATAGAACTTTGTTCTGGATCGCCACGCCGCTACGCGGCTCGCGATGACGGCAGGTCTGTTTAAGCTCCACCTATTTACCCAAGGTGTTTGCGAGAACTACGGAGCGGAAGTTGCTGGATCAAGAAACCTGGAAGTTCGTTAACACGTCACTGCAGATCTGCAAAAGGAGTTGGCTAAGCGAGCCTTGGCGAGGTCGCGGACGAACAGTTAGGACGCTGCCGCGCTACTCGTCCCGGTGGGTGCGCTCCATCCGCTCGTGGCGTTCCTGCGCCTCCAGGCTGAGGGTGGCGATGGGGCGGGCCTCGAGCCTGGAGATGCTGATCGGCTCGTGCGTCTCCTCGCAGTAGCCGTAGACGCCGTCCTCGATCCGCTCCAGCGCCTCGTCGATCTTGGCGATGAGCTTGCGCGCCCGGTCACGGGTCCTGAGCTCCAGCGCCCTGGCGGCTTCCGCCGACGCCCGGTCGGCGACGTCGGCTTCGTCCAGGCCACCTTCCTGAAGGTGGTGGAGTGTTTCCGAAGAATTCGTTGAGCAGCTCCGTCCGCCACGCCAGCAGCTTCTGGCGGAAGTACTCGCGCATCTGCGGGTTCATGAACGGCTCGGCCTCGGTCGGCCGGTAGTCCGGCGGCACCGTGACCGAGGTTTCGGACCGGCTGGATGCTTCCTGCACCTTTTCAGAACCTACATGAACCCTGTCGGACGCCCGGGACTATAGGTGCGAAGGCTAATACTCGCAAGCGGTAACTTTGCCCGCACTAGGCCATCAAACCATTGAACTCGAAGGGGAAACGCCGCCGGGGCCGACCGCTTCCGGGGCGTCAGCGGGCCTCTCGCGGTTGAACTTGGCAAGCTCCACGGCCGTTCGAAGCTCGATCTCGGCGATGATCTCGTCGAGGCGGGGGTCGTTGCTCTGCGCCTTTTCGGCGGCGAGGGCGTCGGCAAGGGCGCTGAGCCGTGACGGCGAGACGGCGCCGGCCAACAGCGCGAGCCGCAGATCGTCGAGCCGGTCGAGCAGATCGGCGCCGCGGCGAGCCACCGCCGCGCGGCCGGACGCTGGCTCGCGCTCGGGCGCCTCCTGGATCTGCAGCAGCGCGGTCGGGCAGACGAACACGGGCCCCGCGGGCGCCTCGGCCGCGGGCTCGTCCTCGCGGTCGAGGGTGAAGCGGGCGCCGTCCGGCTTGGTCGGACCCTTACGGCGCTGCGCCGCCGCGGCCGCTCCGGCTCCCCTGGCGCCGGCGATGATGATCGGCATGGCTTCCTTCCGCAGCTTCGGGGACGTGGCCGGCAGTCTGGCGCCCGCGGCTTAAGATGCGCTTAACCGCCCGGCAGATCGTGCCGGGCAAGGATCGCCGCCCTGTGGCGCCGGCTCCGCACCATGACACAGATGACGAAGGATTCCGCGGCTTCCGGGTTTGGCCCGCCGCTTGCTGAGGTTGCCGCGGGATGGCGCGGCCGCGCGCTGCCCGCCGCGCCGGCTGCAAAGGGATCGCGCATGAGCACGTTCGGAGCCTTCCAATCCAGTGTCCTCGGCATGGTCAGCCAGAGCCATGCCCTGGGCGTGATCGGCGCCAACATCGCCAACGTCGCCACCGGCGGCTTCAAGCGCACCGACGCCCACTTCGAGACGCTGCTCGGGCGAACGACGGCAAGCCAACCCGGCACGCCGGACCTCGGCGGCCCCTTGACCAGCCAGTCAGACCTGGCCGGCGTCACCGCGAAGGACTACGCCCGGGTGTCGCTGCAGGGCGAGCTCGCCGCGAGCCAGGGCGACTACGACGTCGCCATCAACGGCCCAGGCTTCTTCGTCTTCGGCGAGGACTCGAGCGCGGCGGGGCAGATGGTTTACGGCCGCGACGGCAGCTTCGCGACCCTACCGGGGGCCGCGCTCACGGCAACGCTCGCCGACGGCGCGACGGTCACGAGCGCCGAGACCTTCCTCGTCGACGGCGGTGGCCGTTACGTGCTCGGCTGGCCCGCGGGCAACGGCGCCGGCCTCCCGGGCGCTGGGGGTGCGGCCGGTGGCCTCGGCCCGATCCGCATCGACCCGTACGCCTTCATCACCGAGCCCGAGGCGACCAGCGAGGTGCGGCTTGGCCTGAACCTGCCGGCGACGGCGGCCGACGGCAGCCGCCACGCCTACAGCATCGACGTCTTCGACAGCATCGGCGCGGCGCGGCCGGTGGAGCTCGGCTTCACCAAGGCCGGCGCTAACGCCTGGACCCTGGATGCGATCGGCGCTCCCGGCGATGCGCTGACGCTGGGGCCGGCGCCGTTGCCGCCGCTCAGCTTCGACGCCACCGGCAGGACGCTAGCGGCGACGCCGTACGCGTTCTCGATCGCCCATCCGGGCGGTGCCGTCTCCGCCTTCAGCCTCGACCTCTCAGCGTCCATGCAGATGGCCGGGCCGCTGGCGCCGCTGTCGTTCGCCCGCGACGGCCACGAGGCCGGCATCCTCGACACCGTCGCCTTCGACACCGACGGCATGGTCGTCGGCACCTTCACCAACGGCCACAGCCGGCCGCTCTACCGCCTGGCCCTCGCCGACTTCGCCAACCCCGACGGGCTCATGGCGCTGAGCGGCAACGTCTATGCCGAGAGCGAGGCGTCCGGGTCGGCCAGCTTCGGCGGCGCCGGCGATCCCGGCTTCGGCGCCATCGTCGCCGGCGCGCTGGAGCGCTCCAACGTCGATCTCAACAGCGAATTCACCAAGATGCTGGTGACGCAGAAGGCCTACAACGCCTCGGCGACAGCGTTTCGCACCACCGACGAGATGACCACCATCGCCCGCGACCTGAAGCGGTAGCGGCACCGGCGGGGCTTTACCGCCGAGCGCGGCGTAGCAACCATCAAGCACCGCCCGGTTTTTCGGTCCAGGGGGGCGCCGTAGGCGAGGACGGCGTTGGCGAAGACGAGGAGTTTGCGGGCGGAGGCGACGAGGGCGAGAGTGTGGGGCTTGCTGCGTTTGGGAAGGCGCTCATAGAGGTCTTTGAGCGCCGGGTTCCAGCGAAAGGCGGCGGCTACGCCCGCTAGAAGCGGCGGCGAGGGCGGGTTCTCTTTGTTCGTCACCCGCGGGCTCGTCCGGGCTCGTCCCGCGGGTCCATGGCAGACGTGGATCGCCGCACCGAGTGCGGCGATAACGGTTAAGATCCGATCGTCGTCGCCAGCCGTGCAGGCGGCCTGCGAGGGAGGGCGGCAATAGCCGAAGGGCCGAAGGCGTACTTCCGACAAAATGAATGTCGATGGCATCCGGCGGATCCGGCTGCGCCTTGATCCGCTTTACGGCAGCGGCGTTCGCCCCGTTGCAATGACGCTGCTATGCTCGCTCGATGACGGTCCGGGCGGCGAAGGGTCGCAGCGGCTGGGCTAAGGTCTGCGCCTTGAAGGTTTTGCCGTTTCCATTTCTCGCGCTCGCGTCGGCCGCGGTTGCGATGGCCGTGGGCTGGGCGGTGCGTCTCTGGGTGTTGGAGGTGCCGGCCATCGGCTGGCGCTGTGCCGCTGAGGCAGCCCCGCTGTGGTGCTCGCTCTACGCGGGCTTCGGCTGGCTGCTGCGGAGCCAGACTCTCGGTGCGCCGCACTTGCGGCGGCGGTCGTCGCCCTGCTCGGCTCAAGCCGGGCGGCCGTCCTCGCGGCCACCTTCGCCGGGGCCCGGCCCTGGTGCTCTACAACGCCGAACTCGGCGCCGCCGCCGTGCTCCTCGCCGCCCTGCGCGCGGTCCGGCTCTAGCCTGACGGGGCGCCGCCACAGCTCCAGCGCCGGGATAGCCGCCGCCGCCAGCACGATGCCGGCCCAGGCCAACGCCTTGTCCGTTGCCCAGGGCCTTCGCCGACAAGCACCACGCCTGCCGCGGCAACCGCGATGGCGGCGAGCGCGGTTTCCTCGCGCAGCGCCGCCATTGGCTCGCGCCCGCCCTCGCCCCAGCCATGCCAGGGCGAGGAAGCAGCGCGACCGCCGGGGCGTAGGCGGCAACGGGGAAGTCGCGGTAGCGGCCGTCGAAGGCGAGGCACAGCGTGGTCGCGGCGATCCCGAAGAGGGTGAGCAGCCGGAGCCAGCCGAGCGCGTCGCCGAGGTTGCCCATGCCGCGCAGGCGCCCCGCCCGGATCCGCTCGACGAGATCGAAGGCGGGCGCGGGACGCATGCCGCTGCCGGCGAGGAGGACGTGCGCCGTCAGGGCGAGGCTCGCTGCCGCGATGACGAGCCTGGCGATGCCGATGCTCCAGTCGAAGAGCCCGACGCTCGTCGCCGGCACGCCGGCCGCGGCCAGCACCACAGGCACAGGCAGCGGCCGGAGCGGCCAACGCCAGCGTCAGCCAAACCCGCCGGCGGAGCCGCATCCGGCGGCAGGCGATCCAGAGGATCGGCAGGAGCGCGAGCCCGGCGCTGGCGGCAGCCAGCGGCAGCCACTGCGGCTCCGCGCTGACCGGCCCGGTCAGCGGAAACTTGGCCCGCCGCTCGGCATCGAGCACGCCCCAGAAGCCGCCCACCGTCCCCTCCAGCCGGCGCTTCCATGGCTGGTCGATGCCCTCCATGAGGTTGATGGCGAGGCCGTCGCGCTCTGCCATCACCAGCATCTCGCGGACGAAGCGGGCCTGATTGACGGGGCTGGGCAGGGCCTGCTCGCGCATCCGCCCCCGGCTCGGCCAGCCGACCTCGCCGATGAGGATGGGCTTGCCGGGGAAGGCCAAGCGCATGGTCGCCATGACCTCGCCAACGTGACGCACGGCCGCCTCGACGGTCACGGGCCGGTCCTCCCAGTAGGGGAGGATGTGGATGGTGAGGACGTCGACGGCGTCCGCGACCTCGGGGTGTTGCAGCCAGAACTCCCAGACGTCGGCGTAACTCACCGGCACCTCGACCGCCGCGGCGACCCTCAGGATTTGCTCGATCAGCCGGTCCGCCGGCATCTCCCGGCGCAGCAGCACCTCGTTGCCGACGATCACGCTCCGGACCGTCTTCGGGCGGCGATTGGCCAGAGCGATCACGGTGGCAATCTCCTCGGCGTTGCGCTCGAGATCGCGTCCCAGCCAAGCCCCGAGAAGAACCTGGAGGCCAAGCCGTTCGGCAATGGCCGGCACCTGCTCCAGTCCCTGATCGACGGAGTAGATGCGAACGCAGCCGGTCAGCCGGGCAAGGGTGCCAAGATCGGCCTCGATCTGCTCGGGCGCGATGACCAATGTCTCGTCGAACGGCGACTGGCCGTCGCGGAAAGGCGCATAGGAGACGCAAGGGAGGCGCGAGGAGGGAGCATCGACGACCGGGAGCGCGCGGCCTCGCCAGGCCCAGAAGCCAAAGCAGAGGAGGAGGGACGCGAGCGCCGCCCGGAGCGCAGGCAGAGGCGCGCCGCGTGCGGGCTTGCGAGCGGGACGGGCTACAGCCAGTGTGCGATGATGGCAGAGAGTTCGGCGAGGATGCCGACGGCGATCAGTAACTCCGGCCACTTTTCTTCAAGAAACTGCAGCATGCGCGGTTTCCTTAGCGTCCTCCAGCAGCAGCGAAGCGGCGATCCCGCCGAGTTCAGCCGGACCGCGCCCCGGCAATATGAACCTGGGATAGAGGAAGCACCACATGAAGCGACCTAAGGGCTAAAGCAATGCAAGATAAGGCGGAACATGCTCGCAAAGGAGGTCCTGACGGGCCGCGATACAGGCCTCGCGTGCGGAGGCAGACCTTGGGCCGCGAATCGCCTGCTGCTTGCTCCGCACGGCTGGCCTCGGCCTGCGGCTAACCTCTACGCTTCAGGCCTTCGCACGTCGGCAAGGGCGGCATCGACCAGGTGGAGGAGCA
Organism: uncultured Alphaproteobacteria bacterium; assembly: GCA_963746275.1. Classification (GTDB taxonomy): domain Bacteria; phylum Pseudomonadota; class Alphaproteobacteria; order Rhodospirillales; family Defluviicoccaceae; genus JAEULH01. The sequence continues at coordinate 77,891 of CAVVAX010000026.1, forward strand.
GTCCCCGGCTCGCCCAGCCCGACGACGAGGACGCGGATGGCGCGCAGCCTGACCTCCACGTCGTCGAGATCCTCGGCGCGGGTGGCCAACGCGCGATCCTGCAGGCTGGCGATGCGGCACTCGAGGTTCGGTTGTTCCGCCGAGCCGGCGGTGGCGAGCGCGGCCAGCATCGCTTCGAGCGCGCGCTGCGCTGCGGCCAGATCGCTTTGCGAGCCCATCCGCTCCCTCTTCCCTCTCGCTCGCGCCTTCGTGGCGTCGGCCTCATGGGGCGATGAGCCCCAGGCGGATCGCGGCGACCACCGCCTGCACCCGGTTGCCGGCGCCGATCTTCTTCATAGCGCCTTTGAGATGGAACTGCACCGTATGCTCGGACAGGCACAGGATCTGGCTGATCGACCAGGCGCTCTTGCCGCGCGCCGTCCAGGTCAGGCACTCGCGTTCGCGATCGCTCAGGTGCACGATGGGCTCCATCGTGCCGCTGCGCGCCAGCGCCGTGTAGGCGAGCTGCAGTTGGGTGGCGAGGATTTGCAGCGTGCCGAGGTGGGCGGCGGTGTCCGCCGCCGTGGCGGCGCCGGAAAGGCTGACGACGTAGCTTTCCCCGGCGGGGCCGTGGACCGGGATGCACAAGCCGTCTCGCAGTCCGGCATCCTGGGCCTCGCAAAACAGTGTCCGTTGTCGCGCCGACAGTCTCTGGCCGGCGGCCGTCTCCGCCCAGCTGTAGGGCCTGAGCCGGGTTGGCGCCTGGAGCAGGCACGGGTCGATGTCCTGGTAGCGGGACGCCTGGTAGTGGTCGATCCAATCCTGCGGGCAACTGACCACCAGCGCCGGCCGCGGCAACAGCGAGGCTACGGCCTGCTGGGCCGCCGGTGTGACCGCGGCGAAGGCGACCTTGTCGTAGCCGAACTGGTGGACTGCGCGGCGGAACAGATCGAACACCTGTTCCGGCGAAGCCGCCCGGTTCGTCTCCTCGATGTACGCCGAGACGTCCAGGCGCGGTCCCTGCGCCGGCCGGCCGGCAGCCTTGGAAAGCCGAAGGAGCGGCTTCCCCTCAGGGTGCGAAGCACGAAGGCGTCGGCGATGGGCGGGGTCAGCGATGGGAGAGACGTCGTTCACCTGTTGGCATTATCTACCCCATGCGGGTATTAGAGACAACGCGTTTTCCTTGCGATGGAGGTGCGTGCCTTCGCCGATCCTGTCGTTGCCGCACCGCCCAAGAAGCGGAGACGGCGTCGCCACGGCTCTCGTGCCGCCGCAAGCTTGCGCCTTGGCATCGGCGCGCTGGCGGTCGCCGCCGGTGCGCGTGCCGCCGACGCCTCGGGCTTCTACCTCACCCAGCAAAGCGCCCGCAGCGTCGGCCGGGCGACCGCCGGCCAGGTCGCGCTCGCCGACGACGCGGCGACGGTCGTGAGCAACCCCGCGGGCATGACCGAGCTGGACGGAGCCCAGGTGCTGGCGGGGATAAGCGTGCTGCTGCCGAAGACTTCGTTCGAAAACCGCGGATCGAGCGCCAGGACGCCGGGAACGGGAGGCAGCGACGCCGGCTACGCCGGTCAATCCGGTGGCAACCCGTTCGGCCCGGAAGCGCTTCCCAATGCCTACGCCGCACTGCCGCTGGCAGGCTCCGGCCTGTGGCTCGGCATCGGCGTTGCGACGCCGTTCGGCCTCAGCCTGGACTACGGCAGCGACTGGTTCGGCCGCTACGACTTCATCGACTCGAGCCTCGCTACCGTCGATGTGGTCATGGCCATGGCCTACCGGGTGATGGACGGCCTCTCGCTCGGAGCCGGCGTCAACGTCCAGAGCCTCGATATCCGCCTCACCAGCGCGGTTCCGAACACGCTGGCGCCTGGAGGGCCGACGGTGGCCACCGACGGCCGGAGCGTGCTCAGGGGCGACGACGTGAGCATCGGCTTCAACGCCGGCATCCTGGTGGAGCCGTTTGAAGGCACGAGCATCGGCGTGCACTACCGCTCCGCCATCACCCACACGCTGAAGGGCAGGGTGAACACCTCCGGCCTCGGCGGCGCGCTGGCTGCGGCGAACGGGAGCGCCGACGCCAGGGCGGACATCCGCCTTCCCGACATCGTCTCGGCGGGGGTGGCGCAGGCCGTGGGTCGCCGGCTCACGCTGCTGGGCGAGGTGCAGTGGTTCAACTGGAGCCGCTTTGGCGAGGTCCGGGTGCGCCTTCAAGATGGCGGCGGCGACCTCGTCCTGCCGCAGGACTACAAGGATTCCTGGGCCGTCGCCATCGGTGGCGAGTACCGTTGCAGCGAGGACCTCGACCTGCGCGCCGGGTTTCGCTACGAAACGACGCCGACGAGCGATCGGTTGCGCTCCACCGGCGTCCCCGAGGGCAACAATTACTCGGCCGGCGTCGGCTTGAGCTACCGCTTCGCCGACGGGGTGGTGGTCGATCTGGCCGCGTTCCACACCCGCGCTGAAGCCGGCGAACGTCTCGCTGTCGCGCACCTTCTTCGCCGGGACACCGGCCGAGGGCACGGCCGCGGTGAAGGGGCGGGCGCGGATGCACGCCACCACGGCCGCCCTCGGCATCCACTACCGCTTCTAGGCTGGCGTTCGGGTACGAGCGGCAGCATCTGCAGAACACGGGGCAGCTTCAGAAGATGTTCTGAGGAGACCGTCGTCCGGAGTTTTCCCGCCCAGAAGGTAGGGAGCTGAGCGTGATGTGGCCGGACATTCCTTACGAGACATGGCGCGAGACATGCTCTGCCCTGCATCTCTACACCCAGGTCGTCGGCAAGTATCGGCTGGCCCGCACGCCGTGGGTAAACCACTCCTGGCACGCGACGCTCTACGTCAACGCCCGCGGGCTGACGACCTCCCTGGTTCCTGACGGCTCTGGCGGCGTGGAGATCGGCTTCGATCTCCTCGATCACGTGGTGATCGGGGCCGCCACCGACGGGCGCCGGGAGGTCTTCCCGCTGGGGCCGATGTCCGTCGCCGACTTCCACGCCCGGGTCCTTGATCTGGTTCGCTCTCTCGGCGGCACGCCGGAGTTCGACGGCCGGCCGAACGAGGTTTCCGATCCAGTTCTGTTTGCAGAGGACCGGGCGAAGCGGCCGTATCAGGCCGAGGCGGTCACCCGTTTCTTCCACGCCCTTGTCGCGGTCGATCGAGTGTTGAACCGCTTTCGCACCGGCTATGTCGGCAAGGTGAGCCCCGTGCATCTGTTCTGGGGCAGTTTCGATCTCGCGGTGACGCGCTTTTCGGGCCGTACGGCGCCGTTGCATCCGGGCGGCGTGCCGGCGCTGCCGGACGACGTCACGCGTGAGGCCTACAGCCACGAAGTCTCCTCCGCGGGCTTCTGGCCCGGAGACGCAAGGGTCGGTTTCCCGGCGATCTACTCCTACGCCTACCCCACGCCGGAGGGCTTTGCCGAAGCGCGCCCGATGCCAGACGCGGCCTATTTCGACAAGAGCTTGGGCGAGTTTCTGCTGCCTTACGACGCCGTGCGGCGTGCAAGCGACCCGCAGGCTACGCTCATGGCCTTTCTGGAGAGCACCTATGGTGCCGCCGCCGGCCTCGGAGGTTGGGATCGTGACGCTCTCGAATGTCCCGTGGGCGAGCCTCTCCGGCCAAGGCCGCTGCGAACGGAACGGCCTTGAACCATCCTCGCCAGCAGCGGGCCGACCGGCAGCTGACCGGCTGCCCTGACCCTACCAGTTTTGGGAGGTGTTCGCCCGTCCCAGCCGCCGCGTACAGTGCCGCCAGGCTTCCGCAGCCGCGGAAACATCGAAAGGCTAGGCGATGTCGGGGATGGTACTGAGCCTCGTCGAGGCAGCGGGCGGGGCTGTCCGCGAGGACGTGGGCGTGGCGGGGGCGGACGATCTGCGCCGCATCATCCACAAGGCGATCCTCGCCCGGCGGTTCGCCGCGATCCACAAGCAGACGGTGCGCCAGTGCCTTCGCGCCGCGCGGGTGGCGGCCAACGGGCGCGACAGCGAACTCGCGGCGGCGCTGCTCAAGGATGCGCGCGCCGAGCACGCCGAGGTGCAGACCTGCACGCGCGTTGCCCGGACGTTGGAGCGCCAGGCCGAGGAGCTGGGGAGGGCGGCCGGCGTCTACAGGGCGACCGGCCGTGGCAGCGCGTCCACGCCAAGCGATGAGATCGCGCCAATGGACGGCCGCCAGTCCGCCGCGGCTTCCGCCTTGCATCCGCCCGAAGCCTCACCGGCGACGCGAAGGACTTTCGGCGGCAGCGAATAGGTCCGCCGCAGCATCGCAATCGCCCCGTCGCTGACCTCCACGGCAGCGGCGCTGACGACGCAGCGGCCGATGGCCCGGGTCCGGCCGAGCATTCTGACGCGGCACCCGTTGCCCTCAATGCTGCGGATCACCCGCGGGTGGGTCACCAAGTAGTACTCGCTGATCCCCATCCTGCGGCCGAACTCGCCGCAGGCGCACATCATCTCGCCGAAAACGCGCCTGCGGAGGGCCGGAGCAAGGGCCCGATCCACTCCGAGGCGCGTCACTTCCCAAACATCGGGTCGGCTGGGGAGCTCGCGGCCGTAGATCAATTCCGGCCACAGCTCCTTGATCATGTACGGGAAGGTGGTCGGGATCAGGCGCGCAATCGCCCGGACCTGCTTCAGGTCATCCCGCCACAGCAAATATACCGCCGCTGGCGTATCGAACGCGTCCCATTCCATGTCCCGATAAGTCGAGACCTGATACCCATGCCGCTCGACAAATATTTTATGGCGAAGACGATGGAGCGCCGGTAGGGCATCGCCAAGTAAATGCGCTGTCTCTACCGAAAACGCATCGATCATATTGTCCTCGACTTCGCTATTGAAATACGAGTTGTGATTATGTCTGCACACGCTCCGAAGTGTGACTGGCATCGTGTGTCGTCTGTGGGTAAAAGAAATACCCGGCGCCCCCGCGGCTGTCAAGAATGTATTCCTCATATGGGGGTCAAAATACCTACATTGAGGGAGGTTCCTGCCCGGCGCTCTGCCCGATGACGACGATGACGAGCGCGAGATCCCGTGCGCTCGCGCGTGGCGAATTACCCTAAAGGTCTATTGGCCCCCAGACGCGGCCTGCTCATAATGCGCCAGCCGAGGACCGAAAATGGGGGGTTGCATGTCAAAGGTGGTACTCGGGCCTGTGTGTCCGGAGCAGGCCCAGCAGACGGACGGTGACGCACCCCGCCCACGGAAGGGCCGCCCGGCGAACGGGCGGCGGATTTCCCTGGCCGATAGTGCAGAGCCGGCGGAGCAGGTGGACTGCCGCGCTTGCCGGCACTGGCGCCCGTTCGTGACGCAGTGGGGGCACTGCGGCTGCCAGATGGTCCGCCGTCACGTCGACGGCGAGGCGCCGCTGGTCACCAGAGGCAACTTTTCCTGCAAGTTCTTCTCGCCGGCGCCGGCCACGGACCGCAAGCCGCGGGCCCGCGAGCCCGAGACGCAGCTCCACGTGCCCATGTTCGCCGCGCCGGAGTGAGGCGGGCTCAGCCGCGTTCCGTCCGCGGGGTTGGGGCGGCGGCCTTTGCCGGCCACCGCCCCACGTCCGGTTAGGCCGCCAGTGACCGGCCCTTCGAGCCGAGGTCGACGAAGGCCTCGCTCAGCCGCTCGGCCAAGCCCACCTCGGCGGCCCGGAGCCACTTCCGCGGGTCGTAGTACTTCTTGAACGGCGTCCCGTCGTCCGGATCGATCTGGTACTTGAACGCCTTCGGGTGCTCCTCGACGAACTTGCCGACCGCCTCGGAGAAGGCGAACTGGGTGTCGGTGTCGATGTTCATCTTGAACACGCCGTAGCCCACCGCCTCGGTGATCTTCTCCTTCTCCGACCCCGAGCCGCCGTGGAAGACGAGGTTCAGCGGGTTCGGCCCGGCGTTGTGCTGGCGGGCGACCAGGTCCTGCGACCCCTTCAGGATCTCCGGGCGCAGCTTGACGTTGCCCGGCTTGTAGACGCCGTGCACGTTGCCGAACGACGCGGCGACGGAGAACGAGCCGATCGGCGCCAGCTTCTGGTAGGCCTGAAGCACGTCCTCGGGCTGGGTGTAGAGCTTGGAGTTGTCGGCGCTCTCGTCGAACTCGCCGCCAATGCCATCCTCCTCGCCGCCGGTCACGCCGAGCTCGATCTCGAGGCTCATGCCCATGGGCGCCATCCGCTTCAGCACCCGGGCGCACTCATCGAGGTTCCAGTCGATCGGCTCCTCGGACAGATCCAGCATGTGTGAGCTGTAGAGCGGCTTGCCCGTCTCCTTGAAGAAGGCCTCGCCGTGATCGAGCAGCGCCTCGACCCAGGGGATCAGCTTCTTGTTGGCGTGGTCGGTGTGCAGCACGACGCAGACGCCGTAGTGCTCGGCCATCATGTGCACGTGCCTGGCGGCCGAAACCGCGCCCAGCACCTTCCCCAGGCTGCCGTCGGGGAAGCCTTGCCCGGCATAGAACTGGGCGCCGCCGTTGGACAGCTGGATGATGACGTCGGACTTGTTCTTCGCCGCCGCCTCGAGAACCGAGTTGATGGTGTTGGTGCCGGTGACGTTCACCGCCGGAAGGGCGTAGCCCCCCGACTTGCACGCCGCCACCAGGGTCTCATAGTCCTTGCCGGTGACCACGCCCGGCTTGAGGGATGCTGCAGCTTCGCCCATGATCCTCTCCTCCTTCGGGTATGTTGGCTCGCGACGCCTGACGAACGGCGTTCTTGCATATCGTTGCTCGACCCGTACGCGACCACTCTCGTCTGCCGAAACGGCCAAGGGGCCGCGTCGTCTTCTCCAGGCTTCGGGCGCGCGATCGCGCTGTATAGCACACGCCGCGGCCGCGTCTAACGGCTTGATGAACCCAGGATGCACCCGGGAAAGGGGCGGGACGCGAGCTGCCTGGTGCCCGCTGGGGGACTCGAACCCCCACTCCCGAAGGGAAACGGATTTTAAGTCCGTTGCGTCTGCCGATTCCGCCAAGCGGGCGAGGAACGGGAAGGGTAGCGCCCGGCCGCTTCGCCGCGGCAAGGCTATCGCGCGGCTGCCGGCTTCTAACGCGGCGGCGCGACGCGGCCGACCACGTCGAGGCCGCCGTCCGCCGTGGGCCTGGCGACGACGATCTCACCTGAGGCCGGGAAGATTCCGGTGAGCGACGTGATCACGACCTGATGCGTCACGAGGATGACGGCGCCTTGCGGCGGATGCTCCGCAAGCCAAGCGCGGAGCGCCGCCATCTGCGGCCCCTCGCGCTCGGGGCGCTCGAAGAACGAGTTCAGTGCCGGCAAAAGGGTCACCTCGCCGAGGCCCAGGAGCCGCGCCGTCTCCAGGCAGCGGCACCACTGGCTCGAGTAGACGCCGTCGACGCGCGACGCCGTGGCCGCGGAAGCCGTCGCCGATGGCTTCCGCCTCGCTGCGGCCGGCAGCCGACAGGTTGCGCTGGGTGGCGCAGTCCTCCAGGCGGAAGCCGGGCGGATCGCCGGTTCCGGGCGCGGTCGCGTGGCGCATCAGCGCCACGTGGCCGCCCTGTCGCAGCGCCGCCCACGCGGCCGCCTCGCCGGCCTCGGCATGCGCCGGGGCCAGCAGAAGCGCCAGGAGAGCGGCGACGAGGGCGATCAGGCGGCTGAGCGGGCGCATGCGGCACCGTTGCGGCTGGCGGCGGTCTCAGCCCGACATGGGGCCTCGGCCGGCGGACGGCCAACGCTTGCCGCGCTTCGAGGCTTCGCGGCCGGACTTGCGCCCGATCCCGCCTGCGCTACAGTCGCGCCGCATGATCCCGCAGCCTGTCCCTCAGCCCGTCGCCCAGTCCTCCCCGCCGAGCTTCGACGGCTTGTTCCTCGAGCAGCTCGAGGCGCTGTTCCGCTGGCGGCGCGACGTCCGCCGCTTCCGCCCCGAGCCGCTGCCACCGGGCCTGCTCGACGCCCTGATCGCGCTGGCGGCGCTGGCGCCGTCGGTCGGCAACAGCCAGCCGTGGCGGTTCGTCAAGGTCGATGATCCCGAACGGCGGGGCGCCATCCGCGCCAACTTCGCCCGCTGCAACGCTCAGGCGCTGTCGGTCTACGCCGGCGAGAGGGCTCGCCTCTACGCCTCGCTGAAGCTGGCCGGACTGGAGGAAGCACCGGTGCACCTCGCGGTCTTCGCCGACATGGCGACAGCGCTTGGCCACGGCCTCGGCCGGCAGACCATGCCGGAGACGCTGACCTACTCGGTCGTCGGCGCGATCCACGCGCTATGGCTGGCGGCGCGCGCCCACGGCATCGGTCTCGGCTGGGTGTCGATCATGGATCCAGGGGAGGCCGCCCTGACGCTGGCCGTGCCAACGGAATGGCGTCTCGTCGCCTACCTGTGCCTCGGCTATCCGGCCGAGGAGCACACCGATCCGGAGCTCGATCGCCACGGCTGGCAGCGCCGGGTCGACGCCCGGCGCTTCATCCTCCAGCGCTAGGCCCGGTCGCGCTCCTCGCCGAGCTGCATCACCCCCAGCGCCACAGCGATGCTGCCGAAGGTAAGGAACAGCCCGCAGAAAAGCATCATCAGGAACATGAGCTTATCGGGCGATGCGAAGATCAGGGTGGCAAGCTTGGCGAAGTCGAACCACAGGAGCAGGGCGCCCAGGACGGCGGCACCGACCGCGCCGCAAAAGAGGTGTTTGACGAGGTATACGACGAGGTCGCGCTGAGGCGCCGGAATGGCCATGTGAGAATGCTCTTTGCCGGGAGAAACCAATGCACCCATCATAAGCTAAAGCAGCTGCCCCGCGCCAGCCGGTAGTACCCATTTGGGGTGATGCGGCTCGATGCGCCGCGGCCGTTCAGGATCGCCGGGAAGGCCCTCCGGATGAGCGAGCGGATCGAGACGGACATCTGCGTGATCGGCGCCGGCTCTGGCGGGCTTTCTGTCGCCGCCGGCGCGGCGCAGATGGGTGCTGCGGTCGTCCTCATCGAGAAGGGCAAGATGGGCGGCGACTGCCTCAACTACGGCTGCGTGCCGTCGAAGTCGCTGATCGCCGCAGCCCGTGCCGCCGAAACCATCCGCTCGGCCGGCCGCTACGGGGTCGCCGGCGGGCGCCCGGAGATCGACTTCGCCGCCGTCCACGAACACGTCCAGGGCGTCATCGCCGGGATCGCCCCGCACGACTCGGTGGAGCGGTTCGAGAGCCTTGGCGTCCGCGTCATCCAGGCCGCCGCCCGCTTCACCGGTCCCGGCGAGGTGGAGGCGGGCGGAGCCACGGTGCGGGCCCGGCGGTTCGTCATCGCCACCGGCTCATCGCCGGCGATCCCGGACGTCCCCGGGCTCGGCGACGTCCCCTACCTCACCAACGAGACGATCTTCGACCTGCGCCAGGCGCCGGAGCACCTGATCGTCATCGGCGGCGGGCCGATCGGTGCGGAGCTGGCGCAGGCGCACCGCCGCCTCGGCGCCCGCGTCACCCAGATCGCTCGCGGGCGGCTGCTGCCGAAGGACGACGGCGAGTTGGTCGAGGTCGTCCGCCGCCGCGTGGCGGAGGACGGCGTCGCGCTGTTCGAGGGCACGGCGACAAAGCGGATCGAGGCCCACGGCGCCGGGGTCCGGGCCGTCGCCGAATGCGCCGGCCAGAGCGTGAGCATCGAAGGCTCGCACCTCCTTGTCGCCACCGGACGCAAGGCGAACGTCGAAGACCTGGGCCTGGAGGCCGCGGGCGTCGCCTACAGCGGGCGCGGGATCACCGTCGACAGCCGGCTTCGGACCAGCAACAAGCGCATCTTCGCCATCGGCGACGTCACCGGCCGCCAGCAGTTCACCCACATCGCCGGCTACCACGCCGGCATCGTCATCCGCAACGCGCTGTTCATGCTGCCGGCGAAGATCGACGACAGCGCCGTGCCCTGGGTGACCTACACCGAGCCCGAACTCGCCCACGTCGGGATGACCGAAGCGGCAGCGCGCGAACGCTTGGGCGGGGCGGTCAGCGCGCTTCGCTGGCCGTTCGCCGAGAACGACCGGGCGCGCACCGAGCGTGAGACCGAGGGCCTGATCAAGGTCGTGCTCGGCCGCGGCGGGCGGGTGATCGGCGCCTCCATCGTCGGCGCCGGCGCCGGCGACTTACTGGCGCTGTGGTGCCTGGCGGTGTCGCAGAAGCTGAAGATCGGCGCCGTCGCCGGGCTGATCCTGCCGTACCCGACCCGCAGCGAGGTCGGCAAGCGCGCCGCCGGCGAGCACTACACGCCGAAGCTGTTCAGCGGACGCACCCGGACGCTGGTGCGCCTGCTGCAGAGGCTGCCCTGAGGCAACGCCGGGCCCATATCGCGGGAACGCCGGAGGAGAGGGGGCGGACATGATCGAGCTCTACTACTGGACCACGCCCAACGGGCACAAGATCACGATCTTCCTCGAAGAGACCGGGCTCGCGTACGTCATCAAGCCCGTCGACATCGGCGCGGGCGAGCAGTTCGCGCCCGAGTTCCTGGCGATCTCCCCAAACAACCGCATTCCGGCGATCGTCGATCTCGAACCCGCCGACGGCGGCGGGCCGCTCTCTGTGTTCGAGTCCGGGGCCATCCTCCAGTACCTCGCCGAGAAGACCGGCCGCTTCCTCCCGGCCGACCTCCGCGGCCGCACCGAGGCGATGCAGTGGCTGTTCTGGCAGATGGGCGGCCTCGGGCCCATGGCCGGGCAGAACCACCACTTCAGCCAGTACGCGCCGGAGAAGATCCCTTACGCTATCGAGCGCTACGTCAAGGAGACCGAGCGACTCTACGGCGTGCTCGACGACCGGCTCGCCGATCGGCCGTTCGTTGCCGGCGACTACTCCATCGCCGACATGGCCTGCTACCCATGGATCGTCCCTTACGAGAACCAGGGGCAGACGCTCGAGGACTTCCCTAACCTCGCCCGCTGGTTCGCGGCCATCCGCGACCGCCCGGCGGTGGTCCGGGCCTACGCGCGGGCAAAGGAGGTCAAGACCGGCGCGGTGGTCGACGAGGCGGCGAAGAAGGTCCTGTTCGGCCAGGGCCGCCGGCGGAAGGCGTAGGGCCTGCACTGGGAGCACTACGGCCACCGCGGCGCGTCGCTCAGGTCGCGTCGTCCTCAATCGGCGTTTCGCCGACGTCGCGGATCAGCGCCTTGATCTCGTCCGCGACCGCATCGAGGCTTTCTGGGCTCGTCGTCCTTGCAACCAGGCTGACGCCGAACCGGCCGGCGCGTACGAAGGGGTAGCTGCCGATCTCGACGTCGTCGTGCCTGGCCTGGATGCGGCCTAGGCCGGCGGCAATCGCGCCTTCCGTGGTGTAGGCGGCGATGGAGCGCGACAGCATTGGTTCGCCGCCGCTGAGCCGGGCGCGGAGGCCGTCGAACATCGCCCGCATGATGACGGGCACGCCCGGGAGGACGAAGACGTTGCCGATCTGGAAGCCCGGGGCCTTGCTCACCGGGTTGTCGATCAGGCTGGCGCCGGCGGGAACGTCTGCCATCTTGCGCCTGGCCTCGTTGAACTCGCCCGGGCGGTAGTGCTGCTCCAGGGCCTTGAGCGCCTGCGGGTTGCGCTCCAGCGGCACTCTGAACGCCTTGGCGATGCTGGCCGAGGTGATGTCGTCATGGGTCGGGCCGATCCCGCCGGTGGTCAGCACGTAGTCAAAGGCCTTGCGGCAGGAGTTCACGGTCTCGACGATCACGGCCTCGTCGTCCGGGATGATTCGCGCCTCCCGCACCCGGACCCCAACGTCGTTCAAGGCTCTGGCGAGAAAGGCAAGATTGAGGTCGGCGGTTCGCCCCGACAGCACCTCATTGCCGATGATGATTACTGCCGCGGTCACGGCCTTCCGCTCGCTCATCGTCCCACCCCAGCTGCAAGTAGCCTACCGGCATAGATATACAAGTATTCTGAGAAGATGGCCGGGCGGTAGCACATCCGCGTGTGCATTGTCGCGAGACTTTCGCCCTTCGGCCTTGACACTAACCCAACAGGGTTATATTCGGACGGATATCCGCTTACGGCCGGATCATCTTTGCACCTTCGTCCAACCGCAAGCCGAAAGCTTCATCACCTACATCATCCACTACGAGGAGCGAGCGCATGCGCGTCGCGATGTTCTCTTCGGAATCCTTGCACTCTAGCGTCGCCGGCGGTCTCGGCGTGCACGTCACCGAGCTGGCCGCGGGCCTCGAGCGCCGGGGCCACGATGTGCACGTCTTCACCCAGCGCGGCCACGCCCAAAGTCACTATGACCACATCCACGGGGTCCACTACCACCGCGTCGACCATGGCTCGAGCCCCAACTGCGTCGAGACCGCGGACTACATGTGCAAGGCGATGGCGCATCGCTTCCACGAGGTCACCTCGCTGATCGGCAAGTTCGAGCTGAGCCACGCCCACGACTGGTCGGCCGCCAACGCGATGAAGTACGTCATGGACGGCTATGGAACGCCCGGCCTTTTGACCATGCACTCGACCGAATACGGCCGCTGCGGCAACGTCTTCTACGACGGCCATGCCCGCTGGATCCGCGACACCGAGGCCGCCGGCTGCCACAACGCCAGCAGCGTGATCGCGGTGAGCCACTTCCTCGCTGACGAGCTCCGTAGCATCTACGGCGTCGACCAGCACAAGATGCACATTCTCCCCAACGGCGTCAGCTACCACGCCTACGATGGCTTCATCGACCCGGCCGCGATCAAGGCCCGCTACGGCGTCGCGCCCATGGATCCGACCGTGCTCGCCATTGCCCGGATGACGGCGCAGAAGGGCATGGACATGCTGGTCGAGGCCGTGCCGATGGTGCTTGCCTCCTATCCCGAGACCAAGTTCATCTTCATCGGCAGCGGCCCGGACAAGGACGCCGTCGTCCACCGGGCGCACGAGATCGGCGCGGCACATGCGATCCGCTTCATCGGCACGCCGCCGAAGCAGGAGTGCGTCGACCTCAAGCGCGCCGTCGACATCGTCGCCGTACCCAGCCGCAACGAGCCCTTCGGCATCGTCGTCCTCGAGGCCTGGGCCGCGGGCAAGCCGGTGGTGGCCACCCGCGCCGGAGGGCCGCGCGAGTTCGTCTGGCACGACGTCAACGGCTTCTTGGTCGACGCCAACCCCGGCGGCCTCGCCCACGGGATCGGCTCGCTGCTCGCCGATCACGAACACTGCCGGGCGCTTGGCGCCAATGGCCGGCGCGCGGTCGAGGCGTTCTTCCACTGGGACAACGTCGCCGCCTTCACCGAAGGCGTTTACACCGCGACGCTGCACTAGCGACTTGCTACGGCCGGACGAGCCGGACACGTGGATGGCCGAGACTGCGCCCGGCCATGACGAGCAGGGGCCGCAGAGCCTCGCGCTCGGTGCCCGTCCGGCCGTCGCATCCGTCATGGCCGTACTTGAGGCACTGACGAGGGCGGGCGAAGCTAGCGTGACCGCATGGCCTGCTGTGCCCGGCCATGCGCACGAGGGCGCCGAGCGCCGCTACTCGGCGACCGGCTCGCGGACCGGCGCGCGTGGCTCCGGACCTCCGGCACCTCGCAGCCGGTGGGGCAGCAGCGGCCCGGCTGCTTCGAGACCCGCCGACCCGCATCGAGAACGCCCCGGTCCAGCAGCCGCTCGACCAGCTCGACCTTCTCCGTTACCGGATAGTTCCGCCAGATCTCCCGCTTCATCGCCTCCGGCGAGCCGCCGCCATGCAGCGAGATGACCGAGTACCAGCCGCCCTGGTGCGAGACGGTCAGGTCCTCGATGAGGCGGGAGACCTCCAGCCTCTGCTCCATGGGGATGTCGGCGCGGCCGCCGAGGACCGCGGCGAGCGACGCTTGCGTTTCCGGGTTGTGATCCTCGTCGGGCCCCGGCAGCGCCACGATCAGCCCGCCGGAGACATAGTGGGCGAGCTTGTGCATGTCGTAGATTTTGGTGGCGAGCAGCAGCTTGCCGATGTTGGAGAACACCGCGTCGGGCATGACCGAGCCGGCCGGGTCCTTGACGCAGTAGACCGAGGAGGCGACGCCGCAGGCATAGAAGCCCTCGGTGATGGTGATGAGCTCGACCATGGCGTCGCGGATGTGCCCGTGCCGGTCGCAGTCCAGGCCGTTCGCCTCGATCATCAACGCGCCAGCGCCGATCAGGAGGTCGCCGAACCCGGCTCTGGCGCCGATGCAGGAGTGCCGGTGGTGCGTCGCATAGGACGTCGTGAGGAAGCCGCCTTCCTCCGTCTCGCCGGCGAGGAACACCCGGTCGTGGGGGACGAACACGTCGTCGAAGATGACGACCCCCGTCGATTGGCCGTACCTCGCGGAAAACTTCGCGGCCGCCTCACCCGGTCGCCCGGCCGGCCTGGCGACGATGCTCACCCCCGGCGCGTCGACCGGCACGGCGCAGCAGACAGCGAAGGCGCTGTCCTCGGGCGTGTGCGTCCGGCATGGCATGACCAGGAACTCGTGCATGTAGGGCGCGGCGGTGACGATCGCCTTGGTGCCGCGGATGACGATGCCGTCCGGCCGGCGGTCCTTGATGTGCACGTAGACGTCCGGGTTCGCCTGCTGCCCCGGGCGCTTCGACCGGTCGCCCTTGGCGTCGGTCATGGCGATGCCGAGGGCGAGGTCCCGGTCCTGCACCTCGTGTAGATAGGCGAGGAAACGCTGGTGGTAGTCGGTCCCGCGCGCATCGTCGGTCCGCTTCGTCGCCTGGAACAGCGCGTTCAGCGCATCGTGGGCGAGGTAGCGCTGGGCGCAGCCGGAGATCTTGCAGACGAGCCGCACGGCCTCGAGCTTGGCCAGCAGGTCGGCCGACGTTGCGTCGATGTGCAGCATGCGGTTGACGGTCTTGCCCGACGTTGCCTGCCGGGCCGTCATCAGCGCCGCGTGCTCGGCCCGATGCGCGAGGTCGTAGGTCACGCCGACCGCGGCGATGCCGGGCGCGAGCAGCGGCTCGTCGGCGACGCTTTCGACCGCGCTCCCGTTGACGAACACCCGGGGCCGGTAGCGGCGAAGCGAGTCCCGGTAGCTCGGCGGCGGTCATCATCATGGCTGGCGAGCTCCCACGGTCGTCCTGAAGGAGGTGTGGGAAGCCGCGGTGGCAGATCAAGGAGGCGGGTGCAGGCGCTGGAGGCTACAGCGGCCGGAAGGGGATGTTGACCCCGCGGATCATCCAGGCGCCACCGCGGCCGCGCAAAAGCCCGCCTTCGACGTAGCTGATCCGGGTGAGCGTCAGGTTGTCGATGACGATGGCCATGGCGGTCTCCGGGGCGAGCCCGAGCGCGGTGGCAACGGCGGCGCGGATCGTCCCGCCGTGGCTGACGCAGACGAGGTCACGGCCGGCGTGGCGGGCGGTGATGTCGATGATCGCCGCGGCCACGCGGGTCAGCATCGCCGCGTAGCTTTCGCCTTCGGGCGGCGCCTGCCGGGTTGGGTCGCCCCAGAACGCGGCATAGGTGGAGGGATCGCTCGCCTCCATCTCTGGCCAACTCAGCCCTTCCCATAGCCCGAAGCTCTGCTCGGCGAGGTCGGGCTCGATGATCGGCGGCGGCAGCACCGCGCCGGCCGCGACCAGCGCTCCATAGGTCTGCCGGGTGCGCTTCAGCGGGCTGACGATGCCGACGGCCCCTCGCGGTAGGATCGCCGCCAGCGCCCGCAGGCCGGTGGCGTCCGAGACGTCGCAGTCCACGTCTTGCCTGCCGAAGATCCGCGTGCCTCCGGACGGCACCGGCGCATGGCGGATCCACCACCAGTGGGTCGCCCCGCTCACAGCGTCGCCGCCAGCGAGGCGGCAACGGCGAGGACGGCAACCTCCGCCGCCTGCTGACAAGCGCCGAGCACGTCGCCGGTATAGCCGCCGAGCGTGCTTCGGGCGAGGAGCGCCACCGTGGCCGTGGCCATCCCGGCCGCCGCAAGCCCGAGCAGGGCGCCGCCGAAGCCGAGGCAGGCCCAAGCGATCGCGGCGCCGAGGCCCACGGCAATGATGATCGTGGCGCGGTCCGGCTTGCCGGCTGCGGCGGCCAGCCCGCTCGTGCGCGCGGGTGGCAGCAGGCCCATGACCGGCGGCAGCGCCGCCCGGGAGACCGCGCCGGCGGCGATCATGGCCGGAAAGACCCCGGCGGGAACGGCGACGGCGGCGACCAGGCTCGCCCGGACGGCCACGCTGAAGACCAGCGCCAGGGTGCCGAAGGTCCCGTTGTGGCTATCGCGCATGATCCGGAGGCGGTCGTGGCGGTTGCGCCCGCCGCCAATGCCATCGCAGAAGTCGGCGAGGCCATCCTCGTGCAGCGCGCCGGTGAGGCTGGCGATCGCGGCGAGCGCCGCCAGGGCGCAGGCGAGCGGCGGCAGGGCGAAGGCGGCGGCAAAGGCATAGGCCAGCGCACCCATGGCGCCGATGCCGGCCCCGACGAGGGGGAAGACGGCCGCGGCCCGAGCCAGGAAGCCGCCTTCGGGCGCCGAGGATGCTCCGATCGGCAGCCGGGTGAGGAAGGCGGCGGCGCTGCGCACGCGCTCACCGAGTTCGACGATGTCGGGGATGGCGCGCAATCCAGACCTCCCGGCGGCTGCCGCCGCCCGCTTTTTTCCCCGTATGCCGGAAGATGGCTTATACGCGAGCGCTTCGGCCCGCTGAAGCAGGGAAAGAGGCGTCATGTCCGCCCCGGTGACCTCGATGGACGACATCCGCGGCCTTCTCGTGGCCATGCCGGAACCGGACGTGGCCGCGGCCGCGGCCGCCGCGGCGCGCGAGCCGCAGCTCACCAAGCCTCCGGGGGCGCTGGGCCGGCTGGAGGAGCTGGCGCTGTGGCTCTCGACATGGCAGGGCCGCCATCCGCCTCGGGCTGAGCGAGTGCGGGCGATCGTCTTCGCCGGCAACCACGGCGTCGCCTGTCGCGGCGTCTCCGCCTTCCCGGCCTCCGTCACGGCGCAGATGGTCGCGAACTTCGCCGCCGGCGGCGCCGCCATCAACCAGCTCTGCAACACCCTGGGCGTCGACTTGGCCGTCCACCCCCTCGAGCTGGAGCAGCCGGTGGGTGACATCACCGCCGGTCCGGCAATGGACGAGGCCG
This sequence comes from uncultured Alphaproteobacteria bacterium, assembly GCA_963746275.1. Lineage (GTDB taxonomy): Bacteria > Pseudomonadota > Alphaproteobacteria > Rhodospirillales > Defluviicoccaceae > JAEULH01. The sequence continues at coordinate 94,835 of CAVVAX010000026.1, forward strand.
GCTTCGTCGCCGCTTTCGCCGCCGGCTGGACCGCCGTCAGCGAAAGGCAGGCCGACCTCGTCTGCCTCGGCGAGATGGGCATCGGCAACACCACCGCCGCTGCCGCCCTCTGCCATGGCCTGTTCGGCGGCAGCGCCGCCGACTGGTGCGGCCCGGGCACCGGCCTTGACGGCGCGGCGGTGACGCACAAGGCGGCCGTCGTCGCCGAGGCCGTGGCCCGACACGGCGATGCGGCCGGGCCCCTCGATCTGCTCCGCCGGCTCGGCGGCCGCGAGCTTGCCGCCATTGCCGGCGCCGTCGTTGCGGCCCGGCACGCCCGTGTGCCGGTGATCCTCGACGGCTTCGTCTGCTCCGCGGCGGCTGCGCCGCTGGCCGCAGCCCGCGCCGAGGCGCTCGGCCACTGCGTCGTCGGCCACGCCTCGACCGAGCCCGGACATCGCCGCCTCCTCGCCCACCTGGGCAAGCGGCCGCTGCTGGATCTGGACATGCGCCTCGGCGAGGCTTCCGGCGCCGTGCTCGCCGCCGCCATCGTCAAGGCCGCCGCGGCCTGCCATGCCGGCATGGCCACGTTTGCCGAAGCCGGTGTCGCCTCCGGCTGAGGATCCGGCTGAGGATCCGGTTGAGTGCTGCCGCTTGAGCGGCGTCGCGGACTTTCCCATACTGGCGGCCATGAGCCGACAAAGCTTCGCAGTTGCCCTGCTCCTCGTCCTCATCGCGCCGCTCGCCGGCTGCTCGGTCAACCCGGCAACGGGGGAGCGCAGCTTTACCGGCTTCATGAGCCCAGAGGACGAGAAGCGGGTCGGCGCCGAGCAGCATCCGCAGCTGGTCAGCCGGTTCGGCGGCGAGTACGGCGATGCCGGGCTGGAAGCCTACGTGCAGAAGGTCGGCGCCAGCCTCGCGGCGCAGAGCGAGATGCCGGAGCTCAGCTACACCTTCACCGTCCTCGACGACGAGCTGATCAACGCCTTCGCCCTGCCCGGGCGGCTATGTCCACATCACGCGCGGCCTTCTTGCGCTGGCCGACAACGAGGCGGAGATGGCGAGCGTCCTCGGCCACGAGCTCGGCCACATCACCGCCCGCCACGCCGCCCAGCGCTACAGCCAGTCGATGGCGGCCAACATCGGCGTCGGCCTCCTCGGCGTGCTTGGCGCCGTCGCCGGCCTGCCCACCGGCACCGCCGACATCGCCGGGCTGGGGGCCCAGGTCTACCTGCAGAGCTATTCGCGCGATCAGGAGCTGGAGGCCGACCAGCTCGGCATCCGCTACATGGCCCGGGCCGGATACGATCCGGCGGCGATGGCCACGTTCTTCCGCAAGCTCGACGCCTATACCCAGCTTCAGGCGGCCCTGCTCGGCGCGCCGGACTCCGGCGACCGGCTGAACATCATGGCCTCGCACCCGCGCACGGCCGATCGGGTCGCCCAGGCGGTCCAGTTGGCGGCCGCGCAGCACGTCGCGAACGGCCGCTGGGACCGCGACCGCTACCTCGCCGCCATCGACGGGATGCTCTATGGCGATTCGCCACAGCAGGGGGTGCGGCGCGGGCGGAGCTTCGCCCATCCCGAGCTCGGCATCGCCTTCGAGGTGCCGCCCGGCTTCGTCATGTTCAACAGCCCAAACCAGGTCACCGCCCGCGGCCCGGGCGGGGCACTGCTCATTTTCGATTCGGCCGGCGCTGGGGAAGCGCGCTCAGCCGGTGGCATGACCCGCTACGTCAGCTCGGTCGGCAACGCCAACCTCCGGTTCGGCAACGTCCAGCCGTTGGAGGTGAATGGCATGGAGGCCGCGACCGGCATAACGAGGGTGAACACCCGCGGCGGGCCAATGGACGTGCGCATGGTCGCGATCCGCGAACGTCCCGAGCGGATCTACCGCTTCCTGTTCGTCACCCCGCCCGGGGCGACCGAGCGGTTCGCGACCGAGCTGCAGCGCACCACCTACAGCTTCCGCCGGCTCTCGGCCGACGAGGCCGCTGCAATCCGGCCAATGCGGATCCAGGTCGTCAGCGTCGGCCGTGGAGACACGGCCCAGTCGCTGGCCTCACGGATGGCGACGCCGCTGCCGCTGGAAACCTTCCGGGTCATCAATGGCCTTGGCGCCGGCGACCGGCTGCAGCCTGGCCGCGAGGTGAAGCTCATCACCGAGTAGTTAAGGTGAGGCGAGGCCGGGGCTCCGCTGCGTGGCGGGCCGTGACCGCCGGCGCCCGCCTTGCGCGGCGGTCGACGCCGCTACAACCCAGCGGGGTCCGCGGTCCGCGACCGGGCCCAGGCTCCGACCACTCGCAGGGGCGCACCCGATCGGTCTCGATCCAGCCTTCTCCCTCGCCCTCCTCCTCCGCGGCCAATCCGGGTTCTGCGCTGGACCTTACCCCTGCGCGCACCGGAGCATGCTGGGGCTGGACCGCCTTCCAGATGGCAATCGACCTTCAGCCCGGCGAGCACCGGAGCATGACTCTAGGCCAGCGGAGGGTTCGCGGCTGTGCCGGCCGTCACAGACCGGGCTGATAGATGGCGGCGATAATGAAGCCGTCGGGGAAGCTTTCTGGCAGCACGACGCCCCGGTCCGCGTCCAGGCCGAACCGGGCGAGGGCGATCGGCAGCTCGATGCGGCCGAGCGGGGTGGCGATGACGACGTTGGCACCATGAGCGCCATCATGGGAGCGCAGCCTTGGGCGCCGGCGATCCGGTTGGCGAACTCATCGGCGGGGGCGGCGGCCTGGTTCGCCCGAACCATCGCCGCCTGCGGGGCCGGCACCTGTGCCGCTCGCGCCGCCGCCGGCTGCGCCGCGCGGCCGTCGCGGATGCCCCACCAGGCGCCGTGCTGGTCGGCGTCGATGACCTGGAGTGGCATCGCGCGCGCCTGCTGACGGAGCGCGTCGTCGTCGGGATGAGGTGTGGCACCCATGGGTGGCGCCGGAGCGTTCGGCCGGTTGGTCTGCACCGCCAGGACGATCCGCTGCACTAAGGGGGACGCCGTGGGGGACGCCGAGGGGGACGCGTCGGGACGCCGCGCCGGACGTCGCAGTGTCGTCGAGAGCAAAGGCGCGCACATCAGCGCCGCAACACAGGCGCAGGGCGGCGCCGACGCCGATCGCCTCGACGACTTCGCCGTGGCTGCGGACCTCGCAACTCGATGGTGCGGGGCAGGGGAACGATGCCGCCGCGCCGGGTGCCGCGAGCAGCCAAGCGCCATTGCCCTTGCGCAGCGTGCTGAGCACGAAGCCGCGAACGTCGGCAGCCGTCCACGGCAGCCGGCGGACGCCCACGCCGAGGCTTTGCAGCCGGGCTGGCAACGCCGCCCAGATCGCCCGGCGGCCACCGGGGCCGGCGGTGCTCCACCCGGCGATCTCCTCGCCGGTGCGGCCGCAGCCGATGCAGTAGCCGGTCGCGTCGTCGAGCCGGCAGACGCCGACGCAGGGGCTGATCGCCACGTGCATTGCGGATCTCCCTCGGGGCCGCCGTCGGAGCTGCCATCGGGGCGCCGTCGGGCGCGCCGGCGGCATCGCCGCGACGGCCGCCCCGGAAGGTCCCTTCTTAACCCAGCTCGCGGCGAGGATCACCTGTTGCAGCGCACACACGCTGCGGGATTGCGCCGGCGCCGGGCGATATCTGTGGCCGCGGCATGGCGACGAGCAGCCGGCACCCCGAACGGCCATCCGGGCGGTATCCGGGCGGCCTTGATTTTGCGGCCGGCGGCAGGTACCTCAAGCGGCGGCCGACCCCATCGTCTAGAGGCCTAGGACACCACCCTTTCAAGGTGGTAACACGGGTTCGAATCCCGTTGGGGTCGCCAGCTTCAGCAAGATCAACACGTTAGTCATCGGCTTCCAAGAGTTCGTGCGATGTGGATCGAGCGAGGGCAGCGCGGCGTCTTGTACTGCGAAGGATGTGTCACCGCCGCGGGCAGTTAGGCTTCGCGCAGCCTTCTTCCACGCTCCCATACTCGGACCAGTAGCATGGTGGCTCGAACTCAAGGTACTGCGGAAGCGTTGTTCTGCGGCCACCCAACGCGTTCTTCAGTTGGGCGGCCTCCAGGCCTTTCGCTCGCCCAAGATCGACCCAGTCGAGGCCAGCGCATGTTAAGTCCGCCCCTTTCAGATCTGCACCGTCGAGCACGGCATATGTCAGGCTGGCTCCCGTCAGGTCCGCACCCTTCAGATCTGCATCGCCGAGCACGGCATGTATCAGGCTGGCTTCTGTCAGGTCCGCGTTGATGAGTGTGCGTGTGCGCCATGAAGCTTCGCGTGCGTCAGAGAAGCGCCCTTTAGATTGGTGCGCCGCTGATCCGGTTTTTCGCAGAAGACTTTCGTTGTGTCATCGATGGAGGACCACCGGTAGTCCGGGCCTGGGCAGCTCAGGCTGCTGCTCAGGTCAGCGCCCGTTAGATCGGCACCGTCGAGAACCGCACCTTCGAGATCTGCTCCGTAGAGCTGCGCATCCCTCATGCTCGCCCTGGACAGATCAACCCTCTGGCCGGACAGCTTGGACGACCCTAGGTTGATCCCTGGTAGGTGAGCGAAATCCAGGACGGCGCCGGCAAGGGATCTGCCATCCTTCGCCAGGTTCTCAAGGGCGTCGCTGCGACTGCCATCACCCGGCAAGTAAGCTGCCCCGTTGATCAGCTCCCACGCCCTATAGCGCCGCTCCATGGCTCGATCCTCTGTTTCACGTAGCCAGCCGACGAAGGTCACGATCACCGCAAGGAACGTGGAGAACTCCGCGAACCTGAAGAACCGCGGCCACCCGAACCACCACAGCTGCCCCTTGACCCACAACCACTGTCGCTCCAGGGTTCCCACCCTTCCTATCCTCGTCTTTTAACAAGCGCCGCAGCCCGCCCAGCGCCCGCTCTTCTACGGCGGTTCATCGCCGTTCCACAACCCACATCCATGATAGACCCCCAGGAGGGGCTTGGCGATGCACACGACCATCCGGAGCAACCCGAGCAGCGAAACCAGCCAGGGCCGTCGCCTGCCGCTCGACGCACGGGGCTCGCGCCAAGCAAGGCGCGCCCGCTCGCCGTTATTCCGCTGGATCCGGGCGCAGCACCACGGCGCTGAGCGCGGGCAGGCTGAGCCGGATGGAAAAGGCCCGGCCGTGCCAGGCAACCTCCTCCGCGTCGCACTCTCCGCCAAGCGGCCGGCCGGCGCCGCCGTAGGCCTGGTCGTTGCTGGCGAAGATCGTCCGGTAGGCGACGGGGTAGGGCACGCCGACGCGGTAGTCGGGCCGGGAAATGCCTGAGAAGTTGAGCACGAACAGGAGGGCCTTGCGCGGGTCACGGTCCATGCGCAGGAAGGCGATGACGCTGCCTTCGGCGTTGTCCGGGTCGATCCAGTCGAAGCCGATGCTCTTGCCGTCGACCTCGTGCATCGCCCCCTCGGACCGATACAAGGCATTCAAGTCGCGTACGAAGGCGGCGAGCCGGCGGTGCCGGTCGCGCGCCAGGCACGGCCAGTCAAGGCTCGCGGCATGGTTCCATTCGCCGGGCTGGCCGAACTCGCCGCCCATGAACAGGAGCTTCTTGCCGGGGTGGGCGTACATGAAGGCGAACAGCAGCCTCAGGTTGGCAAAGCGCTCCCAGTCGTCGCAACCGGACATCCTAGCCAAGAGCGAGCCCTTCAGGTGCACGACCTCGTCGTGGGACAAGGCCAGGATGAAGTTCTCGTTGAAGGCGTAGACGAGGCTGAAGGTGAGCTTGTGGTGGTGGCGGCTGCGCTCCGCTGTCGGCGTGCTCATGTAGTGCAGCACGTCGTGCATCCAGCCCATGTTCCACTTGAAGCCGAAGCCGAGGCCGCCGCGGTCCGCGGGCGTCGAAACGCCGGGCCAAGCGGTCGAATTCCTCGGCGATCATCAGCACGCCGGGGAAGTGCTGGTGGACGACGACGTTGGTGTGCTTGAGGAACTCGATCGCTTCCAGGTTCTCGCGGCCGCCGAACATGTTCGGGATCCACTCACCTTCCTTGCGGCTGTAGTCGAGGTAGAGCATGGAGGCGACCGCGTCCACGCGCAGGCCGTCGAAGTGGTAGGTCTTGAGCCAGAACAGCGCGTTGGCGATGAGGAAGTTTTCGACCTCGTGCCGGCCGTAGTTGAAGATCAGGGTCCCCCAGTCGCGGTGCTCGCCCATGCGGGGGTCGGCGTGCTCGTAAAGGCAGGTGCCGTCGAAGCGGGCCAGGGCATAGTCGTCCTTGGGGAAGTGGCCGGGAACCCAGTCGAGGATCACGCCGATGTCCGCCTCATGGCAGGCATCGACGAACGCCATCAGGTCCGCGGGCCCGCCGAAGCGGGCGGTTGGCGCATAGAAGTTCGAGACCTGGTAGCCCCATGACGGCTCATACGGGTGCTCGGCCACCGGCAGCAGCTCGATGTGGGTGAAGCCCATCTCCTTGACGTAGGGGACGAGCGTTCGGGCAAGCTCGCGGTAGCTCGGTTGCGTGTTGCCGGCGCTGCGGCGCCAGGAGCCGAGGTGCACCTCGTAGATCGCGACCGGCTCGCGCCAGGCCTGGCACTCCTCGCGCCGGCGCATCCAGTCGTCGTCGCGCCAGTCGTGGATGCCGTCGAGGCGGGCGACGACGCTGGCTTTGGCCGGCGGCACCTCGGTGGCGAACGCGTACGGGTCAGTCTTCAGCCGCCTGACACCGTCGGCGGCCAGGACGGCATACTGGTAGAGCGTGCCCGGCGGCAGGTCGGGGACGAAGAGCTCCCAGATGCCGGCGCTGCGCCTCGACATCGGGTGGCGGCGCTGGTCCCAGCCGTTGAACGGCCCGACGACGCTCACGCTCCGGGCGTTCGGCGCCCAGACGGCGAAGCCGGTCCCAGCGACGCCGTGCACCGTGCGCGGGTGCGCGCCGAGGCGCTCGAAGATGCGATAGTGGTTGCCGGCGGCGAACAGGTGCTCGTCGAGGGCCAAGAAGGCGAAGGCGGCCTCGCCGAAGGTGTAAGGATCGCGGACCACCTCGGCCGCCTGCCCGGCGCGGGCGAGGTGCAACCGGTAGAGCGCCGGGTGCGGCGGCATCGACGCGCGCCTCGAATAGCCCGGGAGCGCCGGCTACGGCGCGGGCGCGGTAGGCGACGTTCGGGCCGGCGTCGAGGACCACGTGGACCTGCTCGACGCCGGGCGCGAAGGCTCGGATGAAGCCGCCACCGGACCGGTCTTGGTGCGGGCCGAGCAGCAGATGCGGCTGGTCCTCGCGGCCGGTCACGAGCGCGGCAAGCTTCTCATCCATGGCCGGCTCAGGCGCGTTCCGATCGTCGACGACGATCCAAGCGCCCCCATCCTCCGCCTCCGCCCCGATACCAACGGCCAGCGCCGCGGTTCGTTCGACACGGATGGCGTCGGCAGCGAAATGCCGGCGGCGGAAGGCGGCAGCCGAGCGGAGGATGCTCCGGATCTCGCCGCGGCCGAGGTCGAGGCGAAGGGTTCCGCCCGCGGCATCGCCCGGATCGCCCGGCGCCTCGTAGAGGGGCGTGCCGTCGAACCAGGCGAGCGCCTCAGCGTCCGGAATGCGCAGGCCCAGCGACGGGAGGACGACGCCGAGGCCGTTCGCGTGGCAGGCCGCGATCAGCGCGATCAGCCGTTCCGAGGTGCCGCCGGCCAGCCCGCGAACGAGGCAACCGGCCTCAGCGCCATCGGCAAGCGCCTCCAGTTCCACATGGCTGTAGCCCGCCGCCTTCAGCGCGGCCAAATCCTCAGATTTCGGCGGCGGCCGGCCGCGCTTCAGCACCTTCACGCCGAGCCCGGGCGATGCGCCGCCTGTGCCGGCGACGGGTCGGGGCGGCGCGGCCCGTCCCGGTGAGCCGCCGGAACCATGAACGACGGAGGCCGAGCCCGGCGGCGGCTCCGCCTGCACGGCGAACGGGTCGCGCTTCAGGAACAGCGCGCCGTCCGGCGTCTTGATCTCGTACTTGTAGAGCGCGCCCACGCGAACCTCGGGCACGAACAGGACCCATATCCCGGCCTCGCCGGTGCGGATCATCGGGTGGCAGCGGCCGTCCCAGCCGTTGAAGGTGCCGACGACGCTGACCCGCTGCGCCGCCGGCGCCCAGACGGCGAAGCCGACGCCATCGACCCCATTGCTGCTCGCGCGGATGAGCGCCGAGGATCTCGAACAGGCCGTCGTGGCGGCCGGCCGTGAACAGCCGTTCGTCCTCCGCGCCGAAGCTGGGCTGCCGGCAGGCGTAGGCGTCGCGCTGGCGGCGGACGGTTCCGCCCCGATCCACAGCCAAGAATTCGTAGTCGCGTGCGTCGGCCGGCGAGACGGTCGCGGCGAACAGCCCGGCCGGGTGGATCTGCACCATCACCTGGTCGCGGGGAGGCTCGCCCTTGATGCGGAGGTAGGCTCGGTCGGCGTGGGGGAGGAAGGCGCGAACGACGACGGCGGTCCTGCCTTTGACGTGCGGGCCGAGCACCAGCTGCGGCGCGTCGTGGCGCAACTCGACGATGCTGAGGACGTCGTCTTGCGAAAGGTCCGAGGTGTCCATCCCTTGTTAGGTCTTGTCGTGGCTCGATGGGACTGGCGGAAGCAGACGAGCGTATGGGCGCCGGCTGGTAGGGTCAAGACCAACCATGCTGCGTCGCAGCATCGGCGCTTCGCTCCGGCAAGGCCATTGATCCCGAGGCAACCATTCCAGCGTCCGGGCGTTCCTTGGTGGATGCTTGCGAGGCCCCGAGAGGCAAACCACCTTGCGCTCACGGCGGCTGCCGGAACCGGGAAGGAGCGGGAACGAATGTTCGACGCACGCGACCTGTTGGGAAAGATCATGCAATCGGGGATGACGAAAAAGACGGACGAGCGCCTCGGCCACGCCATGGGCCCGAAGGGCCTCGCCGGCGGTGACGGGTCGCTGGCGCAGATGTTCAAGGACCTCATGGCGCAGAACCGCGGCGGCCTCGGCGGGATCGCCGGGACGGCGGAGAAGTGGGTCGGCACCGCCGGGCGGCAAATCCAGAGCGGCAACCCGGTCGCCCTCGGCGGCTTGGCCGTGCTCGCCGGCACGCTGCTCAGCGGCCGCAAGGGCGCCTACAAGGGCGCGGCCGGCGCCGGCGTCCTCGCCCTGCTCGGCAGCCTCGCCTATTCGGCGCTGAAGTCCCGCTCGGGCACCGCCTCGACGCCCTCGCTGGAGGAGGCGGCGGCCGAGCCGCGCATCGGCCTGCGCGAGCCGCAGACGCCGGAAGAGGAGGCGCAGGTCCAGGACACCGCCAAGGTTGCGGTCAAGGCGATGATCAACGCCGCCAAGGCCGATGGCGAGATCGACGGCAGCGAGGTCAGCCGGATCCTCGGCGCACTGAAGGAGAACGGCGGCGGCGAGGAGGAACAGGCCTTCGTCATCGCCGAGATGCAGAAGCCGCTCGACCTGGACGCGCTGGTCCGCGAGGTGTCGAGCCCGGAGGTGGCGGCCCAGGTCTACGCCGCGTCGCTGCTGGCCATCAACGTCGACACCGACGCCGAGCGCGACTACCTCAAGCGGCTCGCCTCCCGGCTCAACCTCGATCCGGCGGCCGTCGCCAAGATCCACGAGGCGATGAACGTGAGCGTGTAGGGTTGCCGTCACCCGAAGAGGCGGAGCGGGCGAAGCCGCAAGGCCATCTGGGCGAAGCCGGACCCGCGCCCTCCCGGCCGTCCGGTTCCCTCGTCGTTGCCGCACTCGGTGCGGCGATCTGCATGGACCCGCGGAACAAGTCCGCGGGTGACGAAAGGAGGCGAAGCGGCGACGCCGCTTCCCTTCCGTCATCGCCGCACTCGTTGCGGCGATCCACGTCTTCGCTGCGCCCCGGTCACCTGCCATGCCTCGCTGGGGCGCCAGCGGCTGGACTAAAAGCGCGAGACGAGAAGTTATCCGAGCGTCCGGGCCACGCGGAACCCGAGATGGTAACCACGGTCGCCCGGGTAATAGCGGCTACGGCAGGTCGAACGGCATCAAACGGGAACCCGGAATCCAAACGGTAGTTGTTCCATGAACCGCCGCGGACGACGCGGAGGGAAGTGGACCGGCTCCCTTCTTCGTCCGTCCATGCCGATCCATCCGTAGGCGCTCCCTCGTAGCAGTCGTGCCAAACGTCCTTTACCCATTCGTCCGCGTTACCGTGCATGTCGAAGACGCCCCAGGCATTTGCCGGATAAAGGTCCACTTCGGTCGTTCTGGCGTGCCCGGAGTTGGTGTAGTTCGCCTTGTCCGGCGTAGTCACGTCGCCGAAGGAATAACGCGTTGTCGTGCCGGAACGGCAGGCGTACTCACTCGGCTTCCGTCGGTAGCCGGAAAAGCTGCTTCGTCTCGTCTCCTTGGTCTCCTTGCTTGCCTCAGCCACTCGCAGTAGGCCACGGCGTCAAACCAGCTGATGAAGACGACCGGCCGGCGGCCGCGGCCCCAGCCATGATCTCCCGGCTTTTCCCGACCGGTCTCCTCACAGAAGTAGTCGTACTCGTCGAACGTGATCGGGTAGGCGCCCAGTTCGAACCGGTAGCCGATGTGCACATGATGCTGCGGACCTTCATTGCTATCGCGGTCGCGTTCCGTCTCCGGCGACCCCATCATGAATGTGCCCGCCGGCAGTTGAACCATCTCCGGAGAGGACAGGGAGCGTGCCGGTGCTGGTTTTGGTTGTTGCCCTCTGCCACGGAGCGGGAAGCTGACATACTTCGTAGACTTCTAGTGCTCGCGCTGCTGCCTCTGACGCTTGACCCTTCGGCGTCTTGATTTCCAGGGCTGCTGCTCCAAGAGGTAGCTTGATGTTCTTCGGTTCGTTTTTGAGGTGACGCTTGAGGCGTTCGTACTGCCCATCGTCATCCACCTTGTAGTGGGTTGCCGCCTCGCACCAGCCGTGGAATGTGCTCAAGCGAGCAGCCCGAGAACAGTACAGGGATTAGCTTCTGGCTGGCCGAGCCGCCGTCATACATGATCTGACGGATGATCCGCGCCTCCCATAGGACGCCGAGGCCAGCTCCAGGTTGATCCTCACCCTGGACGCGCCGAAGGTAGGTATCGGTACAAATCATCAGGACGTAAGCGGCTTGCTCAATCTGCCGCTCGCACCATGCAGGCCAGCCTTCCGGCGGGGAGGTCTCGGAACTCATCGATCTCGGCGTCGAAAGGTCCAATCCCGTCGCAGCCTGTTGGCGAGCTGGAGCACCCGTTCTTCGGGTGTCGGTCGTGGCGTCGTGGCTGTAGCTGATGAAAACCTTCGGCGGATCGCGCCACTTGTGGAATGTAAGAAGGCAGCCTAGCCTTCTGCCGCGGGCGCTTGTCAGCTGAGCGTCTATCGATACATGGGACGCCGCGCAGTTCGATCTGACTGGATCCAAAGATATCATTGCGTCAGATGGCGAGCGCCGCTAAGCGGCGTGGCGATGCCAGTCGTGAAGGCGACCGGTTGATTGACCGCGTCGGCTTCGCCTCGGCTCGCAGATGTCGCACGCGCAGTTAATTTTCGACAGGGGTGTTCGCGGGAGCTGCGGGGCAGAGGAGCCCGGGCAGAGGATTCTGGAGAGGATCCCGTACTGCGATGCAGTGCCGAGCCAACGGTGGTCGGCGTGTCCATCCGCTAGATGTATCCTCCACCTACCGCACCATTCGCCACTGCCGTAGCCGGGTGTAGGCATACTGGGCCTGGTCGTTGTTGGCGCCGGTCTGGAGGAAGCGGGCGTAGTTCTCTCCGGCCTTCTGCCTGTTCTGCATCCCCTCGTAGGCGACGCCCTTGAAGAACAGGCTCTGCGGGTCATCGGGCATCACCCGGTCGTAGGCGTTGAAGCGGGCCAGCGCCTGCTCCGGCTGGTCGGTGGCGAGCTTGCTGATGCCGCCGAGATACTGCGCCTGCGCCTCGGTAGGGTAGACGTTCGCGGCCTTGCTCAGGTAACGGTCCGCCTCGGCGTAGCGTTTGCCGGACAGCAGCAGCTTGCCCATCATCACGCTGGCGCAATAGTCGTAGGGCGCGAGCTTCAAGCAGGGGCGGGGAGCCGAAGGCCGCCGGATGATCATGATGCGAACCTGTACAGAATCCCCGGATGGCGATGAAGGTGGGTTTCACACGGGCGGGCCTTCGCCGCTGAGGCATCGTCCATGATCCGCACCGAGCACGGCGCCGCGGTCATCGGCGCTGGCGTCGCTGGGCTGGCCTGCGCCGGCAGGCTGCAGGAGGCCGGCGTTCCCGTCAGCCTGTTCGACAAGGGCCGCGGGCCAGGCGGTCGCTGCGCCACCCGCCGCGCCGGCGGCTTCGCCTTCGACCACGGGGCGCAGTACGTCACCGCCGGCGACGAGCGGTTCCGCCAGACGGTCGCCGCCGCCGAGGCCGCGGATCTCGTAGCGCCGTGGCGCGGGGTGCCGGCGAGGCTGCCCGCTTCCGGGCAAGGCGCGCGCGAGGATGGCGCCGGGCGCTGGGTCGGCGTGCCGGGGATGAACGCGCTCGCGCGTCATCTCGGGCAAGGCCTTTCGATCCGCTCGCGTGTGCGCATCGTTGCGGTCGAGCGGGACGGGAACCGCTGGCGTCTCCGCGCCGAGGACGGCTCGGCTGCCGGAGCCTTCGATCATGTCGTCGCCGCCGTCCCGGCGTCGCAGGCCGTGCCCCTGCTTACGCCGGCGCCGGCCCTCGCCGCCCGTGCCGAAGCCGCCGTGCTGGCGCCCTGCTGGGCGCTGATGCTGGCTTTCGCCAAGCCGCTGCCGACGGAAGCCGCGGCGGCATTTGTCGACGATGGCGCGCTCGCCTGGATCTGCCATGATGGCGGCAAGCCCGGCCGTGCGCCGGGCGGCGAGGTGCCGGCAACGTGGGTGGCGCATGCCTCGCCGGCCTGGTCTCATGCCCATCTCGAGGAGGATCCGGCCGACATCGCGCCGGTGCTGCTCGCAGCCTTCGCCGAGGTGCTCGACCTCGATGTTTCGCCGCCGGTGCATCTGGCGGCGCATCGCTGGCGTTTCGCCAAGGTGGAGGCCGCGCTGGGCGAGTCCTGCCTCTACGACCCGGGGCTCGGCATCGGCGCCTGCGGCGACTGGTGCTTGGGCCCGCGGATCGAGGCAGCCTTCCTGTCGGGGCTGGCGATGGCCGAGCGGGTGCTCGCCGGCTGACGCCAGCGGAGGAGGAGAACCACATGCCGGCCGTAGCACGTCTGGTCATGATCGCGGGCGTCGTCTCCCTGATCTTGGCGATGGGCGTCCGGCAGTCGTTCGGGATCTTTCTCGCGCCGATCGCCATGGACCTCGACGTCGGGCGGCAGGTGTTCGGGCTCGCGATCGCGCTGCAGAACCTGCTGTGGGGGCTGGCGCAGCCGTTCGTCGGCGCCATCGCCGACAACTTCGGGGCGACGCGTGTCGCCATCGTCGGCGCGCTTCTGTACGTCGCCGGGCTGGTCCTGGCCGCATGGTCGTACGGACCCGCTGGGCCTGAATGTCTCGCTGGGCGTGCTCGTCGGCCTGGCGTTGGCCGGGACGACCTACGTCACCGTTCTGGGCGCGGTCGGGCGGGTGGTGCCGCCGGAGCGGCGCAGCCTGGCCTTCGGCCTGTGCACGGCCGCCGGCTCGTTCGGCATGTTCGCGGTGGTGCCGGGCGCGCAGGCCCTGCTCGGCGCCCTGGACTGGCGGGACACTTTCCTGGTCATGGCGCTCGCCATCGGCGCGCTGATCCCGCTGGCCTTGGGCTTCCGCGAGAGCGACCGGCGCATCACCGCCCAGGCCGGCAGCCAGAGCCTCGGCGCGGCGATCCGCGAGGCGCGCGAGCACTCGGGCTACTGGCTCTTGAACGCCGGGTTCTTCGTCTGCGGCTTTCACGTCGCTTTCGTCGCCACCCACCTGCCGGCCTACCTGGCCGACAACGGGATGCCGCTTGCGGTGAGCGCCTGGTCGCTGGCCATGATTGGCCTGTTCAACATCTTCGGCAGCTACCTCTGCGGCGTGCTCGGCGGCCGCTTCCGGCAGAAGTGGGTGCTGTCGGCTATCTATGCCGCCCGGGCGGTGGTCATCGCGCTGTTCATGCTGCTGCCGCTTTCGGGCATCTCCGCCATTGCCTTCGGCGCCGCGATCGGCTTCCTCTGGCTCGGCACGGTGCCGCTCACGAGCGGGCTGGTTGCCCAGGTCTTCGGCGTTCGCTACCTGTCCATGCTTTACGGTGTCGTCTTCGCCTCGCACCAGGTGGGCGCCTTCCTCGGCGCCTGGGGCGGCGGCTATGCCTACGACGTGATGGGGTCCTACGACAGCATCTGGCTCGCCTCGATCGCGCTCGCGATCTTCGCCGCGCTGATCCATCTCCCCATCCGCGACCAGCCGGTGGCGAGGCTTAGGGAAGCGCCGGCATGATCGGGGCGAAAGGCGCTATGCTCGCCGGCCTGCTCATCCTCGCCGGCCTCGCCCTGTGGTGGCAATACGGGGCACTGGTGGTCTTGGCCGAGCCGTCCTGGTTCTGCCTGCCGCGCTGAGCCTCAGCCTCGGGCGGCGGCAGAGGCGGCTACGAGCCGCTAAGGGTCACGAACGGGTCGCCGATTAGGCCTGTTCTCGCACCGTCAGCCGCCTATGATGCGGTTCATCTTGCTCCGCCCTCCTGCCGGAAAAGCCCGCCATGCCCGACCTCCACATCCACTTCCGCAAGCCCGCCGATTGGGCCGAACCCGTGCGGATCCATTACTGGGACACCCGCCCGGGCGGTCCCTCGACCACCTGGCCTGGCGTGGCGATGAGCTGGGACGGCGAGGGCTGGTGGCGGATCACGCTCGCCGGCATCGAGGCCGCGGCGATGGTGTTCAACGATGGCGCCGGCCGGCAGACTGGCAACCACTGGCGCGAGCGCGACGGCTGGTTGGACACCGACGACCGCTGGCGCAACACGCCTGAGGGGGAGAGCGTTCCCGAAGCGGCGCCGGCACCGCCGCCGCAACCCCGGCGCCGGGCGCCGGCGGCAGCGCCGGGGCTCCCTGATTTCCGCGAGGAGACCATCTACTTTCTCATCACCACCCGCTTCTACGACGGCGATCCCAGCAACAACTTCTTCTGCCGCGACCGGATCAAGTTCAATCCCGTGACCCGCGAGGCCGAGGATCCGCACTGGCGCGGCGATTTCCGCGGCCTGATCCAGCGCCTCGACTACATCCGCGATCTCGGCTTCACCGCCATCTGGATCACGCCGCCGGTGGAGAACCGCTCGGGCCTCGACTACCACGGCTACCATCCCTACGACTGGACCCGCGTCGATCCGCGGCTGGAGTCGCCGGACGCCACCTACCAGGACCTGATCGACGCGGCGCATGCGCGCGGCATCAAGATCATCCAGGATGTGGTCATCAACCATTCCTGCCAGTACGGGATCCGCGGCCAGGTCTGGATCGACCACCTGCCGATCAAGTACTACGTGCCGCAAGGCTCGCAGCCCGGCCGGGTCAACCACGGCCCCTACCAGGGCAACCTCGGCAACTACGCCTGGCCGAACCGCGACGACATCGACAACCCGCTGGCGCCCGACTGGTACCGAGAGCGGCACGACCGCGATCCCGACGGCATCGAGCCGCTGGTCGATCCCCGAACCGGCGCCACCGTGCCGTCGCCGGGGTACAATCCGGGGCGCTTCTTCGGCATCGACGCCGGCAGGCTCGATCCGGAGTGGTACCACCAGGAGGGCTTCATCGCCGGCGGCGACTGGGAGAGTGCGCATCCGCTGCAGACCAAGCACATCGCCGGCGACTGCATCGACCTCGCGACCGAGCGGCAGAACGTCAAGGACTACGTCATCGGCGCGATCAACCGCTATCTCGACATGGGCGTCGATGCCCTGCGCATCGACACGGTGAAGCACGTGGAGCGCGCCAACCTGCTCGAGTACGTCGATGCCTGGAAGGCGCATAAGCCGGGCCTGTTCGTCTTCGGCGAGAACCTGGTCAAGGGCTACGGCTGGGGCGACCTCGGCGGCGGCGACAACGGCCCGTCGCCAATCCGGCCGTGGTGGTACACCCGCCTCGGCAACGACCCGCGCGATCCTAACTCGGGTGGCGACTCCGGCTTCGCCGTCCTCGACTTCGGCCTATTCTCGACCTTCCGCGACACGGTGAGCCGCGGCACCTTCGGCGGCACCGGCCAGATCCTGTCGATGGACTGGATCTACGGCGATCCGACCACGCTTGTCACCTTCCTGCAGAACCACGACGTCGGCCCCGACAACGATTTCCGCTACCGCTTCCGGGGCGACCAGTGGATGGCGGCGGCCACCTACAACCTGCTCTGGACCGCGCGGGGCATTCCCTGCCTCTACTACGGCGAGGAGATCGAGTTCATGAGAGGCGCGCCCCAGGACGTCATCGGCAACGACGACACCCTGGACACGACGGGTCGCGCCTACTTCGGCGACCACTTGAGCGACGCGCGGATCGCCGAGACCCAGGCGCACCCCCTTTACCGCCACATCCGCCGGCTCAACATGATCCGCCGGGCGATCCCGGCGCTGCAGAAGTCTCTCATGAGCCAGGTGCAGGAGTGGGGCTCAGGCATGAGCTACGTCCGCGACTACAATGACGGCGAGAGCTACGCGGTGGTGGGGCTTGCCATCGGCGACCAGGGGGTTAACGTCGGCGGGGTGCGCAACGGCACCTACCGCGACGCCGTGACGGGCCGCGAGGTCACCGTCGCCGACGGCAACCTGTCATTTCAGGTGCGCGGCAACTCCGCGGGGATCTACGTCCTCGACGGCCCGGGCAAGATCGGCGAGGACGAGCAATACCTGCGTTAGCTCGCTTCCGGTTCAGGGTGACACTGAAAAGGACGGAAGGCCCGTGTACGGGCTGCCGTCGAGCGCCGGGAGACCTGACCCCCTTGAGGAGACGGTCCCGTCCCGAGCCGGCATGCCAAATTCCGCGAGCGCGCGACCTCGGCGCGGCGGGGGCATGCCGAACTTGCGGTGCCGCCAGGGTATGCCGGCAAACACTGGTGCGACCGGATGATCGAACTCATCGGAGACCGGTCGCTATCGTGGCCGCATGTGTCTCCTGGTGGTTAGAGGCCGACGACCGCACCCAGGAACGTCACTACCGGGCATGGGAGCTGATCAACTCGGCAAGAGGATCGACCGGCGAAGGTGGGCGAAAGGACGCGCTGCAGGACCTGAACCGCGACGGCGTTAGCCTCGCCGCGGCGCCCTTGGAGAAGGCTTACCTCCACAAAGTTGACCTTGAGGGCGCCCTACTTAGGCGGCGCAGACCTCAAGAACGCCACCCTCTACAAGGCGAACCTCAAGCACGCCGCGTTTAGGGGAGGCGAACCTTGAGGGCGCAGACTTCGAGGAAGCGAATGTCGAAGGTACCTACTTGAATGACGCGAACCCTAAGCAAGCGCGCCGGAGACTTTGTTAAATGCGGCGTATGGCGCGGCGCCAACGCTCTCAATTACGTAGACCATGCTGGTCGTGCGGCAGTGAAATTCGAGTAGCGCACTTGCCGAACACTGGGGCAGCGCAGCGGTGGCTTCGGGCGCCGATCATCCCGTCATGGGTTCAACGCACCGTGGCAGTGCTTGTACTTCTTGCCGGAGCCGCAGGGGCACGCGGTGTTGCGGGCGACGCGGCCCCAGGTCGAAGGGTCGCTGGGGATCGCCCTGCCGGCGGCCTGTCGCGAGCGCACGGTCGCCGTGGCGGTGCCGCCATCGGAGCCCGCCGCCCGGGCCGTCGTCGGCCTCGGCGAATGCGGGGTCGGCTCGGGTCTCGTGCATCTCCGGCGGCGGCGGCGGCTGCAGCGCCGGCTCCGCCGCCGGGTCCATCCTGAGCTCGACGTGGGCGAGCACCAGGGTGACCCGCTCGCGCAGCCGCTCCAGCACTCCCTGGAACAGGTTGAACGCCTCGCGCTTGTACTCGTTCAGCGGGTCGCGCTGGGCGTAGGCACGAAGGCCGATGCCCTGGCGCAGATGATCCAGAGACAGCAGGTGCTCCTTCCACACTTGGTCGAGGATCTGCAACAGCAGGCTCTTTTCGATCATCCGCATGGTGTCGGGGCCGAAGTTTGCCGCCTTCTCGGCCATGCGCCGGTCGGTCAGTTCGATCAGGCGCTCGCGGATCTCGCCATCGGCGATGCCCTCTTCCTTGGCCCATTCGCTCAGCGGCAGGTCGAGGTTGAAGATGCGGAAGATCTCGCCATGCAGCCCGTGCATGTTCCACTGCTCGGGATAGGCGTTCGCGGGGATGTCGCGGGCGACCAGGTCCTCGATCACCTGATGGCGCATATCCGCCACGGTGTGCGCGACGTCTTCGGCGCTCATCAGCTCCTTGCGCTGCTCGTAGACGACCTTGCGCTGGTCGTTCATAACATCGTCGAACTTGAGCAGGTTCTTGCGGATCTCGAAGTTGCGCGCCTCGACCTTCTGCTGCGCCTTCTCCAGGGCCTTGTTGACCCAAGGATGGATGATCGCCTCGCCTTCCTTCAGGCCCAGCCGCTGCAGCATGCCGTCGATGCGCTCCGATCCAAAAATGCGCATCAGGTCGTCTTCGAGGGAGAGATAGAAGCGCGAGCCCCCCGGATCCCCCTGCCGGCCGGAGCGGCCGCGGAGTTGGTTGTCGATGCGCCGGCTCTCGTGGCGTTCGGTGCCGAGGATGAAGAGGCCGCCGGCGGCCAGCACCCTCTCCCGGCCCTCGGCCGTCTCGGCGCGGATCCTGGCCTTGCCGGCCTCGTCGTCGAGATCCGTCAGCTCCTGCTTAATCCGCATGTCGGGATTGCCGCCGAGCTGGATATCGGTGCCGCGGCCGGCCATGTTGGTGGCGATGGTGACTGCGCCGCTGGCGCCGGCCTGCGAGATGATCTTTGCTTCCTGCTCGTGGTAGCGGGCGTTGAGCACGTGGTGCGGCACCTTCTTCTTCTTCAGCAGCGAAGCCAGGTGCTCCGATTTCTCAATGCTGACCGTGCCCACCAGGATCGGCTGGCCGCGCTCGCGGCAGTCGACGATCAGATCGACGATGGCGTCGTATTTCTCGCCAACCGTGCGGTAGACCTCGTCGTCGTCGTCGACCCGGATGCAGGAGACGTTGGTGGGGATGTCAACGACCTCGAGCTTGTAGATCTCCGCGAACTCGCCGGCTTCGGTCATCGCCGTGCCGGTCATGCCGGCAAGCTTGGGGTAGAGGCGGAAGTAGTTCTGGAAGGTGATCGAGGCGAGCGTCTGGTTCTCCTGCTGGATCGGCACCCCTTCCTTGGCCTCCAGGGCCTGATGCAGGCCTTCCGAGTACCGCCGCCCCTCCATCATCCGGCCGGTGAACTCGTCGATGATGACGACGCGGCCGTCCTTGACGATGTAGTCGGTGTCGCGGCTGAACAGCATGTGCGCGCGCAAGGCTTGGTTGGCGTGGTGTACCAGCGAGATGTTGTTGATGTCGTAGAGGTTTCCCTCCTGCAGCAGCCCGGCGTCGCGCAGCAGCGCCTCCAGCTTCTCCACCCCGGCCTCGGTGAAGGACACCGATCGTGCCTTCTCGTCTTTCTCGAAGTCCTCCTCGACAAGCTCCGGCATCAGCCGGTTCATCCGCGTGTAGAGCTCAGAGGAGTCCTCTGCCGGCCCGGAGATGATCAGCGGCGTGCGCGCCTCGTCGATCAGGATCGAGTCGACCTCGTCGACGATGGCGAAGTTGAAGGGCCGCTGGACCATCTCCTCCAGCCGGAACTTCATGTTGTCGCGCAGGTAGTCAAAGCCGAACTCGTTGTTGGTGCCGTAGGTGACGTCGCAGGCATAGGCCGCGCGGCGCTCGGGGTCGGTCAAGCCGTGGACGATGCAGCCAACGCTCAAGCCCAGAAAGCGGTAGATCGCGCCCATCCACTCGGCGTCGCGGCGGGCGAGGTAGTCGTTGACGGTGACGACGTGGACGCCCTTGCCTTGAATCGCGTTGAGATAGACCGCGAGGGTCGCCACTAGCGTCTTGCCTTCGCCGGTCTTCATCTCGGCGATCATGCCGCGGTGGAGAACGACGCCGCCCAGGATCTGGACGTCGAAGTGGCGCTGGCCCAGGGTTCGCTTCGCTGCCTCGCGGACGGTGGCGAAGGCTTCGGCGAGCAGGTCGTCGAGGCCCTCGCCCGCGGCCAGCCGCTCACGCAGCATTGACGTGCGCGCGCGCAGTTCGTCATCGCTCACGGCTTCGAGCTCGGGCTCCAAGTCGTTGACGAGATCGACGTTTTTGCGGAGGGCCTTCAGGAATCGCTCGTTGGCGGTACCGAACACCCGCCTGGCAATGGCGCCGAACATCCGTTTCCCCGAGAAGACGCAATACGCGGATCGGCGCCTGCATGCCGATCGCCGTGGTTGGTCAACACATAGCTGTGGCCTCCAGCGGTGTCAATTGACCCCCCCGAGGATAAACCGGAGGATGAGAGCCAGGTCTGGTGGCGGCGGGAAAGCGCCTCCCGGCGCCGCGTCGGGGCCTCGCCGCCGGCGAGCTCAGGCGTGGCCGGCGAAGTCGCTCAGCATCCTGGGGTCGATGCCGATCTTCGCCATGGCCCGCCCCCACTTGGCGTCCAGGTCGGGACCGAAGACCAGGTCATCGTCGGCGGCGACGTTCAACCAACCGTTGGCGCGGATCTCGGAATCCAGTTGCCCCCGTCCCCAGCCGGCATAGCCCAGCGCCAGCAGATGCCGGCGTGGCCCATCGCCCGCAGCGATCGAGCGAAGGATATCGACCGTCGCGGTCAGAGCGACGCCATCAGTCACCATCAGCGTGCCATCGCGAACGTAGTCTGGCGTGTGCAGCACGAAGCCGCGCCCGGTTTCCACCGGGCCGCCGAAATACACGCGGTCGCTCTCGACCCGACAGGAAGCCTCGATGCCGAGCTGATCGAGAAGGTCGGGAAAGCTCAGGGCGTCGAACACGCGGTTGACCACCAATCCCATGGCGCCCTCGCCATTGTGCGCGCAGATGTAGATAACCGTCTTGGCGAAACGCGGATCCTGCATGCCGGGCATGGCGACGAGAAGCTGCCCCGCCAGATTCGCGCCGTCGTCCTGTCCCACCGCCGTCATCACCGCCTCAACAACCCTCCGCGACCTCCGCCAGCCAGCTGCCGCCACGGGGCATGAATTCAGCATCGACCGGATCGCCCGTTGCCTAAGCGCCGCACAGACCTCAGCCCGACCGTGGTCGATATGCCCTCGATCGCGCATCTCGTGCCAGAGGTCCGTGGAGCCGCCCGGCTAAACGACTGCAACGACTGCAACGAATGCAGCGGGCTGCCGGCCGCGGAATGGTTTTGAATTCGGAAGCGGCGGCGCTTATGTCTGAGCCGCGAGAGCTGACCAGCCAACGACCGTCAGGGGAGCAACGATGACAATACAAGTGGGCGACAAGGTGCCGTCGGTGAAGCTGATGCACATGGGCGAAGGCGGGCCTGAGCCGGTCAAGACCGACGAGCTGTTCAAAGGCAAGAAGGTGATCGTTTTCGGTGTCCCGGGTGCGTTCACGCCGACCTGCTCGGCCAAGCACCTGCCCGGCTTCATCCAGAATGCCGACGAGCTGAAGGCGAAGGGGGTGGACGCGATCGTCTGTACGGCGGTCAACGACGTCTTCGTCATGAACGCCTGGGGCAAGGACCAGGGCGCGGGCCGGAAGGTGCTGATGATCGCCGACGGTGACGCCGAGTTTACCAAGGCCACCGGACTGGAGCTGGATCTGACGGGCAAGGGCCTCGGTTTGCGCAACCAGCGGTTCGCCATGGTCGTCGACGATGGCGTCGTGAAGTCGCTCGCGATCGACGCCGGCGGGAAGTTCGAGCAGACCAGCGCTGAAGCGGTCCTGAAGGCCCTCTAACAGCCCACCGTCGGGCACCCTCAGGTCGCCCTCGGGGTACCACGAGCACCCTCGGGCGGGGCGGCTTGCGGCTGGCGGGGACCGTTGCGGGTCGCTACCGGAGCGCCCCGCGTATCGAGTTCGGCGCTGGCGCTCAGTCTTCGCCCCACCCGCCGCCCGGGCTCAAACTCCGCGGCGCCAGCCGACGATGACCGGTGAAGCGCCGGCGGAGCGCGGAGCTGCGGCGACGTCAGTCGCGGATACTGGCGTTGCGCCCCTCCAGACCGAGCGCGGCGATCTGACCGCAGGTGCGCACGTAATCGATGGCGAGCGACGAGCCGGCGAGGCTGAGCCTTCCGCCCGTGTGCACGCCAAGCGCCACGATCTCCACCACCCCGGCCCTGCGGAACCCCTCCTCCGCCGTCGGCGTCCAGCTCGGTTGCCATGGCGGTTGCGTCGGTCGCGGTCAGCCGCGCGGACACGGCTGGGCCGCCGTCGAAACGGAAGGCGACGTCGTACTCCTGCCACTCGCGCAAGCGCCAAGCGGAATGAACCAAAGCGACGCCGACATGCTCCCCGTCGGAGACGAAGCCCAGCGCAATGCGCGAGCGCGGGAAGAAGGCGTGGGCGAGGCAATGGCCCTCCCCCGCCTCGTGCACCAGCGACCAGGATGCCGTTCCGGGGACCGGCGCCTCGGCGGCCGCCGCGCCGCCCGACGCAGCCGCGCCTGCGGTCAGGCCGGCCAGCGCGAAGGCCATGGCCGCCCCGGCGCGTCTGCGCCGCTGCTGGCGAAGGGGGCGGCGCTTTGGGTGCACGGCTGGGCGCATGACGCGTCTCCTCAAGCTTGCTGGCAAGTTCACGACAACTTGCGCAAAGATCCTCGCATGCCGAGGCTTCGCGGGCTGTGATCGCCGTCACCGCCCGGCCGCCTCCCAGCCGCCAGCTAGCAGCGACAACTGGATGACGAGGGGAGGAGCCGGCTTTCGCAGCTCGGCGGCGGGTCCTACACTGACGCCACAGAGCAACGGAACGAGACGCGGGACATGGACAGCCGGTGGTCCGATGCCGACGCCGAGGCGGCGGTCGAGCGCTACACCAAGCAGGGGGTCGGCCTGGATCTGGCGCTGCGGACCTACACGACGCGGCTGCTCGGCGCCGAGCCCCGCCTCGTCATCCACGGCGGCGGCAACACCTCGGTGAAGACGGTCATGCCGACGCTGACGCGGCGAGCGCGTCGAGGTGCTGTGCGTCAAGGGCTCCGGCTGGGACATGGCGAGCATCGAGCCGGCGGGACTGCCGGCCGTTCGTCTCGAAGCCCTCAGGCCACTGGCGGAGCTCGCCGAGCTCAGCGACGAGGACATGGTCAACGCCCAGCGCGGCGCCCTGCTCGACGCCAATGCGCCTAACCCGTCGGTGGAGACGCTGCTCCACGCCTTCCTGCCGCACAAGTACATCGACCATACCCACGCCAATCCGGTGCTGGCGCTGACCGACCAGCCGGACGCGGCGGCGCTGTGCCAGGAGGCCTACGGCGAGACGATGGCGCTCGTGCCCTACGTCATGCCAGGGTTCGCGCTGGCGAAAAGGGCGATGGAGATCTTCCGCAGCCAGCCGGGCGCAGAGGGCATGATCCTGCTGCGCCACGGCATCTTCACCTTCGGCGAGAGCGCCCGCGAGGCCTACGAGCGGATGATCGACAAGGTCAGCCTCGCGGAGCAGCGGATCGCCCGGGCCGGCCGGACCACGTCTCGCCGGTGTCGCCATGCACCGGAAGCGGCCCAAGGCGTTCACGCCGATCCGCCTGCCCCAGCACATCGCCCAGGCCACCAGCGTGGCGCCCATCCTCCGTGGCCTCGCCGCTGAAAAGCTGGGGCCGGGGCAATACCGCCGCTGGATCTTGGCCTTCCGCTCGTCGCCGCAGATCCTCGAGTTCGTGGGCGGCAGCGAGCTCTCCCGCTACGCCCAGCAGGGCACGGCAACGCCGGACCACGTGATCCGGACCAAGCGCCTGCCCCTGATCACGCCGCCCGCCGATGCCGACGAGATGGGCGGCTTCGCCGCCGGCGCCCGGGCCGCGATGGAGGACTACCGGGCCGCCTACCACGCCTACTTCGCCGCCAACAACGCGCGCCAGGCGGTCCCGAAGAGCGAGCTCGACCCGGTGCCGAGGGTCATCCTGGTGCCGGGCCTCGGCCTGTTCGGGCTTGGCGCGTCGGCCGCGGCAGCGGAGATTGCCGCCGATCTTGCCGAAACCAACGTCGAGGTGATCGGCGCCGCCGAGGCCTTGGGCACGTTCACCGCCATCTCGGAAGCCGAGGCGTTCGACATCGAGTATTGGTCGCTGGAGCAGGCAAAGCTGGGCAAGGCCGCGGAGACGCCGCTGGCGCGCCACGTCGTCGTCATCACCGGCGGCGGCTCCGGCATCGGCGCCGCGTGCGCCCGCGCCTTCCGCGCCGCGGGCGCCGAAGTCTGCGTCGCCGACATCGATGCGGGCGCTGCCGAGGCCGTCGCCGCCGAAACCGGCGGCCTCGCCGTCGTCTGCGACGTCACCCGCCGCGACAGCGTCGAGGCGGCCTTCGCTCGGGCTGTCGGAGCGCTATGGCGGCGTCGACATCGTCGTCTCCAACGCCGGCCGCGCCTGGCAGGGGCGGATCGGCGAGGTCGACGAGGCCGTTCTGCGCGACAGCTTTGAGCTCAACTTCTGGGCGCACCAAACCGTGGCCCAGGCGGCGGTGGCGGTGATGGGGAGGCAGCAGACCGGTGGCTGCCTGCTGTTCAACGCCTCAAAGCAGGCGGTCGACCCCGGTCCGAGCTTCGGCCCCTACGGCCTGCCCAAGACGGCTACGGTCGCGTTGATGCGCCAGTACGCCCTCGACCATGGCCGCGACGGCATCCGCGCCTGCGCGGTGAACGCCGACCGGGTCCGCACCGGCCTCCTCGACGAGGCGATGATCTCGTCGCGGGCGCGCGCACGCGGCGTCAGCACCGAGGCCTACATGTCCGGCAACCTGCTCGGCCTTGAGGTGACCGCCGCCGATGTGGCCGCGGCCTTCGTCCACCTGGCGCTCTCGGAGAAGACGACGGCGGCGGTGCTCACGGTCGATGGCGGCAACATTGCCGCGAGCCTGCGCTGAGCGCTGCGAACGCGGCGATGACGAGCGAGCACGGCGCAACCGTGGCCAAGGCCCGCCAGTTGGTCTAATCTCCTCTACAGCCTGGGGTCATTGCCGGATGCGGCCGGACCCGGCTCTGTTGCGCAAGGGGAAAACAAAGAAATGAAGCACAGGACATTCGCGCTGTCGGCAGGCGCTTTCGCAGCTCTCGGCGCGCTCGCCGTCGCGTCGCTCGTCGCCTCGGCGGCGGAGGTGGTCAGCTACAAGCTCGACGTCAAGCCGATCCTGGACGCCCGCTGCGTCTCCTGCCACAGCCCAGGAGGCGACGGCTACAAGACCAGCGGCCTCGACCTCAGCACCTACGAGGGGCTGATGAAGGGAACCAAGCACGGGCCCATCGTCGTTCCCGGCGAGCCCCTGACCAGCAACCTCAACGTCCTGGTCGAGGGCCGGGCGCAGGTGCGGATGCCGCACCACGAGCGGCCGCTGCTCGTCGCCCAGACCGAGATCCTCCGCGAGTGGGTCAAACAGGGCGCGAAGAACAATTAGCTCCGCCCGATGCTGATGGCGAGCGGAAGGCGCAGCGACGTCTGTTATAGCCCGATCCGGTTCGCCAGGATCGACCATCGCGGCCGCGTCAAGCCGCTATACTTCGAGTTCGGCCAAAGCCTCCAGGGACAGAACTGTTACCCACGTCCTCGGTTCCTCACCCGCAAAGCCCGCGGGTGAGGGTGCGGTAGCTTAGATCGTCGTAAGAACGCCGCGGAGCTTGTCCTCGATCTCGTCGAGGTCGCTGTCCGAGGCGATCAGCGCCGGCGCGACGATGCCGGTATCGCCCGTCCACTTGATCAAAAGCCCCGCCTCGAACAGCCGCTTCAGCGCCGCATAACCGCGTGCGCCGGGCGTCGTCCCCGACGCCAGGTCGAAGGCGGCGAGCATGCCGTAGCCGCGGATGTCGGTGATAACGGGAATGTCGGCCAGCGAAAACATCCGGTCGAGGAAGCCGGGGGTCAGCCGGTCGGCGCGGCCGAACAGGTCCTCGCGGGCGTAGATGTCGAGCGTCGCCAACGCCGCCGCGCAGGCAGCCGGATGGGCCGAGAAGGTGTAGCCGTGGAACAGCTCGATCGCCTCGGCCGGCGCACCGGCGGTCAGGGCCCTGTGGATGCCGTCGCGGACGGCAACCGCGCCCATGGGCTGCGCGCCGTTGGTCAAAGCCTTGGCCATGGTGATCATGTCCGGCATCACGGCGAAGCTGTCGGCGGCGAAGGCCGCGCCGGTGCGGCCGAAGCCGCAGATCACCTCGTCGAAGACGAGCAGGATGCCGTTCGCGTCGCAGATCTGTCTTAGTCTTTCGAGATAGCCCTTGGGCGGCACCAGCACGCCGGTCGAGCCGGCGATGGGTTCGACGAAGCAGGCGGCGATTTGGGAGCGGCCGTAGAGATCGACGAAGCGCTGCAGGTCCTCCGCCAGGTCGGCGCCGCTGCCCGGCTGGCCGCGGACGAAGCGGTGGTCGGAAAGCCAGGTGTGGCGCATGTGGACGACGCCCGGCATCACCGTGGGGAACGCCTCGCGGTTGCGGACGATGCCGCTGAGCGAGGTGCCGCCGATGTTGACCCCGTGGTAGGCGCGCTCGCGGGAGACGAAGCGTTGGCGCGCGCCCTCGCCGCCCGAACGGTGGTAGGCCATGGCGATCTTCAGCGCCGTGTCGATCGCTTCCGAGCCGGAGTTGCAGAAGAACAGATGGTCGAGGTCGCCAGGGAGCAGGTCTCGAAGCCGAGCCGCCAGCTCGAATGAGGACGGGTGGCCGAACTGGAAGTGCGGCGCGTAGTCCATCTCCATGAGCTGGGCAGAGACCGCCTCGGCGATCTCGCGCCGGCCGTGGCCGGCGGCGCAGCAGAACAGGCCGGACGCCCCGTCGAGGACGCGGTGGCCGGACTGGCTGCGGTAGACCATGCCCTCGGCGTGGGCGATCAGCCGCGGGTGGGCCTTGAAGTCCCGGTTCGCGGTGAACGGCATCCAATGGCTGGCGAGCGGCTCGGCGACGTCGGGCATGGCGGCTTCCCATTGCTGAGCCCGCCGCGCGGGCGGGCCTGCGCTCATCGTGCGCCGCCGCCGGGCGCGGAATCAAGGCCGGCCCCGGTGGCTGACGGGTGATGCACATTGACCACAGGCGGTTGCGCGTCTAGCAACATGGCAACGGCAGGCCGCGACGAAGCGGCGCAAAAGCCGAGGCTCCATCAGGGTAGGACGTCCATGCTCCTCGTCATTCTCCTCATTCTGAGCATCGCCTTCATCATCTTCGCCACGGCGCGCTTGCAGATGCATCCGTTCCTGGCGCTGCTCATCACCGCCTTCGCCTTCGGCATCCTCTCCGGCATGCCGCTCGCCGACGTGGTCAAGTCGGTCAACGACGGCTTCGGCGGGACCATCGGCTACATCGGCATCGTCATCCTTGCCGGCGCGATCATCGGCACCTTCCTCGAACGCTCGGGCGGCGCCTTCCGCCTCGCCGAGAGCATCCTCAAGGTCGCCGGCGAACGCAACGTGCCCGCGACCATGTCGATCATGGGCTACGTCGTCTCGATCCCGGTGTTCTGCGACTCGGGCTTCGTCATCCTCTCGTCGCTGAACAAGGCACTGACCCGGCGCGCCGGCATCTCGCTCGCGACCACCGCGATCGCGCTGAGCCTCGGGCTCTACGCCACCCACACCATGGTGCCGCCGACGCCCGGGCCCGATCGCCGCCGCCGGCATCATCGGCGCCGATCTCGGCCTCGTCATCATGTGGGGGCTCCTGATCGCCGCCATCGCCGCCTTCGCCGGCTGGGTCTTCGCCGTGACCGTCGCCAGCCGCATCTACATCTCGCCGGACGAGGGCCTGGCCGCCGAGGCGGCGCCCGATGCGCGCGCCAGCGTCGTGGACGCCCCCGGCGCCTTCAAGTCGCTGCTGCCGATCCTGGTGCCGATCGTCCTCATCGTCCTGCGCTCTGTCGCGGAATTTCCGACCAAGCCCTTCGGCACCGGCACGCCGTACACCATCTTGAGCTTCATCGGCCAACCGGTGGTCGCCCTGCTCATCGGCGTCGCCCTGGCGATGCTGCTGCCGAAGAAGCTCGAGCGGGCGATGCTGGCCGACAAGGGCTGGGTCGGCGAAGCCATCGTGGGTGCAGCGACCATCATCATCATTACCGGCGCCGGCGGCGCCTTCGGCAAGGTGCTGCAGAACTCCGGTATCGCCACGGTCGTCGGCCAGACGCTGTCCGACACCCAGCTCGGCATCATCCTGCCGTTCCTCATCGCCGCCGGGATCAAGACCGCCCAGGGCTCGTCCACGGTCGCGATCATCACCACGGCAGGGCTGATGGCGCCGCTGCTGGCCCCCCTCGGCCTCGACAGCGATACCGCCAAGGCGCTGGTCGTCGTCGCCATCGGCGGCGGCTCGATGGTCGTTTCCCACGCCAACGACAGCTTCTTCTGGGTTGTGACCCAGTTCTCCAACATGGATGCGCCCACCGGCTATAAGCTGCAGACGGTCGGCACGCTGGTCCAAGGCGTCGTCGCCGCCGCCGCCGTCTGGGTCGCCAGCATGGTCGCGCTCTGATGGCCGCCGCGCCCGCCGGCAGCGATCCCGAGGCCCTGCTGCGCCGGACCTTCGAAGCCGCGGTCGACGCGGCCCGGGCGCCGGAGCGGATCACCTCCCACCTGCCGCCGCCGCCCAAGGGCCGCACCATCGTCGTCGGCGCCGGCAAGGCTGCGGCGGCCATGGCCAAGGCGGTCGAGGAGGCTTGGCCTGGCGAGCTTTCCGGGCTGGTCGTCACCCGCTACGGCCACGGACTGCCGACGTCGCGCATCGAAGTCATCGAGGCGGCGCATCCCAATCCCGACGAGGCGAGCCAGCGGGCGGCGGCGCAGATCCTGCAGCTGGCAAGCGGGCTGGGCCCGGACGACCTGCTGCTGTGCCTGATCTCGGGCGGCGGCTCGGCGCTGATGGCGCTGCCGGCGCCGGGGCTCACGCTTGCCGACAAGCAGGGCGTGACCCGGGGGTTGCTCCGCTGCGGCGCCACCATCAGCGAGATCAACTGCGTGCGCAAGCACCTCTCGGCGATCAAGGGCGGGAGGCTGGCGGCCGCGGCGGCGCCGGCGCCGGTGGTGGCGCTGCTGATCTCCGACGTGCCCGGCGATGACCCGTCGGTGATCGCCTCGGGACCGACGGTTCCCGATCCGACAACAACGGCCGACGCGCTCGGGGTCATCGACAGGTACGCCCTCGATGTTCCCACCCATGTTCGCGCCCATCTCGAGGGCGAGGCGGCGGAGACGCCCAAGCCCGGCGATCCGAGGCTGGCCGCCAGCCGCATCGAGATGGTGGCGACACCGCAGGACGCGCTGGAGGCGGCTGCGGCGGTGGTTCGCGAGGCCGGTTACCGCCCTCTCATCCTCGGCAACGCCATCGAGGGCGAGGCTCGCGACGTCGCCCTGGTGCATGCCGGGATGGCGAAGCAGGCCGTGCGCTTCGGCCAGCCGGTGGAGCCGCCGTGTGTGATCCTGTCGGGCGGAGAGACCACGGTGACGATCCGCGGCGACGGCCGCGGCGGGCGCAACGGCGAGTTCCTCCTTGCCCTCGCCGTGGCGCTCGACGGGCTGCCCGGCGTGTGGGCCTTGGCCGCGGACACCGACGGCATCGACGGCGTCGAGGACAACGCCGGCGCCATCCTCCGCCCGGACACGCTGGCGCGTGCCGCCGCGGCCGGCCTCAACGCCCGGGCCCTGCTTGCGAACAACGACAGCTACGGCCTGTTCTCGAAGCTCGGCGACCTGATCGTGACCGGCCCGACCCGCACCAACGTCAACGACTTCCGCGCCATCCTGATCCGGGAGACCGGTTGAGCGTCTTTGCGGTGCCCAAACGGGGTTGATTTTGCTAGGCTGCCCGTGGCCCGCCCTCCTCCTGGTCTTCGCCGAGGCATGACCGAACCGCAACTGACATCCCGCATCATCTCGGTCTGCAATCTGAAGGGCGGCGCCGGCAAGAGCACGATCGCCGTCAACCTCGCCTGCGCACTGAGGGCGATTACCGGGCTGGACTGCATCCTGGTGGATGCCGACCGGCAGGCCACCGCGCTGGCGTGGGCGGACAACGGCGAACTCGGCATCCGCGTCACCTCGCGCGTGCTGCACGAGGCGCGGCGCGAGGACCGGCACCCGGGTCTCGCCTGGGTGAAGCAGATCCATCTCCTCGCCCAGAGAAACCCGGCGGTGATCATCGACCTGCCGCCCGGGCTCGACTACGCGTTGGCGGCGGTTGCGGCCATCTCCGATCTCATCTTCGTGCCGGTCAACCCCAGCGGCATCGACCTGCACTCGACCTCGCGCTTCGTCAGGGCGGTGCAGAAGGCGCGTGAGGTTCGTGACGGCGAGAAGCCGCGCTGCGTCATCGTCCCCAACCGCTCCGACCGCCGCGCCGTTCTGCGCAACCTCGCCCTCTACGAACGGTTCGGCGAGCCGATCGCCCCGCCCATCGGAATGCGCTCGGCCTTCGTCCAGGCATTCGATCGGGGCCGCTGGGTCGGCGCAATGTCGCCGAAGTCCGAGGCGCGCCGGGAGATCGAGCAGCTCGTCTCCTTCGTCCTCGCCCCGGCGGTGGAGATGCCCGGCAGGATCGAAGACGACCAGGACGGCGCCGGAGAGCAGAGCCGGGGCGACGAGGCCGCCGGCGATGTCATCGCCTACCGCGCCACCGGCCTCGGCGACCACGCGGCTGCCGGTCTAGGCAACGCGGATGGTGCGGCGTCCGATGGAGCGCCCGCGCAGGATGCGGAGATGCCGCCGGCGGACGGCGAGGCCGCTCGTCACTAGCCAGGCTATGGCCCGCCGGTAAGAAAGCTTCGCACCGGCGTTGCCCGCCGGCTGCATCTGTGGCTCGGCGGCCGCGGAGGTGCTTGACCTTACCCATAACTTTCGTATGGTTATCGCGCCCGCGAACGGGCAGTGCGGTCACCCGCCCTTGGGCGGCTTGGTCGCAAGCAGAAAAACATCGTACCTGCCAGGGGTTGAGAGACATGCACAAGATGAAGAAGGCAGCGTTGGCGCTGCTCGCGGCCGCCCTGATCGGTGCATCCGGGGGTGCCGAGGCGAAGGAGGCCGGGGATCTCCTCGTTCGTCTGCGTGGTATCGGCGTCATTCCCGACGAAAGCGGAACGACCACCATCGGCGGTGACATCGAGATCGACAACTCCTACGTGCCGGAGCTCGACTTCACCTATTTCTTCACCAAGAACATCGCCGCCGAGCTGATCCTGGCGACGGCCCGGCATCAGGTGGAGGTCAAGGACACCGCCCTTGGCGACGTCGACCTCGGCCACGTCTGGCTGCTGCCGCCCATCTTGTCGTTGCAGTATCACTTCTTCCCCGACGGCCAGGTCAGCCCGTACGTCGGCGCCGGCGTCAACTACACGGTGTTCTACGGCGTCGATAAGCCCAACAGCGCCCTGATCGACGACGTCGATTACGACAACCGCTTCGGCTGGGCGCTTCAGGCCGGCGTCGATTGGGCGGTTTGGGAGCGCTGGAGCCTCAACTTCGACGTCAAGAAGCTGTGGCTGCCGGCCGCCGTCAGCGTCAACGACGGCGCGGTCAAGGGCCGCAACGCCGACATCGACCCTGGATCATCGGCGTCGGCATCGGTTATCGCTTCTCCCTCTAGCGTCTCGGCAAGGCGCGGCTGTCGCCCGCGGCGGCAGCCGGGCGGCTGTCGCGGCTGCCACGGCCGCGGAGCCACTTCGGCGCGAACGCATCTCGCTCGCCGTTCGTGTTGCATCGCCTTCATGGTGGTCCTCGCCTTCGGGCTCGCGGCCTCGGTCAACTTCCCGGTCCTGCTGCTCTCCATCTTCTGGGGCGGGCTCACGACCCGCGGCGCGTTCATCGGCGGCTTCCTCGGCCTGATCGCGGCGATCGCCTTCGTCGTCCTGGGCCCGACGGTGTGGGTGCAGATCCTGGGGTTTGCCACCCCGATCTTCCCCTACGAGCACTACGCCTTGTTCTCGATGGCCATTGCGTTCGGCGGCATCTGGTTCTTCTCGGTGACGGACAGGAGTGCTCGCGCCGAGATCGACAGGGCCAACTACCGCCATCAGTTCATCCGCTCCGAGACCGGGCTCGGCGCGGAGGGAGCCGCCGCCCACTAGAGAACGGCGCTCATCTTCACCATTTCGGGGAGGTGCCTCTGGCGCCTCCCCGTTTCTTTTCCTGGCAGAACGATCGCCTATCCGTACGCTCACGTGCGTCGAGGTCGCCAGCGGCCCATCTTCACGGTATAACCGGAGAGCCGACGCGGGCGAGTCGTCGCGGAGCGCCGTCGCGGCTGCTATCCGTGCCACGCCGACCGCCGCTCCCTGTTCGGGGCCGGTCCGCTCGTCCCGCCGTTGATCCATGACCATCAGGAGTTTGCGCGCCCATGGGCGAGCCCGTCCGCCGCTTGAGGAACATCGCCATCATCGCCCATGTCGACCATGGCAAGACGACCCTGGTCGATCAGTTGCTGCGCCAGTCCGGCACGCTGCAGGCCCACGGCGACGTCGTCGAGCGGGTGATGGACTCCAACGAGCTCGAGCGCGAGCGCGGCATCACCATCCTGTCGAAAAACACCGCCATCACCTGGCGCGACTGGCGGATCAACATCGTCGACACGCCCGGCCACGCCGACTTCGGCGGCGAGGTGGAGCGGGTGCTGTCGATGGTCGAACTCGGTGCTGCTGCTGGTCGACGCCGTCGACGGGCCGATGCCGCAGACGACCTTCGTCACCCGCAAGGCGCTGGCCCGGGGCTTGCGCCCGATCGTCGTCGTCAACAAGGTGGACCGGCCGATAGCCCGGCCGGAGTGGGTCGTCGACCAGACCTTCGACCTGTTCGACCGGCTGGGCGCCAGCGACGACCAGCTCGACTTCCCGGTCGTCTTCGCCTCCGCCACCGAGGGCTGGGCTTCGCTCGACTCGCATGTGCGGAGCGGCGACATGACACCCTTGCTCCAGACCATCATCGAGCGCGTGCCGCCGCCCGACGCCGATGCGGAAGGGCCGTTCCAGCTCCAGGTCAGTTCGCTCAACTATTCGAGCTATGTCGGCGTTATCGGCATCGGCCGCATCCGCCGCGGCCGCATCCGCCGGAACAGCGCGGTGGCCATCGCCGCCGTCGACGGCAGCGTGCGCCGCGGCCGCATGCTGCAGATCCTGGGCTTCCAGGGCCTGGAGCGGATCGAGCGCGAGGAGGCCTCCGCCGGCGACATCATCGCCTTCACCGGGATTGACGGCATCAAGATCTCGGAGACCATCTGCGATCCGGACGCGGTCGAGCCGTTGGCGCCGCTGGTCGTCGACGAGCCGACGGTGAGCATGACCTTTCAGGTCAACGACTCGCCGCTCGGCGGCCGCGAAGGCAAGTTCGTGACCAGCCGCACGCTCCGCGACCGCCTCGACCAGGAGCTGCTGCACAACGTGGCGCTGCGCGTCGATCCCGGGGAGACGCCGGACAAGTTCAAGGTCTCGGGCCGCGGCGAGCTGCACCTCGCGATCCTGATCGAGACCATGCGCCGCGAAGGCTACGAGCTCGCCATCTCCCGGCCCGAGGTGATCCTGAAGACCATCGACGGCGAGCTCTGCGAGCCCTGGGAGACGCTCACCGTCGACGTTCAGGAGGCGAACCAGGGGGCGGTGATGGAGAAGCTCGGCCAGCGGCGGGCGGAGCTCAAGGACATGGTGCCGGACGGCCAGGGCCGGGTCCGCCTCGACTACACCGTCCCCAGCCGCGGCCTGATCGGCTTTCGCCCGGAGTTCATGACCATCACGTCGGGCACCGGGGTGATGTACCATGGCTTCGAGCGGTATGGCCCAAGGGTGCCGGGCGAGATCGGCCGCAGGGTCAACGGCGCGCTGGTGGCCATGGCCTCGGGCAAGGCGCTGGCCTATGCCCTCTACAACCTGCAGGACCGCGGCCGGCTGTTCATCGGCCACGGCGCCGAAGTCTACGAGGGAATGATCATCGGCATCCACTCGCGCGGCAACGACCTCTCGGTCAATCCGCTGAAGGCGAAGCAGCTCACCAACATCCGCGCCGCCGGCAGCGACGAGAACATCATCCTCGTCCCGCCGATCGACACCACGCTCGAGTACGCCATCGAGTTCATCAACGACGACGAACTGGTCGAGGTGACGCCGAAGTCGATCCGCATCCGTAAGCGGCACCTGCGCGAGCATGAACGCAAGAAGGCGGCCCGGGCGGCGTAACGGCGCGCGAGGGTTCCGGTCCTGCACGCAAGCCGCGGAAGAGACTGCCGATCCAAGATATCGAATTCAGCGGGCCGCAGCCGACAAAGCTTCCTCAGTCGTTCCGGGCACGGCCGGACTTGTTCCGGCCGCCCCGCTCTCCCATTTCGCCTGCTATCTCCGGCGATCGCAGGCCCCTCGGCGCAGCAGGACGCCTCTATGACGCGTGCTTTGGACGAACCCCGCTGTTTCTCGCGCATCAAGAAGAAGACGCGGAGGGCCGTAACGCATAACGGCCATGACCGCCGCTGGCTCCGGAAAGGAGCCCGAAGCCGCGACTAAAACCGCCTGCCCTTGGGGACCGCCCCGGACGTCGCGGTTCACGGGCGGATGCCGGGGGCGCCCTTAAGCCTTGCGGGCCTGGACCATCAGCGCGATCACGGTGTTGTCGCCGAGTGCGCGGCAGGCCTCCAGCCGGTGCAGGCCCTCGACCAGGACCAAGCGGTCACTGTCCATGCGGACCAGGATCGGCGCCTGCTGCCCGTTCTCGAGAATGTCTTGGGCTAAGGCGTCCACACGGGCAGGGTCGAGGGTCTTGCGCCGCGCCATCGGCACGTAGACCTTCGCGATCTCGACCTTTACCTCGCGCATACTCCGCACGCCCCGACCGTGCGCCCGCAGGCTTCGATCATGAATGTGCCGAGGCCGCCCGGCTGTCAACGACCGTCGCTCAGTGGCCGCTCAGTGTTAGGACGGCGTGGGCTGTCTCTATGGCCTGAGCCTCCTGCGCAAAGCGCCCTCAACAACAGAGGGCTACGTCGTGACGACCGGGAAACGGCAATGCTTTGCCGCGGGTAGCCCAGAGCGCCATGTCGATGACACGGAGCGGCGTCTCCTGCCTGAACTGCGAGCACTCCTGCAGGTATTTGTGCGCCAGCGACCACGCGTAGGGGATGTACGCCTCGAAGACCTGAGGTCCCTGCTTGCGGCCTCTGACTTCGATCCCGACCGCCCTGAGCACCATGCGGTCGAAGAGGGGCGACACATCCGGATAGAGGAAGTGCAAAACGGTCGCACGCACGGCGATCCCGGATGTCATCCCGGGCATGACGAAACGCTTATCCGTCAAAAGCTTCACGATCTCTTCCGGTCGCCTTCCCACGGTGGCCGGCAGCGTCCTGGCCAGTCGGTGGAATGACGGGCCAGCCGCAACCGCCCAGTGCGGGATCTTACCTCGCACTTGGTGCTGTGAGTACAGCTTCCAGTACAGCATGGCCCCGTAGGTTGCCGCGGCGTCGTCTCGGCCAGAGCTCCTAACGGCCCTAAACGCAGTCGCGAGCCTGTAATAGAGGGCTCGGTCGCTGGAAGGACGCGCCGGTTCAAACACCGCCAGCAGCGGGCTCTGGGCATCGAAGCCCCTGCACATGCCGTCGTAGCGTTCGTACAGGCTGCCCCAGTCGAAGTCCTTCAGCGGGTCCTTGAAGCTCCAACGCGCCATGCGGCTCCTCCCATCACCTATTGCCGACGGTGCAGACTGAGCCTTTCTATGCCGTTAAGCAGTGACGGCGGACACGGCCGAAACGCTTCTGCAACGCCAGAATGCTCGGGTGGGGCGAAGGTCGGCTGAGGCAGAGGGAGTACCGGCGGGGGAAGGCAACAAGGCTCGGTCGCTGCGGCAGGCGCGCAGAGGAGATTGCGGCGCGCCGGGAGGCGTATTCGGCCGACCGGAGGCTGTTCACCGCACCCGCTTTGCGCTGGCAGCCACTCTCGGACCGACTGCGTCGCAACGACGGCCCGTTGCGCTGGCGGGAGAGACAGCGGGAGAGTTCGGTGGAGGGCGGCGGGGAAAATAGGAGGTGCCGGCGTGGAGAAGATTGGCGCGGCTGTGACGCCGCGCCCGGGACAGGTGGCCCTTAGCTCGCCTTCTGCTTGATCTTCAGGTACTGCTCGGCCATGGCCTGCGCGTCGGCGTCAGCCATGTTTTTGCGGGCCTTGGGGAACAGCTTCTTTTCCTCGTCCATGGCGTGGTGCTCGACCGCCTCGGTCAGCTCCTCGATCGTGTTAAGCCACTCCTTCGACGTGCTGTTCATCGCCTCGAGCTTGCTCAGCAGCTCCTTGGCCTCCGAGTGCTCCTCGAGGCCGTCTTCGATCACGTCATCCATACCGGTCGTGGCTCGCGCCTTCGGGTAGAACACCTGCTCCTCGAACTCGGCGTGGATCTCCAGGTCCTTCTTGATCTCGGCGAACAGCTTGTCGCGGGTCGTGCCGGCGCCGTCTCCGGTTTCTTGCAGCTGCGCAAGCAGCCCCTTCACCTTACCGTGATCTTCCGTGAGCAGATCGAAAATCGTGGGCATCGAGCGGGATCCTCTTGGGGTTGGCGTCGCACTATCAACGAGAGGAGCGAAATCCGGTTCCGCGGCCTCGGACGCTGCTACCGCCGCGCCCGGATGGCAGTACAGCGCGGCCGCCTACGGCTCGCGATCCCGCCGGGCCGCGTCGCGATGCGCAAGCGCGTCGGCAAGCAGCGGCACGACCTCGACGAGCAGCCAGCCGCAGAGCAAGACGACATTGGCGAGTGCGAGGCTCATGATGTCGCCGCGGCGCCGCGGCGGCGGGTGGAGTTGCTGCAGGTGGAGTTGATGATGCGGGTGAAGTTGATAATGTGCATGGCTGGCTCCAATGAGGGTTCAGGCCGGAACATATTAAGAACATACGTCCGGGGTTCAAGATAATATTCCTATAATCATGACGTTCCGGCTCAATGCCGCGCCCGAACCCGCAACGGCCCCTCATCTGCAGAGCCGTCCGCCCGTACACCAAACCACACAACGCACGTGGCAGCACAAGGGTCCGGCCGCCATGGAGGAGATCGTCGTCACCCTGGTGAGCGGGAACGCCAGCTGGTGGAAGCAGCGCAAGTACCGCCGCGAGACCGCGCGAAGGTTAAGGCGGCTCAGGGGCGATGGCTGGAGGCTCGTCGGCTTCGCGCGCATGGAGCCATCCGGAGTCGACACCCGCAGGCACACGGCGTACCACCTGCAAAGGCATGAGCCGCAGGCGAGGCCGGCAGAGGCGCAGCGGCGGATCCAGTTCGCCGCCGCGGAGGCTGGAATGCGGCCCCGGTAACGGCGAAGGGAGGCGAGGATGGCGAAGGTCGTTCGATTCCATGAGCTCGGCGGTCCGGAGGTGCTCCGCATCGAAGATCTCGATGTGGCCGACCCTGGGCCGGGCGAGGTCCGGCTGCGGGTCCATGCCATCGGCCTGAACCGGGCGGAGGCGCTGTTTCGCGCCGGCCACTATCTCGAGGCGGCAAAGCTCCCGGCTCGGCTCGGCTACGAGGCCGCCGGCAGCATCGAGGCGGTCGGACCGGACGTGACGGACCTCGCCGTCGGCGACGCCGTCGCTGTCGTCCCCTCGTTTTCGCTGAACGCCTACGGGATGTACGGCGACGTCGTTCTCGCTCCTGCCCACGCGATCGTGCGCACGCCCGAGGGTGTGTCGCCCATCGAGGCGGCGGCCGTCTGGATGCAGTACCTCACCGCCTACGGCGCGCTCGTCGACATCGCCAAGCTCGGCCCGGGCGACTTCGTCCTCATCCCGGCGGCGTCCAGCAGCGTCGGCCTGGCCGCCATCCAGATTGCGCGGATGGTCGGCGCGACCGCCATCGCCACCACTCGCAGCGGCAAGAAGGGGGACGCCCTGCGCCAGGCCGGGGCCCAGCACGTGATCGCCACCGAGCGCGACGATCTCGCGGGCGAGGTGAAAAAGATCACGGCCGGCTCCGGCGTCAGGGTCATTTTCGATCCCGTGGCCGGCCCGTTCGTCGAGACGCTCGCCGAGGCCTGCGCCCCGGGCGGCATCCTCTTCATCTACGGCCTGCTCAGCATGCGGCCCACGCCTTTCCCGACGCTCACCGCGCTCGGCAAGGGGTTGGCCTTACGCGGCTACACCCTGTTCGAGATCGTGAGCGACCCGGAGCGTTTCGCCCGCGCCAAGAGCTTCGTCCTCGACGGCTTGGCCAAGGGAGCGCTGAAGCCGATCATCGCCAAGACCTTCCCGCTCGACCAGATCGTCGAGGCGCACCGCTACATGGAAGCCGGCGAGCAGTTCGGCAAGATTGTCGTCACCGTGGAGGCATGAAGCCATGAGCAGCCAGGCCACCGTCAAGGCGTACGCCGCGACCGCCGCAGGCAGCGCCCTCGCGCCCTTCGAGTACACGCTGGGCGAGCTCGGCCACGACGAGGTCGACATCGACGTGCGCTACTGCGGCATCTGCCACAGCGACCTCAGCATGCTCGACAACGAGTGGCACATGACCGCCTACCCGTTCGTGCCCGGCCACGAGATCGTCGGCGCCGTCGCCGCGGTGGGCGAGCACGTGCCCCATCTGCGAACGGGCCAGACCGTGGGCCTGGGCTGGTTCTCCGGCTCCTGCATGCACTGCCATGAGTGCATGTCCGGCGACCACAACCTCTGTGCGACGGCGGAAGGGACCATGGTCGGCCGCCACGGCGGCTTCGCCAACCGCGTCCGGGCCAAGTCGATGTGGCTGACGCCGCTTCCCGAAGGCATCGACGCGGCCAAAGCGGGGCCGCTCTTTTGCGGCGGGATCACCGTGTTCAACCCCATCGTCCAGAACGGCGTCCGCGCCACCGACCGGGTCGGCGTCGTCGGCATCGGCGGCCTTGGCCACATGGCCCTGCAGTTCCTGAACGCCTGGGGCTGCGAGGTCACAGCCTTCTCCACCAGCCCGGCCAAGGAAGACGAGGCGCGCTCCTTCGGCGCCGACCATTTCGTCAGCACCCGCGACGCCGATGCGCTGGCGGCGCTCGCCGGCAGCTTCGACATGATCCTGGTCACGATTAACGTCGAGCTCGACTGGGAGGCCTACCTGGCCGCGCTACGCCCGCGTGGCCGGCTGCACGTGGTCGGCGCGGTGCCGCAGGTTTCGGCCGGCGGCTTCTCCCTGATTGGCGGGCAGAAGTCCATTGGCGGGTCGCCGCTTGGCAGCCCGGCGACGACCGCCGAGATGGTCCGCTTCGCCGCCCGCCACAAGATCGCGCCGATGACCGAGCATTTCCGCCTGTCTGAGGTCAACGACGCGATGGACCGCCTCCGAGCCGGCCACGCCCGCTACCGCATCGTGCTGGAGAACGATCTGAACTAGATCGATCCGTGATGGTTGACGCCCAGGGCGGATCACCGCAACAAGTCTGGCGATGACGAGACGGTGGCCGAGCCGGCGCGTGCTCTGCTCAATCCCAGTCCGTCCCTGCCGGGCTTCGTCCCGGCCGTCCAGGATTTCATCGCGCGGCACGCCTCCGCCCTGCGGGTCAAGCGTAGGAGCGCGCCTTCATCCTCGGCCTTCCCCAGCGCAAACGGGCGGCGCAAAGATCGAGTCGGTCTTCAGTTTCTCGAGCAGCTCATTCCTTGACACGATGGCTCCTCCGCCTGGGCGGTGCGCCAGTGCGCCGGCCGGGCGGGGCCCTGGGGAAGCTGGGTCCGCTCGTCGCCGGTGGCGGCGTTTAAAGGGATTGATAAGATGGTTCACGCCGGGCGGCAAGTGACGCAAGTGAAGAGGGGTACCGTAGGGGGTTTCCCGCGGACGTTGGTTGGGCTGAAAGGATAAGCACCCGCTAGGGTCAGCTGGCCTCAACGCTGCGGCGGCGCTCGTTCTCCCCGTCCGGGTCCTCAGCCCCAGCCGCCTCGGTGGCGTCGGCCGCGTCGGCGGCGAACAGCTCCTCGAGCTCCTTCATCGCTTCTTTGGCTAGATCCTGCATCCGTTTGACGTCGTTGTGCAGGCCGTGGTGGGCGTAGAGGCGGCGTTCGTCGTGCTCGCGGAACGTCTCGATGGCGCTCTCCACCTCGCGTTCCCGGTAGCCGAGGCCGGAGAGCACCGCGCCGGCCATGTCCAGGCTGGAGAGGAAGGTTTCCCGCCAGACGACACGGATGCCGGCGTCCATCAGCCGGTAGGCGTGGTTGCGGTTGCGCGCCCGGGCGTAGATCGGCAGGTTCGGGAAGTTTTCGCGCACCGTCAGTGCCGTCCGTACCGAGGCCTCGGGATCGTCGATGGCAAGCACGAAGGCCGACGCCTGGTCGGCCTTGGCGGCGCGCAGCAGGTCGATGCGCGACGCGTCGCCGTAGAACACCTCGTTGCCGAAGGCGCGGACGAAGTCGACCTGGTCGGGGCTGATCTCAAGGGCGGTGAACGGGATCTTCTTGGCGCGGAGGATGCGGGCGACGATCTGGCCGAAGCGGCCGAAGCCGGCGATGATGACCTGCCGCTGCTCCTCCGGCGGCTCGTCGTAGGCAGCCGCTGCCGTTCGCTGCCGCCGACGCCTCTCGGCAAATCCGTCGATGCCGGCAAGCAGCGGCGTTGTCGCCATAGACAGCGTCACCACTGCCTTCAGCAGGTCCGCATCCGCACGGTCCAGCACCCCGGTGCCGGCGGCGACGGCGAAGATGATGAAGGCGAATTCACCGCCCTGCGAGACCGAGATCGCCAGCGCCCGCGCGGAGCCGGGTTGCAGCCCGTTCATCCGGCCGATGCCGTAAAGGATCGCGAGCTTGATGCCGACCAGCCCTGCCACCAGCGCCGCCACCCTCAGCGGCTCGGCGACGATCATGCCGAGATTGAGCGACATGCCCACCGACATGAAGAACAGGCCGAGGAGGAGGCCCTTGAACGGCTCGATGTCGGCCTCGAGAGCGTGACGATACTCGGAGTCGGCCAGCAGCACGCCGGCGAGGAAGGCGCCCAAAGCCATGGAGAGGCCGACGGACTGCATCACCAGTGCGACGGCGACGACGACCAGCAGCGCCATGGCGGTGAAGAGTTCGCGGGTGTTGGTCAGCGCGACCACCCGCAGCGCATAGCGAAGGACGTAGCGGCCGCCGATGCAGACCGCGGCGAGCACCGCGATCACCTTCGCCGCCTCCAGCAGATCCGGCTCGGCGCCGGCCGCCTCCGCGGCACCCGCGCCGAGGAGGGGCACGAGGGCGATGAGCGGGATTGCCGCTAAGTCCTGGAACAGCAGGATGGAGAAGGCGGCGCGGCCGTGGCGCATCGTCAACTGGCCCTTCTCGGCCAGGTTCTGCAGGGCGAAGGCGGTCGATGACAGCGCCAGCGTCAGGCCGATGACGATGGCCGCGATCGGTTCCACTCCAAGCCCCACGGCCACCGCCGCGAGCACCGTTCCCGTTGCCCCCACCTGCGCCGCGCCCATGCCGAAGATAGCCTTGCGCATGGTCCACAGCCGGCTCGGCTGCAGCTCCAGGCCAATGATGAACAGCAGCAGGACCACGCCGAACTCGGCGAAGTGCAGGACATCGTTGACGTTGAAAACGATGGCGAGGCCGGCCGGGCCGATGATGGCGCCGGCCAGCAGATAGCCGAGGACGGCGCCGAGCCCAAGGCGGCGCGAGATCGGCACGGCGAGAACCGCCGCGGTCAGGAAAATCGCTGCTTCAGCCAACATGCGTGAACCCCGCGCCGCATCTGCGTGCTAACGTTGGCCGGCATCTTAAGCCCGGCGCGGGGCCGGGGCACAGCGCCAGCCTGCCGCCGCGCCGGCGCGGTTTTTTCGGGAGCAGAGAAACGAATGTTGGATCAACAGCATGGAGCCTCGGGCGAGGGCGACGGCCGCGCCGTCTGGCGGTTCTTGGATTTCGCCCAGTTCGTCGACCTGCTCGAGCGCAAGTCGCTGTTCTTCGCCCGCATCGACACGCTGGAGGACCCCTTCGCCGGGCTGAGCGAGGACACGGTGTTCGCCGTTCGGACGCTTCCCGAGGAGCTCATGCGCCTCGCCGAGCAGGCGGAGGCGCCGCCGCCAAAGCAGGGGCGCTTGGAGCGCTGGTGGTCGCGCAAGGCTCAGGAGAGCCAGCAGGACAACCTGATCAACACCATCCGCAACTACCGGCCGGCGGCGATGGTGTGGGCCAACTGCTGGCACGCCACGGGTCCCGATGAGGTCGCGCTGTGGAAGATGTATCAGGCAGCCGGCAAACGCGTCGCCGTGCGCACGACCATCGGCAAGCTGCGCGCGGCGCTGAACGCGGGCGAAGATCTCGCCGTGTCGGTTGACTTCGTCCGCTACCTGGAGCCGGCGGAGCTGCGCGGGCTGAGCGAGCCAATCGACCGGGCACTGACGAAGGCCAAGGCGCTGGCCTATGAGCGGGAGGTGAGGGCAATCGTCACTCGCGCCGCCGGCACCGCGCATGGCTGTCTCGGCCGCGGCGTCTGCGTGCCCGTTAACGTCGCCGGGCTGATCGATGAGGTGGCCATCTCGCCGGCGGCCGACGACTGGCTGCGCGATCTCGCCGGCAGGGTGCTGCGCACCTACGGGCTCGCCACCGTCGGCATCGGCGGCACTGCCGGGGCGCCACTGGCCCTTCCCGATTATCGCCCGGAGCGGGCGCTGCCCTCGTCCTGAGCGAGCGGCGGCAGCGGTTCATCCAGGTCGCCGAGCTCCGTCTTGATGGCGCTCCATTCGCGCACCAGGGTGTAGCCCAGCGCCAGCAGGATCGGCCCAAGGAAGACGCCGAGGAAGCCGAACGCCAGCGCTCCGCCGAGGACGCCGAGGAACACCAGCAGCAGGGGCATGGCGCTGCCGCGGCTAATGAAGTAGGGCTTGAGGAAGTTGTCGATGCCGCTGACGACGAAGAAGCCCCAGATGCCCATGAACAAGCCCCAGCCATACTCGCCGGTATAGAAGAGCCAGTGCCGTGGCGGGCAGCCAGACCACCGGCGCCCCAGGCGGCACGATCGAGACGAAGAAGGTGACGAAGCCCAGCAGCAGCCAGTTGGGAATGCCGGCGACCCACAGCCCAATGGCGGCGAGCGTGGCCTGGGCGAGCGACGTCCCGATCACCCCGTAGACGACGCCTTTCGTGGTGTTCTCGGCGACGGTCATCAGCCGCTGCGCCCGGTCGCCGGCGAGCCGCTCGACGAACGCGGCCATTCGTTTCGAGGCGACGACGCCGTCGCGATAGAAGAAGAACGCAGCGAAGACGCTGAGGGTGAGTTCGATCAGGCCGCCGCCGACCCGCCCGGCGATGCCGAGCGCCCACTGGCTGACCGGCCGGATGAAGCCGCGGATGGTCTCCGCGATCCTCGCGCTGTCCACCTCGCGCCATTGCTCGAGGAGCTGCGGGCCGACTAAGGGAACGTCGCCAAGCCACGAGGGCGGTTCCGGCGGGCCTTCGGCAGCGAGAGCCTGCATCTGGTCGAACAGGCGGGTGGCGTTCTCGGCGAGCCCGGTGCCGACCGCCAGCATCGGGATGATGAGCGCCACCGCCAGGATCGCGGTCATGAGCCCCGCCGCCAGGTTGGTGCGGCCGCCGACCATGTCCTCGATCCGCATGAACAGCGGCCAGGTCACGAAGACTAAGATCAGGGCCCAGACCAGCGCGGTGAGGAACGGCCTGAGAACGATGAAGCAGCCCAGCGCGACGATCGCCAAGGCCGCAAGGCCGGCGATGGCCTCGACCCTGCGGCCCAAAGCGGTCGATGCCAAAGCCGGCGCTCCGCTTGTCCCGCCCAGTGCTATTGGGCGGTCGGCTCCATCTTGATGTACTGGTCGGCGCCGATAGCGAGGCTGCCCATCAGCCCGCGGGCGTCGTTGACGAAGACGATGACCGGGTGGTTGAAGTCTGCCGCCGAGATGTTGCCGCCGAGACCGGTGTCGATGACCGCGAAGGAGGCATCGGCGGCAAACTCGAACTCTTTGCTCTGTTTGAAGGCGGCCAACGCCTCCGGGCTCATGAACATGAGGAACTGGTCGCGCTCCTGGTAGCCGAGCTGCAGGCCGATGGAGCCGGACCTGACCTTGTAGTAGTCGACGATCCTGCGGTTTTCCAGCAGCGCGCCTTCGCCGTAGCCGCCGCCGATGATGAGTCCGCCGCGGGCGTAGCCGGGAACGACGAGGATGCCGGCCGCGCGGTCGGCGAAGTCCCGCGCCTGCGGCTTTGCCTTGAACAGCTCCTCGAGCGCCGCCTTCACCCGGCCGTCGATCCGCGGGTTCGCCGCCTCGGCCGGACGCAACTGGGCGAGGCCGAGGGCCAGGATGGCCATGAATAGCCACATGAACCTGGAAAATGCAGAAACGCGCAT
Organism: uncultured Alphaproteobacteria bacterium; assembly: GCA_963746275.1. Lineage (GTDB taxonomy): Bacteria > Pseudomonadota > Alphaproteobacteria > Rhodospirillales > Defluviicoccaceae > JAEULH01. Next base: position 139,019 of record CAVVAX010000026.1, read on the forward strand.
GTCGCTCCTCCTCATTGATTGGCGCCCCTCGGGCGCTCTTCTGTGTCCCACGTCAGGTGTCTTGCTTGCACTGCTCGATCGTCTCGGCCAGGCCGCTCCAGATTTGTCCGCTCAAAATCAGCATCGGCTTCTTGCGCAACGTGTAGGTGATCTGCCTGGCGTCGGGGTCATGGTCGTACTCGAGGACGACTTGGCCAATGGGCGTTGCCGTCGTCGCCGTCCCGCAGGTGTTGGCCTCCGGCGCGAACACGGTCCCAAAGCGGTCCCGGGCGACCGCCTTGACCCTCTCCCAGACCTCGGGAGAGACACCGTCGAATGTTTTCTTGTCCGCCATGCCGCCGAGACACTCCGTCACCGCCTCGTCGCGGGGCGGACCCTCCCCGTGCAATCGCTGCCCGCGCAGGTGATCCGCCCCGCCTCGCGCCTCAGCGCTGGATCTTGCTGATCTTCTGGCCCTCGAACGAGAGGTCGGCCATCAGCCCCTTCTCGCCGAAGATATAGCCGACCACGGGATCGGTCAGCGACTTTGTGTCGATCTTGCCGGCCATGCCGGTGTCGATGACGGTGACGCCGGCCGTGCCGCCGACCTCCCAGCCGTCACTCGCCTGAAACGTCTTCAGCGTCTCGTCGTTCATGAACATGATGATCTGCGAGCGTCGCTCGGCACCGAGCTGCAGCCCGATGGACGCGGCCGTCGTGCTGTAGAAGCCGACCGGCTTGCCCCCGATCACCAACGCGCCTTCGCCGTACTCGCCGCCGACCCCGATCGCCGCCTTGGTGACCTCGGGGAACACGAGCATGCCGCTGGCCTTGTTGCCGAACTCCTTGCACGTGTCGACCGTCTGGTAGCAGGCCGCGATGGTCTTTTGCACGGCGGCGCGCAACTCCGCCCCTGTTTGTGCCGCCGATACCCCGGTAGTCGAAACCGCGAGGGCCACGGCGCCCCCTGCCAGAGCCGTCAAAATTTCGCGTTTCATCGGTTGTTCTCCCTAACCGTTTTTATCAAGCAAGCGCCGGACCGCCTCGCGCCAATCCGCTGGCCGCGTCCGGTACGGCGTAGCTGGCGCATACGGATCACTGACGAGCCGACGCCGTCGGCGGGAAGCTACCATGGCGGCCGCGGGCATCGGTTGCATTTTGTCCTCAACCTTCGAACTACGTGAGCGCTTCGGCTGTTCGCCGCCGCTGCTCTCAGTAGATGCCGGTCAGGTAGAAGAAGGCGATGATCACGCCGACGGCGAGCGTCTTGATGATCGTGATGGCGAAGATGTCCTTGTAGGACTGGCGATGGGTCAGCCCGGTGACCGCCAACAGGGTGATGACGGCGCCGTTGTGGGGCAGGGTGTCCATGCCGCCGCTGGCCATCGAGGCGACGCGGTGGAGGACCTCGAGCGGGATCCCGGCCGCGTTGGCGTTGGCGATGAACTGATCCGCCATGGCGGCCAGCGCGATGCTCATCCCGCCCGAGGCCGAGCCGGTGATGCCGGCCAGCACGGTGACGGTGACCGCCTCGTTGATGAGCGGGTTCGGGATCGCCTCCAGCGCCGCTCTCACCACCTCGAAGCCGGGCAGCGCGGCGACCACGCCGCCGAAGCCGTACTCGGAGGCGGTGTTGAGGGTGGCCAGCAGCGCGCCGGCGATGGCGAGCTTGGTGCCATCGGCGAAGCGGCCGCTGATGGTCTTGAACGATGATACGACGACGCTGAGGATGCCCACGATCAGCGCGCCGATGACCGCCCAGATGGCGGCGATCTTGGCGATGGCGATTGGCGTCGGCGGCTCGCTGCCGAGGGCGAACTGGAAGGTGTCGCCGTAGAGCGCCGGGATCAGGTCGGTGAACACCCGGTTGAGGACGAAGACCAGGATCAGCGGCAGGATCGCCAGCATGGCGTTGGGCAGCTTCTCCTCCTCGAACGGCTCGGGCTCGTTCTCCAGCTTCTGCCCGCTCGTGGCATAGCCCTCGCCCGCCGCGGCGGCGCGCCGGCGCATGAACTCGAGGTAGGTCATGCCGGTGATGAAGATGAAGGTGGCGCCGACCACGCCGAGCCACGGCGCCGCCCAGGTGTTGGTCTGAAAAAACGTCGTCGGGATGATGTTTTGGATCTGTGGCGTTCCCGGAAGCGCATCCATGGTGAAGGTAAAGGCGCCGAGCGCGATGGTGCCGGGGATCAACCGCTTCGGGATGTCGACCTGACGAAACAGCTCGGCGGCGAAGGGGTAGACGGCGAAGACGACGACGAACAGCGACACACCGCCGTAGGTCATCACCGCGCAGACGAGCACGATCGACAGCATCGCCCGGGTCGGCCCGACGAGGCGCACGATCGAGGACACGATCGCCTTCGAGAACCCCGAGAGTTCGATCACCTTGCCGAAGACGGCGCCGAGCATGAACACCGGGAAGTAGAGCTTAACGAAGTTGGCGAGCCGGTCCATGAACACGCTGGTATAGGCCGGGGCCACGAGGGTCGGGTCGGTCGCGACCACCGCCAGGAGCGCGCAGATCGGAGCGAACAGGATGACGCTGTAGCCGCGGTAGGCCACCAGCATGAGGAGGCCGAGCGCGAGCAGGAGAATGACGACGCTCATGGATGGGATGTCCCTTCTCTTGATGCTTCCGCGAGCTGGCGGGTGGGCGTGCCGGCGCCGAGACGGATGGCGCGCGCGGTGGCTCAGTAGCTGCTGGGATCGGGGGTCATGACCGTGATCATGTCGCGCCGGAGATCCTCAATGGTGTGGCGCTGATGGTCGATGATCTCGCGGACCAGGTCGCGCATCGAGACGATGCCGATCAGCCTGCCGTCCTCCATCACCGGCAGGTGGCGGAAGTCGCCGCTGGTCATGATCGCCATGCAGTCCTCGATGCTCTTCTCGACCGTGGCGAAAATGACCTCCGGCGTCATCAGCTCGCTGCACCGGCGTGTCCTTCGACAGCCGCCCTTTGAGGATGCCCTTGCGGGCGTAGTCGCGCTCGGTAAGCACGCCCACGACCTTGCCCGCCTCGAACACCATCACCGCGCCGATGTCGTGCTCGGCCATCATGGACAGCGCCTCGAAAACCGATGTCTCCGGTCCGACTGCGTGGATGGCTTGCGGCTTGTTCGCAAGCAGCTGTTTGAGCGTACGCATGGGTCTCGCCATGACGGTTCCTCCTCCTCGCCTTTTCTTCAGGCCCGGTCGTGTCGCCGGCCCGGCTTCAGGCGATAGCGCCGGTTGATGACGGGCGTCGTTAGCATTCGGCATGGTGCGACGCGCCGGGCAGAAGGATCAGCAGCCGGTGAAATTGGGCGTCCGTTTCTCGCGGAAGGCTTTGAGCCCCTCCTCGTAGTCGTTGCTGTCGTAGACGATCCGGCGCAGGCCCTGGATCCTTTCGAACAGCTCCGGCGTGATGGCGTGAGCGCTGGCCAGGAGCCGCAGCTCCTCCTTCATCACGGCGATGCTGAGCGGTGCGTTCCGCGTGATCTGCCGGGCCATGCCGTAGACGAAGGCCTCGATCTCGTCGGCAGGCCTGATGTAGTTGATGATCCCCAGGTTGAGCGCTTGGCTGGCCGGTATTGGCTGCGCGGTGAACAGCATTTCCTTCGCGACCGGCAGCGGCACCGCGTTCAGCAGCGTCAGGATGCCGCCGAGGTTGTAGGGCAGGCCCAGCTTCGCCGGGGTGATGGCGAACGTCGCCTCGGGGGCAGCGATTAGGATGTCGCACGCCATCGCCACCTCGCAGCCGCCACCCCACACCCCGCCCTCGATGAGGGCGATCACCGGCGCCGGGAAGTCCTGCAGGGCGCGAACCGCGACCCTGAGTGCGTCCGCCCAGCCGAGCGGGTCGCGGCCGCGGTTTGGAATCTCGCTTACATCGTGCCCAGCCGACCAGACCTTCGCCCCGGGCGGGGCGCGCAGGACGACCACGCGGACCTTCTGCTCGCGGAATGCCTCCAGCGCCGTCGTGATCTCGCCAATCAGCGCCTCGCTCAGCGCATTGCGCTTCTCGACGTGGGTCATGACGATCGTCGCGATCGAGTCCTCGCTTTCCGTTCGGATCAAGGACATGGTTTACCCCGCTGCTTGTTCTTGGCCAGAACTGCGGCCGATCCTCGATCGGCACAGTAAGCCCGCGCGCCGGCCGCAGCGGAAAAAAACTTCGCCAGGCGGCGGCTGACCGCAGAAGCCGTCTCCCTCTCACCATATCCAGAACCGGCCGGGATCAAGGGGAAGAGGGACATGCCGAAGATCAGTCGCGACCTCGACTTCATCATGACCTGCTTCGGCGAGGTTCTGCGCGAGCAGGGCGAGGAGGCAATCGCCGCGCGGCTGCCGTGGCTCGCCGCGGTGGATGTGCCGATCGACGGCGACTGCCCGGCGCGCCTGCCGCAGGCCTACTCGACGGCGTTCACCCTGCTCAACATGATCGAGGAGAACGCCTACGCCCAGAACCACCGGCGGCTCGCGGCGGACGGGAGGCTCGGCGACCGGTCGGGATCCTGGGAGAACACCTTCCGCCGGCTGCTTGCCGCCGGCCATGATCCGGCGGAGATCGCGGCGGCATTGCCAAGCGTGCGGATCGAGCCGGTGCTGACGGCCCATCCGACCCAGGCCAAGCGGCGGACGATCCTCGAGCACCACCGCGAACTCTACCTGCTTCTCGTCCAGCGCGAGAACCAGATGTGGACGCCGGGCGAGCAGGCCGACATCCGCGAGCAGATCAAGGCGGTGCTGGAAAGGCTGTGGCGATCGGGCGAGATCCATTTGGAGCGCCCGGACGTGGCGAGCGAGGTCCGCAACGTCCTCCACTACCTGCGCAACGTCTTTCCCGCGGTGCTGCCGCTGCTGGTCCGGAGACTGCGCGAGGCCTGGCGTGACGGCGGTCTGGATCCCGCGCTTCTCGACCAGCGCTATCCGCTCTTGCCGCACCTGCAGTTCGGAAGCTGGGTCGGCGGCGACCGCGACGGCCACCCGTTCGTGACCGGCGAGATCACCGAGCAGACGCTGGCGCAGCTCCGCGCCCTGGCCCTGGAGCTGATCCGCGACCACCTGACCCGGCTCGGCGCCCACCTCAGCCTCTCCGACCGGCTGCAGGCCCCGAGCCCCGCGCTGGCCGCGCGGCTGGCCGCGCTTGCGGGCGACGGCGGTTTCGACGGCAGCGCCGGTTCCCCGTCGCGCAATCCCGACGAGCCGTGGCGGCAGTTCGTCAACGCCATGCTTGCCGCCCTCCCGGGCACCGCCAACGTGTCATCGCGGCCGAACCGCCCGGCCTATCGGCGGGCCCGCGAGCTGCTCGACGACCTCGCCATCCTCCGCGCCGATCTCCATGACCTGGCCGCCGATCGTCTCGCCCGCGCCGACGTCGACGCCGTCAGCGAACTCGTGCGCACCTTCGGCTTCCACGCCGCCAGGCTCGACATCCGCCAAAACTCCCGCTTCCACGACCAGGCCATGAGCCAGCTCATGGCAGCGGCCGGCTTCGCCGAGACCGACTTCGCCAACTGGGACGAGTCCCGCAGGCTCGCCTTCCTCGACGCCGAGCTTGCGAGTCCCCGGCCGTTTGTGCGCGCGGACACGCCGATGGGTGCCGAAGCGCGGGCCGTCCTCGACGCCCATGGCGTCGCCGCGCGGCACATCGACGCCTGCGGCGCCGACGGGCTCGGCGCGCTCATCGTCAGCATGACCCGCTCGGCCTCTGATCTCCTCGCGGTCTACCTGCTGGCGCGCGAAGGCGGCCTTCTGGCTCGCGATGCCGACGGGGCCTGGTGCAGGCTGCCGGTCGTGCCGCTGTTCGAGACGATCGAGGATCTCCACCGGGCGCCGGCCATCCTGCGCGACTTCCTCGCCCATCCGCTCACCCGGCGGGGCTTGCACGAGCACGCCCGCGAGCGCGGCGACGGCGTGCCGCGCCAGCAGGTCATGATCGGCTACAGCGACTCCAACAAGGATGGCGGCCTGCTTGCGAGCTTCTGGTCGCTCTACCGCGCCCAGCTCGAGCTCGCCCGGGTCGGCGCCGAGGCCGGGGTGCGCGTCCGCTTCTTCCACGGCCGCGGCGGCACCATCAGCCGCGGCGCGGGCCCCGCGCACCGCTTCCTCGACGCCCTGCCGCCGGGCTCGGTCGCCGGCGATCTGCGCCTGACCGAGCAGGGCGAGACCATCGCCCAGAAGTACGCGAACCGCATCACCGCCGCGCACAATCTGGAGCTGCTCGGGGCTGGCGCCGTCCGCCGCACCCTGCTCGATGCCGGCGGCGAAACGGCCGGCGCCGACGGGCCGATGGTTCCGCTGATGGACCGGCTGGCCACCGCCAGCCGGCGCGCCTATCGGGCGCTGGTCGACGCCGAGGGCTTCGTCGAGTTCTTCTCGCAGGCGACGCCCATCGACGTCATCGAGCAGAGCCGCATCGGCTCGCGTCCGGCGCGGCGCAGCGGCGGGCGGACGCTGTCGGATCTCCGCGCGATCCCCTGGGTGTTCGCCTGGAGCCAGTCGCGCTTCTATCTCTCCGGCTGGTACGGCACGGGCAGCGCCCTCTCGGCGCTGCGGCAGGAGGACCCCGACGCGTTTGCCGCTCTGGCAGAAGCCATCTGCGGCCGGCACTGGCCGCCCCTGGTCTACGCCTTCGGCAATGCCTCGACCAGCATCCTGACCGCCGACGCCGAGCTGATGCGCGCCTATGCCGGCCTCGTCGAGGACGAGCGACTGCGCGATCGCTTCCTGCAGCCCATTCTCGGCGAGTATGCCGCCACTCGTGCGGCGCTGGAGGAGCTGCAGTGCGGGGCGCTGGAAGCGCACCGGCCGACGTTGACCCGGTCGATCGAGCTTCGTTCGCCGGCGCTGCGCGTCCTCCACCACCAGCAGATCGGGCTGATCCGGCAGTGGCGCGAGGCGCAGCGGCAGGGCGACGAGGCGGCCGCCGAGGCGCTGCTGCCGCGCCTGCTGCTCTTGGTCAACGCCATCGCCAGCGGCCTCGGGACGACCGGGTGACTCAGCCGCCGCCGGCCACCGCTGCGGTAGCCGCTTCCAGTGCTTTCTCCATGACCGCGAGATCCGGCTCCCGGCCGGTGTAAAGCCTGAACTGGGCCGCCGCCTGGTGGAGCTGCATCCGCACCCCCGGAATGGTCCTGCAGCCGCGGGCGTTGGCTTCACGAAGAAGCCTCGTCTCGACCGGCCGCGGAACCGCATCGAAGATAACCGCCGGCGGGCGCAGGGCGGCTTGCGGGACCAGCATCGAGGCGGGATCGTCCAAGCCCACGGGCGTCACGTGGGCGATCAGGCCGAAGCCGTGGGCCTCGCCGAGCGCCTCGGGGGACCCGGCGTAGGCCGCGCCAAGCTGCCGGGCCATGGCCTCTCCCGTCTCTGCTCCACGGTTGAAGATCGAAACGGAGGCGCCCTTGCGGATCAAGCCGTAGACGATCGCCCTGGCGCCGCCACCGGCGCCGACCACGGCGGCGCGGGCGCCGGCCAGCGGTAGCGCCTCGGCGAAGGCGCGCACGGCGCCGATCCAGTCGACGTTGTGGCCGATGAGCCGGCCGGCCTCGTTGACGACGGTGTTGACGGCGCCGATGGCCGTGGCGTCGTCCGCGAGCGCATCCAGATGCTCGATGACCCGGACCTTGTGCGGCATGGTCAGGCCGAGCCCGCGGATGCCTAAAGCCCGCATCGCCGTCATAGCGCCGGCCGTATCCTCGCTGCCGAAGGCGACGTAGACGTAGTTGAGCCCCAGCGCCCGGTAGGCCGCAGTGTGCATGGCGACGCCGAAGCTGCCGGGGCGCGCCGCGATCGAGCCGCACAGGACCGGGTTCGAGCTTGCCATTTCCCGTTGCGCCCCCTTTGCCCGGCCACTATTCAGCAAGGCTGCCGGGTCCGCAAGCACGACCCGGACGCCCCTGCAGAGGCCGCCGGGTCTGCGGCAACAGCCGGCATCGACGCGGCGGTCGTGCAGAGGCTGGCCGCCAGGACCGTCGTCGAGCAGGACGGCTGCGTCGCGACTGATCCTTGAGCGTGAGGAGGGAAGCGTGGAGGTCTGGCGACTGGAAGAAGGCTTCGCCCTGGACAAGCTGGTCAGGGCGGAGCGGCCCGAGGCCGAGCCCGCCTCCGGCGAGGTTCTGCTGGAGATGCGCGCCGCCTCGCTCAACTACCGCGACTGGCTCACCATCAACGGCGGCTACGGTCCGCGCAACACGCTGCCGCTGATCCCGCTCTCCGATGGCGTTGGTGAGGTCATCGCCGTTGGCGCGGGCGTCGACCGGGTCGGCGTCGGCGACCGCGTCTCGCCGCTGTTCTTCCCCGCCTGGATCGGCGGCGAGCCGACGCCTGCGAAGTTCCGCGTCACCCTCGGCGGCCCGCTCGACGGCGTGCTCCGAAAGCGGATGGTCATCGGCGCGGAGGCGGTCGCCCGCGTTCCCGAGCACCTGAGCGACGCCGAGGCGGCGTCCTTGCCCTGTGCCGGGCTCACCGCCTGGAGCGCCATCGCCACCATCGGCCGGGTCGGCCCGGGGGACGTCGTGCTGGTGCAAGGAACCGGCGGCGTGGCGCTGTTCGCGCTGCAGTTCGCCAAGATCGCCGGCGCTTCCGTGATCCTCACCTCGTCACGCGACGACAAGCTCGCCCGCGGCCGCCAGCTCGGCGCCGACGCCGTCATCAACTACCGCAAGACCCCGGAGTGGGACCGGGAGGTCAAGGCTTTGACGGGGGGCGAGGGCTGCGACCATGTCGTCGAGCTCGGCGGCGCGGACACGCTGGCGAAGTCGGTGCGCGCCGCCCGCATCGGCGGCACCATCAGCCTGATCGGCGTGCTCTCCGGCGCCGAGGCCAGCTTCTCGTTGCCGCTGGTGGTGATGCGCAATCTGCGCCTGCAGGGGGTGACGGTCGGCTCGCGCGACGGCTTCGAGGCCATGGTCCGGGCGATCGCCGCGCATCGTCTCCACCCGGTGGTCGACCGGGTGTTCCGCTTCGAGGACGCGCCGAAGGCCTTCACCGCCTTCGCTGAAGCCCGCCACTTCGGCAAGATCTGCATCGGGTATTGACGGGCCGCGGCCCATCGGCGGCGCCCACGAGCATAGCTCCAGCCACGCCGAGGGTTGGGAGGTCAGCCGGCAATCACCGTCGCCGAAGTGCGGATGAGATGCACCAAGCCAGCTTGCAGGCCGCCGACGCTGTCCGCCACCTGCCCCGACTTCTGCTGAATGTCGATGGCCTGGCCGCGGGTTTGACAAGCGTCCTGCGACACCTCCGCGATCAGCGCCGCAACCTCCCTCGCCGCCGTGCTGCTCTCACAGACGTTGCGGCTGATCTCCTGCGTCGCGGCACTCTGTTGCTCCATCGCAGCGGCAATTGCGGTCGATGACGTATCGATCGCCTCGACGGTGCGACCGATAACGGCGACGGCTTCGACCGCTCCTTGGGTCGCGGCGCGGATTGCCGCCAACCGCCGGCTGATTTCTTCCGTAGAGCGCGTTGTCTGGTCGGCCAGACTCTTTACCTCCGCGGCGACCACAGCGAAGCCTCGGCCGGCGTCGCCGGCGCGCGCTGCCTCGATCGTCGCGTTCAGCGCCAGCAGATTGGTCTGCTTGGAGATGTTGCCGATCAGGTCGGCCAGCGCGCCGATGCCCGCCACTTCTGTCGACAGGGTGCCGATGGCCCGCTCACTCTGCCTGGTACCATCGACCGCAGTGCGGGCGACCGCGCTGGAATGGGCGATCTGCCGGCTGATCTCATTGATCGAGGCGGCCAACTGTTCGCTTGCCGCCGACACCGACTGCGCGGCGGCGAGCGCCTCTTCGGCAGCGGCGGCGACCCGCTGCGAGTGGCCGCTCACCCGCTCCGCCGAGCCCGCCATGCCCGTCGCTTCGGTCGACATCGAGGAGGTCAGGCCGACAATTTGCGCGATCACTTGGCCCGCCTCCCGCTCGATGTTCCGCGCCATCTCGTCCAGCGCCTGGGTGCGCATGTCCGCGGCTTTTCGCTCCATATCGCGCCGTTCATGCGCCGCGTAGGCGAGCTTCGCCTTCGTCGCGCGCAGGAGTGAGACCACCCGCCGGAACTCGGGCGTCGGCGGCATCTCGATCTCGTAGTCGGTCTCGTTGCGAGCAATCGCCTCGAAGTGATCCTCGATCCGTCGCGATGAGCCGGCGCAGCAGTGCCGCCAGCGACCAGCCGACGCCAGCGACCGCCGCCGTGCCCAAGACCGCAGCAATCACCGCCGGCACCGTTCCAGCGGCGACGGCGAGACCAAGCCCGCCGGCCGCAGTCATGGCTGAGAGCGCCAGCATCGCCATGAGCCTGCCGGCGATGCTGGATTGCATCAGCCGCAGACGGTGCGCGAGGCCCGGCCGGAACGCGGCGCCGTCCTCGATGCGCAGACCGCCGGTCTTGGCGCGGATCGCGGCGTACGCCTGCTCGGCCGCCGCCACCTGAGCACGCGACGGCTTGGTGCGGATCGAAATGTAGCCCTTCGTCGTGCCGTCCTCGATCACCGGGGTGACGTTGGCGCGCACCCAGTAATGATCGCCGCTCTTCGCGCGATTCTTGACGAGTCCTTCCCAGGGCCGGCCGGCCTTGATCGTCTCCCACAGATCGGCGAACGCCTCTTTCGGCATACTGGGATGCCGCACCAGGTTGTGCGGCGAGCCGATCAGCTCCTGTTCGCTGAAGCCGCTGACATGGACGAAGGCCTCGTTGGCGAAGGCGATGCGGCCGCCAGCGTCGGTGCGAGAGACGAGGACTTCGCCATCCCGCAGTTCAACCTCCCGGTCGGTAACCGGCTCATTGACGCGCATCTTGCCCGTGACCTTCCTTACTGGAGCGCTGTGCGGCGATGTTCTGCCGAGCCGGTTAAGACGGCGTTAACGGCGCAGGGGGGCCGGGCCGTGAACCCCGACCCTTCGCTCACGAGCTGCCGCGCGCGCACGCATCGTCTCCACCCGGTGGTGGACCGGGTGTTCCGCTTCGAGGACGCGCCGAAGGCCCTCGCCGCCTTCGCTGGCTACCCTTGTGGGTCTATGGCTGGTCTGAGCCTCAGTTGATCCAAAAGCGGCGTTGTCGTAGCCTCATATTTCTACTTGCTGGATGTGGGGGACGACATGGCGGAACGTCACGAGCGTGCCTTCTACGAGGTGGCCTGGCGCCAGTGGGCGCATCGGCCGGAGTATCCCGTTTCCTGGTGGTGCCAGCAGTACTTCCGTGCCTGGAGCGACGATTACGACGGCGGACTGTTCTCGTCGAAGGAAGGAGCATTCTCGTCGAACGCCCACTACCGCTACTGGCACATGGTTGGGGTCAAGGACCACCACCAGGAAAGCCTCATCGGTCAGGCGGGCGAGATCGAGCCCGTCTACGACAATTATGCCCTGAGCTTCTTCGTCTTCGACCCGGCCACCCGCGGCACCTTCCTGCCGCAGTTCCCGGTCGCGGTCGGCGGTCAGCGGCCGTTGTTGCAGAGCCACGAGAATGGCTACCTGCCGATCGTTCTGACCCGCTACCGCACCGCCATCGGGCTCGAGGTGACCCAGGAGGTCCACGCCACCGTCCTCGGCTCGCGCCACCGCTCCGTCATCGTCATCCGGCTGCTCGCCCGCGCCTTGGCGGCGACGGCGCCCTGCTGGCTCTGCGTGGCTGTCGGTCCCGCCGGACCCACCGGCTTCCAGCGCCGCGACAAGGCCGGGCGGTACGCCGCCGACAAGCGGATCAGCTTCCTGCGCTACGTCGCCGCCAGCCGCCTCGTCGAGGTGAACAGCACCTGGGGCCCGATCTTCCGCACCCCTCCCGACCACTACGGGGTCTACGGCAACCCGACTGGCGTCGAGGATCCGGACTTCTACCTGAGCAACAGCCCCTACCGCGACCTCAGGATCTCGGGCGCGCTCAACGGCAGCGACGTCGGCACCGACTTCGTCGCCGGGCTGTGCACGGGCGTTTTCGCCTGGGACATCCCGGCGCTGGCGGCCGGCGCGGAAACGACCGTCGAGCTGTACCTGCCGGTGGACGATTACCGCGGCGACGACGTCGGCGAGTTTCACGCTGCCGATCCCGTGGCACTGGCCGCGGCCAACCGAGCCTACTGGACCAACAAGCTCGACGCCGAGGGCATGCAGCTGGAGCTGCCGGCCGGCGTCGCCCATCTCCGCGACCTGTTCCGGGTCTGCCGGGCCAACATCCTGATCCTGGCGGACGGCGGCCAGATCCATCCAGGCCCGACCATCTACGACTCGTTCTGGGTGCGCGATTCCTCGGTCGAGGGCATCGCCTGCGCGCTCGCCGGAGATCTCGACCTGCCGACCGTGCAGTTCGGCACGCACTATCCCGGGATCTTCAACCGCGACCGCCAGCCGTGGGGCCCGGTCAACCTCTACGGCTTCTTCGGCGGCGAGCACGAGAAGAACGACCACGAGTGGGATGCCAACGGCCAGGCCCTCTGGGCCATCGGTCGCCTCGACCGGATCCTCGGGCCAGCCCGCGCGTTCGGTCTCGCCCTCTACTGGCCCTACGTGCTGGAGGGCGCCCGCTGGATCCGCGACAACCGCAGTGTCTACGGCCTGCTGCACAGCGGCTGGAGCGCCGAGCACATCGGCGACAAGAGCCAGCCCCACTACTGGGACGATCTCTGGGGACTGGCCGGGCTTGTGGGAGGCGGCGCAGCTCGCCACCCGCGTCGGCGCGGCCGAGGTGCGCGAGCTCTGGGACATCTACGACTCGCTGCGGCGGCGCCACCATCAACTCGATCCGCTGGGTGCTGGCCCGGCAGCGCGAGCGCGGGTTATGGGAGACGTTCGTGCCCACCGGGCCGGGCGACGTCGGCCGGCTCGAACTCGACGATGATCGGCGCCGTCGCCTACTTCCATCCCTGCCGTCTCTACGACGGCGAAAAGCTCGGCCCCGACATCGACCTCGCCTTCCGGATGACGCTCGAGACGATCTGGAGCAGGTTCATCGACGGCGGCTTCCGCCACGACTCGGCCTGGCACTGCTACGGCCCCTACCTGACGCTGCAACTGGCGCATGCCTTCCTGCTCATCGGCGACGTCGAGCGGATGGACCGGCTGCTCGCCTGGAGCGTCGGCAATGCCGGGTATGCCCGGATCGCGCGGGGCAGCGGGCTTGCCGGCGACGTCTGGGACGTGACGCTCGGCGCCTGGAACGAGCAGCACTGCTACCCGATCGCCAAGGACTTCGGCGAGATCCCCAGCCGCTGGTGGTACATGGGCGACATCCCCCACGGCTGGGCCTGCGCCGAGCTCATGATGCTTCTCCGCGACATCCTGTTCTTCGAGGCCGGCGAGGACCGCGACCCGCACATCTACATCGCCCCCGGGGTCATGCCGCACTGGCTCACAGGCGGCGGATCGGGCGGCGGATCGGGCGGCGGATCGGTCGGCGTGGCCGAGGCCCAGACGGTCCTAGGCGGCCCCTTCGCCTTCCGTCTGGTCCATGACGCGGCGCAGAAGCGGATCTCGATCTCGATCACCCGGACGCCGCCCCGGGCGCCGCGTTACGTCTACCCGTGCCGGCTCGGCGCGGTCGTGAGCGCCACCAGCGACGCCGGCGCGGTCACCATCAACGGCCGCGACGTGCTCCTGCCGCCCGGCACGACGGCCGCGACCGTGACCTACGGCTGAGGAATAAAGCTGGGCCGCAGGACCCTCTCCGCGCAGCGGGAGAGGGTGCTCCGCGAAGCGGCGCGCCCCGCGCAAGCGGGAGGGTGAGGGATCTTGCCGGAGCCGAGATGACGTGACCCGCGCACGCTCGGGCGCTGCGCCGATGCATGACCGACGCGGAGCGCGTCTTGTGGGCGCGGCTGCGCAACCGCGGCGTCCTCGGCGCCAAGTTCCGCCGGCAGGTCCCGATCGGGCCGTTCATCGCCGACTTCGCCTGCCTCGACAGCCGGCTCATCGTCGAGGTCGACGGCGGCCAGCACGCGAGCGCCGAATCAGCCGACAACGCGCGGAGCAGGATCCTGGCCGAACATGGCTATACCGTCCTGCGCTTCTGGAACAACGAGGTCCTGCAGAACCTGGACGGCGTGCTCGCTGCGATTATGGAGGCCCTGGACGAGCGCAGGCCCCACCCTCACCCCGACCCTCTCCCAGAGGGAGAGGGAGAAGGGGGCGCCGGCCCATAGTGTTTCTGGAAGAGGACCGCCTTGCGAACGCTCTCCCTGCGGGAGAGGGCGCCCGCGCAAGCGGGAGGGTGAGGGTCGTTGAAGAAGATCACAAGAAGGCGTCATTGCGAGGAGGCGCAAGCCGACGAAGCAATCCAGTGCTCATTACTGGATCGCCACGCCGCTGCGCGGCTCGCGATGACGCTTTTTTCTTTGGCCCAAAGCGAGAAATCACTTGTTCTGGTTAATCACGAATGCTCCGACCTCGACAATAGCAACTGCAAACGCTGATAGCGCAGCTACATTGGCCAAGACATTCTGCCAGAGGTTCAGCGAAACCGTTTTCTTTACCTCTACGACCTTGCCGTCCCAGTAAAGCGTGAGGTTCTTATCCAATCCCAGGAGTGCAGTTCCATCCCACGATATGGGGTGCACTCCCTTCGGCCATTCTGGGGGAGAGCGAGTATTGGACAGCGCGGTGCGCCTAATCTCGGCCCAGTCCACCTCATGAGGAACTCGCTTGTTCGTGTCATGGTGTGGCATCCAAGTCCTCCGCTCAGCGTCGTACCTAAACCTGTTTACCCTCCCTCGCAGATCGTTCCCGGCAGACAAAGCAACCCTGCCCCGAGACACATCGGTGGTCCATTCCAATTCATCAACTTCTATGACGGCCCGAAGTATGAGTTGGTCATCAATAACGGCTACGTCGTATTTAGGCGCGTTCACTGTGTTTGCCACGGTATCTTACCTTCGTCGGCGAGCAACTTCGGAAAACGGGCGCGCTCCATTAAGCGGGAGAGCCGGGAGCGCCCCCGAGGGTCCTCGAGAAGAGACGCTGGAGCCGGTGGCCGGCCCCAGCGCTCCCGTTTAGGCTGGCACTTCTCGGTTATCGCAACCCTTCGGATCATTCCGTAACTTGATCCGAAATGCCTTTAGGCCATACTTCGCGTGCGTATATCCGCTTCCCGTTGCGAAGGCGGATGGAAGTGCGGTAGATGTACCGTGCGTCAGACTTGTCCATGTACCATTTCCTTTCATGGACGGGTTACCCGCTCCGCGCGGTGGGCGCGCGGAGCGGTCTTCGCAGAGCCGTGCCTCATGGACAGGCTCCCGAAGCTGGTAGCCGATCAACTCGGCTACTTAAAGGGTTCTGGGCCTGCTGCCAAATAGCGAAGCGGCGCAGCCCACAGTGTCCTGGTCGCTACACCTCGGAATAAATTCCCGAAATTTGGTATAGCTAAACCGCGTGTGCGGCCTCTTAAGTGTTGCACTCCAGCTAGTTAGAGACAACCGGCACTACGCTGCCAAAGACGGCAGCTAAGATACAATCCCCTTTGAACCTATTGTAGACCAAGTAACTCAGTTACGGCAAACCTGCTCCAGACGAAGATGAATGGGCGCGTCCTCAAGCTAGGCGCACTGGCGCGCCAAAAGTACCGACGATAGCCACTGGCCAATCGGGCGAGCTGTATCGTCATCACGAGCACCCCGTGGTGGCGCCGCAGGTCATGCACTTCAGGCAGGTGCCGTTGCGCACCAGGGTGAAGTTGCCGCACTCGGAGCACGAGTCGCCCTCGTAGCCCTTCATCCGCGCCTGCCTGGAGACGTGGACGTGGACGTGCTCGGAGAGCGCGGCCTGGCCGTGGACCAGGGTCGCCGCCTCGCTGCCGCCGGTGTACGCCGCCTCGACGCTGCGGGAGATGGCGACGGCGCCGTCGGCCTCGGCGCGGGCGCCGGAGTAGACGCGGAAGCGGCTGCGGACGTAGCCGCTGCTGGCGAGCCGCTGCACCGCCGGCAGGGCGTCGGCGGTATCGCCGTCGCGGCGACGGCGAGGCGTCGGCGAACTCGCGGTCGGGGCTGCCCGGCGCCAGCTCCTCGGGCGAAACGTGGGCGAGGTCGTAGCGGCCGAGGTAGGAGGTGGCGAGCTCGCGGAAGATGTAGTCGAGGATCGAGGTCGCCATCTTGATCGAGTCGTTGCCCTCGACCGGGCCGGCCGGCTCGAAGCGGGTGAAGGTGAAGGCCTCGACGAACTCGTCGAGCGGCACGCCGTACTGCAGGCCGATGGAAATGGCGATGGCGAAGTTGTTCATCAGCGAGCGGAAGGCCGCGCCCTCCTTGTGCATGTCGATGAAGATCTCGCCGAGGCGGCCGTCCTCGTACTCGCCGGTGCGCAGGTACACCTTGTGGCCGCCGACCTTGGCCTTCTGGGTGTAGCCCTTGCGCCGGCTGGGCAGGCTGTGCCGGTCGGGCCTGGCGATGATCCGCTCGACGATCCGCTCGGCGATGATCTCGGCGCGCTCGGCGGTCGGGCTGGCCGCGGCCTCTTCGGCGATCTCCGCCGCATCCTCCGGTTCCAGCAGCACCGAGGACAGCGGCTGCGACAGCTTCGAGCCGTCGCGGTAGAGGGCGGTGGCCTTCAGCCCCAGCCGCCAGGCCTGCATGTAGGCGCTCTTGCAGGCGTCCACGGTGGCGTCGTGCGGCAGGTTGATGGTCTTGGAGATGGCGCCGCTGATGAACGGCTGCGCCGCGGCCATCATCTTCAGGTGGCTGTCGACGGAGAGGAAGCGCGTGCCGCTCCGCCCGCACGGCGTGGCGCAGTCGAAGACGGCGAGATGCTCGGGTTTCAGCCCCGGCGCGCCCTCCAGCGTCATCGCGCCGCAGACGTAGGTGTTGGCGGCGTCGATGGCGGCGCGCTCGAAGCCGAGCGCTGTGAGCAGGCAGAAGGAGACGTCGTCGAGCCGGTCGGCGGCGATGCCCGAGGGTATCGACGCAGAAGGCCTCGCCCAGCGTCCACTTGTTGAAGACGAAGCGGATGTCGAAGGCGTCCTTCAGCCCGCCCTCGATCCTGGCGATGGCGTCGTCGTCGAAGCCCTTGGCGCGGAGCGCGTCGTGGCTGATGCCGGGCGCGCCCTCGAGCGTGCCGTGGCCGATGGCGTAGCCGACGATCCGCTCGATGGTCCCGGCGTCGTAGCCGAGGCGGGCCAACGCCGGCGGGACCATCTGGTTGATGATCTTGAAGTAGCCGCCGCCGGCGAGCTTCTTGAACTTCACCAGGGCGAAGTCCGGCTCGATGCCGGTGGTGTCGCAGTCCATCACCAGGCCGATGGTGCCGGTCGGCGCGATCACGGTGGCCTGGGCGTTGCGGTAGCCGTGCCGTTCGCCCAAGGCCAGCGCCTCGTCCCAGGCGGCGCGCGCCGCCAGCAGCCAGCGCCGGGGTCGGGCAGCGCCCTTGCGTCGATGGCCACCGGCGGCACCGACAGCCCCTCGTAGCCGCCGGCCTCGCCGCACGCCGCGCGGCGATGGTTGCGCATCACCCGCAGCATCGACTCGCGGTTGGCCTCGAAGCCCGCAAACGCGCCGAGCTCGGCCGCCATCGCCGCCGAGGTGGCGTAGGCGGTGCCGGTCATGATCGCGCTGATGGCGCCGCAGGTATTGCGCGCCCCGTCCGAGTCGTATGGAACGCCCGCGGCCATGAAGTAGCCGCCGATATTGGCGAAGCCGAGGCCTAGGGTGCGGTAGGCATAGGAGAGCTCGGCGATGCGCCTGGAGGGGAACTGCGCCATCAGCACGGCGATCTCGAGCACCACGGTCCACAGCCGCACGGCATGGACGAAGGCGGGAACGTCCAGGCCGCCGTCCTCGCGCTGGAAGGCGACCAGGTTCAGCGACGCCAGGTTACAGGCCGTGTCGTCGAGGAACATGTACTCCGAGCACGGGTTGGAGGCGTTGATCCGGCCGCTCTGCGGGCAGGTGTGCCACTCGTTGATGGTGGTGTCGTACTGCAGCCCGGGATCGGCGCTGCTCCAGGCGGCGCGGCCGATCTGCTCCCACAGCTCGCGGGCGCGGACCACCTTCGCCGTCCGCCGGTCGGTGCGCCGGGTCAGCTCCCAGGTGCCGTCGTTGCGGACCTTCTCCAGGAAGGCGTTGGTGACGCGGACGCTGTTGTTGGCGTTCTGCCCGGAGACGGTGAGGTAGGCCTCCGAATCCCAGTCGGTGTCGAAGACCGGGAAGGCCGGCACCGGCGCCGCCCTGCTTCGCCAGCTCGATCACCCGCTGGATGTAGGCCTCGGGGATCATCGCCCGGCGGGCCTCGCGGACGGCGTGCCTTCAGCGCTCCGTTGCGCCGGGGGTCGAACCGGTCCGCCTCGGCAAGGCCGACGTCGGCCTCGGCGTCCTCGCAGGCGGCGACGACGGCGGCGAGGTGCTTCTGCGCGACGCGGGAGCCGGCGACCAGGGCCGCGACCTTCTGCTCCTCGGTGGCCTTCCAGTTGATGAAGGCCTCGATGTCCGGATGGTCGATGTCGACGACGACCATCTTCGCCGCCCGCCGCGTGGTGCCGCCGGACTTGATGGCGCCGGCGGCGCGGTCGCCGATCTTGAGGAAGCTCATCAGCCCGGAGGACTTGCCGCCGCCGGACAGCGGCTCGTTCTCGGCGCGGAGCTTGGAGAAGTTGGTGCCCGACCCGGAGCCGTACTTGAACAGCCGCGCCTCGCGGACCCACAGGTCCATGATGCCGCCGTCGTTGACCAGGTCGTCGCCGATGCTCTGGATGAAGCAGGCGTGCGGCTGCGGATGCTCGTAGGCCGATTCGGATGCGCGAATCTCGCCGGTCTTCGCGTCGGCGTAGAAGTGGCCCTGGGCCGGGCCGTCGATGCCGTAGGCCCAGTGCAGCCCGGTGTTGAACCACTGCGGCGAGTTCGGCGCCGCCATCTGCTTCGCCAGCATGAAGCGCAGCTCGTCGTGGAAGGCGCGGGCGTCGTCCTCGCTGTCGAAGTAGCCGCCCTTCCAGCCCCAGTAGGTCCAGGTGCCGGCGAGCCGGTCGAACACCTGCCTGGCGCTGCGCTCGCCGGTGTAGCGCTCGCCTTCCGGAAGCTCGTTCAGCCGGCCCGCGTCGGCCTTGCGCCGCCACAGCCAGGACGGCACGCCGCGCTCCTTGACCGGCTTCAGCCGCGCCGGGATGCCGGCCTTGCGGAAGTATTTCTGCGCCAGGACGTCGCAGGCCACCTGCGACCAGTGGGCCGGGACCTCGATGTCGTCCTGGCGGAAGACGACGGACCCATCCGGGTTGCGGATCTCGCTGGCCACGGTGCGGAACTCGATCCCGTCGTAGGGCGAGGCGCCGCCCGAGGCGACGTCCGACCCGCAGTGCTCGGTGAAGTGCCGTTGAATACGCATCCGTGGTTCCGTCTCGGCTGTTGCTGTCCATCGGGGCGGAACGTCCAGCCTTCACGGCAGGGGATGCCGA
>CAVVAX010000027.1:0-105628 GCA_963746275.1 uncultured Alphaproteobacteria bacterium
CTGAACACCGCGCTGGGCGTTCTCGATCTGCAGCAGCGCCGTAGGGTGCGGCTGTTCCTGCGCCGCGACGACTTCGAGCGCTTCGTCTCCTGCATGGTCTACCTGCCGATCGAGCGCTACACCACGAACCGGAGGCTCGCAGTCCAGTCGATCCTGGCCAAGGCCTTCCACGGCACGATCTCCGCCCACTACAGCCAAGTCGGCGATGCGCCCTTGGCCCGGCTGCAGATCGTTGTCCGCACGACGCCCGGCGCAATCCCCGAGTACAACGTCGACGAACTCGAAGCCGCGATCGTCGATGCGACCCGGAGCTGGTCGGATCATCTCCACGACGCGCTGCATGCCGCCCACGGCGAGGGACGCGGGCAGATCCTTTACGAGCGCTACCGCGAGGCTTTTCCCCCGGGTTACCGCGAGCGCTTCAATGCCGAGCAGGCCGTCGCCGACGTCGACGTGATCGAGCGCACCCTCGACGAAGGCAGCCTGGGGATGACCCTCTACCGGCCGTTCGGCAGCTCCGACTGGGCGATGCGGTTCAAGGTGTTCGTGCCGGGCGACCCGATCGTGCTGTCGCAGGTGCTGCCGATGCTGGAGCACCTCGGTCTGCGCGTCATCGACGAGGTTCCGCACGCTGTCCGGATCGCCAGCCAGGGCGTCCCGCCGGTGATGATCCACGACTTCGGGCTGCACACCCGGTCCGCGGCGCCGGTCGACCTCGGCGCGGTCCGCGCCAACTTCCAGGAGGCGTTCCTCGCCGTCTGGCAGGGCCGGGCGGAGAGCGACCTTTTCAACGCGCTCGTCCTCGCCGCCGGCCTGTCCTGGCGCGAGGTGGTGATCGTCCGCGCCTACTGCCGCTACCTCCGCCAGGTCGGCATCGCCTTCTCCCAGGCGTACATGGAGCAGACGCTGATCGGCAACCCGGCGCTGGCGCGCCTGGTTGTGGCCCAGTTCAAGGCGCTGTTCGATCCCGCTGCGGCTGGCGAGGCGGATGCGCGCGCCGCGCCCATTCGCGAGGCCATTGCCGCGGGGCTCGACCAGGTGGCGAGCGCCGATCAGGACCGGATCCTGCGCCGCTTCTTCAACCTGGTGGAGGTGACGCAGCGGACCAACTACTTCCAGCCGGACCGGGACGGCGAGCCCAAGGCGTACCTTTCGTTCAAGCTCGACAGCCGCGCCATCGACGAGCTGCCGCTGCCACGGCCGATGTTCGAGATCTTTGTCTACTCGCCGCGGATGGAGGGCATCCACCTGCGCGGCGGCAAGGTGGCGCGCGGCGGCATCCGCTGGTCGGACCGGCGCGAGGACTTCCGCACCGAGGTCCTCGGCTCTGATGAAGGCGCAGATGGTCAAGAACGCGGTGATCGTGCCGGTGGGCGCCAAGGGGGGCTTCGTGCTGAAACAGGCCCCGGAGCCCTCGGACCGCGAGGCGTTCGCGGCGGAAGGGGTCGCCTGCTACAGGACGCTGATCCGCGGACTGCTGGACATCACCGACAACCTCGCAGCCGGCGCCGTAGTCCCGCCGGTTTCGGTCGTGCGCCGCGACGGCGATGATCCCTACCTGGTCGTGGCCGCCGACAAGGGCACGGCGACGTTCTCCGACATCGCCAATGGCCTGGCCGCCGAGTACGGCTTCTGGCTCGGCGACGCCTTCGCGTCGGGCGGCAGCCAGGGCTACGACCACAAGAAGATGGGCATCACCGCCCGCGGCGCCTGGGAATCGGTCAAGCGCCACTTCCGCGAACTTGGCCTCGACACCCAATCCCAGGACTTCACCGTGGTCGGTGTCGGCGACATGGCCGGCGACGTGTTCGGCAACGGCATGCTGCTCTCCGAGCACATCAAGCTCGTCGCCGCCTTTAACCACATGCACATCTTCATCGACCCGGATCCCGACCCGGCGGTGAGTTTCGCGGAGCGCAGGCGGCTGTTCGAGTTGCCGCGCTCGACCTGGGCCGACTACGCCGCCGCGGCGGTCTCGCCCGGTGGCGGCGTCTTCGAGCGCCGCGCCAAGTCGATCGCGCTGAGCCTGGAGATCCGCGCCCGCTTCGGCATCGAAGCGCAGCGGCTGACGCCGAGCGAGCTCATCCGCGTGCTGGTGAAGAGCCAAGTCGACCTGCTCTGGTTCGGCGGCATCGGCACCTTCGTCAAGGGGGAGGACGAGTCCAACGCCGATGTCGGCGACCGGGCCAACGACGCCGTCCGGGTCAACGGCGGAGAGCTCCGCTGCAAGGTGATCGGCGAAGGCGCCAACCTCGGCATCACCCAGTTCGGCCGCATCGACTTCGCCCGCGCCGGTGGGCGGCTGAATACCGACTTCATCGACAATTCTGCCGGCGTCGACTGCTCCGACCACGAGGTCAACATCAAGATCCTGTTGGACTCGGCCGTGACCGACGGCGATCTCACCGCGAAGCAGCGCAACAACCTGCTGGTGCAGATGACGGACGAGGTCGCTGCGCTGGTCCTGCGCGACAACTACCTGCAGACCCAGGCGATCACGCTGATCGCGGCGGAAGGTCCGGGCTCGCTGGACAACCAGATCCGGCTGATGCGGACGCTGGAGCGGCAGGGCCACCTCAACCGGGCGGTCGAGTTCCTGCCGGACGACGAGGGACTGGCGGAGCGCAGCGCCGCCCGCCAGGGTTTGGCCCGGCCTGAGATCGCGATCCTGTTCTCGCACTGCAAGATCTGGCTCTACGAGCAGGTGATCGCCTCCGACCTGCCGGACGACCGCCACCTCGCCGAGGATGCCGTCCGCTACTTCCCCACGCCGATCCAGAGCAACCTCAAGCCGCGGATCGTCGGCCACCGCCTGCGCCGCGAGATCGTCGCCACCTCGATCACCAACAGCCTGATCAACCGCGTCGGCGGCACCTTCGTCACCGAGATCCTGGAGAAGACGGGGATGCCGGTCGTCGACATCACCCGCGCCTACATCGTCGCCCGCGACGTCTTCTCCGTCCGCTCGGTGTGGGATCAGATCGAGGCGCTGGACAACGTCGTCCCGGCGTCAGTGCAGATCGGTCTGCATCGGGACGTGCAGCGGCTGGTGGAGCGGGCGACCCTGTGGTTCCTGCGCAACGGCGGCTCGCCCATCGACATCAGCGTTAACATCGCCGCCTTCGACGCCCCGGTGGCGGCCCTGGGCGGCCGGATCCAGACGGTGCTGCCGGAGGACGTGAACAGCCGGATCCTTCACCGCGCCAAGCGCTACCAGGACGAGGGCGTGCCCGAGGAGGTGGCCTCGCGGGTCACCTACCTCATCGTCATGCCGTCCGCATGCGACATCGTTCGCATCGCCGCGGCGCGTGGCGTACCGGCCGAGGAGGTGGCGATGCTCTACTTCGCCCTCGGCGAGGCGCTGGGCTTCGGCTGGCTGCGCTACCAAGCGGAGAAGCGCGCGGCCACCAGCTACTGGGAGCGCCTGGCCATCGCCGCGGTCATCGAGGAGCTCTACGGCCACCAGCGCGACATCACCATGCGCATCTACGACAACGGCGCCGGCGTTGGCGATGGCGCGATCGAGGCGTGGACGCGCTCGCGCGGGCCGGTCTTCGACCGCACCAGGGCGCTGATGAGCGAGCTGGCGGCGGCGCCGGCGGTGGACCTGTCGATGCTGGCGGTCGCCAGCCGCCAGCTGCGCGCTTTGGCGGAGGCTTGAGGCTTGCCGGCCTACCCGGTTCTCGATCGCCCGGCGGAGGCGCAGCCCTCTGGCGGTCGGATCGGCCTCGCCGCCTGGTGCGCCTACGACTGGGCGAACTCCGCCTTCCCCACGGTCATCACCACCTTCGTCTTCGCCGCGTATTTCGCCAAGGGCATCGCCGCCGACGACGTAACCGGCACCAGCCATTGGGCCTATGCCATGAGCGCCTCGGCCCTGGCCCTGGCGCTTGCCGGGCCGGTGCTCGGCGCCATCGCCGACAGCGCCGGACGGAGGAAGCCGTGGGTTGGCGCCTTCACCGTCGTCGCGGTGGTGGCGAGCGGCATGCTCTGGTTCGCCGAGCCGGACCCGTCCTTCGTCCTCTGGGCGCTGGTCTTCGCCGCCATCGCCAACTTCGCCTTCGAGATGGCCGGCATCTTCTACAACGCCATGCTGCCGTCGCTGGCGCCGCCGGCGATCCTGGGCCGCATCTCCGGCTGGGGCTGGGGCCTCGGCTACTCGGGCGGGCTGACCTGCCTGGTCGTGGCCCTGTTCGTCTTGATCCGCCCCGACCCGCCGCTGTTCGGCCTGGACGCGGAAGCCGCCGAGCCGGTCCGGGCGACGGCGCTGCTGGTCGCCATCTGGTTCGCGGCGTTCTCGCTGCCGTTCTTCTTTTTCACGCCGGACACAAGGTCAAAGCGCGTACCCGCCCGGGCGGCGGTGCGTCAGGGCTTCGCCTCGCTCGTCAACACCTTCCGCCGAGCCCGCGACTACAAGCCGGTGCTGATCTATCTGATCTCGCACATGATCTACACCGATGGGCTGAACACGCTGTTCACCGTCGGCGGGATCTACGCCGCGGTGACCTTCGGTATGGACTTCGACGAGCTCCTGCTGTTCGGCATCGCCATGAACGTTACCGCCGGCCTCGGCGCCTTCGCCTTCGGCTGGATCGACGACTGGATCGGGCCGAAGACGACCATCTTCATCGCCGTAGGGGCGCTAACCGTGCTCGGCGCCATCCTCATCGTCGTCGAGTCGAAGACGTTGTTCTGGGTGTTCGGCCTGCCGCTCGGGATCTTTTTCGGCCCGGCGCAGTCCGCTAGCCGTTCGCTGATGGCGCGGCTCGCCCCGCCAAACCTCTACGCCGAGATGTTCGGCCTGTTCGCGCTCTCCGGCAAGGCGACGGCGTTTCTCGGCCCCTTCCTCTTCGGCCTCGTCACAGGGCTGGCGGACAGTCAGCGCTGGGGCTTGGCCACGATCCTCGGCTTCTTCGTCGTCGGCCTCGCGTTGCTGATCCCGGTGCCGGACGTCCGTTACACCGCCGGTCCGCCGCCGCCGCCGGTCGGCTGACGCGGCGGCGCGCGCTGTGCGCCTTACCTCCGTCATTACCCCCGATCGTCGACGCGCCAGGCACCGGGCAGGTGCCTGGGCAAGCGCCACGGCGCCACCGAGATCACGTCGAACCGCGGATCGAGGGCGGCAAGCCGCGGGTGGCGCTGAAGGAAGGCTTGCGCGGCGCGGACGATGCGCCGGCGTTGGCGCGGGCTCGGGGCTGCGAGCGCAGCGCTGTCGCCGCGCGCCTTGACCTCGACGAAGGCGAGGATGCGGCCGCGGCGGGCGACGAGGTCGATCTCGCCGACCGGGGTTCGGTAGCGGCGAGCGATGATCCGGTAGCCGTGCAGCCGCAGCCACCAGGCGCAGACCGTCTCCGCCGCCAAGCCGTAGCGGAAGGCCCGGAGCCGCGGTGGCGCGCTCATGGCTCGCCGCCGTGGCCACGGCGCCATGCAAGCGCCCGGGCGTACACTGCACGGCGGGGCCGGCCGCTGGCGACGGCGATCCGTTCCGCCGCCGTGCGGATGGTTTCGCCCGCTTCCAGCGCCTCGGCGAGGAGCGCGTCGATGTCGGCATCCGAAAGCGCTTCGGCCGGGGCGGGCGGGGCGATGACCAGGGTGACCTCGCCCTTGGGTGCGCCGGCTTCGCCGTAATGTCGGGCGAGGAGCGGCAGGGGCGCGCGGCGCACCTCTTCGAACAGCTTGGTCAGCTCGCGGCAGACGGCGGCCTCCCGCGCGCCCAGGACGTCGGACATGTCGGCCAACGATGCCGCCAGCCGTTGCGGCGATTCCAGCAGCACCAGAGTGGCATTGATGCCGGCGAGGCTGTCGAGAAAGCGCCGGCGGAGCGCGCCTCGTGGTGGCGCAAAGCCGGCGAAGAGGAAGCGGTCGGTGGGCAGGCCGGAGACGGAGAGCGCCGCCAGGACCGCCGACGCGCCGGGCACCGGCACCACCGGAAGGCCCGCGTCGATACAGCTTCGCACCAGCCGGTAGCCGGGATCGGAGACCAGCGGGGTGCCGGCGTCGCTGACCAGCGCGATCGCCGCGCCGGCCTGGACGCGGGCGAGGACGGCCGGACCGGCGGCTGCGGCGTTGTGCTCGTGGTAGGCGATCAGCGGCCGGGAGATGCCGTGGATGGCGAGCAGCTTGGCGGTCGTGCGGGTGTCCTCGCAGGCAATGGCGGCGACGGTGCGGAGCGTGCCGAGGGCGCGCAAGGTGATGTCGGCGGCGTTGCCGATGGGGGTCGCGACCAGGTAGAGGCCGGCCGAAAGCCGCGGCCCACCCGACGGCCCTGCCGGTTGCTCGTCGTCGCCTTTACTCGCATTCGCCCTCTCGGTACCCTGCGCAGCTTCCTCGGACGTTTGGGATCCCATCGATGGCCGCCGCCTTCCGCCGCTTCCGCCCGTTCGCTTTTGCGCCATGGTTGGTCATCGTCCTTCTCGCCGCCGCCTGTGATACCCTCGAGATCGGCGGCGACAGGCAACCCTCCACCGGCGGACCGCCGGTTGCAACCGAGCCGTTGCCCGAGGAGACGCCGGCCGGCGGCGACGTGTCGCTGCGTCCCGGTGGCCCGCCACCGCCGGCCGCCGACGCCGTGCGCGTCGGCCTGCTGCTGCCGCTCAGCGGACCGCAGGCGGGCCTCGGCAAGGCCATGCTTCAGGCCGCGGAACTCGCCCTGTTCGACCTTGGCGATCAGCGCTTCGAGCTACTCTCCTACGACACCAAGGGGACGCCGGACGGCGCCGCCGCCGCGGCGCAGATGGCTTTGGCCGATGGCAGCGTCATGCTCCTGGGCCCGCTGTTGGCCTCTTCGGCGCGGGCCGTGGCGCCGGTTGCAGGGGCGGCGGGGGTGCCGGTGGTTTCGTTCTCCAGCGACCGGACGGTTGCCGGCAACGGCGTCTACATCCTCGGCTTCACCCCGGAAGCGGAGGTGCGCCGGGTGATGGGCCATGCCGCGGACGCCGGGCTTACCCGGATGGCTGTGCTGGCGCCGCAGGACGCCTATGGCAACGCAGTCGTGGCCGAGGCGCGGCAGGTGGCGACGGCGCTAGGCGCCCGCCTAGTCCGGGTCCAGCCCTACGATCCGAGCGGTCGCGACTTCGGCCCGGCGGTGGAAGCGGTGGCACGGACCCAGGCCGGCAGCTCGCCGCCGTTCGATGCGCTGCTCATTGCCGACGGGGGCGAGCGTTTACGCGCCATCGGCGCGCAGCTTCCGGTGCACGGGGTCCAGCAGCCGACGGTTCGGGTTCTGGGCACGGGTGCTTGGGACGATCCCACGGTCGGCACCGAACCGGCGCTCGTCGGGAGCTGGTTCGCCGCGCCCTCGCCCGCTTACCGCGAGAGCTTCCAGAGACAATACCGGGACGCCTTTGGTCGGCAGCCGCCACGGCTGGCGACGCTGGCCTATGATGCGACCGCGCTGGCAGCGGTGCTCGCCGCGAGCCCGTCCTATATTCCCTTCGACCGCAGTGCGATCGAGGACCCGAAGGGCTTCCTCGGCCGCGACGGGATCTTCCGCTTCGGCCCCGACGGCGTGGTGCAGCGGGGGCTCGCGGTGCTGGAGGTGGAGCGCGGCGGCAGCCACGTGATCAGCGAGCCGCCGACGTCTTTCGGCGGCTCCTGATACCAAGCTCAGGCGCCGGCGGTTACGCAGATCCGCTCACCACCCTGGGCCGCCTCGTAATGGGCAACGTAATCGGCGGTCATCCGCGCGACGGTGAAGCGTTCCTCGAAGCGGTTGCGCACCATCAGCCGGTTGAGCATGGTCAGCCGGTTGACCGCGACCACCGCCTCGTCTTCGCCGTCGACGACGAAGCCGGTGACGCCATGGTCGATCACCTCGGGCACGGAGCCATGGTTGTAAGCGACGACCGGCGTGCCGCAGGACATCAACTCGATCATCACCAACCCGAACGGCTCTGGCCAGTCGATCGGGAACAGGACGCCGAGGGCGTTGCCGAAGAACGCCGGCTTCTGGGCGTCGTTGATCTCGCCCACGAACTCGATCAGCGGATCGTCAAGCAGGGGCTTGATCGTCTCGGCGAAGTAGACCTCGTCGGCCTTGTCGATCTTGGCCGCGATGCGCAACTTCAGCCCGGCCCGCTTGGCGATGGAGATCGCCCGGTCCACCCGCTTCTCTGGGCAGATCCGGCCGACGAAGGCAAGGTAGTCCCGCGACGGCGCCTCGCAGTAGGGAAGCAGGTCCGGCGGCAGGCCGTGATAGATCGTCGACTGCCAGTTCGCGTTCGGGAACGGCCGGCGCTGGTCGTTCGAGATCGAGACCAACGGCATTTCCGGGAAGCCGGAGAACGCTGGCTTCAGAAAGGCGAGGTCGAGCCGGCCATGCAGCGTCGTCAGCGTCCGCTCGGCCATGTCGCGAAAGAGCGGCCAGTGGAGGTAATCGGTGTGGAAGTGGATGACGTCGAACTCATCGGCGCGGCGCCGGACCCGGTCGAGCATGACGAAAAAGTGCGGGATCGGGCAGCTCGCCTCCGGGTCGAAGCGCAGGGCGCGTTCACTGCAAGCAACAAGTTCCGCAGCCGTTGTCGAATCACCGCTAGCGAATAGCGTGACCTCGTGGCCGAGGCGAACCAGCTCTTCTGTAATCCATGAGACAACGCGCTCGGTCCCGCCATACTGCTTTGGCGGAACGCTTTCCATCAGCGGCGCGACCTGGGCGATCTTCATCCGTTTGACCTCTCAATCTCGTTCTCCCGCGACATAAGCGCTTAAACTGTGTCGAAGTTCCGCGCAAATGCGTGTTGGTTGCATTAATTAGTCGTAATCCGAGTATTCCTCTACTCGGGCGCTATCCCCGGCGTTCAATTGCGCGTCAAGAGGCAGAGCTTGAGGAATGTGGCTGGAACAGGGGTGGCCGTCGCGCTGTTGATGCTGGCCCTCGCCGCCTGCGCGATGGCTGCGAACAAGGAGCACGGCCAACCCATGGACAGCGATCCTCGCATTCTCGACTTTGCCGCGGTGAAGACGCCGTCGCGGCCGAACGCGTGGCTGGTCGCGCCGCCGGGAACGGTGGACGGGGCTCCGAGCGAGCGGGCGCCGGTGCTGCCGATGCCCGCTGAAACCGCCGCCAGCGCCTGGCGGGCGATCATCGAGAGCGCCCCGCGCACGCGCATCATCGCCGTCTCGCCCGACGGGCTGCGGATCGAGGCGGAGCAGCGCAGCGCCGGCTTCGGCTTCGTCGACCGGATCAGCGCCTGGTTCATCCCGATAGACAGCGGCCGCTCGACGGTCGCCGTCTACAGCCGGGCGCAGACGGGTTACTGGGATCTCGGCGTCAACAAGCGCCGCGTCCGCGACTGGCTGTCGCGGCTTGCGGCCGCGGCGGCCGATCCCGACCCCGACGACGCAGCCGTCCCGGTTTCAGCCGAGGATCCGGCCTAGCACCCAGTCGAGCCGCTGGCGGCCGGCGGCGGTGGCGCGGATCCCGCGCTCGTCGGCCTCGAGCAGGCCGAGCTCCGATCAGCCGCGTCGCACTCGACCGCGTCGAGGACGGCGTGCAGCGCCTCGCCGGCGCGGTCGCGGAACAGGCGCCGGTCGATCCCCTCGGCGAGGCGAAGCCCGAGGATGACGAGCTCCGCTTGCCGCTCCGACGGGCGAAGTGGCCGACGCCGGGCGAGGCCGATCCCCTTCGCCTCCACCGCCTCCAGCCAGCGTTGCGGCAAGCGGTGCTGGTTCAGCGCGAGGGTGGCGCCGTCGGCGTGCTTGAGCCGCCCCTCCGCGCCTGGACCGATCGGCAGGTAATCCCAGCCCCGCCAGACGGCGCGGTTGTGCCGGCACTCCTGGCCGGGCGCGGCATGGTTGGAGATCTCGTAAGGAGGCAGGTCGGCGCGGCCGAGCCGTTCCTGGGTCAGCTCGAACAACTCGGCCCCGGTCTCCGGATCGGCCTCGGCGACGCCGGCACGGTGGAAGGCCGTGCCGGGCACGACGGTGAGCTGGTAGACGGAGAGGTGGCGCACCGGGAACGCGAGCGCCCGGTCGAGTTGGCGCGACCAGTCGGCGGCCGTCTGACCGGGGACGGCGTAGATCAGGTCGAAGGAGACGCGGGCGAAGACGGCAAGCGCCGCCTCGATGGCACGAACCGCATCGCTGCCGCTGTGGGTCCGGCCGAGGAAGCGCAGGACCTCGTCGTCGAACGACTGCACGCCGATGGACAGCCGGTTGACGCCGGCCTCGCGAAAGGCCTGGAACCGGCCGGCCTCGCTGGAGGTCGGGTTGGCCTCCAGGGTGATCTCGCAGTTCTCGCCCAGGGTCCATGCCGCTCGGGCGGCGTCGATCACGGCGGCGACGTCGCCCGGGTCCATCAGCGACGGCGTCCCGCCGCCGAAGAAGATGGAGGCGACGCTCCGGCCGGAAGTTTCGCCTGCGAACGTCTCGATCTCGCGGATCAGCGCCCGGCGCCAGCGCTTGGCGTCGACGTCCGCAGCGACGTGGCTGTTGAAGTCGCAGTAGGGGCACTTCGACCGGCAGAACGGCCAGTGGACGTAGAGGTTGAGGGAGCCCATCATAGGACCCGCGGCGCCCCACACGAGTTGTCATCGCGAGCCGCGGAGCGGCGTGGCGATCCAGTGTCGGAAGGTCTGGACTGCTTCGTCGGCATCTGCCTCCTCGCGGTGACGATCAGGAACCCGCGGCTGGGCGGGGAAGCCAAGCCTGTTGCTGTCCTAGCCGGTGAAGCAGGCGGCGATGAGCTTGCGGAACGCGTCGGCGCGGTGGCTGATGGCGTGCTTCGCCTGTGGCTCCATCTCGCCGAAGGTGATGGCGTGGCCGTCGGCGACGAAGATCGGATCGTAGCCGAAGCCGCGCTCGCCCCGCGGCGGCCAGACCAGCGTTCCGTGGACGGTGCCCTCGAAGGTGTCGCAGGCGCCGTCCGGCCAGCAGAGGCTCAGCGCACAGACGAAGTGGGCGCGCCGGTCGGTCTTGCCGGTCAGTGCCTCCTCCACCTTGCGCATGGCGAGGGCGAAGTCGCGGCCCTCGCCGCCCCAGCGGGCGGAATGGATGCCGGGCGCGCCGCCCAGCGCCGGGACGACCAGCCCGGAGTCGTCCGAGAGCGCCGGCAGGCCGGAGGCCGTCGCCGCGGCGCGCGCCTTGAGCTCGGCGTTGGCGACGAAGCTCTTGCCGGTCTCCTCCGGCTCGTCGAGGCCGAGGTCGCCGGCGGAGACCACGTCGGCGCCGAAGGGCGCCAGCAGCTCGGCGATTTCGCGGACCTTGCCCCGGTTGTGGCTGGCGATGACCAGTCTGCCGCCGGTGAAGCGCCGCATCAAAGGCCGAGCGCCTCGCGCTGATGGCGGAGGAGGTCGGCCATCCCGGTTTTCGCCAGGGCAAGGAGGTCGAGGAACTGCGCTTCCGAGAACGGGCTGTGCTCGGCGGTGCCCTGGATCTCGACGATGCCGCCGCGGCCGGTGAGCACGAAGTTGGCGTCCGCCTCGGCGTTGCTGTCCTCCTCGTAATCCAGGTCGAGGACGGCGGAGCCCTTGTAGAGGCCGCAGGAAACGGCTGCGACCTGGTCGGTGAGCGGGATCGCCTCCAGCAGGCCGAGGTCGGTGAGGCGGCGGAAGGCTTGATGCAGGGCGACGTAGGCGCCGGTGATGGCGGCGGTGCGGGTGCCGCCATCGGCCTGGAGCACGTCGCAATCGACCCGGATCTGCATATCGGCGATGGCGACGAGGTCGGTGACGGCGCGCAGCGACCGGCCGATCAGCCGCTGGATCTCGAGCGTCCGCCCGGTCTGGCGGCCGCGCGCGGCCTCGCGGTCGGTGCGCGAGGTGGTCGCCCTCGGCAGCATGCCGTACTCGGCGGTGACCCAGCCGCGGCCGCTGTCGCGCAGCCACGACGGCAGCCGCTGCTCGACGGTGGCGGTGCAGAGCACGTGCGTGTCGCCGAAGCGGGCAAGGCACGAGCCCTCGGCGTACTTGCTGTAACCCGGCTGCAGCGAAATCTCGCGCAGGCCGTTGGGGGAACGACCCGAAGGCCTCATGGCGGTGGGATCCTGTTGGCGTGGGGCCAAGAAGCTAGCCCGGGGCACCCGCGGCGTAAAGCCGATTGCGTTGACGCGCGCCGGACCGGCGCATAGATCTACGCTGCGGCGCAAGCGGAAACTTTATTTCGCAGCCGTCAAGGCGAACGGTCGGCCATGAGCATTTCCGAGCTGAGCGCAAGATCGCGCGAGGTGTTTCGCGAACTCGTCGACGCCTATCTGGAGACGGGCGAACCGGTCGGCTCGCGCACGCTATCGCGGCGGCTCTCGCTCTCGCTGTCGCCGGCGACCATCCGCAACGTCATGGCAGATCTTGAAGATACGGGGCTGCTGTTCGCGCCGCACGCATCGGCGGGAAGGCTGCCGACGGAGGCCGGCCTGCGGCTGTTCGTCGACGGCCTGCTTGAGGTCGGCCATCTTCCCGATGAGGACCGGCGGACGCTGTCCGAGCGCTGCGCCGGTTCCGGCGTCAGCATCGAGGGCCTGTTGGAGCAGGCGACGGCAGCCCTGTCAGGGCTGTCGCGCTGCGCCGGGATGGTCATGGCGCCGAAAACCGACGGGGCGCTTAAGCACATCGAGGTGGTCAACCTCAGCCCCGGGCGGGCGCTGGTCGTCATGGTCACCGAGGCTGGGATCGTCGAGAACCGGATCATCGAGATCCCTCCGGGGGTGCCGCCCTCGGCGCTGGTCGAGGCGTCGAACTTCCTCAGCGCCCGGGTGGTCGGGCGGACCATCGCCGAGGCCCGCCAGGAGATCGAGGATGAGCTGCAGCGCCACGAGGCGGAGCTGGACGAGCTGACGAGCAAGGTCGTCGAGTCCGGCCTCGCCATCTGGAGCGGCGGCGAGGCCGGCGCCCTGATCCTGCGCGGCCAAGCCAACCTGCTGGAGGACATCCACGCCATCGGCGAGCTCGAGCACATCCGCTCGCTGTTCGCGGCGCTGGAGACCAAGGAGATGATGATCAAGGTGCTGTCGATGGTTGACGCCGCACACGGCGTGCAGATCTTTATCGGCGCCGGCAATGCCTTGTTCAACGTCGCCGGTTGCTCGATGATCGTGAGCTCCTACCGTGACAGCCGCAAACGGATCGTCGGGGCGATCGGGGTGATCGGGCCGAACCGGATGAACTACGCGCGGATTATTCCAATGGTCGATTACACGGCGAAGCTGGTCGGCCGGATGATTGGGTGAGGATGACCAGGATGATAGGACCACAACAGGACAACGAACCGGAAGGCGCCGCTGAGGTGCAGGTCGGGGTCGGGGAGGCTCCGGCGGAAGCAGCGATGCCCGCGGGCGCCGAAGCCGCGGCAGAGGGCGAGGCTTCGGCCGAGCGCCTGGCCAAGGCGGAAGCCGAGGTGGCGGAACTGACCGAGAAGTGGAAACGGGCGCTGGCGGAGACGGAGAACGTCCGCCGCATCGCCGCGCGCGACCGCGAGGACGCGAGCAAATACGCGATCAGCCGGTTTGCCCGCGATGTCCTGTCGGTCGCGGATAACCTGCGCCGGGCGCTGGATAGCATGGACCAGGACGCACGCCAGACCGATGCGGGGCTCGATGCCCTGGCCAGCGGCGTCGAGCTGACCGAACGCGAGCTCCAGGCGACGCTCGCGCGCTACGGCATCACCCCGATCGCGGCGGCTTCGCAGCCGTTCGACCCGCACGTCCATGAGGCGCTGTTCGAGGTGCCGGACGAGACCGTGCCGCACGGGACCGTCGTGCATGTGCTCGAGCCCGGCTACATGATCCACGACCGGCCGCTGCGTCCCGCTCGGGTCGGTGTCTCCAAGGGCGGACCGAAGCTCGGAGCTCAGTCGGCGGCCGAGCCGGAGGCGGGCGGCGGCGAGGTGGTCGATTTCGGCGGCCGCACCTCGGCGGGCGCCTATGGCAAGCTTGAGGGCGAGCCCGAGGGCGGCACCGGAACACGGCTCGACGAGACGATCTAGCGCCGGTCGGACGTGGCATCTACGCCTTTCTTCTCAGGGTCTTGCGGGGATCGCGAAATGGCTGGCGGCCAGTTGCGGTGGTTCCGGCAGCCGCATATATATCCGCCGACAGTTTCCCGCCGGGCCAGAACTTTAGGATAATCCTGGGGATTTCCGTGGCGCCGCGTCCGGGCCGCGGGGCTCCGCCACTAGCGAGGTAAGTCATGAGCAAGGTGATCGGCATCGATTTGGGGACGACGAACTCCTGCGTCGCGATTATGGAAGGCAAGGACGTTCGCGTCATCGAAAACAGCGAGGGCGCGCGGACGACGCCGTCCATGGTCGCGTTTACCGACGCGGGTGAACGGCTGGTCGGTCAGCCGGCGAAGCGCCAAGCCGTGACCAATCCCGAGAATACGCTGTTCGCCATCAAGCGCCTCATCGGCCGGCGCTACAGTGATCCGGTTACGGAGAAGGACAAGGGCCTCGTCTCCTACAAGATCGTCGAGGGGCCGAATGGCGACGCCTGGGTCGAGGCGCAGGGCAAGAAGTACAGCCCGAGCCAGGTCAGCGCCTTCATCCTGCAAAAGATGAAGGAGACGGCCGAGAGCTTTCTCGGCGAGCCGGTCACCCAGGCGGTCATCACCGTGCCCGCCTACTTCAACGACAGCCAGCGCCAGGCAACCAAGGATGCCGGCAAGATCGCCGGGCTCGAGGTGCTGCGCATCATCAACGAGCCAACCGCTGCGGCCCTTGCCTATGGCATGGAGAAGAAGCACGCCGGCACGATCGCGGTCTACGACCTCGGCGGCGGCACCTTCGACGTCTCGATCCTGGAGATCGGCGACGGCGTCTTCGAGGTGAAATCGACCAACGGCGATACCTTCCTCGGCGGCGAGGACTTCGACCAGCGGATCCTCGATTACCTCGCCGACGAGTTCAAGAAGGACCAGGGCATCGACCTGCGCCGCGACCGCCTCGCTCTGCAGCGGCTGAAGGAGGCCGCCGAGAAGGCGAAGATCGAGCTGTCGAGCACGATGCAGACGGAGATCAATCTCCCCTTCATCACCGCCGACCAGGCGGGGCCGAAGCACCTCAACATCAAGCTGACGCGGGCGAAGCTGGAGGCCCTGGTCGAGGACCTGGTCGAGCGCACGATCGCCCCCTGCCGCGCGGCCCTGAAGGACGCTGGACTTACGGCCGGCGAGATCAACGAGGTGATCCTCGTCGGCGGCATGACCCGCATGCCGAAGGTCGCCGAGGCGGTGAAGCAGTTCTTCGGCCGCGAGCCGCATAAGGGCGTCAACCCAGACGAGGTCGTTGCTATCGGCGCCTCGATCCAGGCCGGGGTGCTGAAGGGCGAGGTCAAGGACGTGCTGCTCCTCGACGTCACCCCGTTGTCGCTCGGCATCGAGACGCTGGGCGGCGTGTTCACCCGGCTGATCGACCGCAACACGACCATCCCGACCCGCAAGAGCCAGGTGTTCTCCACCGCGGAGGACGGACAGACGGCGGTGACCATCCGCGTGTTCCAGGGCGAGCGCGAGATGGCGGCGGACAACAAGCTGCTCGGCCAGTTCGACCTGGTGGGCATCCCGCCTGCGCCGCGCGGCATGCCGCAGATCGAGGTCACGTTCGACATCGACGCCAACGGCATCGTCAACGTCTCAGCGAAGGACAAGGCGACCGCCAAGGAGCAGCAGATCCGCATCCAGGCCTCCGGCGGGCTCTCGGACAACGACATCGACAGGATGGTCAAGGACGCCGAGGCGCATGCCGCCGAAGACAAGTCCAGGCGCGAGCGGGTCGAGGCGCGCAATCACGCCGACGCCATGATCCACGCCACCGAGAAGTCGCTGAAGGACTACGGCGACAAGGTCGGCGTGGCCGACAAGCAGGCGATCGAGGGCGCCATCGCCGAGTTGCGCTCGGTCATGGAGGGCGAGGATACCGGCGCGATCAAGGCCAAGACCGACAACCTGGCGCAGGTGTCGATGAAGCTCGGTGAGGCGATGTACAAGGACAGCCAGGCCTCGGCCGGGGCTGCCGCCGGCGGCGAGCACGGCCACACCGGCGCCCCGGGCGAGAAGGTGGTCGACGCCGAATTCGAGGAGGTCGATCCCGAGAAGAAGGCGAGCTGATCCCGGCTCCGGCCGGTGCAGCCGAGCGAAGCGAGGGAATTTGCCGTCCCGCCGCTGGCGCCTGAAAACGCCGCGGCGGGCGTTTCGTTTGTGTGGGATCGACAATGGCGAAAGAAGATTACTACAAGACCTTGGGCGTCGAGCGGAGCGCGTCCAAGGACGATATTAAGAAAGCCTTTCGCAAGCTGGCGATGAAGTACCACCCGGACCGCAACCCGGGTGACCATGAGGCCGAACGGCGGTTCAAGGAGTTGAACGAGGCCTACGAGGTCCTCCAGGACGACCAGAAGCGCGGCGCCTACGATCGCTTCGGCCATGCGGCCTTCCAGCAGGGCGGGCCCGGCGGACCAGGCGGACCAGGCAGCGCCGGCTTCGCCGACATTTTCGAGGAGATGTTCGGCGAGTTCATGACCGGCGGGCGCCGCGGCGGCCGCGCCGCCGGCCGCGGCTCCGACCTGCGCTTCGACCTGCAGATTTCGCTCGAGGAGGCCTTCCGGGGCAAGAAACAATCTGTCGATATTCCGTCGGTCGCCGGCTGCGATGCCTGCGGCGGCAGCGGCAGCGCGGGCGGCGCCGCCCCCGAAAGTTGTTCCACCTGCCGGGGTACGGGGCGCATCCGCAGCCAGTCCGGCTTCTTCACCGTCGAGCGCACTTGCCCCACCTGTGGCGGCACCGCCCAGGTGATCAAGGACCCCTGCCGCTCCTGCGGTGGCTCGGGCCGCTTGCGCAAGCAAAAGACGCTTCAGGTCACGATCCCGGCTGGCGTCGAGGACGGCACCCGCATCCGGCTAGCCGGCGAGGGCGAGGCCGGGCTGCGCGGTGGTCCGGCCGGCGATCTCTACATCTTCGTCGGCGTTGCCCCGCACCGGCTGTTCCAGCGCGACGGCGCCAACATCTACTGCCGGATGCCGATCCCAATGACCACAGCGTCGCTGGGCGGAAACGTCGAGGTACCCACCATCGACGGGCAGCGGGCAAAGATCACCATCCCCGCGGGCACCCAGACCGGGGAGCAGTTCCGTCTGCGCGGCAAGGGGATGTCGGTGCTGCGCTCGCAGGCCCGCGGCGACATGTTCGTCGAGGCGTTCGTGGAAACGCCGGTGCGGCTCAGCGAGAAGCAGCGCAAGCTACTCGAGGAGTTCGAGGCGAATGGCACGAGCGAGAAGCAGAGCCCGGAGTCCCATGGCTTCTTTGCCAAGGTTAAGGAGCTTTGGGACGACCTCAAGGAGTAGGCGGTTTCGCTACCAGCCATATCTCCGTGCCGCTCCGCGGCTGACGAGGACGTTCATAAAGCCGCCAGGGGAGCACCTTCATGACCGTGAACATCGGCATTGCCGGCTGCGCCGGCCGGATGGGCCGGATGCTGGCCGCGGCGGTCCTGGAGACGCCGGCCGCGCGTCTGGTCGGCGGCACTGAGCGGCCGGGCCACGAAGCCATCGGCATCGACCTCGGCATCCTCGCGGCAGCCGCACCTGCAGGCGCCGCAATTACGGGGGACGCCGAGACGATGTTCGCCGCGGCCGACGTGGTGATCGACTTCACCACGCCTGCGCTCATCGCCGAGCACGTCCGTCTTGCTGCAGGCCACGGAACCGCGCTGGTCGTCGGCACGACCGGGCTCGAGCCGGAGCATGAGGCGGCGCTGGACGCGGCGGCGGCGAAGGTCGCGGTGGTTCAGGCGGCGAACATGAGCGTCGGCGTCAACCTGCTGCTCGGCCTGGCCCGGCAGGTCGCCACGATCCTCGACGAGAGCTTCGACATCGAGATCGTCGAGATGCACCATCGCCACAAGATCGACGCGCCCTCCGGAACGGCGCTGGCGCTCGGCAAGGCGGCCGCGGACGGCCGCGGCGTCGCGCTGGACGAGGTGGCGGCGCGGGTGCGCGACGGCATCACCGGTGCAAGGCCGCGCGGGCAGATCGGCTTCGCCACCCTGCGCGGCGGCGACGTCGTCGGCGAGCACACGCTGATCTTCGCCGGCGAGGGCGAGCGGATCGAACTAACCCACAAGGCGTCGTCCCGGGCGATCTTCGCCCGCGGCGCGGTTCGAGCCGCACTGTGGACGGAAGGCCGCCGCCCCGGGCGTTACTCCATGCGCGACGTGCTCGGCCTTTAGGAAGCCGCAGGCGTAGCCGCCGGCTCCAGCTCCGCCGCCGCAACCTGCGTGAGCCGGGCAAGCTCGCGCCGCAGTGTCCGGGCCAGTGCCAGGCGTTCCTCGGGGAGAAGGAAGCTGCCGATGAACAGCGACCTGCCATGGGAGCGGAGCTCAAGCCGTGGCCCCCTCGGGCCGACGGCATCGGTGTTGATCTGAAGCCACTGTGGCGGGAAGGAGAAGACGGTCTGCTTGCCCCAGTGGTCGATGCGGCGCACGGTGAGCGCCGCGGCCGTGAGGTTGATCGTCTCCTCGGCGCTCGCGGCCTTGTTGTTGAGGGCAAAGGCGCCGGCGAGCAGGGCGATCTCGAGGCCGAGGAAGGGCACCACCGGCCAGGCGCCGGCAATGACGAAGACGGTGCCCACGACGAGCCAGGCAGCGGCGATGAGGAGCAGCAGGGTCCGCGTCCCGGCGATGCCGGCACTGCGATGCGGCTTGATAATGGCGCTGTAGAGGACGGGCGCGCCGGCTGCTGGGGTCATGGTTTTCCGGGGGTGAGAAGGAAAACGCGAATGAGTTTAACGAACCTCAGGGTGTACGCCAAGCGCCCTGCGAGGGAATGCAGGGCGGCCGCGGGTGGCTGACGGCGGCGGATCAATGGCCGCCGAGGAGGTCGAAGCGTTTCTTCGCAAGGCTTGCGGCGGTCACGCCTGCGCCGAAGAGCGAACTGGTTTACATCGATCCGTACACCCTGCTCGTCGCCGTGGTGCTGTCGGCCCAGGCCACCGACGCCGGCGTCAACAAGGCGACGGAGCGGCTTTTTCGCATAGCCGACACGCCGCAGAAGATGCTGGAGCTTGGCGAGGAGGGGCTGCGCGAGGCGATCAAGACCATCGGCCTGTTCAACACAAAGGCCAAGAACGTCATCGCCCTGAGCCGGGCCCTGGTCGAGCGCCATGGCGGCGCGGTGCCGCGCGACCGTGCGGCGCTGGAGGCGCTGCCGGGGGTCGGGCGCAAGACCGCCAACGTCGTCCTCAACGTCGCCTTCGGCGAGGCGACGATCGCAGTCGACACCCACGTCTTCCGGGTCGCCAACCGGACCGGGCTTGCCACCGGCAAAACCCCGGCGGCGGTCGAGGAGGCGTTGCTCCGCCGCACGTCCGGGCGCTGGCTTCACCACGCCCATCACTGGCTGATCCTGCACGGCCGCTACGTTTGCAAGGCGCGGACACCCCTGTGCCCGACCTGCGTCGTGGCCGACCTCTGCCGCTATGAGGCGAAGACACCGTCGGTCGGCTTGACCGGAGCGGGGTAACGGATCGGCAGCGCCGTCCTATATCCCGTGACCGCGCCAACCAGCGGCGGCAGTTCGCCCGTGCGCGGGCTCGGCCCCCGCGGCCACTCGATCAAGGGCAGCACCATGAGCGGCAGCGGCCCGACCGCGAGCCTCCGCTCATGCAGGCTCAGCGGCACGCTCAGCACTGGCGCGCCGTCGCCACCAGGACGGCTGAGGATCGCCAGCGCGATCCTCGCCTTTGCCGCGGCCTGCTCATCGATGAGGCCGCGGTCAGCGAGCGCGGACAGGGTCGGCTGGTAGCCTTGGATCCGCGCCATGAAGGTGCCGACCGGCTGCATCTCGGCGTCGAGCGAGGCGGTCCCGGACCCTTCCAGGGCCAGTGGCCCATAGCGCAGGCTCAGCCGGCTCAACTCCACCGCTCCGCCGGTGTCGCGCCAGCGGGCAAGAGCATCAGGAAGGTCCCCCCTCGGGGAGAAAAGCCCGCGAACCACCGCCTCCGCATCCACACCGGCAATCGCTTGACCGAGTGGCAGATCGAATTGCCGCGGGAGCTGGATGTCGGCGCCATGGATCTTGACCCCATAGGCCGGTGCGGGCTTCGCCCCTTGACGATCGAGGAGCTCGGTACTGGCGCTGAGCCGCCCGACCTCGACGAGATCCCCGGGCTCCTCCGCCGCCATGGCCAGGCTGCGGATGCTTAAGGACAGGGACGGCGAGGCGGTACTGCTGTGGGCGCGCAGGCTCAGTTCCTCGGCGCCGCCGCGATAGGTCCGGAGCTTGCCGTCGACGTTGATAGAGACGGCGTCCTCGCCGGAGAGACGCGCCGTCACAGCGCCGGGGTGCAGCGGGCTCGCCTCGATGACGGCCTGCCCTCCGGCCCACGACCAGCTCAGTGCGCGGCCGTCGGGGGCCGCAATGACCGGAGCGCCTACCGTCACCCGCGCCAGACGGGGAAAGCCGCCGATCCCGAGGCTGCTGTGCGTGACCCGGTAGCCCTCGGCCTGTCGCGCCTCGATCCAGTCGAGGACGCCACTCCGCAACTGAAACGCCGTGACCCCCCACAAGGCGATGTAGCCGAGGACTGCGAGGGCGAGAGCAGCGGCGGCCAAACCGCCGGCCCGCAAACCCGGGCGCCACGTCGGCGTTTCGGCCGGGTTTGCCTTCATTGCCGACGGAGCATCTTGCGCATGCGCGTGGGCGCTGCGATTCATGTGGGCACCAAGCCGTGAACTCCGCTCTGCCACAATTTGTCCATTTATAGGCGGTTGTGCGCGCGGATGCGACAACTAGGCGTAAGAGCGCTGAGAGATTAGGGAATAGCGATGAGCCTGAACGAAGCGCCGGGGGAGAAGCCGGCCGACGACGCAGGCTCAGTTTGGCTTGCGCTCATGCCGGCGGCGTTCGTCGTGCTCTGGAGCACCGGCTTCATCGGCGCCAAGTTCGGCCTCCCTCACGCCGAGCCGTTCACCTTCCTGTTGCTCCGCTTTGTGGCCGTCTCAGCGATCCTCGCCGTCGCCGCCGTGCTGGTCCGGGCGCCTTGGCCCACGGATCCCGGGCAGATCGGCCGCACGGTGGCGGCGGGGCTGATGATCCACGGGATCTATCTGGGCGGCGTCTTCTCCGCCATCGCCCACGGCGTGCCCGCCGGCATCACCGCGCTGATCGTCGGCCTGCAGCCGTTGCTGACCGCCGCCGTTTCGCGCCACTATCTTGGCGAGCGGATCACCCCTCAGCAGTGGCTGGGCTTGGGCCTTGGGCTCGTTGGCGTCGTGCTCGTCGTCATCGGTAAGCTCAGCCTTCGGTCCGGAGATCTCGCCGGCGGCGGCTGGGCGGTGGCGGCGCTGCTGGGCATCACCGCCGGCACCCTCTATCAAAAACGCCATGGCGCCAGCATGCACCTCTGCACGGGCTCGGCGGTGCAATTCGCCGCCTGTGCCGTCGTCTACCTGCCCATCGCACTCATGTTCGAAACGATGCGGGTGGATTGGGCGGCGGAGTTCGTCTTCGCCCTCGCCTGGCTGACACTGGTCTTGTCCATCGGCGCCATCAGCCTGCTGCATCTGCTGATCCGCCGCGGCGCCGCCGCCCGCATCGCGTCGCTGTTCTACCTGACGCCGGCCGTCACCGCCGCGTTCGCCTGGCTCCTGTTCGCCGAGACCCTGGGCCCTGCGGCAATTGCCGGAATGGTGCTGGCGGCGGCCGGCGTCGCCATGGTCAGCCGGACGTGACGGCCAGCGAAAGTTTGCTCGGCACTCTCTGGGGGGCGGGCGGCTGCCCCGACGAGACCGGCGGCGCGCTCTGGGTCTTCGCCTACGGCTCGCTGATGTGGGAGCCGAGCTTCCCCTGCGCCGAGGTGCGTCCGGCGCTGCTCTGCGGCTATCACCGATCCTTGTGCATCCTCTCGATCCGCAACCGCGGCACGGAGGCCCGGCCCGGCCTGGTCCTCGGCCTCGACCGTGGCGGCTCCTGCGCCGGGCGGGCGCTCCGGGTGGCGCCGGGTCACCATGCGAGCACGCTGGCCTATCTCGAACGCCGCGAGATGGCGACCAGGTCGTACCGGCCGAAGCTGCTGCCGGTTCGCCTCGACGGCGGCGGGCGGGTGATGGCGCTGGCCTTCGTCGCCGATCCCGGCGCATCGCCAGTACGTCGGCGTCGCTGCCGGCAACAGAGGCCGCGGCGCTGGTCCGCCAGGGGCGCGGCAGCTACGGCAACGCCCTCGACTACCTGCGGAACGTGATCGCCCACCTCGACGCCATCGGCATCGCCGATGGGCCACTGCACCGGGTCCTCGCCCTCGCCGAGCAGGAGAAGAGCCAGGATAGCTCGGAGGCGCTGACTGTAGCGGCGGTTGGGCAGAGGAGGGCCGATGACGGACGTGATGGCGAGGCCTCGGTACGGACCGGCGGCTGCCGTGCGGGGCGGTCCGCTATGCGCTGCACGCGGCCCTCGAAGGCACGCACCTGTGCCACTGTCGGATGCTGCCAGCGAGCGGGGTCAGTGGAGTAGTCCTCGCCGAACAGCAGCTTGTAAGCGCCGCAGTCGCGATGATCTATGACGATCAGCGAATGCACATGGTGGAGGTCGAGCGCCAGATCGAGGTGCGACCAGAAGGTTGCGCCCCAAGATGGCTGCGCGCCGGTCAGCGCACCGAGCGAGGCTCCGGCGAGGATGATTTGATCGTAGTTGTCGGTGAGCTTGCGGCCATCCATGTATCGGCCGACGTCGTCGATCAGGCGGTAGTCCATGCAGTTCAGCAGCATGACGTTGGCGTGGCCGGCCTCGGCTCCTCGCGGGAGCGTCGGCAGGGAAAGCAGCGCGGCTCCAGCGGCGGCCCAAAGGACACCGCGGCGGCTGAGGCCGGGGCAAAGGTGCTGACGCGGTCGCGAGGAGGATGTGGTCGCGGTGGCGACGGAAGCCGGCATGGCAGGGTCTCCGCTCTGTCATCGTCGAGGCAGCGGCGCGGCGGGACCCGCCGCTGGATAAGGCCGTTATTCGCGATGGCCACTGCGATTGCAAGGCAGAGGACGGAGTGAAAGATGACCGAGAATGGGACCCGCGTACCCATCCTCACCGGCGGCTGCCAGTGTGGAGCCGTCCGTTACGGCCTGTATTCCCGTCCCGAGGGATCCCATTTGTGTCACTGCCGCACGTGCCAAAAGGGGTCGGCAGGCCGTTCGCGCCGCTGGCCGCGGTGCGCCGCAAGGACTTCGCCTGGACACGGGGGCAGTCTTCCAGGACGTGCGACAGTCCGCCGGTGGCGGCCTGCTACGCTAATTCTGCTCCGCCTGCGGCGACGCCGTTGGGGTTCGCTTACACGGCTCCGACTGGATCGACGTGACCATCGGAGCTCGATGTGCCGGCCGAGGCGCCGCCTCGCAGGCACTACGGGATCGAGAACCGGGTGCCGTGGTTCGAGAGCATCGTGGCGTTGCCGGGCGAGCAGACCGAGGACAGCATGGCCGCGGAACTGCAGAGGCGCCTCTTCGACTTCCAGCATCCCGACCACGACACGGCGGATGATTGGAGGCCGCCGTTGCGTCCCTGAGGCGCGGGCCACGTCCCCGGCGCCGCTGACCACCGCTCGCTCTATCCCCCAGCTTTCTTAAAGCGAGGCAGCCTTAGCGGGAGGCGGCGCGCCCAGGGCGCCGGCGCGCCTGGCCGCACGCGCGCCAGCCGGGGCCGGCAGCAGCGCGACCGCGAGGAGACTTCATTCTGCTGGCAAAATTGTGCAGACTCGCCACAGAGTTACAACAATAACCGCCACAACATAGACATACTCAGATGTGACCGTCCCGATAGAGTTCATCGGCACCGTTCACCGTTTGTTTAAGATGAATATTACCTGAAAGGTATTTAAGATAGGTATCTGAAATAAATATACGCGTTTACTCACTCAGAAATGGCGTCTATAAAAACGGAGGAGGTCATGATAAAGCGTTATTATACTCACCCGATGACTATGGAGGGCATAGTTGAGCATGCGTGTCGCTTCTCGGCGAACGCGTTCGCCGAGAAGCGAGAGCGGTTTCAGGCTCTTGTCGCCGGGCAGCACCCAGAAGTGCTCATGATCACGTGCTCGGACTTCGCGCATTCTGCCGGAGTTGCTTACGCAGGCCGATGCAGGCGACCTCTTCGTCTTGCGGAACGCAGGCAACATCGTGCCCGCCCACGGCGCCGGATGCGGCGGCGAGCAAGCCACGATCGAGTACGCGGTTGCAGCCCTGCGCGTTCGTCACGTCATCGTCTGCGGACACTCGCACTGCGGCGCGATGAAAGGGCTGTTGCATCCCGAGCTGGTCCACGGCATGCCGCGGGTGGCGAGTTGGCTCGCCCACGCCGAGGCCGCGCAGAGCATCCTTGCCGAACGCCAGGGCAACCTCGATGACGACGAACGCGTGCTTCAGGCGGCGAAGGAAAACGTCGTCGTTCAGATGGCGAACCTCGGGACCTACCCATCCGTCGCCGCCCGGCGTGTGCGTGGCGAGTTGCAGATCCACGGCTGGTTCTACCTCATCGAGACCGGCGAGGTGCTGAGCTACGAGCCCCAGCGCGGGGACTTCGTGCCGCTGTTCGCGCAGGGCGCGTCTGGCGAAGCACCCGAGGGCTCGGTTCACCCCTAACGGCTAACCAGCGGAGAGTTCTCTATGCGCGTCAAGTTGAGCACCATCGGCGGCGGACGCGCCGGCGCCGGCGCCGGCACGGGCGGGGACGGCACTGCCCCGCGGGGCGGACTGCTCGCCCTGATGAGGGATCATTTCGGCCCCGTTCGCAGCAGCTTCTCGGCCGACCTCATGGCCTCCATTGTCGTATTCCTCATCGCCATGCCGCTGTCCATGGGCATCGCCATTGCCTCGGGCGTGCCGCCGGCGCTCGGGATCGTCGGCGCCATCGTTGGCGGCCTGGTGGTGAGCCTGATCGCCGGCGCGCCGCTTCTGGTGAGCGGCCCAGCGGCTGGGCTGGCGGTGCTGATCTGGGAGCTGGTTCGCGACCATGGCCTGGTGGCGCTGGGCCCGGTGGTGTTGGTCGCCGGCATCATTCAGATCGCCGCCGGCGGCTTCGGCATGGGGCTATGGTTCCGCGCCGTATCGCCGGCGGTGATCCACGGCATGCTAGCCGGGATCGGCGTCTCCATCGTCGCTAACCAGCTCTACATCATGATGGACGGCAGTCCGCTCGGGAATGGACTGAAGAACCTCATGATCTTCCCGGGC
Source organism: uncultured Alphaproteobacteria bacterium (assembly GCA_963746275.1). Taxonomy (GTDB): domain Bacteria; phylum Pseudomonadota; class Alphaproteobacteria; order Rhodospirillales; family Defluviicoccaceae; genus JAEULH01. Next base: position 25,135 of record CAVVAX010000027.1, read on the forward strand.
GAGCTGGAGCGGCTGGGCGAGGCGGTGATGTCGGTGCCCGCAAGCGCGTGGCTCCAGCCGATCAACGGCTCGACCAGCCATCTCGCCGTTGGCATCGGCATCCTAAGCATGGTCCTAGCGCTGGTCTGGGGGAAGGTCGCGCCGCAGCGCCTTCGCCTGCTCCCGGCGCCGCTCGTCGCCGTCGTCGTCACGTCGGCGTTGGCATGGTTCCTGGCCCTGCCGGTCAAGTATGTCTCAGTGCCGCCGAACCTGCTGGACGCCGTGCACTTCATCTCGCCCGCGGGGTTCGGCGAGATCTTCCACGGGCCGCTGTTCACGGCTGCGCTCGCCATCGCTTTCATCGCCAGCGCCGAAACGCTGCTCAGCGCCGCGGCGGTGGACAAGATGCACAGCGGGCCGAAGACGAAGTACGACCAGGAGCTGATCGCTCAGGGCGTCGGCAACAGCCTCTGCGGCCTCCTCGGCGCACTGCCCATGACCGGCGTCATCGCCCGCAGCGGCGTCAATGTTTCCGCCGGGGCGCGGACGCGGATGTCGGCGCTCCTGCACGGGGTGTGGATGCTGGTGTTCGCCGGCTTCTTCGCCGGCCTGCTGGAGCATATCCCGCTGGCGGCGCTTGCCGGCATCCTTGTCGTCGTTGGGCTGAAGCTGATCGACCCTGGGCACATCCGCCACCTCAGCAAGTACGGCAGGGGCGAGGTGATCGTCTACTGGCTCACGCTGGCCACGATCGTCGCCACCGACCTCCTCGACGGCGTGCTCATCGGCATCGGCTTCGCCTTCGCCAAACTGCTGTATTCGCTGCTGCATCTCGATATCGCCATCGCCATCGACGACAAGGAGAAACGGGCCGCGTTGAAGCTGCACGGGGCGGCGACCTTCATCCAGCTTCCCAACCTGGCCAAGGCGTTGGAGAAGATCCCGCCCAGCTACGAGCTGCACGCCAATATCCACGACCTTAACTACATCGACCATGCCTGCCTCGAGCTCCTGGAGACCTGGGAGGAGGAGCACAAGGCCACCGGCGGCCGGCTGATCGTCGAGTGGGAGGCGCTGAGCGGGCGGTCGCGCAGGCAGCGCGCGGTACGCGTCGCCGTGCCGGCAGCGGCGGAGCAGTCTGCGTCCGCGAGCTGAGCCGAGACGCGCCAGCGGCTGATCGCCTGTAACACACCCTCCCGCTCCGGCGGTCGCCGAGGCGGGAGGGTACCGTGCAGCAAGCAGGCGGCGCCAGACAGTTCAGACGAACTACCGTGCCGCCGCGTAGCCGGCTGTGGCGGCAATGGCGCTGAGCGCTGTGCCCCAGGCCATATCGACGGCAACCATGGCCAACGGCCAGTCCTTGAGCGTGGCGTAGTTGGTGAGCTCGTAGGTGCCGTAGGCGAAGAAGCCGAACAGGGCGCCGTAAAGGGCCGCTGTCTGCCATGCCCCTTCCTTCAGCGCCGGGCTGATGGCGAAGATGACGAGGCCGACGACGTAGACGAGATAGAAGAGGACGGCCGCGGTGACGTGGATCTCGTCGCGCATGAGCGCGCCGATCCAGGACCGGTAGGCGGACTTCGCGACGAAGCCGAGCCAGGCGAAGTCGAGGCCGAGGAAGACGGCGGCGGCGGTGGCATAGGCGACGAGGTAGCGCATGGCGGCGGTCCGGCTTTCTGGGATGCGTGTCGTTGTTCCCCGTGAAGCCGGCAACGGATCACTGAGTACGGCGGCGGGTCCGGCTCCGCCTCGCCCCTTTACGGCTCGTCTGCTTGGGACGTTGGATCTAGCCGCTAGGTTGACGCACGAGAACCGGCGGGCAGCCTCGTTAAGCTTGGTTTTTTCGGCCCTCAGAACCCTGATCCGTCGCCTGCGGGCTCGCTCCGACACGCACGGCATGACGGTGGGCGGAGCGGGCTCCTGCACCACCTCCTCATCCGTCATGGCCGGGCGGAAGTCCCGGCAATCCAGATCTTCGGCTCGCTCGTGCGGGTAATCCTGCCCCGAGCTGGCACCAGGTCCACGCCTATCTCGTGGAGGCGTACAAGTACGGCCAGACGGCTGAAATAAGGATGGCGCCATAGGGTTGAGGTCTAACCTCGCGGCAACTTGCTCTAGCTGAGTTTAGCTGCACTTGGAGTAGCCGCAGCTCGCGCAGGTATCGCAGTCCTCCTGGCGGACCAAGGTGGGCGCGCCGCACTTGGGGCACTGGCGGAAGCGGCCCGAGGGGCTCGAGCCGCCCTGGGATCGTAAGCCCGGCGGGCCCGCGGCAACCCGCGCCTGCGTCTGGCTGTCGGCCGGGACCGTTCCGTCGGCGTCGGCGGCCAGCGGCAGGAAGCCGATGTCGATCATGTGCCGCTCGATGACCTCGCCGATGGCGGCGAGCAGGCTCGGGACGTAGCGCCCGCCCATCCACTGGCCGCCGCGCGGGTCGAACACGGCCTTGAGCTCCTCGACGACGAAGGCGACGTCGCCGCCGCGGCGGAACACCGCCGAGATCATCCGCGTCAGCGCCACTGTCCAGGCGTAGTGCTCCATGTTCTTGGAGTTGATGAACACCTCGAACGGCCGGCGGCGGCCGTCCTGGATGATGTCGTTGACGGTGATGTAGATGGCGTGGTCGCTTTCGGGCCACTTGACCTTGTAGGTCTTGCCGGGAAGCGCGACTGGCCGGTCGAGCGGGCGGAACATCTGGACGATCGCGCCGGCGTCGATGTCGCGCTCTCGCGCCGCCGCAAGCACCGCGCCCTCCGCCTCGTCGGGCGCCAACTCCGCCGGCGGGGACGCGGCCCCGGTCTCGGATCCGGTCCCGGATCCGGTCTCGGTCAGGGTTGCGGCGGGGCGCACCTCCAGGACCGCGCCGGTGACCTCGTTTGGCCGGTAGGTGGTGCAGCCTTTGCAGCCGAGTTCATAGGCCTGGAGGTAGATCTCGCGGAAGTCGTCGAAGCCAATCTCGCCCGGGCAGTTGATGGTCTTGGAGATGGAGCTGTCGACGTAGGCCTGCACCGCTGCCTGCATGACCAGATGGTCGCGCGGGGTGAGGTCCTGGGTGTCGACGAAGGCGCCGGGCAACGCCACCGCCTCGCCGGCATGGCGGCGGAACTGACGATAGGCGTAGTCCGTCACCTCCTCCTCGCGCCGGCTGCCGTCGGGCATCAGCACGTGGCGGACGTACTTGAAGCTGAACACCGGCTCCAAGCCGGAGGAGACGTTGTCGGCGAACAGCGAAACCGTGCCGGTCGGGGCTACGGAGGTGAGCAGGGCGTTGCGGATGCCATGCGAGGCGATGGCGGCGCGGACGTCCGCATCGAGCCCGGCGATGGTTTCGCCGGCGAGGTAGGCATCGCGGTCGTAGAGCGGAAAGGCGCCCTTCTCCGCGGCCAGCGCTGCCGAGGCGAGGTAGGCGGCGCGCTGGATCGTCCGCATCCAGGCTTCGGTCAGCGCCACCGCCCGGTCGCTGCCGTAGCGGGCGGCGCACATGATCAGGGCGTCGGCGAGGCCGGTGATGCCGAGGCCGATGCGCCGCTTGGCCCGGGCTTCCGCCTCGTGCTCGGGAAGCGGATAGCCGGACACCTCGATGACGTTGTCTAGCATCCGCACCGCGGTCGTGACCAGGTCGGCCAGTGCGGCCTCGCCGATGCGGGCCTCGGCGGTAAACGGGTTCTCGACCAGCCGCGCCAGGTTCACCGAGCCCAGCAGGCAGGTGCCATAGGCCGGCAGCGGCTGCTCGCCGCAGGGGTTGGTGGCGTGGATGTGCTCGCAGTAGGCGAGGTTGTTGAGGCGGTTGATCCGGTCGATGAAGATCACGCCGGGCTCGGCATAGGCGTAGGTTGCGCGCATGATCCTCTCCCACAGCGCCCGCGCCTGGACGCTGCGGTAGACGACGCCGGCGAAGGTCAGCTCCCAGGCCGCGTCCTCCCGCACCGCCTGCATGAAGGCGTCGGAGGCGAGCACCGAAAGGTTGAACATGCGCAGTCGCCCCGGCTCGCGCTTGGCCTCGATGAACGCCTCGATGTCCGGGTGGTCGCAGCGCATCACCGCCATCATCGCGCCGCGGCGCGAGCCCGCGCTCATGATCGTGCGGCACATGGCGTCCCACACGTCCATGAAGGACAGTGGACCCGACGCATCGGCGCCGACGCCATGCACCGGCGCGCCCTTGGGCCTGAGCGTCGAGAAGTCGTAGCCGATGCCGCCGCCCTGCTGCATGGTCAGCGCCGCCTGCTTCAGGTGCTCGAAGATGCCGGCCATGTCGTCGGGGATGTCGCCCATGACGAAGCAGTTGAACAGCGTCACCCGCCGGTTGGCGCCGGCGCCGGACAGGATGCGGCCGGCGGGGAGGAACTTGAAATCCTCCATGGCAGCGAAGAACCGGTCCTCCCAGAGCGCCGGATCGCGCTCGGGCTGTGCGAGCGCCCGGGCCACGCGGCGCCAGGTGTCCCCCACCGCGCGGTCGATCGGGCGACCGTCGCTGGTCTTCAGCCGGTATTTCATCTCCCAGATCTGCTGCGAGACCGGCGCGAGCTGCATGACCGGTGAGCCTCCTCGTTCGTGCGCGGTCCGCCCAGTTTAGGGCCTCGGTTCGGCAACCGTCAACGACAGGTGTTCTTACTTTGTTCGTAGATGGCGCGGAAGCTTCGCCTTTGCATCATTTGTGTCAAGCCGCCGCCTCGGGTTGGCGGCTGTCGGCGAGCAGGCGCCGGGCGTTGCCTTCAATGCGGGCTTCGAGCTCACGCATGAAGGCGCGCCGGTCAAGCCCTGGCGGCATCGGGGGTAGAAAGGCGAGGGTGATCGTGCCCGGACGTTTGATCGCGCTGCGCCGGCCCCAGAAGCGGCCCGAATCCAGCGCCACCGGGATCAGCGGCGCCTCGAGTTCGAAGATAAAGCGCGGCGATCCCCGGCTGGTACGGGTGCCTTTCGTCCACCCCGACGCGGGTGCCCTCGGGGAAGACGATGACCTGGTGACCCGCAGCGATGGCGGCTTCGGCCTTCGGGATCATTGCCCTCAGCGCCTTGGCGCCCAAGGACCGGTCGACGGGGATGTTGCCGGCCTTGCGGAAATGCCAGCCAACGAGCGGGACAGCGAGCAACTCCTTCTTCAGGATGAAGACGGGCCGCTCCAGGATTGCCCCGAGCGCGATCGTCTCCCATGCCGACTGGTGCTTGGCGGCGATGATCGCGGCCCCACGCGGGATGTTCTCCCTGCCCTCGATGCGATGGCGAAGACCGCAGACCCCGCTGAGCAGGACCAACATCCCCTGCGCCCAGATCCTGACGGCGACGCCGTGGACGTGCCTGGGCGCCGCCAGCAGCGGGAGGTAGAGGACCGACAGCCCTACGGTCCAGATCAGGGCGAGCAGGGAGAAAGCGTAGGAGCGGATCGCGGTGATCATGTCGTCCCGCCGGGGCCCGGGCGCGGGGGCCCCTCAGCAAAATGAACGACGCCAAGCCGCAGCCACGACCACAGGAACTTGTGGTACTCGCCGATGATCAGCCCGGCGGTTCCGGGCCAGAGCCACCAGCGGGCCTGCATGACGTGGCTCGGAAAAACCGGGTGCGGCACGATGGTGGCCTCCGGCAGGGCCTGGCCGAACTCCAGCAGGCTGCGCGGCATGTGGTAGCTGGCGGTGACCAGCCGCAGCGAGCGGTAGCCGTGGCCACGGATCCAGGCGGCGGTCTCGCTGGCGTTGCCGGCGGTGTCGCGAGCGCCGTGGCCGGCCTCGATCCGATCCATCAGCTCCGGCCGGGCCCCACCTGCCGCATTCAGCATCGCGCGGGCGTCCACGTCGGGGTGCACCCCGGAAACGAAGACCCGCTGCGCCAGGCCCCGGCTCAGCAGCGAGACCCCCGTCGCCAGCCGCTCGCTGCCGCCGGTCAGGACGACGATGGCGTCGGTGCGGCTCTCGGCGTCGCCAACCGCGGTGGGGATGGCGGCGGCAAAGCGCATCAGCCCGCCGGCCCAGGCAATCGAGACGACGAGGGCTGCCAGGACCGCGGCGGGGAGGGCGGCGCGCCAGCGGCGGCGGAAGGCCGTGGAACTCATCGGCCCATTCGGCACCCGCTGCCCGCCACGCCCCGCATCCGCGCGTAGCCGCTCCTGGACCGCCGCCTGCTTCTCGCTGGCGCGTTCCCTTCCCATACGGGGTAAATGAATTCTTCGCTGCATCGTGTGCTTCGCGCGTGGTTGCGCGTCAAGATTTGCATCAGAGAGCCAGCGCCAACCGCTATGACTTGCTTCACCGGCGGTGTGGGCCTATAAGGGTGTACACCGTAACATAATTCTCGGCCTCATGATCATCGTCTGCCCGCGTTGCGGGATCTTGTACGGCGTCGATGCCGACGAGCTTGCCGCCGAATCGCTCACGGTGCGATGTTCGAACTGCGATCGGGAATGGCTGCATACGCCTGCGGCGGCGCTTCCCGACCACGACGACGCACTGCGCCTGCTGGCCGCGTCGTTCGGCCGTGACGGTCCGCGGCCGGGGCCCACGCCTCCCTCCGCCGTGCCTCGGGCAGAGGTCGCCTCGGGTGCCCGTCCTCGGGCTCGCGAGAAGGAGGAGATGCGGCGGGCCCGAGCGCGGCCGCTCGCTGTCGAGCCTGAGGCTGCGCCCCGGCCGTCGCCAGGGCCCGCGCCCGTGACCGCCCTATATCCTGCATCTCCTGTCGCGGCGGCCATGGGCGACGACCCGCTCTCCCGCGGCGGCAGGCTGTCGTCGCGACAGTTGGACGCCCTGCTGAACGGCGCCGATGCCGACACTGCCGACGCCGATGCCGCGGGGGTCGATCCTCTCAAGCCGGCGCCGCCTGCGGTCGAAGACGCGGGCTGGCGGGCCGGGGTCGCGAGGTCTTCTCAGGCGCAGGGAGAGGTGGCGAAGCAGGATGCGGTTCCGGCCGTCGAGCCGGCACGGGCGCTGAATGTATCCTCCGCCGATGAGTCAGTCACTCTGCCGCCGCCGCCCGATGACGACGGTGAGGCCGCCCCACCAGCAAAGCCCGCGCTCTTGCGCCGGCCCGGCGCGGGCTTGCTGGCGGTGGGAGCGGTCGCGGCCACCCTCCTCGTCAGCGTTGGCCTGCTCGCCGCCACCCGTGGGCTGGTGCTGGCTGCGTTCCCTGCAGCCTCCGGCTTCTATAGCGCCGTCGGGCTGGCGTCCGGAGAAAGCTTTGCCGAGGGTCTCGAGATCCGCGACGTAAGCTCGACGCGGTCTTGGAGCGACGGCGAGCAGATCCTCACAGTTGCCGGCGATCTCGCCAACATCGCGGAGCAGCCACGCAGCCTGCCGATGGTCCGGGTCGTGCTCGTCGACGGTAGCGACGCCGAGGTGCAGGAGGTGGTCGTGGTTCCGCCGGGCGAAAACCTGCCGGTCGGGGAAACGGTCCGCTTCGAGGCGCGCATCAGCAATCCTGCCGACACCGCGGAGCGGATCAAGGTCAGCCTCGCGCCCCGGCTCGAGCCGTCCTGATCCACTGTGGACCGCTCGCACGCGAGTTGCTGATCAGGCCCGGCAACCGGCGTCAAAATCCGTCCCCATCCGTAGACGACTGAGCGAGCGACTAGAACCGGCGGAGCAGGCGCTCGATATAGTCAAGCTCGGCTTCCGGCCGAGAGCGCTCGCCGGCGCGCCGGCGCAATTCCTCCAGGATCTCGCTGGCCCGGCGCAGCTTCCCCTGGTCGGGGATTTCGACCTCGCCGATGCCGAGGCCACGGGCGCCGCCGGGGGAACGGCCGAAGATGTCGCCGCCGCGTCCGCTCCCAGGAACAAGCGCCATGCCGCCGCCGAGGCGCCGGCCCATGGCCTGCCCGGCCCCCTGCTGTGCTTCGCGCAGAGCCTGCAAGGCCTCCCCCTGCGCGGTGCTGCCGGCCTCGAGATCTCCCCGGCCAAGCGCTTGCGCCGCTTCGCTCATAGCCTTGTCGGCTGCACCCAGGGCGCCCGGAACGGCGCCGAGGAACGATTGTAGCCGCTCGGCCACTCCTCCCAGCTCCTGGCGCAGATCCGCCTGGGCGCTGGCGCCGGCTTCTGTGCTGCGGTTGCGCCCCTGCGCCTTGGGACGCAGTTCCCATGGCGCGTTCTCCGCCTCGCGCATCCTGGCAAAGGTCTGGTCGAGCAGGCCCTGCTGGCGTGAGGCAAGAGTCCCCAGCGCCTGCATCAGTGCCGCGGCTTCGGCCATGGCGGTGGTATCGGTGGCGGCCTCCAGGCCGTTGCGCAGACCATCAAGCATCGCCTGCAACTGGTCCAGAAGCTCGCGGGCCCCGTCGCGGGCACCGGTGCGGGCCATTTCGCGGACCGTATCGACGATGTCGCGAAGCTCGTCCGATCCCAGCATGGCGTCGACCTGCAGGGGAGACGTCAGCGCCCCGCCCCTGCGCGCCAGCTCCTCGGCCACGGCGTTAATGTATTGCGTCAACGCCTGCTCCAGTGCGTCTGCCAGACGCTCGATCTCCGCCTCCTCGGCATCGCTCTCGAGCGCCTGTCGCAGCTTGTCGCGCGCCTCGGCGAGAGCCCGTTCCGCGCGGGGGACGTCACCCTCGTCGAGCGTAAGGGCGGTGGCCCAAAGCAGCTCCCGGACGGAGGCGGCGCCGCCGGCGTCGTGCAGCAGCCGCGCCGCCGCAATCCCTAGGGCCAGCGAGACGACGACATCCCGATCGAACGTTTCGGGGCGCCGGCCGATCTCCTCAAGCCTCGCCGCGACCTCGGCGCGGAAAGCCGCCGGCGAAGCCGGAGCGAGGCGCTTGCGCTCGGCGACGATCGCCTGGGCTACGGGATGGCGGAAGGCGCGTTCCGGCAGGACCGCCTGCACCTCGTCGCTCACCCCTTGCTGCTCGACGGCATCGCTGGCGACGAGGCGGATGCGGACCCGCTCGCCCGCCCAGGCATGCTCCGACAGATCCTCGGTCGCCGTGCCGGCAAGCGCGCCGTCCGCGGCGGCCGGCAGGGCCAGGTCGAAGCGAACAACGTCGTCGTCGGCTTCATCCTCGTCCGCGCTCTGCGACATCCCTTGCCGCCGAATTTCCGCCGTCAGGGACTGCACGCCGTAGTCGTCGGCTGCGGTGTAGGCGAGCCGCAGGGCGCCGTTGCCGGTGGCCTCCGGAGGTTCGGCAAAGGCGGCCGACGGCGGCTCGTCCGACACCACCCGCAGCGGCCAGCCGGCAACTGTGCGCAACCCCGCCGTCACCTGGAGTCGATCGCCGCCGCTGATGATCGTCTCGGTCCGATACGCGCTGCCCCGGCCGCCATCGCGAGCAAGCGCGGCAAAGTCCATTTCCTCCTCGCCAACGAGAAGGCGGGGCTGACCGCGCACGCCACTGACCTGCGCCAGCAGGTTGCTTCCGGTTGGAACCGTCACCGTCGCGCCGGCGCCCTCGGCAGAGGGCGAGCCGGCGGCAGCGCCCGTGCGGTGAGCAAGCAGGAGTGGCGCCGCCCCTGTGTAAGCCGGCGGCGTGATCCAGATCTCGACGCTGGTCTCCGGCCCCTGGGCCATTGCGATGGCCGGAGTCAATGCGCGCCACAGCCGTTCGGCACCGGCTCCGCCGCCGGCGGCCAGGCCGATCGCCAGCAGCAGGACGACCGCGGCGCGCAGCCCCCATGGCTCTAGCCGGGGCACCCCGGGCGACGGCGGCTTGACGGCGAGACGGCCCGCCGCTTCGGCGAGGCGTTGCCGATGCAGCGTCCAGAGCGACTGTGCCAGCGGATCATCGCCACCGGCTGCGAGCCTGTCCTCCATCGCCGAGAGCGGGCGATGGGCAAGCTCGCTGTCGCGCTCCAGCCTGCGCCGGCACGCGGCCCGGTCCGGCAGGCGGAGGCCGCGAGCGGCATGGAGGAGGGCAGCGAGGGCAGCGGCGGCCAACACCACAAGGACGGCGAGATGTACCCACCCGGGCAGCCCCGGCAGGACGTCGAGCAGCGCCATGGCGAAGAACAGGCCGACGATGGTGACGAACGGCCAAAGCCGCGGCCAGAGGCGTTCCCAGAGGAGGGCGGCGCCAGCATAGGCCAGCAGCCGGCGGTAGGACTCGGGCGGTCCCGCCGTCACAGTTCTCCCCCGGCTGGGGCCAAGGCCATCTCGTCATCCTGGCGCATCCAGCCGGGAATGCGCTCGCGCACCAGTAACTCCTCGACGTTCATCCTCGGGCGGATGACGGCGAACCGGTCGCCCGAGACCAGGACCTCGGGGACCAGCGGGCGGACGTTATAAGTCGAAGCCATGACCGCGCCGTAGGCGCCGGCGCTGCGCAGCGCCAGCAGGTCCCCGGCGGCAACCGGCGGCAGCGGCCGGTCGGTGGCGAAGGTATCGGCGGTCTCGCAGACGGGCCCGACGACATCGACATCGCGCAGGAGCGCATAATCGTCAGGCTGGGCCACCGGGACAATGGCGTGGTATGCGGCGTAGAGGGCTGGGCGCATCAGGTCGTTCATCGCCGCGTCGACGATGATGAAGGTTCGGGTCGATCCCTCCTTGACGTACAGCACTCGGGTCAGCAGCACGCCGGCGTTGCCGACCAGCACCCGCCCCGGCTCCAGGATCAGCCGGCAGCCGAGGTCGCCGACGGTCGAGCGAATGGTGTCCGCGTAGGCCGCCGGTGTCGGCACCGGCACGTTCTCCGTCCCGTACGGAATGCCGAGGCCACCACCGAGGTCGAGCGTGTCGATACGGTGGCCGTCGGCCCGGAGCATCGCGACCAGGTCGCGCAGCCGGTGGAAGGCGGTGCGATAGGGCTCGAGGTCGGTGAGCTGCGAGCCAATGTGCACGGCGGCGCCGACCACGGCGATCCCCGGCATGGCCGCGGCTCGGGCGTAGACGCGATGCGCGCCCGTCCACTCGATGCCGAACTTGTTTTCGCTTCTGCCGGTGGAAATCTTCGCGTGGGTGTTGGCGTCTACGTCAGGGTTGATGCGGATCGCCACCTGCGCCCTGTGACCGGTGGCGCGGGCGACTGCATCGAGGGCCTCGAGCTCAGGCTCGCTCTCGACGTTGATCTGCATGACGCCGGCACGCAGCGCAGCGGCCATCTCCTCGGCGGTCTTGCCAATGCCGGAGTAGACGATGCGGTTGCCGGGCACGCCCGCCGCCAGCGCCGCCCGCAACTCGCCACCGGACACCACGTCGGCGCCAGCCCCGAGACGGGCGAGCGTGCGGATCACGGCGATGTTGCTGTTGGCTTTCACCGCGTAGCAGATGGTCGAGGGCAGCCCCGTGAGGGCTTCCGCGAATACTCGGTAGTGCCGCTCCATCGTCGCCGTTGAATAGACGTAGACCGGCGTCTTCACCCGTTCGGCGATGACCTCCAGCGGCACGTCCTCGGCGTGGAGACGCTGACGCCGGTATACGAAATGATCCACGGATCGCCTCTCGGCCTGCTCAACGAGACGGATATTGACGCGGATAATCTGCGCCAGGCGGGGGCTCCGGAGGGCCTTTCCGCCCGCACCCTGCGGCAAGCAGCGCCGCCGCCACCACAACAACGGCGATCAGGCCTCGCCGTCTCACCGCCAACTGCGCGCTCATGGGCGATAAGCTCATGGGCGATAATATGCCGGCTCGGCCCCTGAGTTGCGAGGGCTAATGAGGTGGGCAGATCTCGCGCCTTCTCTGGCGTGCGCTTATCTTGCGGCCATGGAAGCGGCACCCACGGCTGAGCCCGAAGAGAGCGGCGCCCTGCAGCCCCTGACCAGGGATCAGGCGGCGGCAATCGTCGAGGCCGGCATCGACCGCTACATCCTCTCGCGACACGACCAGGTCGCCGCCTTCGTCGACGAGAGCTACTCCTTCGCTGGCTCGCTGCGGCTGCACCGGAAGGCGCTCGGCTACGACGTCCTCCGCGCGCCGGCCAATGTCGCCTTGGCAGTTCCGTACCTGCTCAGCCGGATGGGCGCCGCGGGGCTGAAGCAGCTCGGCGCCGAGCGAGCGGCCGATTGGCTGGGGTCGCGCAAGATCTTCTTCGATACCGACGTTTCCCGGGAGCTGACCTGGCGGCTGCACACCCGGCTGCTAGAGTTGCCGTACGAGGACGGCGAACGCCGGTCGCACCGCGATGCTCTGGCGGAAGCCATGCTCGCCGATCCGAGACTGGCCAGCGCGTTTACCGCCATCGCCTCCGGCATCGCCTCAGCCGTCGAGCGCCATCGCTCCGATCCAGAGGTGCGCGCCCGGCTGACGGAGCTGCTCGCGAGCTACACCGGCTCTCGCACCGCCGCGGCCGAGGTGGTGAACAATCTCCTTCTCGCCGGGACCGGCGCCACAGTGTTGAAGGAGCTGACGCCGGGAGCCCTGTCGCTGGGGCCGGCGCTTGCCGCGGCGATCGCCCATCAGGCGGCGGTCGCGGGCTTTCCCCTGGGCGCAGGCCTCGGCGGCCTTTGGTACGGTGTCTTCGCCGCTGCTCCGTCCGCGGCGCTGGTGGTCGGGGTCACCGGCGGGCTCATGGTGGTTGCCGCGGCGACGACCGCGTTCGCCGGCATCCTCAGCGATCCGCTGCTGCGGAAGACGGGCCTGCACCGCAAGCGGCTGCATCACCTGATCGACGTCCTCGGCGACCAGCTCAAGGGCCGCGATCAGCGCGCCTTTGCTGTTCGCGACCACTACGTGGCGAGGATCTTCGACCTTTTGGACCTGCTGCGGACGGCCTATCGGGTGGCGCACTAGCCGGCTCGGTCGTGCCGCACGCCGTGGCGTTCGAGCAGCCGGTAGAGGGTGACCCGCGACACGCCGAGCCGCTCGGCCGCCAGCGTGACGTTGTTGCCGCTAAAGTCCAGGCTGGCGCGCACCATCCAGGCCTCGACGTCGCGCTTGGCCGCGGCGAGCGTCGCCGGCAGCGCGTCCCTGAGCAGGGAGAAGCGCTCGCCGTTCGCGGCCCCCGGGTCGACTGATGCGACCCCGGCCGGTCGAACGAGGGCCGGGTCGGCGGAGGCCTCGAGGCTTGGCGGCAGCGGGCCGGCGTCGGGGCGCCGCTGCCTTCGCCGCTCGGCGCGAGCAAAGCCGAGGTCGCCGGGGCGGATCTCGCTCTGCTCCGCGGTCACCGCGGCGCGGCGCACCCGCCCCATCAGTTCCCGGACGTTGCCGGGCCATGGATGGGCGCGGAGCGCGTCCATCGCCTCCAGCGCGAAGCTCATGGCCGGTCCGGTGCGGAACTCGGCGAGGTAGTGCCGGCTCAGCGACTCCACGTCGCCGTCTCGATCGCGCAGTGGCGGGAGATGCAGGCGCAGCACGTGCAGGCGATAGTAGAGATCCTCGCGGAAGCGTCCCTCCTTCACCTCTTGGGCGAGATCCCTGTTGGTGGCGGCGATGACCCGGACATCGACCGCGACCGGATGGCAGGCGCCCACGCGTTCGATCGTCTTCTCCTGGAGGAAGCGGAGGAGGTGCGCCTGGATCTCGAACGGGAAGTCGCCGATCTCGTCGAGAAAGATCGTTCCGCCGCGGGCGGCCTCGATCCGGCCGAGCTTGCGCTGATGCGCCCCGGTGAAGGCGCCCTTCTCGTGCCCGAACAGCTCCGAAGACACCAGGGCCGGCGGCAGCCCGGCACAGTTGACCGCAACGAAAGGGCCGCGGGCGCAGCGGGAAAGACCGTGAACCGCCCGGGCGGCCAGCTCCTTGCCGGTTCCGGTCTCACCGGTGATCAGCACCGCCGCATCGGTGGCGGCATACTGGCGGACTTCTCTTCTGACCCGGCGCATCGCGGGACTGTCGCCCACGAGCGACGCGGCGGGATCGTTGCGCGCCGGCGCCCGCTCCGCGGCGGGCGGGGGCGGCAACGCATCGAGCCTCCGGCGAAGCTGGCTCGCCAACATCGGATTGCTGTGGGCCAGGTCGATGAGGAGGCGGGCCATGGCCTCCGTGCTGAGGCCGATGAGGTCGCTCTCGCTGGGAATGACCGCGACCGGGGCCGGCAAGTCGCCGGCACGGGCCTCGCGAAGTGGGTGCATGGACCGCCTGGAGTAGCGTCAACTGCTACATATACTACTATAGCGATACCCTCGCCATAACCCCCATTTGGGCGCGGTGAGGTTCAGCTTGCGAGACATTTCCCGGTCTTGCCGATGGATGTTCCTCAGCCTCGGCCGCCCGCATCCGGCCTAGCGCGAGCATCGGCAACAATCGTTGACAGTGCAGGTTGAACTTGAGACGTTCTGGCTAAGACCGCGCCAGCGGCAACTTCAGACGGCCCTGGTTGTCGGGAATAGGGACGCATGCCGCGCTTCGCCGTCGTCGCCGTGCTTTTACTCGCCGCAATGATGGCCGCGGGCGCCGCGACCTTGTGGTACGGCGGCTGGGTTCCGGACCTGCGGGTCCCGGAAGCGGCCCCTGCTCCGTCCGCGGCGCAGCCTCCTGGCCAGCTGGACCCTGTCGCGCGGGCGGCGCTGGCGATCCGGGCGCACGACGTTGCGGCCGTGCGCCAATATCTCGCCGCCGCCGGCGATCCGGATGGCGCGGATGCTGAAGGCGAGATTCTGCTGAACAAGGCGGTGCTGCACGGGACGCCGGAGATCGTCGATGTTCTGCTGGAGGCCGGCGCCGATCCCAACCTGCCAGGCAGGAACGGCCTCGGCCCGCTCGCCATCGCCGCACTGGCCGGCCGCCACGCCATGCTCGACCGGCTGATGCAGGCGAACGCTGCCGACGCAACCGCCGGAGCGGTGGGAGGGGCGGAGCAGCCGCTTGCCGCGCAGGCGCGCAGGGCTTCCACCGCAGCGGCTGGGAGTGCCGCCGCCGCTCCTCCGCCCGCGTCCCATGGCCGGCAGCCCGAGAACCCGCGCACGGCTACGGGAGTGGCCGCTGCTGCGCCCGCTCTCGCCGCCGGCGGGCTCACCGTTGATGGATCCGCTTCGCTCACCGGCGATGGATCCGCTTCGCTCACCGGCGATCGGTCGGCCCAACCGCCGTTGCCGGCCGAGCCCTATGTCACGATGACGGGACTCTTGGTCAACCCGATCGCACGTCCTGCTGCCGGCGCGCCCGTGGCCGCGCACCCTGCTGGGAGCCTGACCGAACCGGCATCTGAGGCGTTCCCGGCAACCGCCAACGCTTCGGCGACGGCCGGTCCTGCGGCTGCGGCTGGCGCCGGCGCGGCGGCAGGCGACGCGCCACAGGCCTGGGTGAGCGCGGCGCAACGGAGGCTCGGCCAGCTCGGCTACTACAGGGGCCCCATCACCGGCTTCGCCGGGCCGCTGACGGCGGACGCGGTGAAGCGTTATCAGGCGGTGGCCGGCATCCCCCGGGACGGCATCGTCTCGGTCGATCTGCTTCGCCGCATCGGCGCAAGCGTCGAAGCCCCGAGGCCGGCGTCCCCGACGGTTTCAGCTACCTCGCCACCTGCCCCTGCCGCGCAGCCTGCGCCGGGCGGAATGGCTCCGGGAACTCCCGCGCAAGGCGGGCAGCGCCCAGGCGGGGAGCCCGGGGCTACAGCAGGTGCGCAACGCGCTCGGCCAGGAGTTCAACAGCGCGGCGCGCCCGGACGCTCTGCGTCAGCATTGCCAAGCGAACGCCAACGCCTGGGTCTACGACGAAGCCATTGGACGGTCGCTGTTCTGCCGCGACGTCATCGGCTCGCCGCCCCGTTAGCGCGGCCGGCCAAGCGCTCGCTGCGACCACCCTCTTCGTCCTGCTGGATCCTGGCCACACGCTTGCCGTAAGGCGCCTGTCGCCTATACTGCGCCGCTTTCTCAACCAGGGCGGGGACCAGCAGACATGGCGCGAGAGCGGACGGCAAAGCAAGGTGGTGCTCGCCTACTCAGGCGGGCTCGATACCTCCGTGATCCTGCGCTGGCTGCGCGACGCCTACGACTGCGAGGTCGTCACCTTCACCGCCGACGTCGGCCAGGGCGAGGAACTGGAACCGGCCCGGCAGAAGGCGGAGTTGATGGGCGTGAAGCAGATCTTCGTCGAGGATCTGCGCGAGACCTTCGTTCGCGAATACGTCTTCCCGATGCTGCGCGCCAACACCCTCTACGAGGGGACTTACCTGCTCGGCACGTCGATCGCCCGGCCGCTGATCGCCAAGCGGCAGATCGAGATCGCCGAGGCCGTCGGCGCCGATGCCGTCGCCCATGGCTCGACCGGCAAGGGGAACGATCAGGTCCGCTTCGAGCTCACCTACTACGCGCTGAAGCCGGACATCCAGGTGATCGCGCCCTGGCGCGAATGGGACCTGGATTCGCGGGCGAAGCTGGTGGCTTATGCCCAGGCGCATCAGATCCCGGTGCCCACCGACCGACGGGGCGAGGCGCCGTATTCCATGGACGCCAACCTTCTGCACATTTCCTATGAGGGCAAGGCGCTGGAGGACCCTTGGGTCGAGCCCGGCGAGGAGATGTTCCTGCGAACCGTTTCGCCCGAGGCCGCGCCGGACCAGGCAACCGTCGTGGAGGTAGGCTACGAGGCGGGCGATCCGGTGTCTTTGGACGGGGAGGCGCTGTCGCCGGCGACGTTGCTGGAGCGGCTGAATGCGATCGCGGGGGCCAACGGCGTCGGCCGCGTGGATATGGTCGAGAACCGCTTCGTCGGCATGAAGTCGCGGGGCGTCTACGAGACCCCGGGGGGAACCGTGCTGCTCCACGCCCACCGGGCGGTCGAGAGTCTCACCCTCGACCGCGAGGCGGCGCACCTCAAGGACGAGCTCATGCCCCGCTACGCCGAGCTGATCTACAACGGCTTCTGGTTTGCGCCGGAGCGCGAGGCGCTGCAGGCGCTCATCGACCATACCCAGCGGGCGGTGACCGGGACGGCCCGGCTGAAGCTCTACAAGGGCAACGTCATCGTCACCGGGCGCAAGGCGCCGAAGAGCCTCTACGACCAGTCCGTCGCGACCTTCGAGGCCGACACCGTCTACGACCAGCGCGACGCCGCCGGCTTCATCAAGCTCAACGCCCTGCGGCTGCGCCTCGCCAACCGGCAGGCCAGGTAGCTGCGCAAGGCTCAGGGGGCGACGTCGACAACCTCGGCGAGCAGGCGAGCGACGAAGCGCGGCACCAACTCGGTCGCCGGGCCGTAGAGCGCTTCGTCGAACAGGCTTGCGCCGGTGGATGGTTCCAAATTGAGCTCCACGGCATGCGCGTCCGTGTAGCTCTTGATGTGGCGAACAAAGCCGGCGGCTGGGTAGACGTTGCCGGACGTGCCGACGGACATGAACAGGTCGCACGTGTCCAGCGCCGCATAGATGCGGTCGATGGCCAACGGCATCTCGCCGAACCAGACGACGTGTGGCCGCAGCCCGCCGGCGCGGTGGCACGAGGGGCACACGTCGGAGGTCGCGAGGTCGTCCAGCCAGTCGATCAGGGCATCGCAGGACTGGCATCGGACCTTCTTCAGCTCACCGTGCATGTGGATCAGGTTGCGGCTGCCGGCGCGGTCGTGCAGGTCGTCGATGTTCTGGGTGACGAGGAGCACCTCCCCGGGCCATTCGCGCTCCAGCCGGGCCAGCGCCAGGTGGGCGGCGTTGGGGACGACCGTCGGGTCGGCGAGGGCGCTGCGCCTCGCGTTGTAGAACTGGTGCACGAGCAGCGGATCGCGCACGAACGCCTCGGGCGTCGCGACGTCCTCCAGGCGAACGCGCTCCCAGATGCCGTCGGCGCAGCGGAAGGTATCCAGGCCGGACTCCTTGGAGATGCCGGCCCCGGTGAGGATGACGATATTGCGGGTGGGCAGGCTTGTGGGCATGGCCGCATCAGCACTCTCATGAATGATCGAAGAACGAGCTTGAGGCTAGGACCGTGGATGTGATGATCAAGGTGTTATTCGTCTGTCTCGGGAACATATGCCGCTCGCCGGCGGCCGAGGCCAGCTTCCGCGCGCTCCTCGCGCGCCATGGGCTCGACGGCCGGATCCTGGTGGACAGCGCCGCCACCAGCAGCATGCAGATCGGCAAGGCGCCCGACCCCCGCGACCCAGGCGGTTGCTCGGCAGCGTGGCCTCGATCTCGCTGGCTTACGGGCAAGACAAGTCCAGCAGGCCGATTTCCACCGCTTCGACCACATCCTGGCAATGGACCGGGCGAACCTCAAGGACCTTCGCGCGGTCCGCCCGCCGGCCGCAACGGCGCGGATTGGCCTGTTCCTCGAGCGTGCGGAGGGTACGAGATGCGCCGACGTTGCCGATCCTTACCTGGAGGAGGGCCTGGCGGCATTCCAGCAGATGTTCGAACGGATCGAGGCGGGCTGTTTGGGATTACTCGGCTGGCTTGGCCGCGAGCATCCGGAACTGCTCGGCGGTGCGAGGGCGAAACCGGCACCGGCAGACGCGGCGGAGCGGCGAGGGTAGCCATGCCGGAGCTCATCATTTTCGACTGCGACGGCGTCCTCGTCGACAGCGAGCCCCTCGCCGCGGCCGCTCTCGCCGCCGAGCTAGCCGATGCCGGTATCGAGACGACGGCGCAGGAGTGCCTCGATCACTTCACCGGCTTGTCCATTGAGAGCGTCATCGCCTGCATCGAGGACCGCTGGCGGCGGAGGCTTCCCGCGACCTTTCGCGACCAGTTGAAGGAGCGCGATTACGACGCCTTCCGCCGCCACCTCCGCCCGATCGAGGGCGTTGAGGCGCTGCTATCGTCGCTGACGACGCCTAAGTGCGTCGCCTCGTCCGGCTCGCTGGAGAAGCTCGGGGTGACGCTGAACGCGACCGGGCTCATGACCCACTTCGCGCCCAATGTCTTCTCCGCCGAGCAGGTCGCGCGCGGCAAGCCGGCGCCGGATCTGTTCCTCTATGCCGCCCAGCGCATGGGCGCGCGGCCCGGCCACTGCCTCGTCGTCGAGGACAGCATCGCCGGCGTCACCGCGGCCCGCGCCGCCGGAATGGAGGTGATCGGCTATGCCGGCGGCGGCCACGCGAACGGGGGCTACGGCGAGCGGCTGAGGGCGGCGGGCGCGGAGCAGGTGGTCAGCACAATGGAGCGGCTCGCCAGAGAGTTAACGCGGTGAGCCAGCAGCCGGCGGCATCCCGGAACACGTTGTCTCTGCGCGAGGTCAGAGCGCTGTTGATAACAAATATCACCGACCGGGGTGGAGTGATGCGCATAGTCCGCATGGGTGCGGCGCGTAAGAATCGGGCTTATGCTTTGCGATCGTTATGCTATAGTTCCTTTGTGTACTTGAGACGAAGCGGACGGAGAACTCCTGAGAGAGCTCGTTCCCCGGGGGGATGAGATAGGGGGTCGAGAGCGCGAGCTTGTCGAACGCGTCGCGCCGGCTCTCAGGATCCGGAAGCTGACGCCGGGGGCGTCGCCTGTTCACGGGGGGTTGAGGCGGCGCCCCTCTGCGTCCGGCTCTGACAGGTCGTAATCGACCAGACGCTCGTAATGGGCGCCCTCACTGCCGAGATGGCTGCGAAACAGGGTGAACTGGCTGACCCAGACCGGGCCGATCTGCAGCCCGTTGCGCCGCTCCATATACGAGCCGATCCTGGCCGAAGCGCCGTTCCTGAAGCGGGCGAGGGTGATGTGCGGCTTGAACTTGCGCCGTTCCGCCGGCAGCCCGGCGCGGCTGACGGCGACGTCGACCTTGTCGCGGATGCGCACGAGCAGGTCGTTCTTCTCGACGCCCGCCCAGAGCGTATGCACCTTGCCGCCGCTCTCGAAGCAGCCCACGCCGGAAATCAGCAAGGGGAACGCCGGCGAGCGAAGCCGGCCCAGCGCCTGGAACACGTCGTCGGCGGTGGCGCCATCCACCTCGCCGATGAAGCGGAGCGTGACGTGGAAGGCGGATGTGTCGACCCATCGTGCGCCCGGCAGCCCGGAACAGATCCCCTGCAACTCGTCGGTTACGTCTTCCGGAAGCGGGATGGCGACGAAGAGACGAAGCAAGGCGCACCTCTCGGCGGCTGAACAAGCCATCAGCGGGCCGAGCATCCCGCCGCGTCGCTCAAGTCTAGGCGGTCTTGGCGGCAGATGCTATCGGTTCGCGGCCACGGTCAATGGCTCGCGTCAGCCGTCCGCTTCGACAAGTCTCTCAAGAAGCCGCACAATGCCCATTAGCCGAGGCTTGCGACCATGCGAGCAGGCTTGAAGCGGAAGTACAGGCGGCCATATAGACGTCGAGCCACCCAACCTGAGGATGAGAGGCGACAGATGGCAGTGGGACCTGACAGGAGGTTCGAACTCGGCACGCGGACGATGACCGGTGCGCAAGCGGAAGCTGCGGGCATCGACGTCGGCCTGCGCGAGTATATGCTGAGAGTTTACAATTACATGGCACTGGGCGTCGCCCTGACCGGCGTCGTCTCCATGCTCGTTGCGGCCAATCCCGCGGTGATGCAGGCGGTCGTCGGTGGGCCGATGATCTGGGTGCTGTTCGCCGGCATCTTGGGCCTCGGCTTCTTCGCGCCGCGGGTGATGATGACCAAGAGCGTCGGCGCCGCTCAGGCTTGCTTCTGGGTCTACGCGGCCATGTGGGGCGCGCTGATCGCGCCATACTTCTACATGTACACCCAGGCGAGCATCGCGCGGGCGTTCTTCATCACGGCGGCCGCGTTCGCGGGCATGAGCCTGTACGGGTATACGACTAAGAAGGACCTGACGGCGATGGGCCGGTTCCTGGTGATGGCCAGCTTCGGCATCCTCATCGCCCTGGTGGTCAACATCTTCCTGCAGTCGTCCGGCCTGCACCTGGCGATGTCGATCATCGTGCCGGTGGTCTTCGCCGGGCTGACCGCCTACGAGACCCAGCAGATCAAGTCCTGGTACTACGAGTTGGATGCGGCTGACGTCTCGCACCGCAAGGGCATTTTCGGCGCGTTCATGCTCTACGGCAGCTTCGTCACCATGTTCATCTGGATCCTGCAACTCTTCGGCGTGGCACGCAGCGAGTAGCTCGTCCTGCCGTCGCCCCGCCAGGTGCGGCCAAAACCCCCGGAAGCCCTGCTTCCGGGGGTTTTTCGTCAGGCCGGCGCGCTGAGCTGCTCGAAGGCGTCGACGGCATAGGCGCCGTAGACGGTAGAGGGGCCGCCCCCCATCATGATCGCGACGCCGATCATGTCCATGAACTCCTGGCGGCTGGCGCCAGCCCTGATCGCGCCGCGGGTATGGAAGCCGATACAGCCGTCGCAGCGAAGGGCGATGGAGATGGCGCAGGCGATCAACTCCTTCATCTTTGGATCCAGCGCCCCGTCAGCCTTGGCACTGTCGGCCAAGCTGCCGAAGCCACGCATCGGGCCGGGGATGTCGCGGTGCATCGTCCGCAACGTCTTCGTCAGGTGGCTTACGATCTCGGTGTAGTCCTTGTCGCTCATCAACGCCCTCCTCAGGCGGCCCGGCCGTTAAAGCCGCGTAGCTTATATTAGCTGAAGCTGATTTGTATAGGACTCAGCTACCGGGGTGCGGGGGCGCGCGGCCTCACTTTGTCTTGCCTGCGGCTCTTCTTTGCGAGCAAAATCCCTACGCCCTGGCCGCGGCCGCGGCCAGGGCGAAAGTAGAACATAGAAACGGAATGCCGGAGCAAAGGGACCGAAATGCCGTCCGACACTATCCAATCCGCTTGGAAAGCGCTCGAAGATCATCGTGCGGCGTTGTCCGCCGTCACTATGCGCCATCTATTTCGGGACGATCCGAGCCGGTTTAGCCAATTTTCGAAGACGGCGGGTAACGTGCTGCTCGATTACTCGAAGAACTTGATTACGAAAGAAACACTCGGACTGCTTCTCGACCTTGCCCGGGCTGCCGCCGTTGAGGACTGGCGCGAGCGCATGTTCTCGGGCGAGAGGATCAACACCACGGAAGGGAGGGCGGTTCTTCACGTCGCCCTGCGCAATGCCCTCGACCGGCCGATCCGAGTGGATGGGAAGGACGTGATGCCGGAGGTGGGCCGGGTGCTGGAGCAGATGCGAGCGTTCTCGACCGCGGTGCGCGACGGCTCGTGGAAGGGGCACACCGGCGCACGGATCAGCGACGTCGTCAACATCGGCATCGGCGGCTCCGACCTCGGCCCGGTGATGGTGACCGAGGCTCTCAAGCCCTACCAGCAGGCTGGCCTCGGCGTGCACTTCGTTTCCAACGTCGACGGAACCCACATCGCCGAGACGTTGCGCGGCCTCAACCCGGAGACGACGCTGTTCATCGTCGCTTCCAAGACCTTTACGACGCAGGAGACCATCGCCAACGCGAAGACGGCGCGCTCATGGCTGGTCGAGGCCCTCGGCGAGGCCGCCGTGGCGAAACACTTCGTTGCGCTTTCGACCAACGCCAAGGCCGTCTCCGAGTTCGGCATCGACGTCGCCAACATGTTCGAGTTCTGGGATTGGGTCGGCGGCCGCTACTCGCTGTGGTCGGCGATCGGGCTGCCGATCGCGGTCGCCATCGGCATGGACCGGTTCGAGGAGCTCCTTGCCGGCGGCCGGGCCATGGACGAGCACTTCCGGACGACCCCGCTGGAGGCGAACCTGCCGGTGCTGATGGCGATGATCGGCATCTGGAACTCGGACCTGCTTGGCGCCGAGGCCTACGCCGTCCTCCCTTACGACCAGTATCTCCACCGCCTGCCCGCGTACCTGCAACAGGCGGACATGGAGAGCAACGGCAAGTCGGTGAGCAGGGACGGCCGGCCGGTCGATCATGCGACGGGGCCGGTGCTGTTCGGTGAGCCAGGGACCAACGGCCAGCATTCCTTCTACCAGCTCCTGCACCAGGGCACCCGGCTTGTGGCCTGCGACTTCCTCGCGCCGGCGAACAGCCACAACCCCATCGGCGACCACCACCGCCTGCTGCTCTCCAACTTCTTCGCCCAGACCGAGGCGCTGATGCGGGGCAAGACGGCGGACGAGGCGCGGGCCGAGCTCGAAGGGGAGGGGCGGTCCGCGGAGGAGGTCGCGTTCCTTTCGCCGCACAAGGTGTTTCCCGGCAACCGGCCGACGAACTCGATCCTGTTTCCGATACTGGACCCCTTCACCCTCGGGATGCTGATCGCGCTCTACGAGCACAAGATCTTCGTCCAAGGCATCGTCTGGCAGATCAACTCCTTCGACCAATGGGGCGTCGAGCTCGGCAAGCAGTTGGCCAAGACCATCCTTCCGGAGTTGGAGACGGAGGCGCCGGTCGAAAGCCACGACGCCTCCACAAACGGACTGATCAACGCCTACAAGGAGATGCGACAGCGGGCATAATGATCGTCCGCAGGCTTCCGGACGCGGTCGTCAACAGGATCGCCGCCGGCGAGGTGGTCGAGCGGCCGGCTTCGGTCGTCAAGGAACTGGTCGAAAACAGCATCGACGCCGGCGCGACCTTGATTCAGGTGCTGATTCGCGACGGCGGCCGGGCGCTGATTTCGGTCAGCGACGATGGCTGCGGCATGGCGCGCGAAGATCTGTGGCTCGCGGTCGACCGCCATGCGACATCCAAGCTTCCGGGAGAGACCCTCGACGACATCCGCTCCTTCGGCTTTCGCGGCGAGGCGTTGCCGTCGATCGCCGCCGTCTCAAGGCTCTCGATCGCGACGCGGCGGAAGGGCGACGAGGCGGCGTGGTCGCTGGAGGTGACGGCCGGGCGGAAGGCGGACCCCGTTCCGGTCGCGCAGGCGGCCGGCACCCGCGTCGAGGCGCGGGACCTGTTCTTCGCCACCCCGGCGCGGCTGAAGTTCCTCAAGTCGCAAGCCACCGAGATCGGCCACGCCGTCGAGGCCGTGCAGCGGCTGGCGATGGCGCATCCGGGGATCGGCTTCGTCGTCACCGACGGGAGCCGGCGATTGCTGAGCATTCCGGGCGACGGCGGCGATGTGGCGGCTGCGCGGCTCTCCAGGCTGGAGCGCGTCTTCGGCATGGACTTCGCCCGCTCCGCCGTCGCCGTCGGCGGCGAACGCGAAGGCGCCCTGGTCAGCGGCTTCGCCGGCCTGCCGACGCTGAACCGTCGTCTCGCTTCGATGCAGTTCCTGTTTGTCAACGGCAGGCCGGTCCGCGACCGGCTGCTCTACGGCGCGATCCGCGCCGCCTACCAGGGCCTGCTGCCGTCCGATCGCCACGCCGTAGCGGCGGTTTTCCTCGACGTTCCGGCCAGCGAGGTCGACGTCAACGTGCATCCGATGAAGACAGAGGTGCGCTTTCGCGATGCCGGGCTCGTCCGTGGGCTCATCGTCTCGGCGCTGCGCCATGCCCTGGCCGAGGGCGGGCATCGGACCGCCGTCACCTCCGAGTTCACCGCTGCTGCCGCGTCTGGCGGCGCGAGGTCCGGCCGCGGTTGGTTGGGGCCTCTGGCGGCAAGACCGCCGACTGCGGCACGCTCGTTCCCGGGGCTTGGCGAAGGACCACGAGCCTTCGGCTTCGACCTGCCGTCCAGTGCAGACGCGCCCGTGCAGGCGCAGTCGGCAGAGGAGATGCGGGGAGCGGAGGCGGGGCGGGGGACAGGCGCGGAGTGGCCGCTTGGCGTGGCGCGCGCGCAGGTGCATGCGACCTACATCGTCGCCGAGACGGCGGATGGCGTGGTCATCGTCGACCAGCACGCAGCGCACGAGCGGCTGACCCAGGAGCGGCTAAAGCGGGCCTTGGCCGAGAACTCTCTGGCGCGGCAGGGGCTGCTCATCCCCGAGATCGTCGAACTGGACGAGGGGCGCGTGGCCGCGCTCGTGGCGCGGGCGGACGAACTTGCAGTGCTGGGGCTCGTCGTCGAAGCGTTTGGTCATGACGCCGTCGTCGTCCGTGAGGTGCCGGCGCTGCTCGGTGGCGCGGAGGTGGGGGCGCTGGTCCGCGACCTAGCCGACGAGATGGCGGGCGACGACCTGGCGCTATCGCTGCAGGAGCGGCTGGACAAGGTGATCGCGACGATCGCCTGCCATCACAGCGTGCGCGCCGGCCGCCTGCTGACGGGCCAGGAGATGAATGCTTTGCTCCGGGAAATGGAGCGCACAGCCCATTCCGGCCAGTGCAGCCACGGCCGGCCGACGTACGTCGAGCTTAAGCTCTCCGATATCGAGAGGCTGTTCGGCCGGCGTTGACGCTTCATCCCGATCTCGTCGGGACGATCTCGGGGTGCCAGGAGGAAAAAGGGGAGAAGGGCCGCGATACCTCATCCGAGGCTACAAAGGAGCAATGCCTGTTGTTATAGCAGATGCCCGGTCCGCCGGAAGTGATGGCCGTCACATCCCGCCGCTCGCATGCCTGTTAACATGGCGATCTACTTGACGGAGCGGCCCGTGCTTGGCCCACGTCCGCGATGAACCGCAAACCGTGGAGGCCATGATCTTCGCTTTCCTACGGAAAGTCTCGGCTGCGACGCTGGCGGGATGGCTCCTGTTTCAGGTTCAGGGGCGGATCCTTATGCTGGAAGAGCCCGATGCGGTAGGGCCAGCAATGCCGGCCGCCGCAGCGGCGCTCGAGCCGGCGGCGCGCCGGCCGACGGCGATCACGACCGGCCGGGACGGACACTTTGCGGCTTCAACGTACGCGACGCGCGTGGCCGATGGCTTTTTTTCCCCGCAGGACGTCCAGAACTGGCAGGAACGCGGGGCTCTTGAATGGACCTCTGGTCAGGACGCTGGCGCAGCTCCGACAACACCTGGCGCTGCGTCCCCGCTGCGCCCGGCGAGCGGCCGGTCGATGACGATCACGGCCGGTCGGGACGGGCACTTCACGCTCGGCGCCCGGGTGAACGGCAAGGCCGTCCGCTTCATGATCGACACGGGGGCCAGCGGCGTCGTCCTGAGCCGAGAAGATGCCGCCCGAGTTGGGTTGCGGCCGCGCGGGCAGGATTTCACTGGAACTGCGCGCACTGCCAACGGCCAGGTCCGCTACGCGCCAGTGGTGCTGCGCGATCTCCGCGTGGGTGCGCTGACCCTGAGTCAGGTCGAGGCGGTGGTCAACGGCGGGCGGCTGGACGTCTCGCTGCTCGGGATGGACTTTCTCCGCCAACTTAAGGCCTACGAGGTCAGGAACAACCGGCTCGTTCTCTACTGGTGAAGGCAGTATGAACCATCCGCCATAGATGCATTCAATCGGCTTAATCCGGCACCTCCGGATCGGGCCCTGCTACAGGAAGTGGAGGAGTAAGCGGAAGAAACAGTAGTTCGTCGTAGTCTTCTTCAGTCCGACGGTTTTGCTCGTCGGCCAAGCCGGAACTGCTCTTTTCGGATATCCAAGAACTATTATTTCGCCGAGGCGGCGCTGGTGGGCTGCTCCTGCCGGTAGATCTTCATTACGCTTAACCCGCTATCGACGAGCAGACTCGGCAAAAACCGTCCACCGTCGTTTTTCTTTCAGTGACAAGCGGCTAACGGTACCTAGTGGATTGACTCCAACGTTTGGAACCCTCTGTTTCTGGCGGCGATGATGGCGTCCGGGTCGGCGCGCCAGACGAAGGGCTTGGGGCTCTGGTTGTGTTCGGGCGACGAAGCGTTTGATGGCGCCTTGGAGGTCTGCGACGGATTGGACGACGCCGTACTTGAGGCGGCGCCTGGTGGGGAACGTGGGCGCCGCGGTTACCAGCCTGAGGAACACGACGCGGCCGGCACCGTAGGTCCGCTCGTCGAGGACCGCGTAGGCCGTTGGCGCCAGCAGCGGTTCGGCGGCGGCAACCTCGACGACGGCAATGGCGTCCGGAGCCATCCAGCCGCGGGCGTGGAGCCCCTGAAGCGCCGGCACGGCCAGCCCCGAGAGGTAGGGAGGATCGAGAAAGGCGACCGCCACCGGCTCCGGAATGGCCCGTGGCGGCGAGACCAGCCTGGCCGCGTCGAGCCTGAGGACGGCGATGTTGGCAGCCTCGCCCATGGCCGCGGCATTGCGGCGAATGCCGAGCAGCGCTGCGCCGTCCAGATCGATGAAGGCGGCGAAGGCGGCGCCGCGCGAAAGCGCCTCCAGACCGTAGGCGCCGGTTCCGGCGAACAGGTCCACGACTGGCCTGCCGGCGTAGGGAACCGCGCTGTCGCCATGATCCAGGATATTGAACACCGCTTGGCGTAGGCGACCGCTGCTGGGCCGCAGCGCCTCGGCCTTGGGGACCCGGATGGCGCGGCCACGGTGCTTGCCGGCAATGATCCTCATGCCCCGCCGCGCCGGCCCAGTTGCTCCGACAGAACCTTCCGCGGGACTGGGGCGACCTCGCTGCGAACGAGGCCGCCGAGCTGGAACGGGCCGTAGGAGACGCGGATGAGGCGGTTGACCTTGAGGCCGAGATGCTCGAGGACGACGCGGACCTCCCGGTTCTTTCCTTCCCTAAGAGCGACGCTCAGCCAGACGTTGGCTCCCTTGGCGGTCTCGATCCGGGCGTCGATAGGACCATAAGCAATGCCATTCAGGGTGATGCCGGACTTGAGCCGGGCGAGATCGGGATCCTCGACGTGGCCGAAGGCGCGCACCCGGTAACGGCGAAGCCAGCCGGTGCTCGGCAGCGAGATCCAGCGGGCCAGCTCGCCGTCGTTGGTCAGCAGCAGCAGGCCCTCAGACGACATGTCCAGGCGACCGATGGCGATCACCCGGCCGAGGGACTCTGGGAGCTGCTCGAAGACGGTGGGCCGTCCCTGCGGGTCGCGGTGGGTGGTCAGCACGCCCGGAGGCTTGTGGTACCGCCATAGCCGACGCTGATCGGCGCCGGGCAGCGGCCGGCCGTCGACCGCAATGCTCTGGGCAAGGGTCACGTTCAGCGCTGGCGACGTGATCACCACGCCGTCCACGGCGACGCGGCCTTCGCCGATCCAGCGCTCCGCCTCGCGCCTGGAACACAGGCCGGCGCGGGCGATCACCTTGGCGATGCGCTCGCCGCCGCCTTCCGCCGGCGGAGCGGCCGCGCCGGTCACGGCGTCCCGTTGCAGGCGGCCACGAACTCGCGGAAGATCGCGCTGTCGCCGTCGCTCAGCTCGAACTCGGGGTGCCACTGCACGCCGATGCAGAAGCGGCGGCCGGAAGCCTCGATTCCCTCGACGACCCCATCCGGCGCGACGGCGTTGATGATCACGCCACGGGGCGCATCTTTGGCCGCCTGATGATGGGCGCTGTTGACCGCAAGCTCATCGACACGGACGATGTCGTGAAGCCGGGTGCCCGGGACGATCCGAACCGTATGCCCTGGCTCGTTGCGCGGGTTGGGCTGCTCGTGGGCAATGGTCGTTTCGATCTCGTCCGGGATATGCTGGATGAGCGTCCCGCCAAGCGCCACGTGGAGGAGCTGTTGGCCACCACAGATGCCGAGGACCGGCATGTCCCCGGCCATGGCCAGGCGGGTCAGGGTCAGCTCGAAGGCGGTACGCTGGTCCTTGGTCGTGACCTTCGGGTGGCGGCTGCCGGCGCCGAACAGGGCCGGATCGACGTCGAAGTTGCCGCCGGAGACGATCAGGCCGTCGATGGTCGCGATGTAATCCTCGATCAGCGATGGCTCATGCGGTAGCAAGAGCGGCAGCCCGCCAGCGCGCGAAATGGCGCTGCAGTAGTTCTGCCGGAGGGCAAACCAAGGGAAGCGGGAGTAGCCGCCGGCGTCTTCGGCGTCGACGGTGATTCCGATGCGGGGCTGAGGCATTGCCAGACCTTATGTCTGGCCGGGCCTGCCCGCAAGCCGGGGCGGGCAGCGAAGCGGCGAGGGCAGGCTGATCGTGCCGACAGGCCGAGGCTCGATGCCTTACATGGACCGCGCCCTGCAAGAGGCGCGCGAGGCGGCGCGGCGGGGCGAGGTCCCCGTGGGCGCATTGGTCGTCGATCCGGCCGGCTCGCGCATCCTGGCCTCGGCGGGCAACCGCGTCGAGGAGCTGAACGATCCGACAGCGCATGCAGAGATGCTCGCCATCCGCGCGGCCGGGGCGGCCGTGAGCGCTGCGCGGCTCGTCGGCTGCGACCTTTACGTGACGCTTGAACCATGCCCTATGTGCGCTGCGGCCATCTGCTTCGCCAGGATCAGGCGGGTCTACTTCGCCGCCTACGATCCGAAGGGAGGCGGCATCGAGCACGGCGCCCGCATCTTCTCGCAGCCGACGTGTCACCATCGTCCGGAGGTGTATGGCGGCATCGGCGAGGAGAGCGCCGCCAGTCTGCTGAGAGAGTTCTTTCGCGAGCGGCGGTAAGCACGGGGGTCCGGGCTCAGGCGCGGGCGATGGCGCGCCAGCCGATGTCGCGGCGGCAGAACCCTTCCGGCCACTCGATCAGATCTATCGCGCGGTAGGCCAGAGCCTGGGCGGCCTTCACCGTTGGTGCGCGGGCGGTGACGCCCAGCACGCGGCCGCCGGCGGCAACGACGTGGCCGTTGTCGAGCGCGGTGGCTGCGTGAAAGACGACGACGTCGTCCAGCGCCGCTGCCGCCTCGAGGCCGCGAATCTCGGAGCCGCCGGTGAAGTAGCCGGGGTAGCCGCGGGCCGCCAGCACCACGACCAAAGCCGCTTCGTCCGACCATTCAAGCGTCACCTCGCGCAGCCGGCCGCGGGCGCAGGCGTAAAGGGCCTCCAGCAGATCCGACTTCAAGCGCACCAGCAGTGGCTGGCACTCAGGGTCGCCGAAGCGGGCGTTGAACTCGAGCACCTTCGGGCCGGTGTCGGTGACCATGATGCCGGCATAGAGCACGCCCTTGTAGGGACGGCCCTCCGCCTTCATGCCGTCCACCGTCGGGCGAACGATCATGTCCATGATCACCTGGGTGAGCCGGTCGTCCACCACCGGGGCCGGCGAGTAGGCGCCCATACCGCCCGTGTTCGGTCCCTGGTCGCCGTCATAGGCGGCCTTGTGATCCTGCGCCGAGGCCAAGGGCAGGATGGTTTCGCCGTCGACCAGGACGAAGAAGCTCGCTTCCTCGCCCTGCAGGTATTCCTCGATGATGACCTCGCTTCCCGCCTTGCCGAAGGCGCCCTCAATCATGATGTGATCGACGGCGGCGTGCGCCTCGTTTTCGTTGTGGCAGATGATGACGCCCTTGCCGGAGGCGAGTCCGTCGGCCTTGACGACGATCGGGGCGCCGTGGCGGTGGATGAACTCCTTGGCCGCGTCTGGTTCGTCGAAGCGGCCGTAGGCGCCGGTGGGGATCCCATAGCGGGCGCAAAGGTCCTTCATGAAGCCCTTCGAGCCCTCGATTATCGCTGCCTCCGCCGAAGGGCCGAAGACGGCGAGGCCGGCGGCGTCGCACATGTCGGCCAAGCCGGCGACGAGCGGCGCTTCGGGCCCGATGACGACCAGGTCGACGGATCGGCCGACGGCGAAGGCGACGATTTCGCTGAGCCGGTCCACGGCGATCGGCGTACAGTCGGCGATACGGGCGATGCCGGCGTTGCCGGGCAAGCAATACAGCTTTCGGCACAGGGGCGACTTCGCAATGGCCCAGCACAAGGCGTGCTCCCTTCCGCCGGATCCGATGACCAAGACGTTCATGATGTTCCCCGTACCGTCCATATGAGCAGCGATCCTAGCACCGTAGCGGCGGTGCACAACCCGCCGGTCTTGACCGTCAGCGCCCTATCGCTGGCGCTGAAGCATCACGTGGAACGAGGCTTTGGCCAAGTCCGGGTGCGCGGCGAGGTGTCGGGCTACAAGAGCGCCGGCTCCGGACACCTCTACTTCGCGCTAAAGGATGCGGACGCCGTCATCGATGCGGTGTGCTGGCGCACGTCTGCGGTGAGGTTGGCGATCCGGCCGGAGGACGGAATGGACGTCATCGTCTCCGGACGGCTGACGACCTTCCCGAGCCGTTCCAAGTATCAGATCATTGTCGAAACGCTTGAGCTTGCCGGCCGCGGCGCGCTGCTCAAGCTGCTGGAGGATCGCCGCAAGGCGCTGGCGGCAGAGGGGCTGTTCAGCGAGGAGCGCAAGCGGAGGCTCCCTTACCTTCCGGAGACGATCGGGGTGGTCACCTCGCCGAGTGGCGCGGTGATCAGGGACATCCTGCACAGGTTCGCCGACAGGTTCCCGCGGCGGGTGCTGCTGTGGCCGGTGCAGGTGCAAGGCCAGGGGGCGGCCGAGCAGATCGCAGCGGCGATAACCGGGTTCAACCAGCTTCCGCGCCAAGGGCAGGTCCCGCGGCCGGACCTCCTGATCGTCGCCCGCGGCGGCGGCAGCCTCGATGACCTGTGGGCTTTCAACGAGGAGATCGTGGTGCGCGCGGCGGCGGCCAGCGCGATTCCGCTGATCTCGGCGGTCGGTCATGAGACCGACGTGACCCTGATCGACTTCGCCGCCGACCGGCGGGCGCCGACACCGACCGCAGCGGCGGAGATGGCCGTGCCCGTTCGCGTCGAGTTGCTGACGCAGGTGCAGGGCACCCAGCCCCGGCTCGCCAGCGCCATGCTGAGGACACTGACGGAGAGGCGCACACATGTCGACGGGCTGTGCCGCGGCTTGCCAAAGCCCGATCAGCTGCTGGAGGCGGCGATGCAGCGCCTGGACGACCGAAGCGAGAAGCTCACGGCTTGCCTGCAGGCGTACGTGGCGCGCCTAGAGCGCGGCGTTCAGCACCTCGGCGACCGGTTGGCAAGCCCGCAGCAGCGGCTGGAGCGCGAGCGGCGCCATCTGCTGGCTGAGGCGCGCGTGCTTCGCTCCGCTTTGGACGGAGTCCTGCGGGAGCAAGGGCATCGCCTGACCCGGGTGGGGGACCTGCTGGAGAGCTGCTCCTACCAGCGGACGCTGCGGCGCGGCTACGTCATCGCCTACAACGAGGGCGGACGGCTGGTGACGACGATCGACGCGGTGGCGCCGGGGGACCGCCTGAACCTTCGCTTCAAGGATGGCGAGGCGTCCGCCCGGGTCGAGGCGCGCTCAAGTGGCAAGACGAGGCCGCCGACGCGCCGGCGGACGGCGCAGAGCGATGACCAGGGAAAGCTGTTCTAGGGAAGTTCCGCGGGTGGTTGGCTGGACCCGAGGCTCATGCCGAGGCGCCGATAAGAGGCTAGGCGGCGCGACAGCTCGTCCATTGCCGAGCGCTCCCGCTGGCAGTCGCATGAAGCCAGCACACGTTCACGCCGCCTAGCGATCGATCGCCCCAGGTTCAGCGCCAGCCGGTCGACATCGCGGCTGATCGCCCGCAGCCGCAGGGCGTTTGCTGGTTCTTCGGCGAGGGCGGTCAGCAGTTCATCGGCCGGCATAGGTCCATCGTATCGGCGCATCAGGGCGTCGATGGGCGCGAGGGACGATTGCGGCAGGGGGCTGGACATGGCGCATAGGACTAAATTCTTATGCGCCTGTCAAGCCCCAGGCACGGGTAGCTCCCCCCTAGCTGGAGGAAAGCTGCTACTGGCTGACCCACATGATCCGCGCGACCCAGTCGACCTCTTCCATCGCGATGACGCGGTCCTCATGGGCAGCATTGAAGGACTCGAGCTCGATCCTGTGCGCCGTCTGCCGACGGAGAAGCTTCGCCATCACTTCCCCTTCGCGGGTCTTGACGACGACCCGATCGCCCCGCCTCGGCCTGGACAGCGGTGAGACGATGATAACGTCGCCATCGCGATAGACGGGCTCCATGCTGTCTCCGCTGATTTCCAGCGCGTAGGCGTGCTCGTCGCGCGCATCCGGCAGCACGACCTCGTCCCAGCCAGAACCCGCCGGGTACCCTGCGTCGTCGAAATAACCCTCGGCGCCGGCCTGGGCCAGCCCGATCAAGGGGAGCTTCTGGAAGCTTGCCTGGTTGGACTTCTCGTTAAGGAGGGAGAAAAACTCGCCGGTCGTCGCTC
The DNA here is from genome assembly GCA_963746275.1 of uncultured Alphaproteobacteria bacterium. Taxonomy (GTDB): domain Bacteria; phylum Pseudomonadota; class Alphaproteobacteria; order Rhodospirillales; family Defluviicoccaceae; genus JAEULH01. The sequence continues at coordinate 57,636 of CAVVAX010000027.1, forward strand.
CGCTTGCCTGCAGGATTTTGGAGATACTCTCGGTGCTCGGCCAGCGAAGCTTCCCATCCTTGGTTACCCGCTTGCTCTTGTTGAAGGTGGTGGGATCCAGCCCCGCCCGCTTGGCCAAGCCGGACGGCGACATGCCGCGCTGGTCGGCAAGGAGGTCGATCGCCCGCCAGATCTCCGAGTGCTGGAGCATGGGAAGATTGTCTTACAGGCAGGTGTTCGGTGCACTAGGAATATAAATCGATGATGGCGTTGACGCAGGGACATAATCCTATATGATGGCCACATGTTCTTAATCTGTTCCGGGGGGAACGGTTTATCATGCGCCGTCAACGCCATATTCCCAAGAGCTACGGGCAGCAGCCCGCGACCGCCTTTGAGAGCGCCGAGGAGGCCTGGTTCTGGTTCGTCCGCTGCCAGCAGGTCCGCCGCGATGGGGCCAGACTTGACCCCGAGATCGAATCCAGCGCCCGGCCGTGCGATCCTGACGACGTTTTCTGCGCCGCTGACAGGCTCCTGCGCAGCGGTGTGATCGGCTCGGCGCACGCCAAGGTACTAGGCTACTTCGGCCTGCGGCAGCAGACGCCGGACCCGCGCTGCCCCGAAGAAGCCAAAGCGGCGCGGTTCTGGACGGAGGCCATGGACCGGCTGTCGAGCCCGCTGCGGGCGAAGGGCATCGTCGAGTGAGCGGAGCGGTTGCTGGAAGCAGTGGTGGCACCGCGGGCAAAGCGAAGGCAGCCATCCCTTCCCAAGCATTGCCCGCCATTGTCCTGTTCGCCGGTGACACGCAGCTCAAGTGGCTTCGCTTTCTTCAGCCTGGCTTTCGCCATTGCCTCGTCGCGGTGCGCGTTGGCAGGGCCTGGGTCATCATCGATCCGCTGTCGCACAAGACCGGGCTGAGCGTGGTCGAGGGCTTGTCTGCCGAGGAACTGGCCGGGTGGTACGAGAGCCAGGGACTGAAGGCCGTGCCAACCTTCGTCCGCCGCGCGCCACCCAAGCTGGCGCCGCTGGCACCGGCAACCTGCGTGGAGGCGGTTAAGCGTGTCCTGGGAATCCACGCCTGGTCGGTAGTAACGCCACGCCAACTGCATGATTACCTGGCAGCGAATAGGAACGTAAACCTTGACATAGGTTAATGAACTTAGTATGGTGATCTCGTCGCTGCTACGAGTGCGCCCGGTTCGACGGTGGCACGGAAGGCAACGACGAAATCATCCGCATCCTTCGACCGGCAGGATCGCCGCGCTCGGGGTCCCCGGACGGCCCTTCCCGCTCCTCCTGGAGATTGTTCATGACCCGGCTCGACCCCAAGCGCGTGCTCGAGCGCTACGCCCGGGCGCGCGCCCGCCGCATGACCTGGGAGGCGCATTGGCAGGAATGCTACGAGTTCGCCCTGCCGCAGCGCGACGGCGCAATTCGCCCCGGCAGCGGCGGCGAGAAGAAGACCGAGCGGCTTTTCGACGGCACGGCACCCGATGCCGTTGATCAGCTCGCGGCGAGCCTGATGGCTCAGCTTACCCCGCCGTGGTCGAGCTGGTTTGGCTTCGTTCCGGGGCCGGACGCCGACGCGGGGCTCCGCCAGCTGATGGCGGTGGACCTCGACCGGATGACGCGGGTCGTCCAGGCCAACTTCGACCGGTCGAACTTCGTCGTCGAGATGCACCAGTGCTACCTTGATCTGGTAACCGCTGGTACGGCCTGCCTGATGTTCGAGGAGGCCGCTCCCGGAGAGGACTCCGCCTTCAGGTTCACGGCGGTGCCGATGTCGCAGGTCGTGCTCGAGGAAGGGCCGTCCGGCCGGCTCGACACGACGTTCAGACGCAACCGGCTGCCGGTCGCGCATGTGCTCGAGCGCTTCCCTGAAGCGCCAGGCGCAGGCCGACTGGCCGAGATCGGACGGCAGAACAGTGATGCGGCGGTGCCCGTGGTCGAAGCGGTCGTCCCGGACGGGCGAGAGTATGCCTACATCGCCCTGGCCGAGGCAGAGACGAGCGGCGGCGAGTTCATCGTCTTGAGCGAGGGCCGGTTCGCAACCTCTCCCTTCATCAACTTCCGCTGGTCCAAGGCGCCGGGCGAAAGTTACGGCCGCTCACCGGTCATGAAGGCGCTGCCGGACATCAAGACCGCCAACAAGGTGGTCGAGCTCGTCCTGAAGAACGCCTCGATCGCGGTCACCGGTATTTGGCAGGTCGACGATGACGGCGTCATCAATCCGGCGAACATCAAGCTGGTGCCCGGGACGGTCATCCCGAAGGCAGTCGGCTCGGCCGGCTTGACGCCGCTGGAGGCACCCGGGCGGTTCGATGTCTCGGAGCTCGTTCTGGACCAAGTCCGCGGCCGCATCCGCAAGGCCATGCTGGTCGACCAGCTGGGCCAGGTCGGCGGAGCGCGCATGACCGCGACCGAGGTGCTCGAACGCGCCGCCGAGACGGCGAGGCTTCTGAGCGCAACCTATGGCCGGCTGCAGTCGGAGCTGCTGACCCCCCTGGTCGTGCGCGGCCGGATGCTGCTCGCGCGCCGCGGCGAGGTTCCGGAGCTGTCGCTCGATCATCGCCTCGTCGCGCTCGAGCATCGCTCGCCGCAGGCGCGCCACCAGGCGCAGCGGGATGTGCAGAACACGATGATCTGGCTGGAGGCGGTGCGAGCGCTGGGAGCGGAGGCAATGGCCGCCGTCGATCAGGCCGCCGCCGCCCGCTGGTTAGCACATGCGCTGGGCGTTCCGGGCGAGCTCGTTCGCGAGCTGCCGGAAGAGATCGTCGAGGTGATCAATGTCCGCTAGGGGCGCCGCGCGCGCAACCAGAGGCGAGACCTCGCAAGTGACATCATGCTGAGCGAGCACGACTGGCCTCAGCTGCAGCCTGCGGATGCCGCCTCCTCTTCGGTTGGAGGCGAGGCAGACGATGGCCTGGATATTGGCGGCTGTTTCGCCCGGTGCTTTGCCACTGCCGATGGGCAGCGCGTTCTCGCCCACCTGCGGCGGGTCGCGTTCGGGCGCGTGTTTGGACCCGATGCGTCCGAGGCAGCTTTGCGCCACGCCGAAGGCCAGAAGCAGCTCGTGGCGTTGATCCTGGCGTTCACCCGCCGGGGGGCAAGCGACAGGGCTTAGTTCAACAGGCACGTGGAGCATTGAGGATGAGCATGATCGAGCCGGAAGGAAGCGACAGCCACCCTGTTGGTCGTCCTGACGCGGCCGCAGAGGCGGTCGTCGCAGACGCCGTGGCGACGCCGCGCTGCGGCCGGCAGATCTGCCAGATCAGTTCTGGGATGACGACGCCGGCGCAGTGCGCACGGAGGAGCTGGTGGCGGCCTACCTCGATCTCGAACGCAAGGGGAGCGAAGACGTCAGACGGACGGTGCCCGCCCGCCCGGAAGACTATGTGATCAACGTCGAGAGCGAGCTCTTCACCAGCGACGAAGAGGTCAACAAGAAGCTGCATGCCGCCGGCCTCGACCAGGAGCAGGTGCAGCTCGTCTACGATCTGGCGGCGACGCGTCTGCTGCCGGTGGTGGCCGAGGTCAGCTCGCGCTTCGAGGCCGAGAGCCAGGTGGAGAGGCTGAAGCAGGACTTTGGCGGCGAGGAGCCCTGGCGGGAGATCTCGCGGCAGATCCGCCTTTGGGGCGAGAGCAACCTGCCGCCAGAGACCTTCAGTGTGCTTGCCAGCAGCCGCGAGGGCGTACTTGCCATGCACAAGATGATGGCCGGGAACGAGCCGCCGCTGCTTGGGAACGGCGGCCGCGGCAAGACGCTGCCAACAGAGGACGAGCTCAAGGAGATGATGCGCGATCCGCGCTACTGGCGGGACCGCGACGCCGGTTTCGTCGAGAAGGTCCGCGAGGGCTTTCGCCAGATCTACGATCAATAGCCATTAGGGGTGAGCGCGCTCGACGCGGCTCCCCCCGGGGCATCGGCAGCCGGCAGCCGATGCCCCGCTTTTTATTCCTCAGATGAGCTAGCCGGGGTGCCGCGGCGCGTTGCCGTGGCGCCCCCAAGCCTTCTCGCGCTCGGCCGCGGGCGGTCTGCGCCGCCCAGGGCTGTTTCGGTTCAGGAGAACACCGTTGTCACTCAGTATTCCCCAGTCGTTCATCAAGAACTTCGAGGCGCTCGTCCACGTCAGCTACCAGCAGATGGGCTCCAAGCTGCGGCCGACCGTTCGGACCAAGAACAACGTCGTCGGCGTGTCGACGACCTTTCAGCGGGTCGGCAAGGGCACCGCGAGCACGAAGGCCCGTCACGGTAAGGTGCCGGTGATGAATGTCGAGCACGCGCCGGTCGAGTGCGTGCTTCAGGACTTCTATGCCGGTGACTGGATCGACAAGCTCGACGAGCTGAAGACCAACATCGACGAGCAGCAGGTGGTTGCGAAGGCTGGCGCCTACGCACTGGGCCGGAAGACCGATGAACTCATCATTGAGCAACTGGCGCGGGCGACCAGGGCCGTCGGCAGCGACGACGACGGGCTGACCAAAGCGAAGGTCCTGCAGGCGTTCGAGACGCTTGGGGAAGCAGACGTTCCCGACGACGGCCAGCGTTTTGCGGTGGTCGGCTGGAAGCAGTGGAGCGAGCTGCTCAACATCCCCGAGTTCGGCAGCGCCGATTACGTCGGCGACGACCAGCTCCCCTGGAAGGGGACGCAGGCCAAGCGCTGGCTCGGCGCGTTGTGGCTGCCGCACGTGGCGCTGCCGCTCGGCGCCGGGGTGCGTTCCTGCTTCTGGTACCACAAGACCGCCGTCGCGCATGCCTCCGGCTCCGATGTGCAGACCGACATTACTTGGCACGGCGACCGAGCGGCCCACTTCGTCAACAACATGATGAGCCAAGGCGCCTGCCTGATCGACCCCGATGGTGTCGTCCGCATGCCGTGCCGCGAAGCCTAGTCTTGGAGATTAGTTGATGTCTTTTACCCCAAAGGATCTAAGCGTCCTCGCCTACGCCAATGGGTTTACCCTTTGGCACTATAGAACCCCGGACTTGGCTTCCGCGGTGGACACGCAGGGCTATTTCAATACGGCTGGCGAGGTCTTCCGTCCCGGCGACATGATCCTGGCGAACACGGGGCTCGGCGGCTCAGCCGCCGCCGGGCTGTTTCTGGTGAGCGACGCCGAGGCGGGGCTAGTCGATGTCGCCGATTTACTCGCCGTCGGCGCCAGCAACGCTGACTAGCCGACAGGCGGCCGGCGCGCCGCAAAGGTGCGCTTTCCTCCACCAGCTTTCCTTGCCGCTCACAGAAAAGGACACGCAGCCATGGCCATGAGTCGCATTGACTTGTGCTCCCGTGCGCTCCTCAAGATCGGCGCCAACCCGATTGGCTCCCTGAGCGAAGGAACCGCCGAGGCGGACGTGGCGAGCAACCTCTACGACTACGTCCGGGATGCGCTGCTGTCGGCGCATCCCTGGCACTTCGCGACGACGCAGAAGAAGCTCGCGGCCCTTCCGGCCTCCGGCAAGGGCGCCTGGGCCGCCAATGCCTATGCGCTGCCCGCCGACTGCCTGAGGATCCTGTACGCCGGAAACTACGAGGGCGGCAGCGGCCTCGTTTACCGTCTGTCCAATCGAACTCTCCATACGAATGCCGCGGAAATCTACCTGACCTACGTCTTCCGCGCGGATGAAAGCGATTACCCGCCGTACTTCGACAAGGTTCTGATCGGGCACCTAGCGGCCGAGTTCTGCATTCCGTTGACGGACAGCACCTCGCGGTGGGAAAGCTTGCGCAAGATCGCGGAAGAGGACCTGAGACAGGCGAAGCTGATCAACGCACAGCAGGCCACGCCGGCTCACATTGACGACTTCTGCCTTGTGGAGGCCCGTTTCTGATGGCGAGGGTACGCGCGGTTAAGACGAACTTCGCGGGCGGGGAGTTGTCGCCCCGGCTGCTCGGCCGTACCGATCTGCGTGCCTTCGAAAACGGCGCGGCAAGACTTCGAAACGTCTTCATTCACCCGACGGGCGGAGTTTCCCGGCGGCCGGGGCTGCGGTTCGTCGGCATCGCGAGGGGAGCAGGTCGCCTCATCCCGGCCGAGTTCCGGACCGACGAGGTCTACCTGCTCGTTTTCTCCGAACACATGGTCGAGGTCTACCGTAATGGCACTCCGGTCGCCAATTTCGCGACGCCGTGGTCCTTGCAGCAGCTTGCTCAGATAAACTGGGTTCAGAGTCCGGACGCGCTCCTGGTCGTTCATCCGGATGTTCCGCCGCAAAAGATTGCCCGACGCAGCGCGTCGGAGTGGGCGATTGCTCCCTGGAGCTTCTCGCAGAGGGGCGGGCGGACCTACTCTCCGCACCGGAAGTTCGCCGATGAACAGGTGACCCTCAAGCCGAGTGGCACGACTGGGAATGTCGTCGTCACCGCTTCCGCCGCCGCGTTCAAGCCCGCCCATGTTGGCGTCAGGCTGCGGATCGCGGATCGCGAGGTCGCCGTTACCGAGGTCGTCTCTGAAACGCAGGTTCGCGCCGACGTGAAGCAGACGTTGGTCGCCGCGCAGGCGACGGACGATTGGAGCGAAGAAGCTTTCTCTGCGGTTCGCGGATGGCCGGCGACCGTGTGCTACCACCAGGACCGGTTGGTGATCGGCGGATCGCGGGAACTGGCCAACCGCCTTTGGATGTCAAGAACGTCGCAGCCCTTCGATTTCGATCTTGGCGATGGACTCGATGACCAAGCCATCGAGTTCTCGATCCTGTCGGATCAGCTCAACGCCATCCGCGCCGTCTTTTCCGGGCGGCATCTGCAGGTCTTCACGTCCGGGGCGGAGTGGATGGTGAGTGGCGACCCGCTGACGCCCAGCAACATCCAGTTGCACAGGCAAACCCGCGTCGGCTCCATCGTGACGAGGAGCGTGTTGCCGAAAGATATCGACGGCGCAACCGTTTTCGTCGCGCGGTCGCAGCATCAACTCCGCGAGTTCCTGTTTGCCGATACCGAGCAGGCTTACCAGGCAAACGATCTGTCTCTGCTGGCCGACCACCTAATCGACCGGCCGGTGGATATGGATCTCGACCAGGGGTCTCGCCTGCTGCACGTGGTGATGGGAAACGGCACCATGGCGACGCTGACCATTTACCGCAATGAGCAGATCAGCGCCTGGACGCTGCAGGAAACGCAGGGCGCGTTCATCTCGGTCGCCGCGGTCGGTGACGAGACCTACGTGCTCGTGGAGCGCGCCGGCGGCAGCTTCATCGAGGTTTTCGACAGCCGGCTCGGCGTCGACGCCGGCAGATTATCGGTTGCAGACGTGCCGCAGATGGCGTGGTCGGAGCTCGACCACCTCGACGGTGAGACGGTCAAGGTGACAGCTGATGGCATCCTGCAACCCGACGCTCTCGTTTCGGGCGGGGCAATAGAGCTGCAGGAAGGTGCCAGAATGTGCATCGCCGGGCTCGGCTTCACCCACATCGTCGAGCCGCTGCCGGCGGTAATCCCGGGCGCTGGCGTGAGCGGGGCCGGCGTGCGCTCGCGGCCAGTGGCTGTAACGATGCGGTTCCTCGAGACCGCCGCCCTGTACCTCGATACGGGGCGCGGCCTGGCGGACATCCCGTTCCGCCGCTTTCGCGGGAACTCCCCCGAAAAGCGCGGGAGCCTGTTTACGGGCGACGTCACCGTCCGCGCCTACGGCTGGCGGGCAGACGCAAGCCTAGGTCTATGGCGGGTCGTACAGACCGCGCCGATGCCTTTCACGCTGTTGTCGGTTTCGACAGAGATCAGCGCGACCTGATCGGCCTGCGCCGCGCTTTCGATGGCTACCGGCAAGGTACCAACAGTTAGGAGATCCTCACATGGGTGGCTTCGTGCCAGCCGCTGCCCTCAGTGCATTGCAGATCGGCATGAGTGCGGCACAGCAAGAGCGCCGGGCAGATGCGGCGAATGCCGCTGCAAAGGCGGATGCTAAGGCGAAGATCGCGCAGATGCAGATGGCGGAAGCTGCCGATGAACGCGAAAGAAAGACCCGGCTGCAGCGGGCACTGGCGGCGCAGCGCGCTCGCCTCGGGGCCCAAGGGCTCGGCTCCGGGGGGTCCACGGACGCCGTCCTGGCCGGATTGACGAAGGAGTCGACCCTCAGCGCTCTTGATCAGAGCAAGCTGAACGACCTGCGCATTGGCCACATCGATGCGCAGCTGAGTGCGCAGCGCCGCAATAACCTGCTCGACTTGACCGACTATCGGACCAATTCCGCGCTGCGCCTCGGAAAGACTATTTCGCGCGCCAATATTCTAGATCTTGGTTGATTAACTTCTTTAGCGAGTTGGAAAAAATGACTGATACAAAGCCGTGGTTTCTGTCTAAAGGTTTTGTGGGGCCGCTTGTCACCGTGGTCGCGCTTATCCTAGAAAATCTCGGGATCATGAAGATCGACCCGGACGGCATGTCCGACATCATCCTGCAGGTCGTTGCGCTGCTAGGCGCCGCGGTGGGAATGGTTGGCCGAGCGATGGCGAGCGCGCGCCTCACGAAGGCATAGGCGGCGCAGCTTATTGCCAGGCTGACCGAGATGGACCTAGAAAAACGTATTGACCGCTTGGAGGCCGTTCAAGATCGAGTTCTTGGGAAGCTGGATGAGCTTCACGTGGAAGTCGTATCCCTGTCGTCCAAGGTAGGAATAGGCCTAACGGCTTCGACGAAAACGAATGCTCATGAGATTGAAAATCTCAAGATTGGGCAAAAGAAACTAGCCGACGAGGTTGCTCTGAGGTCTAAGGAAGCTGAAGTGCGTCACGTGCGGCTTTCCGCTGATCTGAGCTTGCTTCAGAATAATGTCGTTAAAGACATAGACCAGCTGCGTCGCGCCATTAGTCAAGAGATCCGTGCCGAAGGTGATGGCTTCATCGAAAATCTTCGTAAACATCGTGACGAAGAGCGTGTTGAGCGGTCAACTCTAGAGCTTGAGCGCAGGAACGAGATTGCCAAGCTGGCCTCGGAGAGGAAGCTGTACATCATCATAGGTGCAGTCTCGATCGCCGTTTTCCTGCCCTTACTCCTGCGTCTTATCGACAGCGTCGTCGTGAATATGTGACGGAGTAAGACCATGGCTAAGGCATCAGGCTCTCGCTCGGCACGCCGCGCGCGTAGCGAAACCGACGACTATGCCGAGGTCGAGGCTCGACTACCTCGGCTCATACGGCTCGCCTTCGACGCGTATTGCGCCCGGGCATCCGCCTCGGAATCCGAGAATGCGAAGGAGTTCGTGGCCGGCCAGGCGGCCTGCCGTGCGGCTCTGGCGCATTTCATGCTGCTCGTTCGGCTCTCTGAGCGACTGGCGCGGCGGAGGGAAGCCGTTTCTGCCTCACAAGACGACGACATAGGCGACATGATCCTCGAAGCACGCGCTGCATTGGACAAAGAACCTGTGTAGCGCGATGGGGCCTACGCCGCTGTAGCCCTGCCGCAGCGGCGTACCCCATAGTCCTATTCTGACTAGAGTATTCAATGAAAACCGTTATTGGTGTTCTTTGCTGGGTTGCAATTGCGTTCGTCCTATCTGGGTGCTCAAATCTCGAGAAGGTTAGAAGCTTTTCCGATGCGGCCATCCTGGGCAAGGAAAGCCTGAGCCTACAAGTACTGCGGCAGGGGCAGGTCCAGCGGCAGAGGATGCGTGCAGCTCGCTGCCATAGTTCACTGCTGACGCCGGCGACCGTGAGCGCCGCCGCTGCAGACGCGGGCCTGGGTGACGCCTGGGTCGAGGAACTGCTGCACGATTGCCCCGAGTTCTCGACGTTCTTGTCCAACCTCGTGGTCAAGCGGGCGAGCACGGTGGGCATCTGTGCTCGCTGAGGGGCCCGCACATGCGACCCAATGCGGCAGCTTCGACAGTCTCCAGGAGGGCCGTCACCTTTCCGGAGTTCGTATGGATCTGGAACCGAACGCAAGGGATGACGACGCCAAACATCCACCTGCGGATGTCGCGCTGGTTGGATGAGAGGTGGACGAAGGGCGATCGAGAACTGGTTTTGCTTGCATTTCGCAGCTGCGGAAAATCCACCCTGACGGGTCTATTCTGCGCGTGGCTGCTCTTGCGGGATGCCGACCTTCGAATCCTCGTGCTCGCCGGCGACTTCCCGCTGGCCAAGAAGATGGTCAGGAACGTCAGGCGGCTGATCGAGGCCCATCCGTTGACTCGGCCGCTATGGTCGGTTCGCCCGGAGGTCTGGGCGGCGGATCAGTTTACTGTCGCCCGCCACCTTGAGTTACGCGACCCGTCGATGCTGGCGAAAAGCATTTCTGCAAACATTACCGGCTTAAGAGCGGATGCCATCATCTTCGACGATGTCGAGGTGCCGAACACCTGCGACTCGGCCTTGAAGCGGGAGACGCTGAGGGAACGGATCGCCGAAGCCGAGTACGTGCTCACGCCATACGGGCTAAAGCTTTTTATCGGAACGCCCCACAGCTACTACAGCATCTACAGTAAGGAAGCGCGCCCGGAACTTGGAGAGGAGAAACCTCTACTCGAACACTATGAGCGACTTGAAGTGCCTATATTGGACGATACCGGTGAGAGCGCGTGGCCGGAGCGCTTTTCCTCAAGCCGTATCGAGAGCATGTTGGTGGCTACGGGCCCGGCGAAGTTCCAGAGCCAGATGCTTCTCAAGGCGAGACCACCGTCGGATTGCCGCCTCGACCCGGAGCGGCTGACCGTCTACCACGAGGAGCTGGTCTACCGTGAAAGCAACAGAACGGCGAGCCTGACCCTCGGCGGGCGACGCCTCGTCTCCGCCTCCTGCTGGTGGGATCCGGCCTACGGTGCACCCGGCGTCGGCGACGCGAACGTCGTCGCCGCCGTCTTCACGGATGAAGCCGGTTCCTACTGGTTGCATCGGGTGGAGTACATCACCCACGATCCGGCACTGGTGCAAGATGTTGACGAAGCGACCCAGCTTTGCCGCCGTGTGGCGGCGGTAATTCGTGAGCTTCACCTGCCAGCGGTCGTGGTGGAGACGAATGGAATTGGCCGGTTCCTGGTCGGCTTGCTGCGTCAGCAGCTCCGCAGGGCCGGCCTGCGCTGCGCTGTCATCGAGCATGCATCGACGCGCAACAAGGACGTTCGGATCCTCGAGGCGTTCGACGCGGTTATGGCGGCGAACCGGCTCGCCGCGCACGACAGCGTCCTTCGCACGACGTTCGTGCAGGAGATGCGAGATTGGCGGCCCGGCGCCAGTGGCCGCGATGACGGGCTTGATGCCGTGGCCGGGTGCCTGCTCGCCGAGCCGGTGCGATTGCCGCGCCTTATGTCCGACCTGCCGATCGAGGATGGCGGTCGGTCCTGGCGGGGAAGCGGAACGCAGCGGGTGGACACAGACTTCGCCCCGTGAATGGGACGGCTCGGCGCAGCTTCGGTGTAAACCGGGGCACAGGGGGTGATCGTCGGCTGCGTCTGCTTCGACTAAGCTACTATAAGTGGAGCTTGTGGGCTACTGCTGCCATAGATCTCGGAGTAGCGCGATATATGGTGGCTTTCGCCGGGCCGATGCTATATACCTAGCGTTCAGTACAGCACCGCCGGTGTCTTGGTGCAGTCGCATCCAACGGGCCGGCTGCCGGAAAGTGACGCTAATAGGGCAGGAAGCATCGGATGAGCGGCGGCGACTGGACACCTGAGCGTATTGCGGCACTGATCGCCCTTTGGAACGAGGAACTGCCGACGAGCGAGATCGGCCGGCGGTTGGGGATCACGAAAAACGCCGTCATCGGGAAGGTGCACAGGCTCGGGCTCCCGAAGCGCCGCCTGCCGGCCGAGAAGCCTGAAGAGGCCTACGTCATCAGGCTAAACGAACTTCGCGCAGGCATGTGCAGCTGGCCGGTCGGCGACCCCGGAGACAACAAGTTCCACTTTTGCGGGGCACAAGCCGCTCCCGGAAAGCCCTATTGCAGCAAGCACTGCGAGGTTGCGTACGTCAAGATCTCGAAGGAGAGGAGCAAGAGTTCCGCCGCATAGCGGCTTTGTAGACCTGAGAAATACTGACACCGCGGCTGGCAAGGCAGCCAGGGATTTTTCTCCAGAGACTGAAGGGCTCGTCCAGCATTGCGCTTTGACGGGCCTTTTTCATGCCTCCGTTCCTGCGGGACAGATTACCCGCGGGGCGTTTTTTGTGGTGACAGCCCGGGCACGCCTGCCGGTCCGGTTAACCGGGCGACTATCAATACGAAACACCGACTTCTATTTGGAGTACTTTATGTCGAAGACACGAGCATTGTTCGGAGTGGCCATGGCCATGGCCCTTCCTATTTCTATCGAAGCGGTTGCCGCCGCTGAACTGACTCCTCCGCCGGCGCCGCCAGTACCCCAGGTGATGCCGTTGGACGCGACCTTCCCGCTTCTCATCGAGGCAGGCAGCACGAAGGCGTACACCGACGCTCAGGGCCGCTCCTGGCGTGCCGACGAGGGCTTCATTGGCGGCAGCGTGGCCGACCGAGGGGCAATCGAGATCGATGGCACCACGGACGACCGGATCTACCAGACCGAGCGGTGGGGCCTCAGCGGCTATGCCGCGAAGGTCCCGAACGGGAAGTACACCGTCCGCTTGCACTTCGCCGAAACCTATCAGGATGCCGCGGCCAAGCGCATCTTCTCGGTTAAGGTCGAGGACCGGACGATCGCCAATCTGGACGTGTTCGCGGAGGCGGGGGCAAAGAACAAGGCACTGGTCAAGACGCTGGATGGCGTCGTGGTCGCCGACGGTGAAATGAACATCGACTTCACCGGCGCCGGCGCGATCGTGAACGGCATCGAAGTGGCGCCAGTCCTGCCTCCGACGCCGCCTGTCTTGACCCTCGGCGGCGGCTCGATCCAGGAGAACGCGGTTGCCGGAGCCCTCGTCGGAACGGTGTTGGCCAAGGGCGCAGCCGGCGACGTGTTCCGCTATGCCTTGACCGACAACGCGAGCGGTCGCTTCGCCATCGACGCCCAGACCGGCGCCATCGCCGTCGCGGCTGAGGCGGTGATCGACTTCGAGACCGCCTCCTCGCACGGCGTCGAGGTGAGCGTCACCGACGCCAAGGGCACCGTCACGAAGCAGAGCTTCACCATCCAGATCGTCGATGTCTACGAAGCGCCGGCCATCACCATGAGCGGCGGCTCGATCCAGGAGAATGCGGCCGCTGGAGAGGTCGCCGGGACGGCGTGGCGAAGGGCGCCGCCGGCGACGTGTTCCGCTACGCCTTGACCGACGATGCGAGCGGTCGCTTCACCATCAACGCCGAAAGCGGCGCCATCGCGGTCGCGGCCGGGGCCGTTCTGGACTTCGAGGCGGCTCCTTCCCATGACGTCGAAGTTGCGGCGACGGATGCGAAGGGCATGACGACCAAGCAGCGGTTCACCATCGCCCTGCTCGATGTCGACGAGATCATCGAGACCCCGCAGGGCCTCAAGCTGACGCACCTGCTGGCCGAGAATGCGCCGGCTGGGACGCACGTGGGCGTGGTTGCGCCGGTCGATCCAGGCGTCACCAAGCCGGTCTTCTCGCTGAAGGACGACGCCGGGGGCCGGTTCGTCATCGACGCGAGCACCGGCACGATCCGCGTCGCCGACGGCGCCGACCTCGACGCCGAGACGGCGCCGAGCCACTCGCTCACCGCGCTCGCCGACGCCGGTTCCGGCCGCGTGGTCGAGCAGTCGTTCGAGGTGTCGCTGGCGGACGTCAACGAGCCGCCGACCGCGATCTTCATGAACGCTCAGTCGGTACAGGACGCCGCAGCCGCCGGGACCCTCGTCGGGACGGCTTCGGCCGTCGATCCCGACGCGGGCGAGACGTTCAGCTATGCCCTCGTCGACGACGCCCAGGGCCGCTTCGTCATCGATGCCCGCACCGGCGCCGGTGAGCGTCGCGCCCGGTGCCAAGCTCGATCATAAGGCGGCGCCGGCTCACCGGATCATCATCAAGGCGACCGACAGCGCCGGACACGCGGTGACGAACGGGTTCACCCTCAACGTCCGGCCCGCGACCACGTCGGCACAGCCGATCCTCATCGAGGCGGGCGGCACCGCCGACGTCGTCGACAGCAAGGGCCGCAAGTGGACCGCCGACACGGGCTTCATCGGCGGCGGGGTCGCCGACCGCGGCGCCATCGAGATCGCCGGGACCACGGATGATCGTATCTACCAGACCGAGCGCTGGGGTATGACCGGCTACTCGCTGCCCGTCGCCCCGGGCCTCTACACCGTGAAGCTGCACTTCGCCGAGACCTACGCCACTGCCGCGGGCGCGCGCGTGTTCTCGGTTGACGTCGAGGGGCAGAAGCTCACCGACCTCGACGTCTTCGCTGCGGTCGGCGCGAAGACGGCGCTGGTCAAGACCATGTCGAACGTCGTCGTCACCGACGGCAAGCTCGACATCGGCTTCACCCAGAAGGCCGGCGGCGCGATGGTCAATGCTATCGAAGTCGAGCCCTTGCTCAACTGCCCGGCTACCGTGCAGTAAACCCCAAACGCGTACAGCCCGGCGGCCACTGGGTCGCCGGGCGGCGCTACTGCTCCTGACTTGTTCAGGAGGCGCCTGACGTTTCCGATGTTCGCGCGGCAATCACGTCATTCACCAGTCGAACCGTCTCGTTGATGCCGTAGAGGGCGATGAACGAGCCCATCCTCGGCCCCTCATCCTGGCCCAGGAGGATCTGGTAGAGAGCGCGAAACCAATCCTTGAGGCTCGGAAAGACCGCCGGGTGCCGCTTGCCGACGTCATAGACAACCGTTTGCAGATCCTCGGCGGTGGCGTGCTCCGGCGCTGCAGCAAGCCCGCGTGCAAGATCCGCCAGGGCCGGAATCTCCTCCGGCAGAGGGCGCCTGTGCTTTTGCCTCGGCTTGATGAAGTCCTGGTAGTAGGCGACCGCGTGCCCGATCAGGCGCTTGATGATGGCTTCGTTGGCAACGGCCTCGTCGCCATAGTGGGCCAAGACATAGTGCCAGATGAACGAGGGGTCTTCGCTGTGGCAGGCTGCGACTAGGTTCAGCAGGAGCGCGTAACTGAAGGGGCTGGCCTGATGCGGCGGCTGTCCGCCATGAATATGCCAGACCGGGTTGTTGCGCCTCTCCAAGTCCTTTTGTGCGACATAAGCGTGGAGGTCGACGATGTACTCGTCAACCGTCCGCGGTATCATCCCCAAGTGCAGCCGCTTGGCCGTGCGCGGCTTGTTATACATGAAGTATGCCAAGCTTTCCTGCGGCGCATAACGCAGCCACTCGTCGACGGAAAGGCCGTTCCCTCTCGACTTCGAGATCTTCTCGCCGTTCTCGTCCAAGAAAAGCTCGTAGATCAGGTTCATCGGCGGCCGGCCGCCGATGACGCGGCAGATCCGGGTGGCGAGCTGGACCGAGTCGATGAGGTCCTTCCCCGCCATCTCGTAATCGACCTCCAACGCCGCCCAGCGCATGGCCCAGTCCGGCTTCCACTGCAGCTTGCAGCGCCCGCCGGTGACGGGTGTTTCGACGCGAGCGCCGCCTTCCTCCTCCTCGTAGACGATCGTCCCGGCCGAGACATCCCGGTGCACCACGCGCGCCTGAAGGACCCGGCCGGTCTTGGCGCAGATCGGGAGGAACGGGCTATACGTCGCCCGGCGCTCAGGCCCTAGCGTCGGCAGGACGATGCTGGCCACCTCATCGTACTTTTCGAGCACCCGCAGCAAGGTGCGGTCGAAGCGGCCGCTCCTGTAGTACTCGGTCGCACTACCGAACTCGTAATCGAAACCGAACCGGTCGAGGAAGCCGCGCAACATCGCGTTATTGTGATGGCCGAAGCTGTCGTACTGCTCGAAGGGATCCGGCACCGACGTCAGCGGCAGACCGAGGTGCGCGGCCAGCATGTCCCGGTTGGGGACGTTGTCCGGCACGCTCCTTAGCGCATCCATGTCGTCGGAAAAAGCGAGCAGGCGCGTCGGCTGCCCGGTCAGGGCGGTGAACGCGTTGCGGACCATGGTCGTGCGAACGACCTCGCCGAAGGTCCCTACGTGCGGCAGCCCCGAGGGCCCGTACCCCGTCTCGAACAGCACCGGCTTCCCTCCGGCCTCCGGCCGACCGGCGAGACGCTGCGGCGAGGCCGCGCGCTTCAACGAACGGCCAGGCACTGCTCCTCCCGCCCAGTTCTATCACCGCTGCCGCCCCAGAGTTGGAGTCCGTCATCCTCTTACACTTCCCGTCGCTGCCGCAAAAAATCCCGACCTTATGGTCCCCAGATGGGCTTGCCGCTGCCCGGCAAGCCGTACCGCGGCCACTTCCGCGTGACCTCATCGATGATGTCGTCCGACATGCGAATGCGCCGACCCCATGGCCTCGTTGTTTCTGGCGGGATCTTGGTCGTCGCGTCGATGCCGATCTTGCCGCCCAGGCCGGACACGGGCGAGGCGAAGTCGAGGTAGTCGATCGGCGTGTTCTCGATCAAGGTGATGTCCCGCACCGGGTCCACGTTCGTCGACACCGCCCAGATCACGTCGGTCCACTGCCGCGCATTGATGTCATCGTCCACGACGATGACGAACTTCGTGTACATGAACTGGCGCAGGTAGGACCAAGTCGCCATCATGATCCGCTTGGCGTGGCCGGGATAGGCCTTGCGCATAGAGATGACGGCGACGCGATAGGAACAGGCTTCCGGCGGCAGCCAGAAGTCGACGATCTCGGGAAATTGCTGCACGAGAAGCGGCACGAACAGTTCGTTCAGCGCTTCCCCAAGGACCGAGGGCTCGTCGGGCGGCCGGCCGGTAAAGGTCGAGAGGTAGATCGGCTGGCGCCGCATCGTGATCGCCGAGACGGTGAAGACCGGGAACGGCTCGACGGCGTTGTAGTAGCCGGTGTGATCGCCGTAGGGGCCTTCGTCCTCGAAGCAGTCGAGAGCGACGTGCCCCTCGATGACGATCTCGGCGTTGGCGGGAACCTTGAGCGGCACCGTCTTGCAGTCGGCCAATTCCACCTTGCTCCCGCGAAGCAGGCCGGCGAACTGGTACTCCGACAGGGTGTCCGGCACCGGCGTCACGGCGGCGAGGATCGTCCCCGGGTCGGCGCCGATCACCGCGGCCGCTGGAAGCGGCTCCGCGTGCCTCGCCTTCCAGCGATCGTAGTGTTGCGCGCCGCCTCGGTGCTTCAGCCAGCGCATGAGCGTTGTTCGCGGCCCGGTGAGCTGCATGCGGTAGATGCCGAGGTTGAAGGCGTCGCGCTTGTCGCCGCCTTGCTCATTGGCCGTGGGACCTTGGGTGACGACCAGTGGCCAAGTGATCAGCGGCGCCGGCTCGCCCGGCCAGCAGGACTGGATCGGCAGGCGGCGCAGGTCGATCTCATCGCCCAGCAACACCACCTCCTGGCAGGCGGCACGGCCGATCGTCTTCGGCTTCATCGCCATGACGGTCTTCAGCAGCGGCAACATGTCGAGCGCCTCGCGCCAACCGCCCGGCGGTTCCGGCTGACGCAGAAAGGCGAGCAACTCTCCCACTTCGCGAAGCTGGCCGGGCTCGCGGCCCATGCCCCAGGCCACGCGCTCCACCGTCCCGAACAGGTTGACGAGCACCGGCATGTCGAAGCGTGCGCCATCGGCGCCGACGACGGTTTCGAAGAGAACGGCGGGACCGCCCTCGGCAAGGAGCCGCGTCTGGATCTCGGTCATCTCCAGCACCGGCGAGACCGGTTCCCGGACCCTGACGAGGCGGCCCGCGCCTTCCAGCCGAGCCATGAAATCGCGCAACGAGCTGTAAGCCATTGGTCCTTCAGCCCGACGCCCGGGCGGCGATGATCCCGGCAAGCACGATGAGCCCGAAGTGGCGGTTGGACCGGAACTTGGCGAGACAGTCGCGCGGCATCGTCGAGATCGACGGCGATGACCTGCCACAGTGCGTGCGCGCCGGCGGCGGCGAGGGCAGCGAGCAGCAACGGCGATGCCGCGTCCGCCATGGCCGCAGCGGCGGCGATCAGGATCAGCGCGAGGGCGAAAAAGACGAGGAGCCAGCGCTTCGTCGTCGAGCCGAGGAGCAGGGCCGTCGACTTCACGCCGACGCGGACGTCGTCGCTCTTGTCCTGATGGGCGTAGATCGTATCGTAGGCGAGCGTCCAGGAGACGCCGCCGGCGTAAAGGAGCAGCGGCGCCAGATCGAGATCGCCGGCAACAGCACTCCAGCCAACGAGCACTCCCCAGTTGAAGGCAAGACCGAGGACGGCCTGGGGCCAGTACGTTATCCTTTTCATGAACGGGTAGACCGCCACGAGAGCAAGCGAGGCGATCCCGACCCAGATGGAAAAGCTGTTGAACTGCACCAGGACGGCCAAACCGATGAGGCACTGCAAGAGGAAGAAGGCGGCCGCCTGGCGCACGTCGATGTCGCCGCTCGGCAAAGGTCGCGTCGCCGTCCGCGCGACCTTTGCATCAATATCGCGGTCAACGATGTCGTTCAGGGTGCAGCCGGCGCCGCGCATGACGATCGCGCCGATGGCGAACAGGACGAAGAGCCAGGGGTCCGGCCAGCCGGGGGACGCCAAGGCCAAGCCCCACCAGCACGGCAGCAGCAGCAGCCAGGTCCCGATCGGCCGGTCCAGACGCGCCAGACGCAGATACGGCCTCAGCGGCTGCGGGGCCCGCCGATCGATCCAGTGGTTCGACGGGATGTCGGTAGCGGTGTCTGCCATGCTCGCGAAGCACCCGGCCTTCATGTTCCCGGACCCTATAGCGGCGGCGCTGCCAGCGAAAGCGGCGGATGATGTCCCTGCCCGCGCAAGCTGAGGCAAAGGTTCGCCTCTTCGTGTCCGCCGATCTCGGTCCGGGCCGTGTGCTTTCCCTTTCCGGCGGGCAGACCCATTACCTGGGGCGCGTCATGCGGCTGGGCGCAGGCGAGACCATCCGCATCTTCAATGGCCGCGATGGCGAATGGCTGAGCCGGATCGACCGGATGCAGAGGGCGCCGGCAACCGTCACGGCCGAGCGGCTCGTCCGCACCCAGGAGCCAGAGAGCGGACCATGGCTTGTCTTCGCTCCGGTCAAGAAGTCCGCAACCGACTACCTCGTCGAGAAGGGCGACCGAACTCGGCGCCGGCCAGATCTGGCCAGTGATGACCGAGCGCACGATCGCGAGCCGCGTCAACGTCTCCCGCCTGCAGGCGATCGCGGTGGAGGCGGCCGAACAGTGCGGCCGGCTCACGGTGCCAGAGGTTTCGCCCGCAGCCACGCTGTCCGCGCTCATCGCCGGCTGGCCGCGGGAACGGCCGCTGCTGGTGGCGCATGCCCGCGCCGATGAGCGGGCACAGCCGATCCTGGAGGCGCTGGCCTCCTTGGCTACGCCTGCGTCAGCGTCTCCTTCGCCTTCTTTCCCCGCCGGGTTGCTGGTGGGCCCGGAAGGCGGCCTGACCGACCCCGAGCTCGATATTCTCGCCAGCTTGCCATGTGCTAAGGTCGTCCACCTCGGCCCGCGTACGCTACGGGCGGAAACGGCCGCGGCGGCACTGCTCGCCTGCTGGCAGGCCGTGGCCGGAGACTGGCGAGACGGCGGGGCCCCGCCGCCAATGCGTTGAGCGGGAACCTGGACGACGCTGGATGGCCGATCATCCTTCGCAGCACGAAGCAACCGTTACCGACAAGCGTCAGCTCGTCGAGTACATGGCGGGCGGCTGCAAGCCGCAGTCTCAGTGGCGGATTGGCACCGAGCACGAGAAGCTCGCCTATCACCTGGAGGACTATCGCCCGCTCGCCTACGACGAGCCTGGAGGCGTTCGCGCGGTCCTCGACGGGCTCATCGGCCTCGGTTGGACGCCCGTGAACGAGAACGGCCATGTCATCGCCCTTGTCGACGGCAAGGGCTGCTCCATCACCCTCGAGCCGGGCGGACAACTGGAGCTGTCGGGCGCGCCGCTCGCGAACATCCACCAGACCTGCGGCGAGATCGACCGGCACCTCAAGCAGGTGAAGGCGGTCGCCGCCGGGCTCAACGTCGGTTTCCTCGGCATCGGCTACCAGCCGAAGTGGTCGCTCGAAGACATCCCGTGGATGCCGAAGCAGCGCTACGCGATCATGCGCAGGTACATGCCGACCCGAGGGTTCCCTCGGCCTGGACATGATGCTGGCGACCTGCACGGTGCAGGTGAACCTCGACTTCGACAGCGAGGCCACGATGGTGCAGATGTTCCGCATCGGCCTCGCGCTGCAGCCTGTCGCCACCGCGCTCTTCGCCAACTCCCCCTTCCGCCACGGCCGCCCCAACGGCTTCCTGAGCTACCGCAGCCACATCTGGACGGACGTTGACCCGGACCGCTCCGGCATGCTGCCGTTCGTCTTCGACGCCGGCTTCGGCTTCGAGCGCTACGTCGACTACATGCTCGACGTGCCGATGTACTTCGTCTACCGCGACGGGCGTTACATCGACGTCGCCGGCCAATCGTTTCGCGACTTCCTCGCCGGCCGGCTGCCGGGCTTCCCCGGCCATCTGCCGACGCTCCGCGACTGGGAAGACCATCTGACCACGGCGTTTCCCGAGGTTCGGCTAAAGCGCTACCTGGAGATGCGCGGCGCTGACGGGGGGCCGTGGAACCGGCTGTGCGCGCTGCCGGCGCTGTGGGTGGGACTGCTGTACGACGCCGCCGCGCGCGACGCCGCCTGGGACATGGTCAAGAGCTGGAGCGAGGAGGAGCGGGCGGCCATCCGCGGGGGCGTGCCCCGGCTGGCGCTTAGGACGCCTTTCCGCAATGGTACCGTCCGCGACCTGGCGCTGGAGACCCTGCGCATCGCCCACGAGGGCCTGTCCAACCGGAAGCGCGAGGATGGTGTCGGCCTCGACGAGACCAAGTTCCTCCATCCGCTGTTCACCATCGCCGAGTCGGACTTCACTCCGGCCGAGGATCTGCTCGCCGCCTACTCGGGGCGATGGAACGAGAGCGTCGATCCCGTCTTCCGCGAGTTCGCGTACTAGGGCCGCGCTGTCTTCAGCTGCCGCAGCAGACCCTCCAGGTCACCGGAAGGACTGCCGGCCGGTTCCTGCCGGGCCAGGTAGCCCTCGATCACCCGGATCGCCGCGCGCACGTCGCCCGTGCGGGCGTGGATGAGGGCCATCTCCCGGGGGAAGTCCGCGCGCTCCGGAGCGATCATCGCCATCCGCTCGACGACCGCGAGCGCCCGGTCCAGCTTCCCGGAGCGCAGGGTCCGGATACGGACGTTGTTCTGCAACCTCAGCAGGATCTCCCGCGAGCCAACGGGCTGATGGTGGGCAGGCAGGATCTCTGCATCCTGGTGAACACGCTCCTTCAGCCTCTGGCGCAGGTCGCGCGCGCTGAGGATCGAGCCCTCGAACGGATCGATGATCAGACGCTGGCCGCGAGCCTCGATGCGGATGCAGAAGTGGGCAGGGAAGGCGAGGCCCGACACCCGTCCGCCGAAGGCGCGGAACGCATGCATGTAGAGGATGCCCAGCGCCACGGGCAGGCCCCGGCGCCGGTCGATGACCTCGATCAGGTCGGCATTGCGCAAGTCGTCGTAGGTCTCGCCGTCGCCGCGATAGCCGTAAGTCGCGGTCAGCACCTTCAGCACTGCGTCTGCCTGCATCTGCACGCTGGCGGCCGCCGATGTCGCGCCGGCCGCCGTCCTCGCCAACTCGTCAAGATGATCGAGGTAGAGGCCTAGATCGCGCTCGGGGTGGTCCAGCGCGGCGCAAGCCAGCGCCGCATGGGCAAGATCGATCCGCCCCTCGTCTGCCCCACCAACAGCCCGCAGGTAGCGCAAGGGTCCAACGACCGCGAGGTCCGGGCCGCGGTCGTCTGCCGGGGCGGGGACTGCGCCCTCCTCGGCGGGTGCGGTGCCGTTCATCGCCGCGCGCGGCTGGCGACGAAGCGCATGCCGGCACCGAGCGCGCCGGTGAATGCCCGCCGCGGGGCAAGAAGAGGATTGAGCGCCACCGGGCCAAGAACGCCGGTGACGCAGACCGTCTGCCGCCCCAACGCACGCAGCGCCTTCGTGGCGACGTCCATCGGCTCCGCCGCACCCGGCATCCGCCGCCCGTAGCCGGCCCGCCCGCCGAAGGCGGTGTTGGTCGCGCCCGGGCATACCACCAGCACGGATACGGGCTGGCCCCTCAGTTCCTCGGCCAGAGCCTCGCCGTAGTGCAGGTCGAAGGTCTTGCTCGCCGCATAGGTCGCGAAGAACGGCACGGGCGCGAACGCGGCGGTGCTGGAGACGATGATGACGCCGGCGGCGCGACCCTCGCGGCGCGCGCGCTCGATCATGCCGGGCAGCAGCGCCCGGGTTAGCGCGACGACAGCGACCACGTTGACCATCGCAACCGCGGTTTCGGCCTCGACCGCATGGTCCACGATCGCGCCGAGCTCACCGACGCCGGCATTGTTGATCAGCAGGTCCACGGGAAACGCCTCTGCCCGCTCCGCCAGGGCGCTTACCTCATCCGGCTTGGTGAGGTCGGCGCGGAATACCTCCACCTCTCGGCCAGGGACGCCGAGCTCGCCCTGCATTTGCGCGAGGCGTTCCTCGTCCCGGCCGCTGAGCAGCAGGCCGGTCGTTGGCGGAAGCGCGCGAGCGAAGGCGGCACCGATGCCACTCGTAGCGCCGGTGATCAGGGCGCGGCGGTACTCGCGCTTCATCATCCCTCGACACTCCATGCTCGCTGCCCCCGCTGCGGCGCAGGTCCGGCTCTCGCCCTGCGCTCTCTGCAACCGAGGTATGCGCTTGCCGCGGCAGTGCAAGGCCAGGAATACCTTTCCCCTCACCCACCGGCCGCTTAACCTAGTCACCTTGCTGCGTCATGGGCGAGAAGACGTGGAACGATCTCCGCGTTGCGCGCGCGACGTCGCACACGCACAAGCGGGAGCTACGCGCCGCACAACAAGGAGAGGCCGATGCCGTATGCGATGAATGTCGTCATGAGACTGCAAATCGAGTGGCTGTGCACGTACCTGACGATCAGCAAGCAGATCATCGAGATGGTGGTGGGCCCGGGGCGGCAGCCGGTCAAGTCGACGCTGCCGATTCCGGTGGCGCCCAAGAAGGTCAGCTGCGTCGGCCCCGCCGACCTCAAGGCCTGAGCAAAGCTGCCGCGCCAACTCCTCCGCCGTCGCCTCATCGCGCTCGACCGCTTCGCCGGCGGCCACCTGCGGCCGTCGGGAGCGGCGGCGGTCGCTGACCGTCGGCTGTGACGAGCCCGATGATCTCCGGCACGCTGATCCTCCGCCATGCGCGCGCCGCTTTTGCCGCTTCCGACAACATCCCGACCCCCTGCGGTCGCATGTCTCGATCGTTGCTCCTGGTCAGCCGCCTGCTGCTGCTGCCGTTGTCGAAGTCAAGGCCGATTGGCTTCCGGCTCCGGGGAAGGCGCCGAGATGGGCCGCTGGGAGTCGCCTTTCTGGACTCCGCCTATATATTGGAGGAAATAGGAGGGAAACATGCGGGCTTCTCGGATAAACGGCGGTGAACGCCTGCCTGCTTGTGGGATCACGATGGATGAAAACGTTGCAACCACTGCTCATTTCGGGCCGTGAGGTGCTCCCGATTGTCGAAGGCGGCAAGGGCGTCTCAGTTTCCACCGGCCTGAGCAGCGGCGCATTTGCCGCGGCCGGCTGTGTCGGCACTTTCTCAGGCGTCAACGCCGATTTCTTCGACGAGGAGGGCCGCCCCGTTCCCCAGGTCTATCGCGGCAAGACCCGGCGCGAACGCTACGAGGAACTCGTGAGCTACGCCATCCGCGGCGGCATTGCGCAGGCGAGGCTGGCGCACGAAACTTCCGGCGGCGCCGGCCGCATCCACATGAACGTGCTGTGGGAGGCGGCGGCGACCTCGCGCGTCCTGCACGGCGTGCTGGAAGGCGCAAGGGGCCTGATCCACGGCGTCACCTGCGGCGCCGGCATGCCCTACCGGGTGGCCGAGATCGCTGCCAAGTTCGGCGTCTTCTACTATCCGATTATCTCCTCCGCGCGCGCCTTCCGGGCGCTGTGGAAGCGGGCCTACCACCGCTACGCCGACCTCTTAGGCGGTGTGGTCTACGAGGACCCGTGGCTCGCCGGTGGCCATAACGGCCTCAGCAACTCCGAGGATCCGGAACGGCCAGAGCCGCCCTACGCCCGAGTCGTCGAACTCCGGCGGACGATGCGCGAGTGTGGCCTCGAGCGGACGCCGATCTTCATGGCCGGCGGCGTCTGGTACTTGCGGGAATGGGAGGACTGGCTCGACAACCCGGATTTGGGCCCGATCGCGTTCCAGTTCGGCACCCGCCCGGTCGTGACCCGGGAGAGTCCGGTTTCGGAGGAGTGGAAACGCAGGCTGCTCAACCTGAAGCCGGGCGACGTCTATCTCAACCGCTTCAGCCCCACTGGCTTCTACTCGTCGGCGGTGGACAACGCCTTTATCCGCGAGCTCGTGGAGCGGAACGAGCGGCAGGTGGCGTACTCCCGCGAGCCCGTCGGCGAGCATACTGAGACGCTGCCCATGGGCGTCCGCGGCCGCCTCGTCTACCTGACGCCGCCGGATAAGGCGCGGGTGGACGATTGGGTCGCCGCTGGCTTCACCGAGCCGATGAAGACTCCCGACGCCACCTTGATCTTCGTGACGCCTGAGAAGTCGACGGACATCCGCGTCGACCAGCAATCGTGCATGGGTTGCCTCAGCGCCTGCCGGTTCAGCAACTGGTCGGAAGGCGAGACCGGGACCACCGGCAAGCCCGCCGATCCACGCTCGTTCTGCATCCAGAAGACGCTGCAAAGCATCGCCCACGACGGCAACGTCGACAACAACCTGATGTTTGCCGGCCACAACGCCTACCGATTCGCCAGCGATCCGTTTTACGCTAATGGCTTCATCCCCTCGGTGCGGCAGCTGGTGGAAAGGATCGTGACGGGAGACTGACCGCCACGCGGGCGCCGGCCACACTGCAGACAGTGCGATGCAAGAGCAAAACGCGTTGTAGCACGGGCAGGTAGGTCATATATTCGCGGGCATGGGCAGTGAGCATCCTTACAGTCAGGTTCTCGATCGGCTTCGCGAGGTCGACCTTCGCCCCACCCGGCAGCGTCTAGCGCTGGCGCGATTGCTGTTCGATAACGGTCACCGCCACGTGACGGCGGAGCGGCTGCATGAGGAGGCGATCGGCGCCAACATCCGGGTGTCGCTGGCCACCGTCTACAACACGCTGCATCAGTTCACTGACGCCGGCTTGCTCCGTGAGATCGTCGTCGACTACGGCCGCTCGTACTTCGACACGAACACAAGCGATCATCACCACTTCTTCCATGAGCCTTCGGGGCGACTCGAGGACATCCCGCCAGGCGATGTTGTCGTTGCCGAGGTGCCGGCGCCGCCGGATGGCACGCGCATCCGCCGTGTCGATGTGATCGTCCGCGTCTCTAGCGAATGATTATCAATTAGATCAGCCGCTTGCGACCGAGTTTAGACTCCCTCTAAAACAAGTTGACAGTCTCTCGCATGCGCTTATGTTGCAAGAGGGACGGGCGATTGATGCCAATCGCGCGCGACCCCAAGCAAGCAGCGATGACGGGAGAAAAAGATGGCTGAACTGAAAGGCTCAAAGACCGAGAATAACCTCAAAGAGGCGTTCGCGGGCGAGTCGCAAGCCAACCGCCGCTATCTCTACTTCGCACAGAAGGCAGACGTGGAGGGCTACAACGACGTCGCCGCAGTGTTTCGCTCGACCGCCGAGGGTGAGACCGGCCACGCGCACGGTCACCTCGAGTTCCTGGAGAAAGTGGGCGACCCGGCCACGGGCCTGCCGATCGGCGGAACCACGTTCAATCTGAGGGCGGCGATCGCCGGCGAGACGCACGAGTACACCGACATGTACCCGGGCATGGCCCGCACGGCCCGCAACGAAGGGTTCGAGGAGATCGCGGACTGGTTCGAGACGCTGGCCAAGGCCGAGCGATCCCACGCCGGGCGCTTCCAGAAAGCCCTCGACACGATGGACTGATTTCCGCTTCGGCGCGCTCGCGCCACTGAACCGCTGCGAGAAGCCGGCGCGGCTGGCTTCTCGAGCGGCGCGGGTGCACGGCGGCGCCGTCGGGCGGACAATAAGAGAAAAACGGGAGCGAAACATGCGGGAAGGCGGGCTCGATGCGCCAACGCGCCATCCGATCGCGTGGCGCGATGAGGACTTCTACGACAGCGGCAAGATCGACGCCGAGTTGCGGCGGGTTTTCGACATCTGCCATGGCTGCCGGCGCTGCTTCAACCTTTGCGACAGCTTTCCGCGCCTGTTCGACCTGATCGACGAGTCGGAGACCGGCGAACTCGACGCCGTCGACAGCAAGGGCTTCAAGCGCGTCGCCGACGCCTGCACGCTGTGCGACATGTGCTTCATGACCAAGTGTCCGTACGTGCCGCCGCACGAGTTCGACCTCGATTTCCCGCACCTCATGCTCCGCTACCGCGCCGCCGAGTTCCGGGCGGGCCAGCCCGGCTTCATCAAGCGACAGCTGACCGAAACCGACCGCAACGGGAAGATGGCGCGGTTCGCCGCCCCCATGGCCAACTGGGCGAGCAAGTGCGGCAACACACTGACGAGACCCGCGCTGGAAGCCGTCGCGGGTGTGCACCGTGACGCGCACCTGCCCAAGTACCACGGCAAGACCTTCGCCGCCCGGGCAAAGTCGGCGCCTCCGGCCGTGAACCGAACGGCGCCGGCCTTCGGCCGCAAGGCGCTCCTCTACGCGACCTGTTTCATCAACTACAACAACCCGGACGTCGGCGTCGCCGCCCAGGCCGTGCTCGCCCGCAACGGCGTCGAGACCGAGGTGTTCTATCCCGGCTGCTGTGGCATGCCGCAGCTTGAGTACGGCGATCTCGCCCGCGTCGCCGCCAGCGCCAAGCGCATTGCGGCCGAGGTGCGGCCGTGGCTGGACAAGGGCTACGACGTCGTCTCGCTGGTGCCGTCGTGCAGCCTGATGATGAAGTTCGAATGGCCGCTGCTCGAGCCTGAGGACGAGAACGTCGAGGCGCTGAGCGCCGCGGTCTACGACTCGTCCGAGTACGTCGTCGACATCGCCCGCAAGGAGGGGCTGACCGAGGGGCTCAAGCCGCTCGGCGGCGGCGTCAGCGTCCACATCGCCTGCCATGCCCGGGCGCAGAACATGGGCGCCAAGGCCGCCGAGATGCTCAGGTTGCTCCCCGACACCGAGATCAAGGTCATCGAGCGCTGCTCCGGCCACGGTGGCTCGTGGGGGGTGATGAAGGAGAACTTCGAGGTGGCGCTGAAGGTCGGCCGGCCCGTCGCCAAGCAGGCGCTGGACAACAAGCAGGGCTTCGTCGTCTCCGAATGCCCGCTGGCCCGCGATCACATCGTCCAGGGCATGGAGAAGGCGGCGAGCGAGCCGCCGGCGATCGAGCCGGTGGCGCACCCGATCCAGATCATCGCTCGCGCCTACGCCTAGGCGTGGAGCAAGAGGGACGTCATGGCAGCCAGGACCGAGATCACCCGCGCCGACATCATGTCCATGGAGGACTACGGCAAGGTCCGCGACGACAAGCGCCGGTCGATGTCGGCGATGAAGCGGCCGCGTCGGGTGCCGGTCGGGCCGGACGCGGCCTTCTACTTCGAGAACTACGACACGATGCTCCACCAGGTGCACGAGATGCTGTACGTGGAGCAGGGCGGCGAGGCCCAGATCGAGGATGAGCTGAGGGCCTACAACCCGCTTATCCCCCGCGGCGACGCCTTGGTCGCGACCTTCATGATCGAGATCGACAACCCCGGACGGCGGGCGCGGGTGCTCCGCGAGCTTGCCGGGATCGAGGCGCACATCGCGATCACCGTTGGCGACGCACGGATCGAGGCGGTCTCCGACGACGACGGGGAGCGGACGACCCCCGACGGCAAGACCTCGTCGGTGCACTTCCTCCGCTTCCCGTTCACGCCGGCGCAGGTCCAGGCGTTCAAGGCGGACGGCGCCCGCGTCGTCCTCGCCGTCGAGCACCCCAACTACAGCCACATGACGGTCCTGCCGGAAGAGACGCGGAAGGCTCTCGCCACCGACTTCGGCTGAGATAGCCTGCCTTCTCGCGCGGGGAAACACCGTTAGCAGGCCTGCGGCTCGCAAAAACGAAGTTGGCGAGGCTGCCATCGTGGTCAGGAAACGTCGCCTTGTCGATTCGGATGATGGCCTGTCCACGTTCCGTGAACACCGGACTTTTTCAGCATCCTGCTAGGGCCGAGGCAGCCTCCGGGACGCTTCAAGTGGATGACCGGAACAAGTCCGGTCATGACAGCTAGTATCTCGCCGCCGGCCCGAGGACAAGATTATTTCAAGATATGCTGTTCGTCAGGCCGCACTTGTTGCGGCCCCACCTGATCAACTCTATCGTTGAGCGAACGACGAAATCTCGGTCAAGCGCGTTGCCCACGTTTGTACGGAAACCTCTCGCTCGTCGGCGGAGAATAACGAAACTCCTGCGGGTGCGCCGAGATGGCCGTCGAAGCGAGCGCTCGGAATGCGCCGAAGATCGCCTGGGCCGAGGCGACGTATCGGCGTTCGCGTGGCGGTTCTGGTCAGCTCGCGGCGCGAGGACGTTGTCTCAGGTGCTGTGCATCCGACATCACCTCGCTCAGCGTCGCTGAGGTCGCAGCTCGATAAGGCGCCCCAGCGACGAGCGGGACGTGTCTCGATCGTCTCCTGTTCTCGCGGCGTGTCGCGGACTTCGCGGCGCAGCGAGGTCAGTCGTACGCCTCGGCCTCGCGAATGCCCCAGATCTGCGACCGTGGAGCCCAGCCGCGCAGCCCGTTGACCTCGATCCGACACCAGCCTGAATCGGCCGGGCAGCGCAAAAGCTTGCCGATGACCCCCGCCTCGGCCTGGGCCACCGCCGGGCTCGCGCCGTTCGGCTTCTCTCTGAGCGGCTGCAGCTTCGAGGTGATGATTACCGTCCGCCGGGTGCTCAGCATGTTCGAGTGCACCCAGCCCTCCTCGCCCTGCCAGTCGCGGACCCGGCGCCAGACGTCGAACTCGGCGATGACTTCGAGCGGCAGGCCCGGGCGGCGGTACACCCAGGCGACGGGGTACTGGTTGCCGGGACCGGCGCGCAGGTTGACCTCGGCAGCGCGGAGGCTGACGAAGCGCGAGGTTGCGGCCTCGGCTGCCGCAGCGGCAAGCGGCAGCATCAGTGGCGCAAGAAGGGCGAGGCAGAGTGCAACGAGGCTGGCGCGAGGCATGTACGCTTGGCGATGACAATTGCGGGTCGGCGACTATAGTGGCTGCCGGCGGTCGACGGTCAACCCGGGTTGCTGAAGGCGCCACCAGAGGCTCGGCGGACCTGCCGGCGGCACGGCGACAATGGCAAAGCAGAAACCCCTCGTTATCGTAACGCGAAAGCTCCCCGGCGTCATCGAGACGCGGATGATGGAGCTGTTCGACGTGCGCCTGAACCTCGACAATGCGCCGATGCCGGCGGAGCAGCTTGCCCAGGCGGCCGCCAGCGCCGACGTGCTGGTGCCGACGGTGACCGACCGGATCGACGCGAAGCTGCTCGGCGCCCCCGACTGCCGGCTCAAGCTGATCGCCAACTACGGCGCCGGCGTCGACAACATCGACATCCGCGCCGCCTACGCCCGCGGCATCACCGTCACCAACACGCCTGACGTGCTGACCGAGGACACGGCGGACATGACCATGGCCATGATCCTGTCGGTGCCGAGAAGGCTGACGGAGGGCGAGCGGGTGCTGCGCGCGGGCGGCTGGACGGGGTGGTCGCCGACCTGGATGCTCGGCCACCGGGTTTCCGGCACGCGCCTCGGCATCGTCGGCATGGGCCGCATCGGCCAGGCCGTCGCCCGCCGCGCCCGCGGCTTCAACATGAGCATCCACTACCACAACCGCAGGCCCGTGCATCCCGACGTCGAGGCGGAGCTGGAGGCGACCTATCACGAGAGCCTCGACCAGATGCTGTCGCGAATGGACTTCATCACCGTCCACTGCCCGCACACGCCGGCCACCTATCATCTGCTGTCCGCCCGCAGGCTGAAGCTGATGCAGCCGCACGCCTACATCGTCAACACCGCCCGCGGCGAGATCATCGACGAGGTCGCGCTGATCCGCATGCTGCGCAACAAGGAGCTGGCCGGCGCGGCGCTGGACGTGTTCGAGAACGAGCCCAGGGTCAACCCGAAGCTGCTGCAGCTCGACAACGTCATCCTCCTGCCGCACCTCGGCTCGGCGACGCTTGAGGGCCGCATCGGCATGGGCGAGTGCGTGCTGATCAACATCAAGAGCTTCGTCGACGGCCACAAGCCGCCGAACCGCGTCCTTCCCGAGGACGTGAGGTTCTGACCCAGCACCGGCAGCTGCCGCTCCAGCCGCCCCATCCGCCCGCGTATCGTTAGGCAAAAGGCGGGTTAGCGATCAACGCGCGGTGCGGCGGCCTTACTGCGGGGGCTTCCGGCGAGCCCAATATGGCGTGGGTCGCTGCGGCCTTGGCTATTCGGCGGCGGTGGCGTCCGCGTCCTTCTCTTCGCTGCCGAGGGTCTTCTCCAGCCAGGCGCAGATTCGCTCCGCCACGGCTCGCCAGCCCGGCTCCAGCATCATCGCGTGGGCCATGTTGGGGAAGATTTCGGCCTTGGTCCCGTACGTGGTCGCCGTCGCCTCCAGCCCGCCGCGGAAGACGAAGGCATCGCTCTCGGCGCCCAGCACCAGCACCGGCGTCTTTAGCTCCGCCGACGGCATCGATGGCGGCAGGTCGAGGCCAGCGAGGTCGAGGATCACCATCTGCAATTCCGCCTGTAGCTTGGGCAGGATCGCTTCGATGACGTGGTCGGGGCAGTCCTCCGAGAACAGCGCCCGGCGGATGCTGGCGGTGTCTGCCATCCACGGGCCGAACGCCTGGATCATGCTGAGCTCGTAGAATAGCCGCGGATTGGTGAAGGCGATGCCATAGAAGGTGCCGATCAGGCCGTGCGGCGGGACCGCCGCCAAGAGCACCGCCGCCGGCGTCGGGTGCGCGTGCATGTACTTCTGCACGACCATGCCGCCCATGGAGTGCCCGATCAGGACGGGCGGCCTGGGCATCGCCAGGGCCACCTGCTCGAGGTCGGTCACGTAGTCGCTCAACCGCGCGAACGCCAGCTGCTCCCAGCCGCCGCTTTCGCCGTGGCCGCGCAGGCTGAGCGCGTGCGCCTCGTAGCCACGCTCGGCGAAGAACGGCAGGAAGTGGTGGTCCCAGATCCAGGCGCCGCCATAGGCGCCATGGACGAAAACAAGCGGCGGGTGCTTCGACGGACGCCGCGGTCGGCGGCTGATGACTTCGATGTTCACTCTGGTCCCCCAAGGTCCTTAGGCGTTGCCCTTGACATTATCCTAATATTGCGTCGCACCCAAGCCCGCGTAACGGCGTTGTCGAAGCATCATCATTCCTTCCCCTCGCCGGGCGTCGCCCGCCGGCCGACATGCCGCAGGACGACGGCGGCGAACGGCGGCAGGTTCAGGCCGAGCGAGAACGGCCGGCCATGCATCGGCCAGTCCTCGGCGTCCACGCCGCCGTAGTTGCCGACGTTACCGCCGCCGTAGCGCTCGGCGTCGGTGTTCAGGCTCTCGGCGTAGAAGCCGCTGTCGGGTACGCCGACCCGGTAACCCATGCGCACCACCGGCGTGAAGTTGCAGACGATCACGACCGAGCCGCGTCCGCTCGCGTCCCGGCGCAGGAACGAAATCACGCTCTGCTCTGTATCGTTGGCGTCGATCCACTCGAAGCCCTCCGCGGCGCAGTCGAGCTCGTGCAGCGCGGGCACCGAGCGGTAGAGGGCGTTGAGGTCGCGCACCAGCCGCTGGACACCGGCATGCAGGGGATCCTCCAGCAGATGCCAGTCGAGGCTGAGCTCCGGGTTCCACTCCCGCTCCGGGGCGAACTCCTGGCCCATGAACATGAGCTTCTTTCCCGGGTGGGTGAAGAACAGCGCATAGAGCAGGCGGAGGTTGGCGAAGCTCTGCCAGCGATCTCCCGGCATCCGGGCCAGCAGCGAGCCGCGCCCCGACGAGACCTCCTCGTGCGACAGCGGCAAGATGTGGTGCTCGTGGAACGCGCTCGCCGGCCCCGAGACCAGCTCGTCGTGATAGTACTTGCGGTGCACCGGGTTGCGCGAGACGTAGCGGAGCGTGTCGCGGACCCAGTTTGTGTTCCAGCGGTAGCCGAAGCCGAGGCCGCCGAGCGCGGCCGGGTGCGCCACCGACGGCCAGGCCGAACTTTCTTCGGCGATGGTGAAGGTGCCGGGCGCATGCGCGGCGACCGCCTCGTTGACGCGGCGCAGGACGTCGATGGCATCGAGGTTCTCGTGCCCGCCGTGCCGGTTCGGCGTCCACTCGCCGCGGGAGCGGCCGTAATCGAGGTAGAGCATCGACGCCACCGCCGAAACGCGCAGGGCGTCGACGTGATATTCCTTCAGCCAGAACAGTGCGTTGCTGACGAGGTAGCTGCTCACCTCCCTGCGGCCGTAGTCGTAGATGAGGGTGTTCCACCCCGGGTGGCGGCGCTGCCGCGGGTCCGGGTGCTCGTAGAGATGCGTGCCGTCGAACAGCCGCAGGCCATGCGGGTCGTCGGAGAAGTGGAAGGGCACCCAGTCGACGATGACGCCGATGCCGGCCTGGTGGCAGCGGTCGACGAGCAGGCGAAACTCGTCGGGGCTGCCCCACCGGCTGGTCGGCGCGAACATGGCGAAGGGCTGGTAGCCGAGCGAGCCGTCGAAGTCGAACTCGGCCACCGGCATCAGCTCGATGTGGGTGAAGCCCATGTCGCGGACGTAGCCGACGAGTTCGTCGGCGAGCTCCCGGTAGCTGAGCCAGCGGTGGCCCTCCTCGGGCTTGCGCCGCCAGGAGGCGAGATGGACCTCGTAGATCGAGATCGGCGCCTCGCGGCCGTTATAGCGGGCGCGGTTTCCCATCCACTCGCCGTCGCCCCAGCAATAGGCTGCGAGGTCGTGAACGATGGCGGCCGACCCCGGCGACGTCTCGACGAAGAAGGCGAACGGGTCGCACTTGTCGGTCAGCAGCGCGCCCGAGGCGGCCTTGATCTCGTACTTGTAGAGCTGACCGGCGCGGACGCCTGGGATGAAGATCTCCCACACCCCGCATTCGTGGCGCAGGCGCATGCCGTGGCGGCGGCCGTCCCAGGCGTTGAATTCGCCGATCACCGCGACACGTGCGGCATGCGGCGCCCAGACGGCGAAGGCGACCCCGTCGACGCCGTCGAGTGTCATCGGATGCGCGCCGAGCCGCTTGTAGCTCTCGAGGTGGCTGCCCTCGGCCAGGAGATGAGCGTCAGCCTCGGCCAGGACCGGTGGAAAGCGGTAGGGATCCTCGACGTCAACCTGACCCTCGCCCTCACCGTTGCGCGCGCGCAGCCGGTAGGCGAAGCGCTCCCGCCGGCCGGGGATGGCGCCGGCGAACAGCCCCGCCTCATGGACGCGGCCGAGCTCGGCCACGACCTCGCCGCTGGTCGCGTCCACCACCGCGACCGCGGCTGCGTTGGGAAGGAACGCGCGGACCAGCAGCGGGCCGTCATCGCCGCCGAAGCGGTGCATGCCGAAGAAGCCGAACGGATCGCGATGGTCGGCGGCCAGCACCGCGGCGACGTCGTGCTCCGGGGCCATCGCCTCGGCCGGCACCGATGCACGGGCTCGGGCGGCGGGCGCAGGGTCGGCGGGCGCAGGGTCGCCGGGCGCACGGTCGGCAGGCGGTTTGGGACCGGTCGGGGAAGCGGGAGGCTCTGGCGTGGGCTGGGAGGCGGCAGCGGGCGGCACTTTCCCGGCGGGCTCGGCAGCCTCGGCCGGCGGCGCCTTTGCCGGTTGCGTCGGGCGAGAGCCCGGGGCGTTGCCGGTCGCGCCGGTCGATTTCAGCAGCCTTGGCCGGACCCTTGGCCGATGCCGCGGGAGCCGCTGGAGCCGAAGCCCGGTTTGGCGGCGTCGGGCGCCTGCCCGTGGTGGCCGCGGCCGGCGGCGGGGCGGCCGGTGCGTCGATAACCTCGCCCGCCGACGCAGAACCGCCGGCAGCGGCGGCGGCTGCCGCTTCGGCCTTCGGCTCCTGCGGCTGGCTGCCGGTAGCCGCTTCGGCCTTCGGCTCCTGCGGCTGGCTGCCGGTAGCCGGATGAGCCTGGGGATCGGGATGAGCCTGGCGCGATACGGTTGGTTTCCTGCTCATCGTCCGTCGTCCTTCTGCATACCGCCGCGCCGCCGTGGACGAGCCGCGCGCTGAGGACGGTCGATGCGCGCGCTGACCCTCGCCCCGCAAAGCGGTTCCCCATCCGCTGCGGCCTGATTATCGGCTCGCTCCCGCCACAAATCCGGCGCAAGCGGCCGGTCCCGTTCGTCGCTCAGAGCCCTGATTGTGGTTTTAGCGTGGAACCGCGGCGCTTGTGAAGACAACTCGCCGCTCAGGCGTACGCTGTGGCCGCGCGCCGGCGGCTCGCGCCTAGGCGCTTGCGCACCGGCTGCGGCGGAGCATCTGACGACGAGCGCAGCCGACTTGCGCGGCAGCGAAAGCCTGGATCTACGGCGACCATGTACCGCTACAAGGACAACATCATCACCTTCCTGCCGCCCGAGGCGATCGAGCCTGAGGCGCGCGCACAGCTCGAAAACATCGCCGCGATGCCGTTCATCCACAGGCACGTCGCGGTGATGCCCGACTGCCACCTGCGGCGCGGCGCGACGGTCGGCTGCGTCATCGCGACGAAGGGCGCGATCATCCCGGCGGCCGTCGGCGTCGACATCGGCTGCGGCATGATCGCCGTGCGCACCGGTTTCCAGGCCAGCCAGCTTCCGGACGACCTGCACGATCTGCATGCGGGGATCGAGCGGCGCATCCCGCTTTCGGCCGGCGGCTACAACCGCGAGGTCCACGGCACCGCGGTGGCGCGGGTCAAGGCGCTGGCGGCCACGGCCCGCGAGCACTACGCTCGGATGACCCGCAGTGGCTGGGAGGTGCAGCTCGGCTCGCTCGGCGGCGGCAACCACTTCATCGAGGTCTGCCTCGACGAGGCCGACCGGGTGTGGCTCGTGCTCCACTCCGGCTCGCGCGGCATCGGCAACCAGCTCGCCAACATGCACATCAAGGCGGCGCAGCGGCTCATGGACGAGCGCCACATCGCCCTTGCCGACCGCGACCTCGCCTACCTACCGGAGAGCGTCCCGGGCTTCGAGGCGTACATGGTCGACCTCCACTGGGCCCAGGAGTTTGCGCTTCTCAACCGCGAGGAGATGATGGACCGGGTGCTGACCGAGGTCTCCTACGCGATGTACGGCGAGGACGGCCATCAGCGTGAGATCGAGCGCGAGCGCATCAACTGCCACCACAACTTCACCCAACACGAGCGCCACTTCGGCGCCGGCGTCTGGGTCACGCGCAAGGGCGCGATCCAGATGAAGCAGGGGCAGAAGGGGGTGATCCCGGGCTCCATGGGCACCCGCTCCTACATCGTCTCGGGGCTTGCGAACGCGTTCTCCTACCACTCCGCGCCGCACGGCGCCGGCCGGCGGATGTCGCGG
Source organism: uncultured Alphaproteobacteria bacterium (assembly GCA_963746275.1). GTDB lineage: Bacteria > Pseudomonadota > Alphaproteobacteria > Rhodospirillales > Defluviicoccaceae > JAEULH01. The sequence continues at coordinate 93,053 of CAVVAX010000027.1, forward strand.
ACAGCGGCGAAGAAGCGGTTCACCCTCGCCGACCTGGAGGCGCAGATGGCGGGCGTCGTCTACCGCCACTCCAAGGCGTTCATCGACGAGATCCCGGCCGCCTACAAGGACATCGACGAGGTGATGGAGAACGCCAAGGAGCTCGTCACTGTCGAGCATACGCTCCGCCAGATCATCAACGTCAAGGGGAGCTGAGCGGACCGCGCCAGCGGTGCGGCCGACGGCGGTGTCTGTGCAAAAGAACTGGGCGGATCGAGGACCGGGCGGGATAGCCGTGCTCGGCCGCCAGCCAGCCTCGACAAGCCGGCCTCTCGTATCGCCGTTCCGTCCCGGGCCATCATCCTGGCATAAGCCTGCGGAACGTCATGGCCGATACGGCGCCCGGCGCGCGCCGGACGCCGGAGACGGGGGGCAAGGCCGCCGCATCGGGGCCCCGGCGAACTCGGCCTCGGAGATGCTCGGGGCGTGGTGGGCGCAGTAGGACTTCGAACCTACGACCCGCTGATTAAGAGTCAGCTGCTCTGCCAACTGAGCTATGCGCCCGCTCAACCCACCGCCGCCGGTAAGGGATCTTCCCGTGTCCTACGTCCGCCACGCGCCGACGTAGGCACGGCGACCACCGACCGGACGTTGTTATAGGCGATTGCGCCGCCGACTCAAGGCATGCCTGCTCGCCCGCGTCGATGCGCGATCCCGAAGGGCCTCGGCGCCGGGCGGCCCCCGCCGGCAGCCCCGCCTCCGGCAACCGTTTCCTAAGATTTCCGCGGCATCGTCAGCGCAGGAACCATCTGCCGGAACACTTCCAGGCCATGGCGACGCAACGCTACTCCGTCACCCCGCACCCCATCGAAACCCTGCTGACCTGGGTGAAGTCGGGCGAGATCGCCATCCCCGAGATCCAGCGGCCGTTCGTCTGGGAGGCGACGAAGGTCAGGAACCTGCTCGATTCCCTCTACCGCGGTTATCCGGTTGGCTACCTCATCGCCTGGCGCAACCCAACGGTGCGGCTCAAGGACGGCACGTCGTCCAACGGCAAGCGCATCCTTATCGACGGCCAGCAGCGGGTCACCGCGCTGATGGCGGCGCTGCTCGGCCAGGAGGTGCTGACCAAGGACTACGAGACGGTGCGCATCCGCATCGCCTTCCATCCCGGCGAGGAGCGGTTCGAGGTCGCCAATCCCCTGATCCGCAAAGATGCCGCCTGGATCGCCGACGTGGCCGACGTCTTCGCCCCCGAGGCCAGCGTCAGCGAGCTCACCGACGGCTACAGCGAGCGCAACGAGGGCTGCGACCGGCGGCATGTCTCGCGCGTCCTGGAGCGGCTGCGCAAGATTATCAACAACCACGTGGCCGTCATCGAGCTTGCCGAGGATCTCGACATCGAGACGGTCACCGAGATCTTCATCCGGGTGAACTCCGCCGGCACCGAGCTGTCCCAGGCCGACTTCGCCATGTCGAAGATCGCCGTCAACGACGCCTGCGGCGGCAACCTCCTGCGCAAGGCCATCGACTACTTTTGCCACCTGGCCGTCGCCCCCGACTTCTTTGCCCGCATCGAGAGGAACGACAAGGCTTTCGCCGCGTCCGAGTTCCTGGCGCAGATGCGCTGGCTGAAGGACGTCAACGACGACATCTACGACCCCACCTACACCGACATGCTCCGGGTCGCCTTCATCTCGGAGTTCGGCCGCGGCCGGCTGGCGGACCTGGTCGCGCTCCTTTCCGGCCGCAACTTCGAGACCAGGGCCTTCGAGGAGGCGATCGTCAGCGACTCCTTCGCGAGGCTGCGGAGGGGCGTGCTCGCCTTCATCAACCAGACCCATTTCGAGCGCCTGACGATGATCCTGCGCTCCGCCGGCTTCGTCACCAGCGACCTCATCGGCGGCCGCAACGCGGTCAACTTCGCCTACGTCCTCTACCTGCGCGGCCGCAGCGAGGGGCTTCCCGCCGCGGATCTCGAGCGGCTGGTCCGGCGCTGGTATGCCATGTCGGTGCTTGCGCGGCCGCTACACCGGCAGCAGCCCGGAGACGGCCTTCGACGTCGACATCCGCCAGATCGAAACCCGCGGCCTCGCTCAGTACGCCGAAGCGCTGATCGCGAACGAGTTGCCCGAGAGCTTCTGGACGGGAATGCTCCCCCAGCTCATGGACACCTCGTCGGCCCGGAGCCCCTACTTCCTCGCCTACAAGGCGGCGCAGGCGAAGCTCGGCGATAAGGGCTTCCTCTCCCGCGACATCACCGTGCGCGACTTGCTGCTCAACCGCAGCGACGTGCACCACGTCTATCCGAAGCAGCACCTGAAGGCGCAGGGACTTGGCGCCCGGCCGCTACAACCAGATCGCCAACTTCGTCGTCGCCCAGAGCGAGATCAACATCGCCATCGGCGACAAGGCGCCGGCGCGCTACTTCGCCGAGCTCGCCGAACAGGCCCTCGGCGGGTCGCGCAAGTACGGCGGCATCACCGACGCCGCCGAGATGCGCGCCAACCTCCGCGCAAGCTGCGTTCCGGTGACCCTGCTCGATGGCCAGATCCCGGCGTACGACGACTTCCTCGCCGAGCGGCGCAAGCTCATGGCGCTGAAGATCAAGGCCTGGTTCGAGATGCTGTAAGGCGGTAAGCCTCCGGACACGACAACGGCAACGGTGCCGGCGTTACAACGCCGCTGGGCCCGCTTGCCTATGAAAGCGGCCAGCAATACAGTGCGCCGAGTCCGCCGCTACTCCCCCGTGCGGTGAGAAAACGCAGCAGCCGCATCAGGCGCAAGCATCGCGCCTAGCACGTCTATCGCCTCCAAGACATTCGATACGGCGGTGCATTGGTTGATCGCCTTGAGGTCCAGCTGCGGGCGCCGGACCATGTCGCACAGCGCTTTGTCAGTCATGAACAAATCGCAGTAACCAAGTGCAGCTTTTGCATGCTCAAAGTCGTAGAAATCATTCGGTTTGAACTTGCGCTTCTTGTCCCATCGCATGGCAGCGTGCAGCGAGGCTCCGATATGCATCGAGCGTAGCACGTCGCGATGCTCTCTTCGCTGCATCGCGTGGTAGAGAATATTGCAGCCGATTTTTGCAGCGCTGGAGCGCTGCTCGGCTGTCAGGGGCGGCGTAAGGCCATAATCTTTCTCGAAGCGGTACTATGACGTCGGCCGCCAGAGCACTACTCGCCTCCGCCGCTCCGCGCACCTCTATGTCATAGGTGCACTTGAAGCTTCGAAGCTCATGCTTAAAGCGCGCGCAGTCGTCGTTCACCTCGTTGCTTAGGTCTTCAAAGCTTCCAATATCAGGTTGCTCGTCGATGTTCTGGATGATTTTTCCAAGCGGCGTGCCCCACATAAAATCGATAAGGCTGACCTGAAGATGATGTAGTTCCTCCGGCGAGAGCTCCGGGACTACTAGAGGGTACATGTTGCCAAGCGTGTAGCTGACCTTCGTCCAAATCAACTCCTGCATGGGAAACAAATCGGCGTTTGGTTGCATTAACCGCAAGATCAGCCAATGGATCTCCGTCCCGGCCAACCGCTTGGGCGGAACTATCGAGACGCCTTGGCTCAGCTCATCGATCAATTCCGCCGTGGCGATACGACGCTCAGGGCGACACGGCTGCTTCATCAGCTCGAGAAACATCGCCGCGCTGATCGGGCAGATCAGATTACCTCGAGTAACCCCGACACGGAGGATATCAAGTAATTTACGCTCCGCGGCACTGGCGCTCAGGCCCAGGGATGCGTCGCGGACGATGATCCAGAAGCGAGCGTCGAGATAGACCTTCTTGCGGACGGCAATCGAGCGCCCGAGCTCAGTCCGTCTATCGCGTATGTGCCGCTCGATATCCATCTTCAAGTCACCCCGGCGTACGCAACATCCTCACGATGCCGGAGTTCGACAGCGGCACGCTAGAACTGCCGCCCAGTGTCGGCGTGAACAGCGGGGCTGGTGCCCAGGGGCGGATTCGAACCACCGACACGCGGATTTTCAGTCCGCTGCTCTACCAACTGAGCTACCTGGGCATCCTGACCGGTTGCGGCGCGCCTGGCGCGCCGCCACCGCGTTATAGTCAATGCGATCACGCACTCCAAGCGCTTCCCGCTGCGCTTTGCAGCGGTTCCGCCACTGCCGTCATCGCCCTCTGGGGCGGTAGCGGGGCAGCGACAGGCCGTAGACGAGGGCCGATCCGCGCACCGCAAGCGCCACGGCGAAGCCGAGACCGAGGCCGAGGGGGCTGTTTTCGGTGAGCGCGTGGATGGCGATGTAGGTGAGCGAGCCGGCGGCGGCGGCCGTGGCGTAAATCTCGCGCTTGAGGATCAACGGCACCTCGCCCGCGAGCAGGTCTCGCAGCAGGCCGCCGAACGCGGCGGTCACCACCCCCATCACCAGGGCCGAGAACGCCGGCGCGCCGGCGCGCAAGGCGATGTCGGCGCCCAGCACGCAAAAGGTGGCAAGGCCCACGGCATCTGCCCATTCCAGCCAGCGGCGGCCGGCGGGCAGGCGCGCCCCGGCGACGAACACCAGGACCGCAACGGCCGCGCACAGCAGCGGATACTCGACCTGCGTGATCCAGAACACCGGCCGGATGCCGAGTAAGAGGTCGCGGAGCGTGCCGCCGCCAATCCCAGTGACGCAGCCGAGCATGGCGAAGCCGAAGACGTCCATCTCCTTCTCCGCCGCCTTCAGCGCCCCGCTTACAGCGAACACCGCGACGCCGGCGAAGTCGAGCAGCCGCTGAACATCGCCGAGCTCCATCACCCGGCGCGTCCCCCGTCGCGGTCATCAGACCGTGGGCGGGGACTATTCCGGCTGCCGTGGAACCCGGTTAGGGCCGCAGAGTTGATAAAAAAATCGCAAATACAATCCGACACGAGGAGGTAACGTTCCATGCTTATCGGTGTTCCGAAAGAGATCAAGGTTCACGAGTACCGAGTCGGTTTAACCCCGAGCAGCGCCCGGGAGTTCATCGTCCACGGTCACAAAGTGCTGGTCGAGACCGGCGCCGGCGCCGGGATCGATGCTGCCGACGCCGCGTACCTCGCCAGCGGCGCGGAGATCGCCGCCGACGCCGCCGAGGTGTTCTCCAGCGCCGACATGATCGTCAAGGTCAAGGAACCGCAGGCGGTGGAGCGGAAGATGCTGCGCGAAGGGCAAATTCTGTTCACCTACTTGCACCTCGCTCCCGACCCGGACCAGACCCGCGACCTCGTCGAGAGCGGCGCGATCTGCATCGCCTACGAGACGGTGACCGACGGCGCTGGAGGACTGCCGCTGCTGGCGCCGATGTCGCAGGTTGCCGGCCGGCTCTCGATCCAGGCGGGAGCCTGGTGCCTCGAGCGCGCGCGGGGCGGGCGAGGGATCCTGCTCGGCGGCGTCCCCGGGGTTGCGCCGGCGAAGGTCGTCGTCCTCGGCGGCGGGGTGGTCGGTGAGAACGCGATCATGATGGCTTTGGGCATGGGCGCCGACGTCGCCGTCCTCGACAGGAAGGTGGACGTGCTGAGCCGTCTGTCGCGCCAGTTCGGGCCGGCACTGAAGACCGTCTACTCGACGCAAGCGGCGCTGGAAGAGTACGTGCTGGACGCCGACCTGGTGGTGGGCGCGGTGCTCGTGGCCGGCGCCGAGGCCCCGAAATTGGTCCGCGCCGATATGCTAAAGAGAATGAAGCGCGGCACTGTGCTCGTCGACGTCGCCATCGATCAAGGCGGGTGCTTCGAGACCTCGCAGCCGACAACTCACGCCGATCCGATCTATACCGTCGACGGCATCGTCCACTATTGCGTCGCCAATATGCCGGGCGCGGTGCCGAGCACCTCGACCTATGCGCTCAACAACGTCACCTTGCCCTACGGCCTTGCGCTGGCCGACAAGGGCTATGCCCGGGCCTTGCTCGATAACCCGAACTTCCGCCAGGGGCTGAACGTCTGCTTCGGTAAGGTGACCTACCGCGCTGTCGCCGAAGACCTGGGCTACGACTTCACCGATCCGGTCGATCTGCTGCAAACGAGCCGGGCGCCGCGCGCAATCGGCGCGGCCTGAGCGGAGAGCGTGTCATGAACGTCTCCCGCCTGATGCTGCGCAAGTCCGTCGACCAGTTGATGCAGAGCAACGAAGAGGGCGACGGCAAGGTTACGATGCACCGGCTCTTGGGCGCGGGGCATCTGCTGGCGCTCGGGGTCGGCGCCATCGTCGGCGCCGGCATCTTCGTCATCACCGGCACCGCCGCGGCCCATTATGCCGGTCCGGGGATCATGCTGTCGTTCCTGCTGGGCGCCATCGCCTGCGGCTTCGTCGGCCTGTGCTACGCGGAGTTCGCGTCGATGATCCCGGTTGCCGGCAGCGCGTATACCTACGCCTACGCGACGCTGGGCGAGTTCATCGCCTGGATCATCGGCTGGGACCTGATCCTCGAGTACGCAATGGTCTCGTCCACGGTCGCTGTCGGCTGGTCGGGCTACTTCACCAGCCTGCTCGGTAACCTCGGGATCACCCTGCCGCCGCAGCTCACCGCCGCGACCGGCGCGGCCGTCAACCTCGCCGACGGCAGCCAGGCCACCGCCTGGTTCAACCTGCCGGCGTTCGGCATCGTCGCCGTCATCTCGGCGTTGCTGATCCTCGGTATCCGCGAGTCGGCGCGCGTCAACAACATCATCGTCGCGCTCAAGGTCGCCGTCGTCCTGGTGTTCCTCGTCGCCGGCGTTGGCTACGTCTCGACCGCGAACTGGGTGCCCTTCATTCCGGAGAACACCGGGACGTTCGGCGAGTTCGGCTGGAGCGGGATCCTGCCGCGGCGCCGCGGTCGTCTTCTTCGCCTACATCGGCTTCGACGCCGTCTCCACCGCGGCGCAGGAGGCGCGCAATCCGCAACGCGACATGCCGATCGGCATCCTCGGCTCGCTCGTCGTCTGCTCGCTGCTCTATGTCGCGGTGGCGGCCGTGCTGCTCGGCATCGTCCCGTACCCGCAGCTGAACGTCGCCGATCCCATCGCCCGGGGCATCGACGTCATCGGCATGCCCTGGCTCGCCATCATCGTGAAGATCGGCGCGCTGATGGGCCTGACGTCGGTCATCTTGGTGTTCCTCTACGGCCAGAGCCGGATCTTCTTCCGCATGTCCGAGGACGGGCTGCTGCCCAAGGTGCTGCGGGTCCTGCATCCCCGCACCCGCACCCCCTATCTCGGCCACATCATCATTGGCGCCGGCGTCGCCATCGTCGCCGGCATGGTGCCGATCTCAATCCTGGGCGAGCTGGTCAGTATCGGCACGTTGTTCGCCTTCGTCATCGTCTGCGCCGGCATCATCTATTTGCGGCGGGCCCGGCCTGACCTGCCGAGGCCCTTCCGCTGCCCCGCCGTGCCGCTGGTGCCGCTGCTTGGTATCGCCTGCTGTATGGCGCTGATGGTGGGCCTGCCGTTCGACACGTGGCTACGGCTGACCGCCTGGCTCGCGGTCGGGCTCGTGATCTACTTCGCTTACGGTATCAGCCGCAGCAGGCTGGCCGCGCATTTGCGCCCGGGCCCGGCGGAGTGAGGCGGCGGGGCGGGGCGCTCAGGAGCGCTTCTCCTGGCCATCGGCGTCGCCGTCGCCTTCTCCGGCCTCGCCATCGGCATCGGTGTCCTCCTCCACCGCCGGGATGCGGTAGTCGCCGCGAAGCCAGCGGCCGAGGTCGGCGTCGGCGCAGCGCTTGGAGCAGAACGGCCGCCACTCCGCGACCGCCGGGGCCCGGCAGATGGGGCAGCGGCGGGACGTCCGTGGCGGCCGTGCCGGCGCGGCCGGTGAGCCTGTCGTCATTGCCTTCTCCCCAAACCGTCGGCGGCGGTCTCGAAGCGGACGGCATCGGCGGCCGCGCCAGGATCCTCGCGCAGAAAAAGCGCTCGGCCAAGCCTGGCCTCGAGCGTCGCCAGCGCCTCGGCCGCCGGCCCGCGCAACGCGGCCGCGATCGGTGGAGCAGCAACGAGCGTCGGCCGGCCCATTGCCTGCCCCGAAAGCTCGTGCGCCGCGGCGCGCAGCGCGCGACGGGCCGCGGCCTCGGGCGCAAGCAGCCCGCCGGAGCCGGCGCAGGCGGGGCAGGGGGCGCACAGCCGCGCTCGCAGCGACGGCCGTACCCGCCGACGCGTCAGCTCCACCTTGCCGAGGCGGGTGTAGCCGGCGACGTGGGTCTCCAGCCGGTCGCCGGCGAAGGCCGAGCGCAGGGCGCCCAGCGCGCGGTCGCGGTGGGCCTGCCTGCGCAGGACGATGAAATCGACGATGATGTGGCCTCCAAGTTCGCGGCGGCGGACCTCGCGGGCGATGGCAGTGGCGGCTTCGAGATTGACCGCAAGCGCGGTGTCCTCGCTGCCGCCGATCCGGCGCGCCCCGGCGTCGACGTCGATCGCCACCAGCGCCGGCGTCTCGGCGATGCGGATGGCGCCGCCGCCTGGCAAAGCCACGTCGGGTGAGAGGATCGCGTCGATGGCGGCATCGACGGCTCGTACCGCGGTGGCGGCCTCAGCTGCGGCGACGAGGCGGAGCTCTGCGCCGAGGTCGGGCAGATGGGCGCGGATGGCGGCAAGAACGCCCGGATCGTCGCCGATGATCCGTCTTAGCGCCGGTCCGGCTTCCTCGCCGATCGCCGAGAGCACCGGATCGGGCGGACGCCAGAGCCGCGCCGGTGGCTTGGCCCTTCCCGCCAACTCCTCGAGCCGCCGCCAACACGCGAGAAGGGCTTCGGCTTCGTTCGCGATCGCTTCCGGCTTGGCCCCGGCCGCGGCGTGGCGAACGAACCAGCCATCCGGTTCCGGCAGGCCCGCCGCGACGCCCAGCAGACGCTCCCGATCGCCACCGTCGAGGATGCGGCGCGAGATGCGGGCGCCCCGCCGGCCCGGGCAGTAGATCAGGGTTCGCCCGGGCAGGACGACCGCGCGGGTCAGCTTTGCCGCCTTCTCCGCCTCCGCCTCGCGGCTGATCTGGACGAGGATGGTTTCGCCTTCGCCGCCGGCGGGGTGCCAGAGCCCCGCGTCGGCGCGATTGAGAAAGCCGCTGCGGCCGTCGCCGATGTCGACGAAGGCGGCGTCCAGCCCGGCCTCGGCGCGTTGGACCCGCCCCAGCACGATCTCGCCGAGGCGGCGGTCGGAGGCAACGGCCGCAAATTCGACGCGGACGAGCGAGCCGTCAGTAAAGAACCCGGCGACTGCCCTGCCAATCGCGGCGGCAACGATGATCTCGTCGACGGCCATGATCGTTCTCGGCGGCCCCGCGCGTGATGAAGAAGTGGTCAGCGGCGCAGCGGCGCCTTGGCGCTCGCGGGCGATGCGCCGAGCAAGCGCCGCGCAGGACCTACTTAAAGCGAAAAGTAATGCGCCCCTTGGTGAGATCGTCGGCGTGATCTCAACGCTCACCTTGTCGCCGGCAAGGACCCGTTACTCGGTTCTTGCGCATCTTCCCCGGCAGTATGCGCGAGAATTTCGTGATTATTTTCCAACTTCACGCGAAACATCGCATTCGGCAATAGCTCGGTCACGACGCCGGTAAACTCAAGAACCTCTTCCTTCGCCATTCGCACTCCTTCTCCAACAATTTCATGCGCTTACATGGACGGGAACGGCCTCGCGGTCAAGAGCCTTGTGCCGCCGCTGCTGGCCTTGCCCGCTCATGCCACGGGTGCGGGCCCTGGCGCGGACCCTGGCGCGGGCGCTTCGGCCTGCCTGGCGGCGGGCTCGCCGGCGCCCGCCTTGGGCAGGAACAGCCGGGCGCGGATGGTGCCCGCCGGGCTCGCTCTCGACCGCGACGTGGCCACCCGACTGGCGGACGAAGCCGTAGACCATGCTCAGCCCGAGACCGTTGCCGCGGCCGACCTTCTTGGTCGTGAAGAAGGGCTCGAAGATGCGGCGCAGACCCTCGGCGGACATCCCGTAGCCGGTATCGGTCACCGGAGGCGCACGTGGCTCCGACGCCGCCTCCGGATCTTGCGGGCGAACTCGCGGCCCGGCCCGCGTTGCTGGTGTCGATCGTCGACCGTGCCGCCGTCGGGCATGGCGTCGCGGGCGTTGAGAACAGGTTCAGCATCGCGCGTCTCGAGCTGGCCGCGGTCGATCAGCGTGTGGCCACAGCTCCGGCGCGAACCGCTCCTTGATTCTCGATGTGGTCTCGCCCGGTGTCCGCCGCAGGAGGTGGGTCCAGTCTCGCCGACGATGCGGTTGAGGTCGGCGATCTTGGGATGCCAGCCGCTGCCGCCTGCGGCGAAGGCGAGGGGATGCGGGTCGGGATCGGCTTCCGCGCCCCGCTCCGCTCCGACCACCAGCGGCGTCGGGGCGATCAGCTTCGCGATCCTCCTCGTCGCCCTTTGCCTCTTCTCCTGAAGGAGCTGCAGGTTGCCGAGGATGATCGCCAGCACGTTGTTGAAGTCGTGCGCCATTCCCCGGTTAGCCGGCCCATGAGCTCGAGGCGCTGCGAGCGGCGCAGCCGTTCCTCGGTGGCCTTCGTCTCCGTGATGTCCTCCTTCACCGCCACGTAGTGGGTCGTCTTTCCCTGGGCGTCTCGCACCGGCGCGATCGTCGCCCGCTCCCAGAACAGCTCGCCGTCCTTCGCTTGTTGTGGAACTCGCCGTGCCACACGTCGCCTCGCGTCATCGTCTCCCACAGCTCACTGTATTCTTGCCGGGCGGACTCCCCCGACTTCAGCATCCGCGGGTTCTTGCCCATCACCTCCTCCTACGTGTACCCGGTCACCTCGGTGAACTTCGGATTCACGTACTCGATCTTGCCCTCCACGTCGGTGATCACCACCGACATCGGACTCTGCTCCACGCGCGTAACAGCTTGCGAAGGTCGCCCTCCGCCCGCTTGTGCGCCGAGACGTCCTGGAGCATCAGCAGGAACTGGTCCTCGTCGGCCCAGCGCATGGGCGTCGCCCGCATCTCGGCGTAGGCGATGGTGCGGTTGGGGCGGATGATCTCGATGTCGGCAACCTCGCCCTGGACGACGGGGAAGCCGAACTCCGCGCCCTGGAGCGCGCGCCCATCCTTGGCGAACAGCGTCTCGGCGGCCTTGTTGACGTAGCGGATCTTGTGCTGGGCATCGACGAGGACGATGGCGACCGACTGCATTTCGATGATCGAGCGCCAGCGAGCCTCGCTTTCGCGCAGCGCCTCCTCCGCCCGCTGCCGCTCGCTCACGTCCTCGTAGAGGCAGACGACCTCGCCTGAGGGCAGGCGGTAAATGTATTCCTCGCGCCAGCCCGCCCGCTTGTCGTCACGGTAGTAGACGACGGGAAAATGCTCGGGCGAACCGGTCCGCTCCACGCGCCGCAGGACGTCGAGCAGACCGGTCGTGTGGACCGCCGGAAAAACTTCGCTCAACCGCCGGCCAATGACGGCGTTCCTCTCCAGGTCTTCGATGCGCTCGGCGCCGCGATTGAAATCGTTGAAGACAAAGTCACCGGCCTGGCCGCCGGCGGAAAAGACCGCGGCGCCCATCCGCATGTTCTCGAACAGCTGGCGAAAGCGCGCGTCGCCCTGCCGGCGCGCATGAGAATTGGTCTGCCTATGGCGAGGACGAGGAGGGCGGAAGCCGCTATCACCAGCGCCGACGCGGCTGCGGCCTTGGCCGCGGCATCGACGAACGGCGCCCGCACTTCTTCCGCATCGATGGTGGCAACGATGCCGAGCCCGCGCCCCGCTGCCGGCTCGTAGGCCGCGAGCATCTGCTTCCCGCCGACGGCGATGCTGGCGGTGCCGGCTGCGCCGGCGATGGCTCGGCGCATGAGATCGCGAAGCGGCTCGGACGCATCGCGATGAACCTCCTCGGCCTCACCCGGCGGGCGGACGGCGTCGGTAAGGGTGAGCTGGCCTTGGTCGAGCCGGCCGACGAGCAGGCGACCGGTCTCGTGCAGGCTGCGGTGAATGCTCGGCAACCCATCTGCGAGATCTTCGGAGGGCCGGGCGTCGGGCCCTGTTCGGCGAGTGCGCTTACCTGGGCGCGCGCGGCCTCGACGAGATCGCGGCGGTAACGGTTGAGCTCGGCCTGGTACAGCGCGGCAAAGACCAGCGAGCCGACGACGATCGTGCTGAGCGTCATGATCAGGACCAGAACGGCGAGCGCCTTCCGGTCAGTCATGCTCCGCGAGCCCCGCCGCCCCGGCACTCTCTCGCAGCAGGGCCTCGCGCAGCCGGGGGACGCTCACCGGCTTGCTCAAAGTCAACACCGAGCGGAGCCCCTTCATTTCCGCCAACAGCCGCGCATTTACCGCGTAGTCGGGGTGGTAGCCGGTGATGATGGTGATGTCGGCGCGGCAGCCCTGCTCGACGAGCCAGAGAATGAGCTCGTTGCCGTCGATGTCGGGCATGACCATGTCGATGACGATGGTGTCGGGCGTCTGGCGGCGGTAAGCGGTCTGGAAGTCGCTGCCTTGATCGTAACCTCGACGGCGAAGCCGAGCCGGGACGCGGCGCGCTCGACGAACGCGGCGAACCGCGGCTCGTCGTCTACGATCAGTAGACGCTTCGCAGCCATTCCCCTATCCTTCGCGCTCTTCGGCCTCGGGGCGAGCCTGCAGTTATAGCGGCAATTCGTTGCCGCTGAAGCCGCCTCTTGGTTCGGGAGCGCAATAACAGCGGC
>CAVVAX010000028.1:0-129556 GCA_963746275.1 uncultured Alphaproteobacteria bacterium
GTGGACCCCATGGGCGGGACCACTGGGTCGTTGTTCATGATTGGACGGCGGGTCGGCTCCGTCTCGATCACGCCACGTGCGGCGCTGGTTGCTGCTGTTGTCGCGGTGGGCATGTGGGCGACGCGCGAGCGTCGTCCAAGCGCAGCGTCATGTCCACGGCGTTGTCGCTCAGGGGCCCGGCGATCCCCTCGCGCCACACCGCCATCGGGGTTCGGCCGGCCAGGGCCTGATGCGGCCGCCGTCCGTTGTAGAAGCCGATCCAGGTGGCAATCCCAGTCCGAGCCTCGCAGCCGTCGCCGTAGCCTTTCAGGTAAACCTCCTCGTACTTCAGCGAGCGCCACAGCCGCTCGATGAAGACGTTGTCGATCCAGCGGCCGCGGCCGTCCATGGAGATGCGGATCCCGGCGCTCGCCAGCCGGCCGGTGAAGGCGGCGCTGGTGAACTGCGAGCCCTGGTCGGTGTTGAAGATCTCCGGCTTGCCAAACCGGGCCAGCGCCTCGTCAAGGGCATCGACGCAGAACGCCGTGTCCATGGTGTTCGACAGCCGCCAAGCGAGCACCGCCCGGCTCGCCCAGTCGAGGATGGCAACGAGGTAGAGGAACCCGCGGCCGAGGGGGATGTAGGTGATGTCGGCCGCCCACACCTGGTTCGGCCGGTCGATGACCATGTCGCGTAGCAGGTACGGGAAGATCTTGTGCCCCGGAGCCGGCTTCGTCGTCCTCGGCTTCGGGCCGAGGGCGGCAATCCCCATCACCCGCATCAGCCGCTGAACCCGCTTGCGGTTGACCGTCAGCCCTTCGGCCCGCAGCATCGCCGTCATCCGCCGCGAGCCGAGGAACGGCCAAGCCATGAACAGCGCGTCGATCCGCCGCATCAGCGCCAGATCGGCCTCGTCGTTCGAAGGCCGCGGCCGGTAGACGCCCGAGCGGGCAAGCCCGAGCAGGCAGCACTGCCCGCGGATCGACAAGACCGGGTGGTGCCCGGTCGAGCATCGCTCTCCGGTCCGGGGTGCTCATCGTCCGGACCCTTTGGCTAAAAATTCGCGCTCGACCGTCAACTGCCCGATCTTCGCATGCAGCTTCTCGACCTCGCGTTCGCGCGCGTGATCGGCGTCGACACCGACCCCGACGTCGAACGCCCGAGCCGCATTGTCCAGAAGCTGCTTCTTCCAGGCGTAGATCTGGTTCGGGTGGACCTCGTAGCGCACGGCGAGATCCGCCACCGTCGCCTGCTCCCGCAACGCCTCGAGCGCAATCTTCGCCTTCAGCGCCGCATCGATCTTCCGTCTCGGCTTCTTCATCATTGGCTCCGTCTACCACGACGAAGCCGATCTCGCTCCAATCAAGCCACCGGTCCCAAAATCGGGGTCCACTTCAGCGATGACGCTGCTGATAAAAAGCGACTGCCACTTGTCCTCGGAATAAGCTGATTGCAGACGGCATGGCGCTTCAGGCACAAGGTGGGTGAGACTCGACGTGACGCCAACACCGCAAAGTTCGCTCCAGGATCGAATTTTCGTTCATCGAGCGGTGGAAGCGGCCATCCGCATCGGGCTCGTGGCTCTGCTGGTCGCATGGTGCTTTCAGATTGTCAGACCGTTCATCGTGCCGGTGGTCTGGGGCATCATCATCGCCGTCGCTATATACCCCAGCTATTGCCGGTTGGAGAGCCTGTTCGGCGGCCGGCGGGCGACCGCGGCCACGGTGTGTACCCTCATGATGTTGGCTGTGCTGATCGTCCCGTCAGTGATGCTCGCCGGAACAGCGGCAGAAAGCGCACAACGATTGGCTCGAGACATGAGCGATGGAACGATTTTGGTCCCGTTGCCACCAGACGGTGTCTCCGGTTGGCCGGTGATCGGCAAACCGCTCGATCGGTTCTGGCGTCTGTCGTCGGAGAACCTGGAGGAAGCGCTGGGCGAGATCAGGCCGCAGATCGCGGCCTTCGGCCAGTGGCTGTTATCGGCCGCGGCTGGACTTGGCCTCGGCATTTTGCAGTTTGTGGCGGCGATCATTATTGGCGGCATTCTTCTGGCACACGCGCAGGGCGGGGCGCGAACGGCTAGCGCGATCGCCACGAGGCTCGCCGGCGAGCGGGGCAAGGATTAGGCGGCACTGGGACAGGCGACCGTGCGCAGCGTCGCCCGGGGGATTCTCGGCGTTGCCCTCGTTCAGTCGCTTCTGGCCGGCCTCGGCTTTCTTGCCGTCGGCATTCCAGGCGCCGGCTTGCTGGCACTCGTTTGCCTGCTGCTCGCCGTAAATCTAGATCGGCCCGGCCCTCGTCTTGATCGGCACCGTAATCTACGTCTTCTCGACGGCGGACACATTCACCGCCATTGTTTTCTTGATCTGGAGCCTGTTCGTCGCTGTGCTCGATAACATCCTGAAGCCGATCCTCCTCGGCCGGGGTGTCCGGGTGCCGATGGTGATCATCTTCGTCGGTGCCATCGGGGGCTTTCTCGCCCATGGGATCATCGGGCTTTTCGTCGGTTCTATTCTCCTGGCGCTCGGATTCACGCTGTTCAAGGCGTGGCTCGTAGAGCCATCTGAGCCGAGCGAGGTCCAGGGCAGCTCAGGAACCTGACCGAGTGGCCTTTTGATGAAGGGTCTCGTGTGCGCTCGTTGAGGGCTCCGTCGCCATTTTCCGTCCTAGCCTGGAAGACAACGATCCGCGCTGCCCCCGGGGCTCTGAAATTTTGAGCCTCACAGCATCTCCGGCTGGCTCACCGCCGCCTGCTCTGCCTCCTCCCCTACCTTGGGGCCAGCCAACGACTGGACATCCCGCCGTTCCCCGCAGATGCGCAGGCGGTTGGCGGAGAGCATCGCTTCCCGCTCCTTCTCGCTCATGCGCGGCTCCCGTTCCATCAGCCCCAGAGGCACGCCAAGAGCCGACGGTTCTCTCTGGTGGTTCCTTATGAAGCAAGCAGCCGCCTGATCCTCGTAAGGGGCGTTTATTTATTGGGCGGTTTGTCGACTCCAACCGCGCGAGTTCCCTGCTGCTCCGTGCACCGTTATCTTCTTTGCGTGGACCTTGCCAGCCTCAAGGTGGCCGGACTCGATCTGAGCCACTTCCCGGCGCAGCGGCGTTGTTGAGGCTAGTTGCGGAACCGGTCATCCGGGATGACCTTCTCGACGTGGCTCTTCGGCGCGGGAAGATCGGAGAAGGCGAGGTAGGCGCCGCCGCCGACGATCACGAGCAGCACCGCGGCAGCGGCGATCCGCAAAAGGGTCTTCATTCAGAACGGCCTGTTCCTGCTACTATTGGCACGAAGGAGAGCACCGGCCGCCAGTGAAGGCGGGCGGGCCGGATGCGACGATCCAGCGAGGACAAAACTTGGCAAGAGGACATGACGATCCGCAGGCCATCCTATGCGCCGAGCCGTCTTCATTCAATGACCGGCCTGCGAACACCGGCGCCCCGACCGCTGCCGCGGGGGCCGATGCACCGGCGGTATTGCAGGTGACGCGGCCGATCGTACTCGTCGGGCTCATGGGCGCCGGCAAGACCTGCATTGGCCGCCTCCTTGCCCGCAGGCTGGGACTTGAGTTCCTGGACTCCGACGAGGAGGTGGTGAAGGCCTCCGCCTGCTCGGTTGCCGACATCTTCAGGATCTACGGCGAGGCTGCGTTCCGCGAAGGCGAGCGCAAGGTGATGCGGCGGCTTCTCGGCGCTGGGCCGGTGGTGCTCGCCAGCGGTGGCGGCGCCTTCATGGACCCGGAGACTCGGGCGATGGTCCGCGAGCGGGCCACCTCCGTCTGGCTGCGCGCCAGCCTCGACATCCTCATCTCGCGCACCGTCGGCCGTCCCGGCCGGCCTTTGCTGGAGGGTCGCGACCCACAGACGGTCCTGGAGCGATTGATGGCGGAGCGTTACCCCATCTACGCAGAGGCCGACGTCATCGTCGACACCGCGAATGACGCCAAGGACGCCGTCGCCGGCCGCATCATCCACGCCCTCGCCGCCGCGGCCGTTGGCGATCGCGGGCTCGTCCTGTGAGCGGGCTTGCCGACATTCCCGCCGATGCCGACACCTTGCGCGTCGATCTCGGCGGGCGCTCCTATTCGATCATCGTCGGCAGCGGCCTCCTCGACCAAGCCGGGACGCTGATCCGGCCGGTGCTCCGGCGGCCCTCGGTGATCGTGGTCAGCGACGAGAACGTCGCCGCCCTCTACCTCGAGGCGGTCATGGACGGGCTTGCAGGCGGCGGCATCGGAGCCGCCAGCGTCGTCCTGCCGGCGGGAGAAGGCACCAAGAACTTCGCCCACCTGGAGATGTTGTGCGACGGACTGCTCGCCGCCGGCGTCGAGCGGAGCACGACACTGGTTGCGCTGGGCGGCGGCGTCATCGGCGATATCACCGGCTTCGCCGCCGGCATCGTCTTGCGCGGGCTCGAGTTCATTCAGATCCCGACGACGTTGCTGGCGCAGGTCGACAGCGCCGTCGGCGGCAAGACCGGGATCAACACCGCCCGGGGCAAGAACCTGGTCGGGCTGTTCCATCAGCCGCGTCTTGTCCTCGCCGACACGGCGACGCTCGCAACGCTGGAGGCGCGCCAGCTGCCGTGCCGGCTACGCGGAGGTGGCGAAGTACGGGCTGATCGGCGATCCGATCTTCTTCGCCTGGCTCGAGCGCAACGGTCGCGCCGTCTGCGCCGCCGAGCCCGAGCCCTGCCGCCGTGCGGTGCGCACCAGCTGTGCCGCAAAGGCTGCGATCGTCGCCGAGGACGAACGAGAAGCCGGCCGGCGCGCGCTGCTCAACCTCGGCCACACCTTCGGCCATGCCCTGGAGGCGGAGGCCGGATACGGCGACGCGCTGCTCCACGGCGAGGCGATCGCCGTCGGCATGGCCATGGCCTTTGCCCTGTCGGCGCGTCTCGGCCTCTGCGCGGCACAGACGGTGGAGCGGGTGCGCGCCCACCTCGGATCCGTGGGGCTGCCGACCGCGCTGGACGAGTTGGCCTTCCGCCCGTCGTGGAAGGCGGAGGCCCTGCTGGCGCACATGCGCCACGACAAGAAGGTCCAGGACGGCCGGCTCAGGTTCATCCTCGCCCGCGGCATCGGCGCCGCCTTCGTCTGCGACACGGTCGACAGCGGCGATGTGCTTGCGGTACTGCGTCAGTTCGGCGCCACCTGAGCCAGCGAACAAGCAAACAAAGAACCAAAGACGCGAATTCGAAACATGTACGTGACCATTGCCATCATTCTCTTGCTGATGACGATGTCGGCCTTCTTCTCGGGCTCGGAAACGGCGCTGACGGCGGCCTCGCGGCCGATGATGCACCAGCTCGCGCAGAACGGCGACAAGCGCGCCGCCGTCGTCAATCGCCTGCACCGCAAGACTGACCGGCTGATCGGGACGATTTTGCTCGGCAACAACCTGGTCAACATCCTGGCCTCGTCGCTGGCAACCAGCCTCCTGATCACGATGTTCGGCGAAACCGGCGTCGCCTACGCGACGATCTCTGCATGACCATCCTGATCCTGATCTTCTCCGAGATCCTGCCGAAGACCTATGCCTTCAGGAACGCCAACGGGGCGGCCCTGCTCGTCGCCCGACCGGTCTCGTTCCTGGTCAGCGTGCTCTCGCCGTTCACTCACGCCATCGAGGCCGTCGTCCGACTGACGCTGCGCCTGCTCGGGGCCGGCGCAGCGGCACGGGATCGGCCCGAGCATGGACGAGCTCCGCGGCGCGATCGACCTGCACACCGCCGATGAGCCCGAGATCCGCCACGAGCGGGCGATGCTGCGCAGCATCCTCGATCTGGCCGAGGTCCAGGTCGGCGAGATTATGATCCACCGCAAGAACGTCGTCGCGATCGACGCGGACCAGCCGATCGACGAGCTCGTGAGCCAGGTCCTCGCCAGCCCCTACACCCGCATCCCGCTGTGGCGCGAAACGCCGGACAACATCATCGGCGTCATCCACGCCAAGGCGCTGCTCCGCGCGGTGCGGGAGGGTTCGGGTCAGACGGAGGAATTGGACGTCGTTGCCATGGCGGCGAGGCCGTGGTTCGTCCCGGACTCGCACCACGCTGCTCGACCAGTTGCAGGCCTTCCGCCGGCGCCGAGAGCATTTCGCCATCGTCGTCGACGAGTACGGCACTCTGATGGGCGTGGTCACCCTGGAGGACATCCTCGAGGAGATCGTGGGCGAGATCACCGACGAGCACGACGTCGCCGTTGCCGGCGTCGTCCGGCAGCCGGACGGCAGCTTCATCGTGCAGGGAACTGTGACCATCCGCGATCTGAACCGCGAGTTCGAGTGGGGCCTGCCGGACGAGGAGGCGGCCACCATCGCCGGCCTGGTGTTGCACGAGGCGAAGCGGATCCCCGAGGTGGGCCAGGCCTTCATGTTCCACGGCTTCCGCTTCGAGATCCTCCGCCGCCACCGCCAGCAGATCGCCACCATCCGCATCACCCCGCCCGGCGCCGCGGCGGTGGCGGCCTCGGCATGACCATGGAGCGCAGGAGAGGAGCCATGGAGAGATGCCGCTGAGCCGGCCCGGCCCGCGCGAGCACATCCACAGCCGCGAGATCCGCTGCCGCGGCTTTCGCCGCACCGACGGGCTGTGGGACATCGAGGCGGTGCTCGAAGACACCAAGACCTACTCGTTCGCGAACCACGACCGGGGCGGGATCGTCAGCGGCGAGCCTATCCACCGGATGCACATCCGCCTGACGCTCGATGATGCGCTCGTGGTTCAGGCGGCCGAGGCCTTCACCGAAGCGGCGCCGTTCTCGCTCTGCGGCGATATCGCCCCCGCATTCTCCGGCCTCGTCGGCTTGCGCATCGGCCCGGGTTGGCGCAAGGCGGTGCTCGGACGCATGGCCGGCGTGCACGGCTGCACCCACCTCACCGACCTCCTGACCGGCCCGGTGACCCAGACGGTGATGCAGACCGTTGGACCCGCCCGCTCTCGCCGGCAGACGGCGGCCCGCTCCGGCGCCAAGCCACCCGTCATCGACACCTGCCATGCGCTGGCGGCGACCGGTCCGGTCGTGGTCCGCGAGTGGCCAGAGTTCTACACGGGCGGCAAGGCGAGCGGGGAGTAGGGGTGTAGGCGCTGGGCGAGCTGCTCAGCCGGGAACGGTCGCTCAGGATGCCGCGCGGTCGACGCGGGTACGCTTTCAGCGCGCCTCGCGGGCGCGCCGGCTCTCGTAGGCCTTCAGATGGCAGTAGGTCGTCCGCAGCCTGGGCGTCTCGACCCCCAGGCTGCGGGCTCGGCCGATGAGATCGCCGATGATGTGGTCAGCCTCGATCCGCTTTCCTGCCTCGACGTCGCGGAGCATCGAGGCGGCGAAGCTCGACCCTGGCTCGGTCAGCACACCGCGGATGCGCGCGATCGTCGCCTCACGCGGCGCGGCGCCGGCGGCTGTCGCGACTTCGGCGCATTCCGAGAGCGTCGCATTGATCATCGCCTCGCCGCCCGGCGCGGCCATGACGTCGCCGATAGGCGCGCGCATGAGGCAGGTGACGGCCGCCAGCGTCGCCAGCAGCACCCACTTCTCCCACATCGCCAACATGATGTCGTCGCTCAGCTCGCAGTCGAAGCCGCGGCCCGAGACAACCTCCGCCAGCGCCTGGCAGAACGCTTCCTGCTCGGCCAGGCGGGCGCCGAAGACGAGCAAATGCGTTCGGTTTAGGTGGCGGACGGTCCCGTCTTCGGCCAGCGTCGCCGCGATCTGGCACAGGCCGCCCAGAACCCGATCGGCTCCGAACGCGGCATCGAGCCGGTCAAGGTGGGCAAGGCCGTTGAGCACCGGCAGGATGTGCGTCTGCTCCCCCACCGCCGGGCGGAGGGTGGCGATGGCGTCGTCGAGGTCGTAGGCCTTGCAGCTCAGGACGGCGAGGTCGAAAGGCTCGCCGCCGAGCTCCTCGCGCGTGACGGTCTTCACCCGCACCGCGGCGTCGCCAAAAGCGCTCTCGATCCTAAGCGGGTCGCTGCGCAGCCTCGCCGCGCGCGCTGCACGCACGAGGAAGGTGACGTCCACGCCGGCCGCGGCGAGCCGGCCGCCGAAGTACCCGCCGGTCGCACCGGCGCCGAGGAACAGCAGCTTCATGGCAGAGCAACCCGCGCAGGGCGAAAAAGTTCGCCGGCTCGCACGAGCTGCCTACAGGAAGTCGCGGAGCATGGCCACCAGTGGCGCATCCGCCGGCGGCATCGGCAGCGCCGCCATCGCCTGCGGCCGGAGCCAACGCAGCGCCTGGCCTTCCAGCGGCATGGGCGCGCCCTTCCACACCCGGCAGAGGTAAAGCGGCATGAGGAGGTGCGCCTCGGCGTAGCGGTGCGAGGCGAAGGTGAACGGGGCGAGGCAGCTCTCGGTGATGTCGACGCCGAGCTCCTCGGCGAGCTCGCGAACCACCGCCGCCTCCGGCGTCTCCTTCTCGTGGACCTTGCCGCCGGGGAACTCCCACAGCCCGGCCATCGCCTTGCCCGCCGGCCGCTGGGCGAGAAGTACCCGGCCGTCGACGTCGACCATAGCGACGGCGGCGACGAGCAGCAGCGGCAGGGGCGGAAGCGGCGCGGCTGCCTCGGCGCGGAGGCAGCCCGGATCAGGACCTGCCGGATCAGGACCGATAGGAGGCATTGATGTCGATGTAGCCATGGGTCAGGTCGCAGGTCCACACGGTCGCCTCGCCCGTGCCGACGCCGGCGTCGATGTCGATGCGTACCTCGGCGCCCTTCATGTGCGCGGCGACCGGCGCCTCGTCATAATTGGGCACCCGACCGCCGCCCTCGGCGACCGCGATGCCGCCGATGCGGATCGCGAGCCGGTCGCGGTCGATGCGCTCCCCGGCCTTGCCCACGGCCATAACGATCCGCCCCCAGTTCGCGTCCTCGCCGGCGATGGCGGTCTTGACCAGCGGCGAGTTGGCGACGGACAGCGCAATGACCCGAGCCGCCCCGCCGCTTTCGGCCCCGGTCACGGTGATGGTGACGAACTTCGTCGCCCCCTCGCCGTCGCGCACCACCTGCGTGGCGAGATCGATTAGCACCGCGTCCAGCGCCGCACGAAACGCCGCCGCGCGCGAGTCCCCGGCGTCAGTGACCACAGCGTTGCCGGAAGCGCCGGTGGCAAAGGCCAGCATGGTGTCGTTGGTCGAGGTGTCGCCGTCGACGGTGATGCAGTTGAAGGTGCGGGCGACGCCGGCGCCGAGCATCTGCTGCAGCGCGTTCGGCGCTACGGCCGCGTCGGTGAAGACGAAGGCCAGCATCGTCGCCATGTCGGGGGCAATCATGCCGGCGCCCTTGGCGATGCCGTTGATGCTGATCGGCCGGCCGTCGATCCCGGCCGAGCGTGTGCTTGCCTTGAGGAAGGTGTCGGTGGTGGCGATGGCTTGGGCCGCGCGCGTCCAGTCGCCGCTCCCAAGCTCGTCGTGGAGGCGAGGCAGCATGCGCACGATCCTGTCCACCGGCAGCGGCTCGCCGATGACGCCGGTGGAGGCGGCGAACACCTCCTGCGCCGAACAACCGAGGAGCCCGCGCCGCGGCAATGGCGGTCTGCTCGACGGCACGATCGCCCTCGGCGCCGGTGAAGGCATTGGCGTTGCCGGCGTTGACGACGAGGCCGCGGGCCCGACCGCCAGCGAGGGCCTGCCGGCACCAGAGCACGGGCGCCGCCGCCGTGGCCGAGCGGGTGAAGGTGCCGGCGACGGCTGTGCCGGACGCGAGCTCGACCAGCAGGAGGTCGTCGCGGCCCTTGTAGCGGATCTCGGCCGCGCCGGTGGCGAGGCGCAGGCCCCGCACCGGCGGCATGTCCGGAAAGGCTGTTGGCGCAAGCGGCGAGACGCCGGTGCTGGCTGTGGTCATGGCGAGCCTGCTGCTGGTCGTGGACGCCGGACCGGATCGACCGGTGGGCGGCGGCTGAAGGAAGCACAGGGCCGCTCGCGGTACAAGCCCGGGGCCTGCGGGAACGCTGCAAGAAGTCTGCGGGAACCTGCGGGAACCCGCCGCTGCCGGATGGTGTTGCTGACGCGGATCCGGGCTTGCCTTCGCCTCCGGGCATGGCCAAGATCCGCGCCGCTTGCGACCAACCCGGCCTCCGGCGGGGCGTCGCCTCCTCACCGCCGAGATCGGGACCTTAGCGCATGATCGAGCTCCTCAGCGATCCGCAAGCCTGGGCAAGCTTGCTCACCCTGACCGCGCTCGAGATCGTCCTCGGCATCGACAACGTCATCTTCCTCTCGATCGTCACCGGCCGCCTGCCGGAGCATCAGCAGAAGCAAGCCCGCATCATCGGCCTCGCGCTCGCGGCCTTGATGCGGGTCGGGCTGCTGACCGTCATCACCTGGATCATCGGCCTCACCGCGCCGCTCTTGACCATCGGCGACTATGTGCTGTCCTGGCGCGACGTCGTGCTGATTGCCGGCGGGGTCTTCCTCCTGGCCAAGGGCACCATCGAGATCCATCACCAGACCGAGGGCGCCGAGGCCGGCGGCAAAGCCAAGGCGACGTCGCTCGCTTCGGCGATCGTTCAGATCGTTTTGCTCGACATCGTCTTCTCGATCGACTCGGTCATCACCGCGGTCGGCATGGCCCAGCACCTGCCGATCATGATCGCGGCGGTGCTGATCTCGGTCGCCGTCATGCTGCTCGCGGCGGCGCCGGTCAGCAACTTCGTCAACCGCCACCCGACGGTGAAGATGCTGGCCCTGAGCTTCCTGCTGCTCGTCGGGGTCGCCCTGATTGCCGACGGCCTGCACTTCCACATCCCGCGCGGCTACCTCTACTTTGCCATCGCCTTCTCCATGGTCGTCGAGATGCTCAACCTGCTCGCCGCCCGAAGCCGGGCGCGGCGCCGGGAGGCGAAGGCGGCGGCCGGCTAAGACCCTGCCGGCCGGCCGGCGCACGCCGGTGAGGCGGTATAGGCCTGCGCTACTTGGCCTCGGCTACTTCGACAGGCGCAGCTCGGAGAGGTGGTTGGCGATCTCGCGGAAGACCTTCTTCAGCTCCGCCGCCGACGGCGCGTAGTGGTAGTAGGGAGCGGTCGGTCCGCTGGCGACGTCCTTGAGCAGGGTCTGCAGCGCCGTGCCGGCGTTGGCGAACTGGACGACGTAGATCGTCACGTTGTCGGCCTTGACGTTGTCGGCGAGCAGGCGGAGCCGCGCGTCCATCTTGGCGCGGCCACCGCTGCAGCTGCCGAACACGCGTTTGTAGGCGTCGCCGGAGTTGCCGCAGTTCTCGCCGTCGGTGAGCAGGACAATGGCCTGGTCGCGGACATAGGGCGGGTCCTTGACGGCCTCCGTGAACGGCGGCTCGGGTTTCAGCACCCGCCAGGCCCAGCCCAGGCCGGCGGGGATGTTGGTGTTGCCGGTGGCGCTGAGCGCCCCGACCGCTGAGCGAATGGCCGCTTTCGAGTGCTGAAGCGGCGTGATCCCGACGTTGGGGCAAGCCGTGCACTCCTCTCCCGAGACCGCGAGCTGGCAGTCGGTGGAGCCGGCGACCGGCTCACCACCCCACTTGGCGTGGGTCCCCGGGAAGACCGGCTGCCAGCCGGGCCAGCTAACCCCGCCGCCGACGAAGGGGCCGTAGCGGATGTCGGCGTCGTCGGCATTGGTGGCGTTATGGATGTAGCGGGCGAAGACGCAGCCTTCCCAGTTCGCTGGCGGCTGGGTGAGGAGCGGCACCGGCGAGTTGTTCGCGAACCACAGCTTGGTCTGCGAGGCGAAGCCGTTCTCCGGGTTCTGGAATGACGGCACGGTGATGCTGGTCGTGGCGCTCGGGACGTACGGCTTGCCCTGGATCATGACGTTGACCTTCGAGCTCCAGGGGACGAGGCCGATGCTCAGCATCTCCTTGCTGGTGTCGGCGCCAAACAGGATGTCGATGAGCTCGTAGGCCGCGGCCTTGGCGGCGTCGATGCGCCGGCCACCGCCGGGCGCGGCGTCGTCCATTGAGCCCGAGACGTCGATGGAGAGCACGACGTCGAGGGCCTGCATCTTCCGCGTGACCTCGGCCGAGGCGGCGACGCCCACGTCCTCGAAGCCGAGCAGGCGCATGAAGGTCGTCGGCACCGTGGCCGTGGCCGAGACGGACACCTTCTCGTTGGCGACGTCGGCGCTGATGTGCGGCCCGTCGACCGTCGCCCCGAGGTAGTCCGGTGGGAAGTTAGCGGCGAAGAACATGCGGATGTCGTCGTCGCGATGGGCGGCGAAGAAGTTCTGGCCGCCGGCGAGCGACGCCGCATCGACCGCCGAGGACAGCCTCGACTTGACGATGTAGGCGCGGGCGGTGTCGGTGGCGATGCCCATGATCGCCAGCAGCGGGACTGCGGCGACGGCCATGAAGATGGCGACGCTGCCGGCCCGGTCGGCAGCGAAGCTTCGCAAGCGAGCGACGCCGACCGCCGTACCCATTTGTTCAAGACTTGGCGGCCAGTTCGCCGCGACGGGCAAGAACAGGCGCATGACATCACCACGAGTACAAGAGAACCCCCGTCTATGGTATCGCCGGCGCCGGTCCACGGCAACAAAAACGAATACTAGCAAATTCAGAGCAAAGTCCTTCTAAAGATAGGTCTGATTAGAACCTGCGGGCGTCATTGCGAGGAGGCAAAGCCGACGCGGCATTCCAGCGGCTGTTGTTGATCGCCACGCCGCTGCGCGGCTCGCGATAACGCCGGTAGGCCGCATCAACCTGACCTCAAGTCGCTTCACCCGTGGCTTCCGGCTTGCCGGCGAGCGACCCCGCGGCCGGGCGGGGCCCGCGCTCCGCAGCCAAGCAGCTTCACATTTCTAGTATAACGTGTTATTGTGTCAGCATAACACGCCGTAGAGGCCCGGGGGCCTGCCGAGAGGCCGCCGGCGACAGCGGCGAGGCGTGAAGATCAGGTCGAGGAGGGATCTCCGATGCGGCTCGTGGCGGGGTCGGCGGGCAGGAGGCAGACGTGGCGGTGGCGACGCGATACCCTTGCCAGCGCCGGCGCCGTCGCGGCGCTGTTGGTCGCGCTTGCCGGCGCCGGCCGGGCCGATGCCGCGGACGCGGGCCGCCGGCGCCGGGCTCGCCGACAACGGCGCGCCGCTCGTGCCTGCTCAGGCGGGCCAGGCGTCGGTCGCGGTAGCGCCGCTGACGCCGCTGATCGTGCTCGGCAGCGGCACCGAGGCGCTGACCTGCGTGCAGTCGCCCGTTGCCATCGATGCCGCGGGGCGCTCCGGGGTGCTCGCGCCGCAAGTCGGCGCCACCGTCATCCGCGGCTCGGCGGCGCCGAGCCCCAGCGTCACCTGGGTGGTGGTTCCGGCCGGCCGGGTCGGGGACGGCGGCACCGCGATCACCGTCTGCGTCCCAACCCGGTAGAGCCGGGGGAGGCGCCGCGTTTCCTGGCGGCGCGCCGTTCGCTCGACCTGACGCATAAGCTCGCGCAAGAGTTCGATGGCATCACTTATTGGGCGCGACACGGAAACCTTTCAATCTATTCTCAAGTCGTTCATCCGGCTCAATCTGGAATCGGTCGGCCCGCCCGAGCTTCCCGCAGATTGGGAACCGGAAATCACGATCCTGGCGGCAAACGCGGGCAGCGAATGAGAAGGGCCGAGTGCCGTGCCTCCTGGCGCAGGGATTGCGGCGCATGGCCTGTGGATGTCCAGGGGCGCGGCGGCGCGGGACGTCGATGCGACCCTTCCGGACGGGGATCCGGTGCAGGCTCGCGGCAATGCAGGGCCCCGGTGCTGCAAGACGGCCCTCCCGCCTCGTCAGAAAGCCAAGAATTGCCGATGAATTGCCGGTAGCAATCGCAAACAAAGTCTAACGATCATTTGCCTCGAAATCTAAGTGGAAATAAAGCTTTTGCTTATGCCGGGCCGCGATCCTAGGCTTGAAGTGCATCGGGGGGTGCGCTTTCAACGCAGGAGGATCTGATGAAGCTTCGTTCGATTACTCGCATCGTCTCCGACGAGTTCGGCGCCACCGCCATCGAGTATGGCCTGATCGCCGCCCTCGTCTCCGTCGTCGCCATCGGCGCCATGAGGCTGATCGGGACAAACCTCACGAGCCACGTTCAACAACGTCGCCGGCGAGCTGGACTAACGCGCCGCTGGGCTAGCATCCGGGGCGGCGCACCTAGCGCCGCTCCGCCCCGACCGGCGGCAGGCGATCCAGCGGGCAAACAAGTCATCGCGAGCCACGCGGGCGATGTAGGTCGGGGCAGCCGCAGGCGTGACCCGACCTGCATCCGGCGGGTCCGGCTTCGCCTCGACCCGCCCTGCGCCTACGGGACCTGGAAGCGGACAGCGCGCCGCTGTCCGGCGGCTTGCCATGCCGAAAGTAACGAGCGACGGGGATGCGACATGCACACCACTTCCCACTGACTTCCTCGTCGTGACCCTGTTCCTAGGGCTGCTCGGGCTCGCCGTCGTCACCGACCTCGAGGCGATGCGGATCCCGAACCGCATCTGCCTGGCCATCGCCGGTCTCTATCCCGTCCACGTCCTCGCCGCGAGCGCGCCGACGGACTGGCCGCTGGCGCGTCGCTGTGGCCGCGGCGGTGTTCGCCGCCGGCCTGATCCCGTTCACCCTCGGGCTGATGGGCGGTGGCGACGTCAAGCTGATGGCGGCGGCGGCGCTCTGGGCTGGACCGGCGGCCGTCGTTCGACTTCGTCCTCGTTACCACTTTCTTAGGTGGCCTCATGGCATTGGTGATGGTGAGCCCGTACCGGTTCGCCGTCGCCTCCGCCCTCTCCAGGATTGGCCGCGACGACATCGGCACCGTGCTCATGGGTCGCGTCATCCCGTACGCCGTCGCCATTGCCGTCGGCGGCTGGCTGACGATCGGCCCGCCGCTGTTGCGCGGCATTGGTTGAGCAAGAGGGCCGTCGGCCATGAACCCGAGACCGATCATTCTCCTCGCCGTGGCGCTCTCGACGGCGGGGCTGACCGCCTACTTCGCCAACAGCTGGATGGCGTCGCAGCGGGCGGCGCTGGAGGAGCAGGCGCCGGCGGCGCAGGCGCCGAGCATCGAGACGCTCGACGTGCTGGTGGCCAAGGCCGACATGGCGACCGGCAGCTTCCTCCGCCCCGACAACCTGGAATGGCGCGCCTGGCCCAAGGACGGCGTCGTCGACGACTACCTGATCCGCGGCGAGGCGACCGAGGAAGAGCTGGCCGGGGCGGTGGCCCGCTCCAGGCTGTTCGCCGGCGAGCCGATCACCCGCTCGCGGGTGGTGCACAAGGGCGACCAGGGGTTCCTTGCCGCCGTGCTCGATCCGAGCCGCCGGGCGGTCTCGATCCCGGTCGACGCGGTCTCCGGCATCGCCGGCTTCATCTTCCCCGGCGACATGGTCGACGTGCTCCTGACCTTCAACCGGACGGTGAAGGACGAGGGCGCGGACGACAGCTCGACCCGCTACTTCAGCGAAACCCTGCTCACCCGCGTGCGGGTGCTGGCCATCGACCAGACCGTCGACAGCGGCGAGAAGGGCGCGGCCCAGGTCGCTAGCACCGCCACCCTCGAGGTCACGCCGAAGCAGGCGGAGAAGATCGCCATCGGCATGGACATCGGCTCGCTGTCGCTCAGCCTGCACAGCCTGGCGGTGGCCGAGCCCGAGGTCGAGGTCGACGACGCTGATCCGCAAGGCCAGCTTCACGCCCGCCGACGCGGCCCGGCCGGTCAAGCCCGCCGAGCCCGCCGACCCCAAGAGCTACACCGGCGAGATCGACGTCCTGCACATGATCGGCAAGCCCTACGGCCTGCCGCACCCGGCCGGTCCGGCGCCGGCAGTGCGCGGCGGCGTCAACGTCCTGCGCGGCAGCGAAGCGGAGACGGCCGCCCCCGCCTGGCCGGGACCGGGATCCTGGCGGGCGGTCATCGAGAGCGCGCCGCCGCAGGTCCCCAATTGAGACGATGAGGAGCACCGCCATGCCCGTTTCGCGCCTTGCGGACCGCCGCGAAGGCCGGCCTGCGCCGGGCGGTGCTCGCGTCCGCGCTCGCCCCCCTGCTTGCCGTCGCCGCCCTCAGCACGGCCGTCGCCCCAGGGGGCGCGGCAGAGGTGATCACGACCGGCGGCCGGGCCATCCGCATCGACCTCAACAAGGGCACCCTGGTCCGCCTCGATCGGGCGGCGCACACGGTGTTCGTGGCCGACCCGGAGATCTGCGACATCCACGTGAAGTCGCCGAGCCTCGTCTACCTGTTCGCCAAGAAGGCCGGCGCCACCTCGCTGTTCGCCGTGGATGCCGGCGAGCGGGTGCTCGCCAGCTTCGACATCACCGTCACGCCCGACCTCGACCCGGCTGAATGCGGCGGTGCGCAGCCTCTATCCCGAGGCCGACATCAACCTCTCCAGCGTCGAGGACTCCATCGTCATCGACGGCGTCGTCGGCAATGCGACCGTGTCCGAGAACGTCCGGCGCATGGCCGTTCGCTTCGTCGGCGAGAAGGCGGACCTGATCAACCGGCTCGGCGTCGCCGCGCCGACCCAGGTGAACCTGAGGGTGCGAATCGCCGAAGTCAGCCGCGACGTCGAGAAGCAGCTCGGCATCAACTGGCAGGTCGCCTACACCGACGGGCTGCGGTTTCTGTTCTCGACCATCAACCCCTTCAGCGTCGGCGGCGTCGCCAACGCCGTCGGCGTCGGCGGCTCGTTCGGGAACTGGGACGTGAACGCCGTCATCGACGCGCTCGACACCGAGGGGCTGATCAGCATCCTCGCCGAGCCGAACCTGACCGCGGTCTCCGGCGAAACCGCGAGCTTCCTCGCCGGCGGTGAGTTCCCGATCCTGGTGCCGGACGACGACAAGGTGGTCGTCGAGTTCAAGAAGTTCGGCGTCTCGCTCGCCTTCACCCCGACGTTCGTCGGCGAGGAGCGGATCAACCTGCACGTCCGCCCCGAGGTGAGCCAGCTCTCCAACGAGGGCGCGATCTCGGTGCCGCTCGGGATTACCGGCAACACCATCACCATCCCGGCGCTCACCGTGCGGCGCGCCGAGACGACGGTGGAGCTCGGCAGCGGCCAGAGCTTCGCCATCGGCGGCCTGCTGCAGAACGACACCACCCACGACATCACCCGCTTTCCGCTGCTCGGCAACATCCCGATCCTCGGCCGGCTGTTCGCCTCCGACCGCTTCCAGCGCAAGGAGAGCGAGCTCGTGATCATCGTCACGCCCTATATCGTCCGGCCGTCGCCGACCCGCCTCGCCGCGCCGACCGACGGCTTCTCGCCGCCGCACGATGTGGAACGCGTGTTCCCCGGCGGCACCTGGCGGCGCAATCCGACGCCGGGTCCGGCGTCGACGGTGACCCCCGCAGGGACCCGGGTGACTGGCCCCATCGGCTTCGCCCTCGAGTAGGAAGCACCTCCATGCCAGAACACCTCGTTTCCCTAAGCCCGTCGGCGGTCACACGCGGCTCGGGCGGCTTGCGCCAAGCCCGACGCCTCTTCGCCAGCACCGCCATGGCTTTCGTCGCCGCGGGCCTTGCCGGCTGCGTCACCATGTCGGATGCGGCCCACGACGTCGGCCTGCCGGTGCAGGATTTCTCCGAGGTCGCGGTCGCCCGCGAGCCGCGGCCCGAGCTCGTCGCCTTCAGCCATCAGGTCCGCTTCGCCGGCCTGCGCGAGGATCTCGATGCCGCCGAGGCCCAGCGGCTGCGCGCCTTCCTTGCCCGCGCCGGTTCGAGTTACGGCGGTGACGACGTCTTCGTCGTGGTCATCGCCGCCGACAGCGATCCCTCCGGCAAGCGCGCAGCGCTCGCGGCCCGGCGGGCGGCGGCGGTGAAGGCCTTCCTCGCCCGCGAAGGGGTCGCGGCCAGCGTGGTGCAGATCGCTCCCGAGGCGGGGCGGCGCGACGATCTGGTTGCCGTCTCCGTCCGCCGCTACCTGGCGGTGCTGCCGGCCTGCCCGGACTGGAGCGGCGTGCCCGGCGTCAACTTCAACAATCAGCCGGCCAGCAACTGGAGCTGCGCCACGGCGGTGAACTTCGGCATGATGCTGGCCAATCCGGGCGATCTCGTCCGCGGCCGCGATCCCGGCTACGCCGATGGCGAGCGGGCGGCGCGCTCGGTCCGGGCCTACCGCGAGGGCAAGACCAAGCCGATCATTCGCGACGCCTCGGCGGCGGAGGTGTTCCCCGATGCCGGCGGCTCGGGCAGCCAGGCGCAATGACCGCGCTGGCCAGCGTTCTCGGCAAGCCGGCCAAGGCCAAGCCGTTCGCCGCCTTCGTCGCCGACGACGACAGCCGCGAGGCGGTCATGCAGGCGGCGGCCGAGGTCGCCATCGCGAATCCGTCGGTCGCCAGCGGCAACGTCGCCGAGGCCATCCGCCGGCTCGCGCAACGCGCCGACGCCACAGCTTCTCCTCGTCGATCTCTCCGGCGCTGCCGATCCGATGGCCGACATCGGCGCCCTGGCCGACGTCTGCGACGAGGGCACGCGCGTCATCGCCATCGGCGACGTCAACGATATCGCCCTCTATCGGGCGCTCATCGGCTTCGGCGTCCACGACTATCTGGTCAAACCGCTGGACCCAGCCTCGCTCGCCGCCAGCATCGGCCGCGCCAAGGATGGGCCGCAGCCGGCAGCGGAGCCCGCGGCTGCCACCGCCGGCCGCATCGTCGCCGTCGTCGGCGCCCGCGGCGGCGTCGGCGCCACCACCATCGCCGTCAACATCGCCTGGATGCTCGCCCACGAGCAGCGCAAGCGCGTGGCCCTCGTCGATCTCGACCTGTTCTTCGGCAGTTGCGGCCTCACCCTCGACCTGGAGATGGGCCGGGGTTTCCGCGAGGCGCTGGAGAACCCATCGCGTATCGACGGGCTGTTCATCGAGCGGGCGATGATCCGCGCCAGCGAGAACCTGTTCGTCCTCAGCGCCGAGGAGGCGCTGGATTACGCCATCGCCTTCGACCCCTCGGCCATCGAGCTGCTGCTCGAGCACTTGCGCCGGGACTTCGACGCGGTCGTCGTCGACCTGCCCCGGTTCGGCGCCCGCACCCAAACGGCGATCATGACGCCGCCGTGCTCCATCGTGCTGGTCTCCGAGCCATCGCTGGCCGGCATGCGCGACACCCAGCGGCTGGTGAAGCTGTTCACCAGCCTTGCGCCCAAGGCCGAGCTCAGCGTCGTCCTCAACCGCGTCGGCGCCAACAAGGGCGCCGAGCTGGCGCTTGCCGACTTCGAGACCGGCGCCGAGACCAAGGCCAGCATCATCGTCCCGTTCGAGCCGAAGATCCTGGCCGCGACCGCCGGCACCGGCAAGCCGCTGGCGAAGGTCGCAAGCAGGGCGAAGAGCACGGCGGCGCTCCGCGCGCTCACCGCCCGCGTGGGCGGCAGCCAGCAACAGCGGGCGGGGCAGCCGCCGTTCTGGCAGAAGTGGCTGTCGCTCGCCGCCAAGCCGAAGGCCTAGCATCATGTTTGGTCGCAGGCCGAACACGGTGGTGCCGCTGCCGTCCGACCGGCCGGCGCGCGAGCAGGACGAGCGGCGGTCGCCGGAAAGGGGCAAGGCCGCGCCCGAACCGTTTGCCGCACCGCTATCGTCGGCGGAAAGCGCTCGGCTCGAGGACGAGCGGCGCAGCCTGACCGCGGCCCTGGCCGGCGGGCCCGGCATCGTCGACAAGATCGACTTCGACGCCGTCATCCAGAAGGTCCTGCCGATCGCACGCAAGCGGATCGAACTCAGCGAGGTCTTGCGGATCAGCCGCGGCAACCTCGCCACCATGATGAGCGACGTCGTCGACACGGTCTGCAACGACGACGCCCTTGGGCTGGATACGACCGAGCGGCGGCGGGTCGTCACCACCGTCGTCAACCGGCTGCTGGGCGAGGCCAAGCGGCATGTCCAGGGCACGCCCGCGGATACGGACGACGGCGCCGATCCAAACAAAAGCAAGATCATCGACCAGGCCAAGGCTCGGGTGCAGCCGATCCTCATGGACCGGATCGACGTCTCCAAGGCGGTGATGCTGCCGCCGAACGAGCTCGCGACGCAGATCGGCGAGGTCGTCGGCGAGATCCTCGGCGACGAAAAGATTCAGCTCAACAGCAGCGAGCAGCGGGACCTGGTTACCACCCTGCTCAACGATCTCCTCGGGCTCGGCCCGCTCGAGGTGCTGCTGGCCGACGACAAGGTGACCGACATCATGGTCAACGGGCCGAAGCAGATCTACGTCGAGCGCGGCGGCAAGCTGACGCTGACGGACGTCACCTTCCGCGACGACGCCCACGTCATGAACATCGCGACCCGCATCGTCAGCCGTATCGGCCGCCGCGTCGACGAGTCGACGCCGCTGGTCGACGCCCGGCTCCAGGACGGCTCGCGCGTCAACATCATCATCCCGCCGCTCGCCCTCGACGGCCCGACCATCTCCATCCGCAAGTTCGCCAAGCAGAAGATCACGCTGGATAAGATGGAGGGGCAGGGCAACATCTCCGGCCCCATGTCGACGGTGTTGAAGATCGCCTCGCGCTGCCGGCTGAACCTCGTGATCTCGGGCGGCACCGGCTCGGGCAAGACCACGCTGCTCAACGCCATGTCGCGGATGATCGACAATGGCGAGCGCATCGTCACCATCGAGGACGCGGCCGAGCTGCAGTTGCAGCAGCCCCATGTCGTCCGCCTGGAGACCCGCTCGCCGAACCTCGAGGGCAACGGCGAGATCACCCAGCGCGACCTGGTCAAGAACGCGCTGCGCATGCGCCCCGACCGCATCATCCTCGGCGAGATTCGCGCCGGCGAGGCGCTGGACATGCTGCAGGCGATGAACACCGGCCACGACGGCTCGATGTGCACCCTGCACGCCAACCGCCCCCGCGAGGCTCTGACCCGGCTGGAGAACATGGTGGCGATGACTGGGGTGAAGCTGCCGCACGAGGCGGTACGCGCCCAGATCGCCGGCGCCGTCAACATGGTCGTCCAGATCGCCCGCATGCGCGACGGCGTGCGCCGCGTGACCCACATCACCGAGGTCGTCGGCATGGAAGGCGAGGTCATCACCACCCAGGACCTGTTCACCTTCGAGTTCGAGGGGGAGGACACCTCGGGCCGGCTGATCGGCCGGTTCAAGGGCTCGGGCCTGCGCCCGCACTTCACCGCACGGGCGGAGTACTTCGGCCTCGACCGCGCCCTGCTCGAGGCAGTGAGCGCCGAGGACGGATACAGCCGATGAGCCTGCCGGTCCTCGTCATCTTCATCGGCGCGCTGGCCGCCGCCGGTGCTCTGGCCGCGGCCTTCGCCGGCAACGGCGCCCAGGCCGGCTTACGCAAGCGGGCGAAGGCGCTGAACCGGGCCATGGCCGGGGTGCCTGCGAAGCCCGCCGCCGGCCGCTCGGCCCCGAACAGCGTCAAGCGCACCGAGGCGCACGGGCTGCCCTTCTTCGAGGCGTTGGCGCGCCGGCTCATGCCGCGCCAGGACGCCATCCGCGACCGGCTGGCGCGCACCGGCTATGCGATCGCGCCCGGCAGCTACGTCATGGCTTGTCTCGCCATCGCCGCCGCGACCGCCGGCGGCCTTTTTCTCACCAGCGGCATGCTGCCGCTCGCCGGCCTCGCCGGGATCGTCGCCGGCGCCGGGCTGCCCCACTTCGCCGTCGGCTTTCTCGGCAACCGCCGCCGGGCGAGATTCGTCAATCAGCTTCCCGAGGCCATCGACCTGATCGTGCGCGGGCTGAAGTCGGGCCTGCCGGTGACCGAGTCCATGGCCGCCGTCGGCCGGGAGCTGGGCGCGCCGATCGGCCCGGAGTTCAGCCATATCAGCGACTGCGTGCGCTTCGGCCAGCCCTTCGACGATGTGCTGGGGGAGGCCGCCAGCCGCTTGCAGACGCCGGAGTTCAACTTCTTCGTCATCAGCCTGTCGATCCAGCGCGAGACCGGCGGCAACCTCGGCGAGACCCTCGGCAACCTGTCCGACATCATCCGCCGACGCCGGCAGATGCGGCTCAAGATCAAGGCTATGTCATCGGAGGCGAAGAGCAGCGCCATCATCCTCGGCTCGCTGCCGTTCGCGCTGTGCGGGATCATCGGGGTGATGAGCCCCGACTACATCGCCGTGCTCTACACCGACCCCCGCGGCATGATGCTCGCCGGCGCCGGGCTGCTCAGCATCGGCATCGGCATCGGCATCATGGCAAAACTGATCCGGTTCGAGATATGAGCGCGATGACTTGGCCCGCGGCGCTGCCGTTCTCGCCGGAGACCGCAATCACCGTCATGGCCGGGCTTGCGGCCTTCGGCATCGTCTGGGCGGCGTGGTCGGCGCTGATCGTCCCCGACCTGATGGGCACGCGGGCGAAGCGGCTGCGCCGCCGCCAGGACGAGCTGCGCGCCGGCATGCTGTCCACCCGCCGGCAGGCGCAGCACAAGGCCGCCGCCATGGGGCTGATGCGGCGCGTCACCCTGCGGCTGAACCTGCTGAAGGCCAAGACCGGGAGCAAGACCGTCGAGCGGCTGGCTCAGGCCGGCTGGCGGAGCAAGGACGCGCTCGTCATCTTCGTGTTCATGAAGCTGGTCCTGCCGTTCGTGTTCGCGGCCGGCGCCTTCTTCCTGTTCAACGTGATGCACCTGATCGAGCTGGACGAAACAATGTCCATGCTGGCGCCGCTGGCCGGCCTCGGCCTCGGCGCCTACGCCCCGGAGATCTTCGTCAAAAACGCCATCACCAAGCGGCAGAAGCTGCTCCAGCTCGGCCTGCCAGACGCCATCGACCTGCTCGTCATCTGCGCCGAGGCCGGGCTCTCGCTGGACGCGGCGCTCAACCGCGTCTCCCACGAGATCCAGCGGGCGAGCCCGGAGATCGCCGAGGAGGTCGGGCTCACCGCGATCGAGCTCGGCTTCCTGCCCGAGCGGCGTCAGGCCCTGGACAATTTCCTGAAGCGCTGCCCGCTGCCGGCGGTGCGCGGCATCGTCAACACCCTGCTGCAGACCGAGAAGTACGGCACGCCGCTGGCCAACGCCCTGCGCGTCCTCGCCGCCGAGTACCGCGAGGAGCGCATGCTCAGGGCGGAGGCCAAGGCCGCCCGGCTGCCGGCGCTGCTGACGGTGCCGATGATCGTGTTCATCATGCCGTCGCTGTTCATCGTCATCATCGGGCCGGCGGCGATCGGCATCATGGACAACTTCATCAACCGGTAGCGCCAAGCGCGTCCGCGAAGGCCGTACCCGAAGGCCGTCGGAGCCGTAGGGCGGGTCGAGGCGAAGCCGGACCCGCCGGCCAGAGTGGGTTGCGCCCTGACGGCGGCCGCTACATTGCCGGCGGCAGGCCGAGGACGGTGGCGGCGAGCTCGCTGCCCGTCGCGCCACGCAGGCTGGCGAAGTAGTCGACGTTGGCGAATGCGTCTTGCTCGGAGAGGTCGCGGCGGAGCACGCCCACCGCCTGGTCCTCTTGGCCCGCGAGCGCCAGAACCAACGCCAGGTTCTGCCGGATCAGCCGGGTGTCGCCTGGGATCGCCGCGGTTTCGCGCAGGAGCGATAAGGCCTCCGCAACGTCGCCTCCAAGGGCCAGCGACAAACCGAGGTTGTTGCGCAGAGACAGGTTGTCCGGCGCCCGCTCCATCGCGTCGATGTAGCTCTGCTGCGCCGCCTCGTGGTCGCCGGCGAGGTCCAGCGCGATGCCGAGGCCGTTGTGCAGGCGGAAGTCCGCCGGATCGATGGCGATGGCGGAGCGGTAGTGCTGCGCCGCCAACTCCGGCCGATTGAGCCTCACCAGCACGCCGGCGAAGCCGCGATGGGCGGCGAGCGATCGCGGTTCCAGCGCCACCGCCCGGCGGTAGGCATCGGCGGCCTGATCGTAGGCGGCCGCGGCGACCGCCGTCTCCGCCAGCCCGATGAGCGGCGCCGGATCGGCTGGGGCGAGCGCATGCGCGCGCTCATAAAGCGACGCCGCGGCCGCCGGATCGCCGCCGGCGCGGGTCCGCTCGGCGATGCGCAGGAGCTGGGCGAGCTGGCTGTCGTGGTCCGCGGCCGAGCTCTGGTCCGGTCCCTGCGCCACTCCGGCGCAGCCGCCGAGGCCGGTCGCCACCGCGAGGGCCATGGCTACACCGGCAGCAAGCTGGCGGCGTCGCGCAGCACGGATGTTCGTCATGCACAGTCTCCGGGGTCCGCAATGGCGGCCACGGCCTCATTAAACACCGGCACTATTAGGAGAAGCTTAATCGAAGACCGCTAAAAATCACGCTGTCCTGCGGCGCGGGGCCGGTGGATCTATTGGAACGGCGGAAGCATACGGATGATCATCGTAAAGAAAGAGTACCTGGAGCTGACCCGGCTGATCGAGAGACTGCACCGGCGCTTTCTCGATCTCATCCGCGCCGAGCTGAACCGTCTCGGCATGCGGGACATCAACAGCGTCCAGGCGCTGCTGCTCGCCAACATCGGCGACGAGCAGATCGCCATCCGCGACCTAGTCGAGCGCGGCTACTACCAGGGTTCCAACGTCTCCTACAACGTCAAGAAGCTGGCCGATATGGGTTACCTCGAGCAGGAGCGCTCGACCCACGACCGCCGCTCGGTGAGCATAAGCCTCACCGCGAAGGCACTGTCCGTGGTCGGCAACATCCGCGACCTGGAGAAGAAGATCGCGGCCCAGCTCGACGAGGAGAAGTTCGGCACGGCCGAGATCGAAGGCGTCTGCGACGCGCTACGGCGGGTCGAGCGGACCTGGAGCGACTACGTCCACTACGGCCGCCGCGAGTAGCCTACGCCTCCTTCGCGCCGCTCCGAACGAGCAGCGGGCAGCGCATCGAGGGCGTCGGCGATGCTGGCGGCCTCCAGCACGCGATAGCCGCAGGAAAAGGCGCGGGCCGCCTCGCGTTCGCCGGGCTCGCTACCCCATCCGGTCGCTACATGCATCCCGCCCGCAAGCCCGGCGGCGCGGCCGGCGGCGACGTCGCCGGCGCGGTCGCCGATGATCCACGAGCCGGCCAGGTCGACGGCAAGTGCCTCTCCCGCACGGCGCAGCAGGCCCGGGTTCGGCTTGCGCGCCGGATGATCCGGATGCTGGAAGGGCGCCCGGCCGTCGCGGTGGAAGGGGCAGGCGAGCACCGCGTCGATGCGGGCGCCGCGCTCGGCGAGCAGGCTCTCGATCCGCTCTTCGACGGCGAGGAGCTCCGCCCAACCGAACAGGCCGCGGCCGATCCCCGACTGGTTGGTGACGACGATCACGGGGACGCCGAGCCCATTGGCGCGAGCGATCACCGCCGCAGCGCCGGGGATCAGGCGCACGTCTTCCGGGCGGCGGAGATGGCCGACCTCCTCGACGATGGTGCCGTCGCGATCGAGGAACAGCGCCGGCCGCGAGGCCGGCATTCCCGGCGCCGCCTCGGCGCGGCGAATCCAGATGCCGTCGCTGCCGTACAGGCCAGCCCGCGCCGGCGACGCGCTCAGCGGACGAACTTGCGGAACTCCGGCTTGCGCTTCTCCTTGAAGGCCTGCACGCCCTCCTGCGACTCCGCCGTGCCGTAGAACATGTTGACGGCCTGCAGGCCCATGCCGGAGATGCCGGCAATGCTGGCGGTATCCGCGTTGAAGGAACGCTTGGCGATGGCAATCGCGGTCGGGCTCTTCTCCAGGATCTCGTCGCACCAGGCACGGACCTCGGCATCGAGATGGTCGTCGGGAACCACGGTGTTGCACAGGCCCATGGCCAAGGCCTCGCGGGCGCTGTAGCGCCGGCACAGGTACCAGACCTCGCGGGCGCGCTTCTCGCCGATGCAACGCGCCATGTAGGCCGTGCCGAAGCCCGGATCGACCGAGCCCACCTTGGGTCCGACCTGACCGAAGACGGCGCTTTCGCCGGCGATGGTGAGATCGCAGAGCAGCGCCAGGACGTGGCCGCCGCCGATGGCGTAGCCCTGGACGCGGGCGATGACCGGCTTCGGCACGTCGCGGATCACCGACTGCATTTCTTCCAGCGGCAGGCCGATGATGCCGCGGCCGTCGTATTGTCCCTCGTGTGCGGACTGGTCGCCGCCGGTGCAGAAGGCCTTAGGGCCGGCGCCGGTCAAGACGATGACGCCGATGCTCTTGTCCCAGCCGGCGCGGTGGAACGCCGCGATCAGCTCCTCGCAGGTCTGGGCGCGGAAGGCGTTGTACTTGTCCGGACGGTTGATGGTGATGGTGGCGACGCCATCCTCGACCTCGAAGAGGATGTCCTCGTAAACGATCTCCGCCATCTCCGCTCTCCCTCACGCCCGGCCTTGTCCGTGGCGGCGGATGATAGGTGCGGCCCATCGCGGGGTCAAACGAGGCGGCGGACGCAGTGCGGACGCGGCGGCAGGGCCAAACGCCAGCGTCAAGCCTTGCGGCGAGTGCAAGTACGGACTAGCATAATCCATCAGTGCGTATTCGGACTCTCAGCGAGCATGGACAATGACCGGCGTGGCGGCGCCATCCAGAACAGCCGATGTCGGCTTCGACCGGCGCAGCCTGTCGGGCCCGGCGCTGCGCACCTTCTTCCGTATCGCCGCAGCCTGGGGGCTTTCCGTCGACGAGCAGATGACCCTGCTCGGGCTGACCGCCCGCTCGACCTACTTCAAGTGGAAGAAGGGCGAGGACGCGGTCCTGCCCAAGGACACGCTCGAGCGCATCTCCTACATCCTCGGCATCTACAAGGCCCTGCAGATCCTGCTTCCCGACCCGGCGGCGGCCGATGCGTGGGTCCGGCAGGCCAACGACGCGCCGACCTTCGCCGGCGGCTCGGCGCTGGACCGCATGCTCTCCGGCCGGGTCGCCGACCTCTACGTCGTTCGCCTGTACCTGGACGCCCAGCGTAGCGGCTGGGCGTGAGCGCGTTCCCGCCGCTCGCCCACGTTACGTGGCGGCCGAGCTGGCGGATCGTTCCCAGCCGCTTTCCGCCGGTGCAGCTCTTCGAGCGGGTGAGCTGACGCGGAAGACATGGACGCCGTTCTCGCGCTGGAGTTGCTCACCAACGAGCGGCTGCGCCGCCGCGGCGCGGCTCCGGATACGGAACCCGGCGCGAGCGTCATCGCCGCCGCCTTCGCCTACCGCAATCCCGAAGGCAGCCGCTTCAGCGACGGGACGTTCGGGGTTTTCTACGGCGCGCGGGAGCTCGATACGGCCATCGCCGAGACCGTCTACCACCGCGAGCGGTTCATGCGGGCGACGCGGCAGGGGCGGATGGAGCTCGACATGCGCGTCTACCTCACCGACCTCGCCGGCGATCTGCACGACCTTCGCGACCGGCCCCCGGCCTTCGCCGACGTCTATGACCCTTCCGACTACGCCGCCGGGCAGCGGCTGGCCACGGCCCTGCTCGCCGCCGGCGCGGCGGGCATCGTCTATTCCAGCGTCCGCCATCCCGGAGGCGAGTGCGCCGCCGCGTTCCGCCCAGAGCTGCTCAGCAACTGCCGCCAGGAGCGGCATCTCTGTTACCTGTGGGACGGCGAGGCGATCAACGCCGTCTACGAGAAGCGCGCCCTCAGGCCGCTCCGCGGCGCCGGCAGGGAAGACGGCGGCGCTCAGTAGCGTCGGCGTCCGCAGCGCGTGAGGTGACCGCGCGCCGGCCTTCTGGTATCTCTTTGGGCCAGCGCCGCCACAGCGCCCCCAATGTCTCCTCCCGATCTTCGGCCCAGCTTGAACGGCATCTTCTTCGCCCTCGTCGCCATTGCTTTCGCGGTCGCCGCCGGCCGCGAGCTGCTGGGCCTCGGCCCGGCCGGCGACGGTCACGGCAATGCAGGCGCTGACGACTGCGATCATCGACAGCGCCCGCAGCGCCGTCGAGCTGGCCATCGGCCTGATCGGCGTCATGGCGCTGTTCCTCGGCGTCATGAAGGTGGGCGAAGCCGCGGGTCTGCTCGTCACCATAGCGCGGCTGGTCCGGCCGCTGATGACGCGGCTGTTTCCCGAGGTCCCGCCCGAGCACCCGGCCATGGGCGCGATGATCATGAACATCTCCGCCAACGTGCTCGGCCTCGGCAACGCCGCGACGCCGTTCGGCATCCGCGCCATGCAGGAGCTCGACCGGCTCAACCCGCTTAAGGGCACGGCGACCAACGCCATGGTGCTGTTCCTCGCCATCAACACCTCCAGCGTCACCCTGCTGCCGACGGGCGTGATCAGCCTGCGCGCCGCCGCCGGCTCCGCCGATCCGGCCGGCATCGTGCCGACCACCCTGTTCGCCACCATCTGCTCGACGACGGTGGCGATCGTCATGGCCAAGCTGCTGGAGCGGGTCTGGCCGACCGGCCCCGCCGGCAGCGCGGAGCCGCCCGCGGCCGCCCATGAGGCTGCGGACGAGGGCGCCGAGGCCGCCTTCGAGGGCGCCGCGAGCCCGGGCGGAGGAGGTGGCCGAGGCGGATCGGGTCGGGCCCGGTTACCCGCCGATCGTCTCGTTCGCCGTGCTGGCCGGCGTGGTTGCGCTCATTCCGCTCAGCATCGTCTACGGCCGC
Source organism: uncultured Alphaproteobacteria bacterium (assembly GCA_963746275.1). Lineage (GTDB taxonomy): Bacteria > Pseudomonadota > Alphaproteobacteria > Rhodospirillales > Defluviicoccaceae > JAEULH01. The sequence goes on from CAVVAX010000028.1 coordinate 28,322, forward strand.
GCGGCGGCGCCATGGATCGTTCCCGGCATCATCGTCGGCCTGCTCTGCCTTGGCGTCGCTCGGCGCGTGCGCATCTACGAAGTGTTCATCGAGGGCGCGCGCGACGGCTTCCAGGTCGCCATCCGGATCACGCCGTACCTCGTCGCCATCCTCGTCGCCGTCGCGATGTTCCGCGCGAGCGGAGCGCTCGACCTCCTGGTCACCCCTCTCGGCCGCCTCACCGGCCCGCTCGGCCTGCCGGCGGAGGCGCTGCCGATGGCGCTGCTGCGGCCGCTCTCGGGCTCCGGCGCCTACGGCGTCCTCGCCTCGATCATCAACGACCCGGCCATCGGCCCGGACAGCTACGTCGGCTACCTGGTCAGCACCATCCAGGGCTCCACCGAAACCACCTTCTACGTCCTCGCGGTGTATTTCGGGGCCGTCGGCATCCGCCGGCTCCGCCACGCCATCGTCGCCGCCCTGGCCGCCGACGCTGCCGGCATCGCCGGCTCCGTCGTCATCTGCAGGGTCCTCTATGGCTGAGGCGACGGAAGATTCCCGCGCTCGTGCGCAAGTCATTCTCGTAGGCGCTCGCCCGCAAAACAGGTATCGTCGCGGCCCGCGCAGGCATTGATCCGGCGCGAGCGGGAGATGAACGAGACAAGGGGACGTCAACGATGAAAACACGACGACTGCGGGTTCTGATGGTGTCGGCGGTTTGCCTGATCGCCGCCGGCGGGGTGGCCGGCTGCTCCGGCGACGGCTCGAAGGACGTGATGCGTGCAACCGAGGCGCCGCCGACCGTGGTGGGGCAGGACCTCATCCAGACGACGGCGACCGTGCAGGACATCAACTACAAGACCCGGATGGTGACGCTCCGCGGAACGCAGGGGCAGACGGCGACGGTGAAGGTTAATGACCCGGCCATCGACCTGACCAAGGTGAAGAGGGGCGACGTCGTCGACCTCGCCTACTTCAGCGCGCTGGCCGTCAACGTCGTGGCGCCGGGAGAGGCGGCGCCGGGCGTGACCGGGGTTTCGGATCGGGCGCGTTCGCAACCGGGCCAGGCGCCGGCGACCGGCGTTGTCGACCAGGTCACGGTCACGGCGCGGGTCATCGAAATCGATCAGCTCGCCCACACCGTGACGTTTCAGGGCCCCGAGGGTGGGACCCGCACCGTCCAGGTGAGGAACCCCGAGCTGCAGCAGAAGATGAAGGGGCTGAAGGTCGGCGACCTGGTGCAGTTCACCTTCACTGAGGCCATTGCCGCCCGCCTGCAGCCGAGGGCAGGTTAGCCTCAGGCGTAAGCCCAAGGCAGCGTGCGGCGGGCTCGGCTTCGCCTCGACCCGCCCTCCGTTGCCCCTCCGGTCAGGCCTCATGATCCCCGGTGCCTTTGCGCGGTGAGGACGACGAGGTTCGACGGGTTGCCAGAAGATGCAGAAGATAAAGAAACGGCGCCGCGGGATCTCCGTGGCGCCGTCTCCGATGCGCTGCTCCGCCCTCACCCGACCGCTATGCGGGAGAGGGTCGGGCTTAGATGCGGCTTAAGCCTTCATGCTCACGTACGGGCCGGGCGCGTCTTCGATGGCGGGAAGAGCGCCGGTGCCCGGCACCCGTGCCGGTACCCGCTCCTCGCCCGACTGCTTCTTCACCCATTGATCCCAGTCCGGCCACCATGAGCCTTCCTTCTGGGTCGCGTGCGCCAGCCACTCGTCCGGGTTCGCCGGCGGCTTCTTGTCGGTGAACCAGAAGCAGTACTTCTTCGCCGCCGGCGGGTTGATGACGCCGGCGATATGGCCGGAGGCGGCGAGGGTGAAGTGCACCGGCCCGGTGAAGATCTGCGTGCCCTTGTAGGTTGAGGTCCACGGCGCGATGTGGTCCTCGCGGGTCGACAGGAAGTAGGTTGGGATCTTTACCTTGCGCAGGTCGATGGGCTCGCCCGCCAGCGTGATCCCGCCCGGCTCGGCCAGCTTGTTCTGCTGATAGAAGTTGCGCAGGTAGAAGCTGTGCATGGCATACGGCATGCGCGTCGAGTCCGAGTTCCAGTAGAGCAAGTCGAACGGGAACGGGTCGTTGCCGAGTAGGTAGTTGTTAACCACGAACGACCAGATCAGGTCGTTCTCGCGCAGCATGTTGAAGGTCGTGGCCATCTCGGAGGCATCGAGGTAGCCCCGCTCGGCCATCTTCTCCTCGAGGTAGGAAATGGTCAACTCGTCGATGAAGACGCCGAGCTCGCCCGGCTCGGAGAAGTCGAGCATGGTGGTGAAGAAGGTGCCGGTGCGGACGCGGTCATCGCCCTTGTTGGCCATGTAGGCAATGGAGGCCGCAAGCAGGGTGCCGCCGATGCAGTAGCCGACGGCGTTGACCTCACGCTCGCCGGTGGCCTTCTCGATGACGTCGATGGCCTCCACCGGGCCGCGGGTGACGTAGTCGGAGAACGACTTCTGCGCCAGCTCCTCGGTCGGATTGACCCAGGAGATCATGAACACCGTGTGGCCCTGGTCCACCGCCCACTTCACCCACGAATTCTTCTCGCGCAGATCGACGATGTAGAACTTGTTGATCCACGCCGGGACGAACAGGAGCGGCCGCTTCACCACCTGGTCGGTGGTCGGCGAGTACTGGATCAGCTCCATCATCTCGTTGCGGTAGATGACCTTGCCGGGCGTCGTCGCGATGTTCTTGCCGACGATGAACTTGTCATAGTCGGTCTGGCTGATGCGCAGCGAGCCCTTACCGCGCTCCAAGTCCTTCAGCAGGTTTTTCAGGCCGTTGATGAGGTTCTCGCCGCGGGTTTCAATGGTCGCGCGAATGACCTCGGGGTTGGTCATGGCGAAGTTCGTGGGCGACATAGCGCTGATGAACTGCCGGGTGTAGAAGTCGACCCGCTCCTGCGTCTTGGGGTCCAGCCCCTCGACCCGCTCGACGCTTTGCTGCATCCAGCGCGAGGTCAGCAGGTACGACTGCTTGATGTAGTTGAAGACGTCGTTCTCTTCCCAAGCCTCGTCCTTGAACCGCTTGTCGTCCTTCCGCGGCTCGATGAGCGGCTTGGTCTCCTGGCCCATCATCCGGCTGGCAGTGTGCTGCCACAAGGACATGTAGTCCTGCCACAGCGACATCTGCGCCTGGACCATCTTGGCTGGGTCGGCCATCATCTTGGAGGTGAGCTCCAAGAAGCTATTGCCAATGTTCAACGGATCAGACAGCCCCGGCTGCTGTGCCCCGTAGCCGTTCTTGGACAGCCAGTCGCCGAGGATGCGCTGGCTCCGCTCGGCAATCTCCGAGAACGACTTTGCGAGTTCGGAAGTGTCAGGCATCTGTACTTCCGTGCCTGGTTGGTTGGCCATGACTCAATCCTTTATGATCCCACAGAGCAAATGCCGGCTCCTCCGGAGTCATTCTATCGCCGGCAACCACACGAACGCGAGGATGAGGTTACAGACGCTAAGTCTGTCAAGCTGTTTATAGCCCCTGGACCCTGCCCGGGCAAGGGAGCGCGGCCGGTCGCGAGCGGGACCCTGATCTGCGCCCGGCCACAGAGAGAGACGAAGAAATCGCGGGCTGTGCGCAAGCAGCCTGGTAGTAGTGCGCATGAGCAAGAAGTGCGCTGCGGCCGGAGCTCGCCCACCGGCGCTGTAAGCCCTGCGCCGCGTCTGCATCGCTTGATGGCCGCCGCGTCCCGTCGGCTTCCGGCCTGGACTCTTGAACACCGGATGCGAATGAGCGAAGGTACCGCTGCCGTCCATGCCGACGCCTGCGGATGTCCCGGTGTCGCGTCGGCCGCAGGAAATCACGCATGAGCCAGCAATTCCACGCCATCCGCCGGCTGCCGCCGTACGTCTTCGCCGAGGTCAACGCGATGAAGGCAAAGGCGCGGGCGGCCGGCGATGACATCATCGACTTCGGGATGGGCAACCCCGACTTCCCGACGCCGCCGCACATCGTCGAGAAGCTGAGCGAGACCGTTCGCGACCCGCGCACCCACCGCTACTCCAAGTCCAGGGGGATCAGGGGCCTGCGCAAGGCGATCGCGGGCTACTACGGGCGCCGGTTCAACGTCGACATCGACCCCGACACCGAGGCGGTGGTGACCATCGGCTCGAAGGAGGGGCTCGCCAACCTCACCCATGCCATCACCAGCCCGGGCGACGTCATCCTCGTTCCCAACCCGAGCTACCCGATCCATCAGTTCGGCTTCATCATCGCCGGCGCCGCGGTGCGCAACATCCCGGTGTCTCCGGACGCGGAGTTCCTCGCCGCGCTGGACCGGGCGGTCAGGCACAGCGTGCCGAAGCCGACGGCGCTGGTGCTGAACTACCCCAACAACCCGACCGGCGCAGCTGGCGAGCCTCGACTTCTACCGAGAGGTCGTCGACTTCTGCCGCCGGCACGAGATCTACATCCTCTCCGACCTGGCCTATTCCGAGATCTATTTCGACTGCCCGCCGCCGCCGTCGATCCTGCAGGTCCCGGGCGCGCGCGACATCGCCGTCGAGTTCACCTCGATGAGCAAGACCTACTCGATGCCCGGCTGGCGCATCGGCTTCGCCTGCGGCAACCAGCGGCTGATCGCGGCGCTGGCCCGGTTCAAGTCCTACGTCGACTACGGCGCCTTCACGCCCATCCAGGTCGCCGCGACTGCTGCCCTGAATGGGAACCAGGCCTGCGTCGTCGAGACCCGCGAGCGCTATCGGGCGCGGCGCGACGTGCTCATTTCCGGCCTCCGGCAGGCCGGCTGGGACGTGCCGCCGCCGCCGGCGACCATGTTCGCCTGGGCGCCGATCCCACCAGCCTTCGCCCACCTCGGTTCGCTCGAGTTCGCCAAGATGGTCCTGCAGGAGGCGAAGGTCGCGGTCTCGCCCGGCATCGGCTTCGGCGAGCACGGCGACGGCCACGTCCGCTTCGCCCTGGTCGAGAACCAGCAGCGCAGCCGCCAGGCGCTGCGGAACATCAAGTCTTTCCTCGCCCGCTACCACAACGTCATCGAGCGCAGCGAGAAGAAGGCGTCGGTGGCGCTCTAGAACCATGAACGGGGCGGCCGGGGCGGTGGTGACGAGGCGGGAGCGGCGATGAGCGATCCCCTGCGCGTGGCGATCGCAGGCCTCGGCACCGTCGGCAGCGGCACGGTGAAGCTGCTGCAGCAGAATGCGCACCCGCTTGCCGCCCGCTGCGGCCGCGCCATCGAGATCACCGCCGTTGCCGATCCCGACCGGCGCGACCGCGGCTTTCCCGTTGAGGGCTATGCCTGGTACGAGGACGGCGTCGCCATGGCCAGCGACGCCCCGGCCGACGTCATCGTCGAGCTGATCGGCGGCTCCGAGGGGCCGGCGCGGCGGGTCTCGGAAGCGGCGCTGGCGGCGGGCCGCCACCTGGTCACGGCGAACAAGGCGCTGATCGCCCACCACGGCCTCGACCTCGCACGCGCCGCCGAGAAGGCCGGCGTCAACCTCGGCTTCGAGGCGGCGGTCGCCGGCGGCATCCCGATCATCAAGAGCATCAAGGAGGGGCTGGCCGGCAACCGCTGCTCGCGCGTCTACGGCATCCTCAACGGCACCTGCAACTTCATCCTCACCGCCATGCGCGAGGGCGGCCGGGAGTTTCAGGAGGTGCTGGCCGAGGCGCAGGTGCTGGGCTATGCCGAGGCCGATCCCACGTTCGACGTCGACGGCATCGATACGGCGCACAAGCTCGCCATCCTCGCCACCGTCGCGTTCGGCTGCCGCCCGGACCTGGCGGCCGTGCACGTCGAGGGCATCCGCCACATCTCGCCCGTCGACATCGCCTTCGCCGAGGAGCTCGGCTACCGCATCAAGCTGCTCGGCATCGCCGCGCTGACCGAGCACGGCGTCGAGCGCCGGGTTCATCCCTGCATGGTGCCGGCCGGCGCGCCCATCGCCCACGTCAACGGCGTCTTCAACGCCGTCGTCGTGCATGGCGATTTCGTCGACACGCTGGTCCAGGTGGGCCGGGGCGCCGGCGAACAACCGACGGCCTCCGCGGTCGTCGCCGACATCGCCGACATTGCCGCCGGTCGTGGCTCGCCGGCGTTCGGCGTGCCGCTCGCGGCGCTCGGGGACCCGCCGGCCGTTCCCATGAGCCGCCACCGCGGCGCCTACTACGTTCGGCTGATGGTGCTGGACAAGCCGGGGGTGTTCGCCGACATCGCCGGCATTCTCCGCGACAACAGCGTTTCGATGGAGGCGGTGCTCCAGCGCGCCCGCGCCCCGGGCGAGGCCGTGCCGGTGGTGCTGATCACCCACGAGGCCGAGGAGGCGGCGGTCGCGAGCTCGCTCACGCAGATCAGCGCGCTCAGCGCCTGCACCGAAGAGCCGCGGATGATCCGCATCGAGCCGTTCTGATCCTTCGCACGTGATCGCACCCTCCGCGCCGGACTGGCCCGGGCATGGATTGCCGCGACGAGCGCGGCAATGACGGGTGAGCTGGGGACGCGGCGTGAGCGAGGACGCTTCCCCTTCTCGTCACCCGCGGACTTGTTCCGACTTGTTCCGCGGGTCCATGACGAATGGATTGCGGCGACGAGCGCGGCAATGACGGTATCCGCGGGTTCGTGCTGAAGCCTCCGCCTCGTCCGCAGCTGCGGTGCCGCACGATATTGTGGACGAGGCGCGGCTTCTGGCGCATATTTAGCGCCATGTCCCTCCCCTGCCACGCGGCGGCCGATGATGCCGTCCGCCTCGCTGCTGCTGGCGGCGGATCCGCAAGCAGCCGTACTCGGCGTCGAGCGGTCGCTGTGTGGCCGGCGCTGGCTGCTGCGCCCCGCCGACGACGGTCTCGTCAGGGTGCTGGCGCAGACCCTGGACGTGCCGCCGGTCGTCGCCCGGATGCTGGCGGCGCGCGGGATCGAGCCCGCCTTCGCCGCCGACTTCTGCGCGCCGACGCTGCGCCGGCTGCTGCCCGATCCCCGGCTCCTGAGCGACATGCCGAAGGCCGCCGAGCGGGTGGCGGCCGCCGTGCAGGGCGGCGAGGTCATCGCCGTGTTCGGCGACTACGACGTCGACGGGGCGACGGCCAGCGCGCTCCTCGTCCGCTTCTTCCGCAGCGTCGGCGTCGAGCCTTCCGTCTACATCCCCGACCGGATCCGCGAGGGCTACGGCCCCAACGCCCCGGCGCTCCGCGGGCTTGCCGCCGCCGGCGCCCGCCTGGTGATCACCGTCGACTGCGGCACCTCGGCGCACGAGCCGTTGGCCGAAGCGCAGTCGCTGGGCCTCGACGTCATCGTCGTCGACCACCACGAGGTCGGGCGGACGCTGCCGCCGGCCGCAGCCGTCGTCAACCCCAACCGCGACGACGACGCCTCCGGGCAGGGTCACCTCGCCGCGGTCGGCGTCGCCTTCCTTCTCGTCGTCGAGGTCAACCGCCGCCTGCGCGAGCAGGGCTTCTTCCGCGCCCGCCCCGAGCCGGACCTGCGCCAGTGGCTGGACTTGGTTGCTTTGGGCACCGTCTGCGACATGGTGCCGCTTCGGGGCGTCAACCGGGCCTTCGTCAGCCAGGGGCTGAAGATCATGGCCCGCCACGGCAACGCCGGCATCGGCGCGCTGGCCGAGCTCATCGACCTGCGCCATCCGCCCGGCGCCTTCGAGCTCGGCTTCATGTTCGGGCCCAGGGTCAATGCCGGCGGCCGGGTCGGCGAGGCCGGTATGGGCTCGCGCCTGCTTTCGACCGAGGATGCTGCCGAGGCGCGCGCTTTGGCCGTTCACCTCGATGGCTTCAACCGGGAGCGCCAGCGCATCGAGGCCGGCGTGCTCGCCGCGGCTCTGGACCAGCTCGACGGCGGAGCCGCCATGAGCCGGTCCTGCCTGACGGTGGCGGCGGGCGAGGACTGGCATCCCGGCGTCATCGGTATCGTCGCGAGCCGTTTGGTCGAACGCTTCGCCAGGCCTGCGATCGTCGTCTCGCTGGATGAGGAGCGGGGCGTCGGCTCGGGCCGGTCGGTGCCCGGGCGCGATCTCGGGGCCGCCGTCCATGCCGCAATCGAGGCTGGCGTGCTGATCAAGGGCGGTGGCCATCCCATGGCCGCCGGCTTCAGCGTCGCCCGCGACCGCCTGGGCGAGCTTGCGGCGTTTCTCGACGATCGTCTCGCCGCTTCCACCACCGAGCCGCCGCCGTTTTACGTCGACGCGGCGCTCGGCCTCATCGGTGGGCTGCCGGCGCTCCACGCCGGGCTGGAGCGGCTGTGCCCGTTCGGCTCCGACAATCCCGAGCCGCGCTTCGCCCTCTCGGCGGCGCGGATCACGTCCGCGTGCCCCGTAGGCCAGGGCCATCTCCGGCTGACGCTGGCGGACCCGGAGGGGGCCAGGGTCGAAGCCATCGCCTTCCGCTGCCAGGGCACGGCGCTGGGCGCGGCGCTTGCCGATCACGCCGGCGCGGCGTTCCATCTTGCCGGCCGGCTGCAGGCCAAGGTGTGGCAAGGAACCCGGCGGCTTCAGCTCCTCATCGAGGACGCAGCGCCCGCACTGGCCTGATTTTCCCGTTCGATCCGATCTTTCCATCGACGTCCCGGGAGGAGCTTCTGGATTGCGTCGTCGGCTGCGCCTCCTCGCAATTTGTCTGTTCCGCATGGGCTAGGATGAGCCTGTCCCAAAGGATGCGGTGGTCGGTGTAGGCCTACACCGACCACCGCGCGGATTGGTCGGCCGTCTCGCAATAGGGACAACACGCCCGCCGTCATCTCGGCCGCCCATCCGTTCTCGCTGTCGCTTGCAGAGTTGACTGGGTACCGGCTTTTGCCGTCGCCCGCAGACAATCCCAAGCCATTCGAGGATAGGCACCCCATGGACACTCCCGCCACAGCCATCGCCACGGTGCTCCGCATCATCGGCTGCGATGTCGGCAAGGCCAAGATCGTCGTGTTCGACACCCTGACCGGGCAGATCAGCGAGATCGCCAACGAGCCCGAGGCGCTCGCTGCCTTCGTCCACCTGAGAGCCGCGGCCAACCGGTGATCCCGTCGCGGGTCCGCTATGGCTTGCACGAGTTGCGCATCTCGCTCGCAGCCTGCGTGCAGATCTCATCGCTCGACCTGCTCGCCGGCCTCGGACTCAAGACCAGCACTTTCGGCCAGGGTCCTACAGCGAACGCCAACTCGAATACCTGCGCACGCAGGAGATCGCCGAAGCTGCGCATTTTCACGGGCGGGATGGTCTGCTCGTGCCCAGCGCGCGCTCCCCGCACCCGAACCTGGTGGTGTTCTGCGGCGTGGCGGGGCCCGAAGCCGTGGAGGCCGTGAAGGATCATGGCAACGTGGACTGGGATGCCTGGCGCGTGGCGCAACGGGGCGGTTAGAGCCGGCCGCTCATAACGGTCTGGTTGCAGGTTCGAGTCCTGCCGGGCCCACCATCTTCCGCGGGCAAATCAAACGGGGAGGCGCGCGGCGCGCCGGGCGACACGGCGGAGGGTTTCTTTAAGCTTTACGAACCTCCTCGGCAGCCGCGCCCGCACGAGCCAGGCCTGCCTCGCCAGCAGTCTGCCTAAGGGGCCGGCGCGCGTCGGTTCGAGGACGTAGGTCGGGGACCATCCCCTGCAGTCCACAGGCAGGTAACTGCCGTTTTTCAGCACAGACAGGATCGTCCGCAGCCGTCCAGCCGTGTGTGCCTCGATGCAGAGGATCGGGGCGCAACGTGCAATGGTGCGCTTCGCCCCTTCGAGCACGTCCACCTCACCTCCTTCCACGTCGATCTTTATCAGCGAGATGTGACCGGCCGGATGCTGATCGAGATAGGAGTCGAGCGAGCACGTCGTAACCCGAGCCTCGGCCACGGCCGCAGGGTAAAGGTTGATGCTGCTCTTGCCCTTGTTGTTCTCCTGCCCTTCGACCAGGATCGCAGAACCGTCTCTGGAAGAGAGTGCTTTCTGGATAGGCACAACCTTGTCGTCCAGGTCGTTGATCCGCACGTTTTCTTCCAGCAGAGAGAAGCTCCGGGGATGCGGCTCGAACGCCAGAACCGGCGCCAGCCCGCAGACGCTGCCGAAGTAGATCGCATGCGTGCCGATGAAGGCTCCCGCGTCGATCGCCGCTCCGCTTCTCGCGCTCTTGTCGAGCCGGCTTTTCACCCGCTCGAGCACGTCGATCTCGTAGAAGGTCTCACGCCTTTTCATGAGGCGAAGAACGTGGTCGGAGCGGGACCAGCAGTGGAACGAGTACCGGCGACCGGCGTAGGAAAAGCCGACCCGCTCGCTCTCGCCGAAAACGGGATCAGCCCGGGAGGTCATCTCGCGGGCATCCTTTCGCCCACGGTGGAACCCGCCACCTCCGTCGATCCCGCAAACAGTCCGCGGATCCGCTCCACCACCCGCGGCAGGTCGTCCGGTGGCTGCCCCGGCTCGCTCGGGAACGGCTCGCCGAGGCGAACGGCGAGCCCCCGTCCGATGAGCTTCTCGTGCAGTGCAGTCAGGTCGCGGGAGTAGCCGACCAGGTTGAGGTCGTAGAGGCGCTGGCCGAGCGCTGCCGCGAGGCCACCGCCGGTCTCGGGATGAAGTTTGCGCGCCAGCGCCCGCTTCAGCGCCTCGGTGCTGCTCTTGCCCACCGGCAGCGGAAAGATCGCGAGTGGCCGGCCCAGCCGCGCCACCTCCACCATCATCGAGACGCTGTCGCCGGTGACGACGAAGCGATCGGCAAGGCCCAGCAGCGCCAGGTAGGGGTTGTCGGCGGCCTCCGCACTCCAGGCGAACAGCCGGGCGGAGGCGGGCAGATGCTGCCGCAGCGCCGTCACCACGGGTGCGGGCGTCCGCCGGCTGGTGGTGACGTAGAGCGTCCCGGCGCCGCCGGTGGAGCGCAAGGCGAGCTCGATCAGCGAACGGGTGACCGCGGCATCGAAGACGAACGGCTTGGTCGGCCCGCCGACGAGGACCGCTGTCAGCGGCCGCGGCAACGCCGCGAGCCGCTCGCGCCAGGCCTCGGCTTCCGCGCCAATGCGCGCAGCATCGGCCCGCATCAACGGCAGGTCGAGGTGGACGACGTTGCCGCGCGCGGGCAGCCGGTACTGCGGCGTGGCAATGATCAGCGCAAAGTCGTCGATGTTGCGCTTGGGCCGGCCGATGAGCACGACCCTGGTCCGTCCGCCCGACTGGGCGCGGATCCACAGCGCCGCCATCGACGGCCTGCGGCCGATGGTGAGGATCAGCTCCGGCCACGGCGGCTCCAGCGCATCGGAGCGGGCGAGGTCGAGGTGGTAGAGCGACGGCGCAAACGGCGGCTTGCCGAGGACGAACTCGGCGCGGAAGCGCAAGCTTCGCCGCTCGCAGGGCCAGCCGAGGGAGGCAGCGATGATCTCGACTTGGGCGTTGTCGCCGAGCTTGTCGCCGAGGACGAGCCAGGTGCGCGGCGCGACAGCCGGGGGGGACGACGGCGTGGGAGCGGCGGCCTCGCTCATGGCTGTAGCCTCTCGGCGCCGGCTCGCACGGCATCGGCGGCGCGGCCCGCCAGGCGGTAGGCCTTCAGCCGCGCCTTGGCGATGGCCCGGTCCCGCGGGCCCGCCACCGGCTGGTAGCCGAGCTCGGCCATCTCCTTGCGCGCCAGCCGCTCGACGATGGCGATCTCCACGCCAGACAGCTCCTCGCGCCACGACTCGACCTCGCCGCGGCGGTAGAAGCCTTCGGGCTCGGATGTCAGTGCCCAGGGCGCCGCGGCGAAACCTTGGCGCAGGCCGCCGATGCTGCATATCCGCAAGGAAACCCCCGCCTCTGTCGCCGTCGCCGTTACGCCCAGCCATTCCAGGACGCGAAGCACTTCTTCCGGCCCGCCTGTGTGCATCCGCTCGTAGAATACCTCGCAATAGTTCGCCGTCAGGAACGGGATGCGCCGACCAGCGGCAATGGCCGCTTTCCACCCCGCGGCGCAGTCCGCAATCCTTCGAGGCGCCCAGCCGGCGCCCCATGAGCCGGAGGCGGCGCGCAGCGACGCTGCGACGGCACGCGGGTCCCGGATCACGTGAATGAAACGGGCGTTGGGGAAGAGCCGAAGAATGTCGCCGGCGCAGCGGACGTGATCGGGCGTCTTTTCGAGGATCACCGCGGCGCCCGGCTTCTTTTCCGCGATCTTGTCAAGGCACGAACGGCTGAACTCGCCCGCCCACGCCAGGAGCGCATCGTCGCCGATCAGCGGCGACAACCCGATCCCGCGTGGCTGCGCCACCAGGTCCTGCGAGGTGCGGAACAACGAGCGCAGGTAAAGGCTGAACAGGTGCGTTTCCTGCGCGGTTGCCACCGACGGCGACTGCGACAGGCAGAGCTGAAGCCATGTCGTGCCGCTGCGCGAGGCACCAACGATGAAGGCCGGTGTCCATGGGAAGCAGCCCCCAACTAGGGCCGCGTCGTCCATCATCCAAGGAACGGCTTCGCCTGCCGACGCCGCCTCATACCATCATCCCCCTTCGCCTCTTCATCCCTCGCGGCCCGACGTTTCCGCCAGCTGGCCTTCAAGCACCGCCAGAGCGACGAGGTTCTTCGCCCATTCGGAGTTCTTGATGATGGAGAACCCAAGGCTTCGTCTTCGGCGAGCGATCTTCTTTTTCAGCCGCCGCGTGCCTTCAGGTGTCGTTACGAGTTCAGCTTGCCGCGCACGGGCGCGTCCTTGCCAGAAGAAGTACGCGTAGATGTATGGCCTGGTCAGACGGTCCTCAGCAATGACGTGTTCGACGCGGGCGGGGCCAATCCAGATACCGTGTTCACCCTGAGCCATCAGGCGTTCCATGAACTCGGTTTCCTCGCCGCTGAGCAGGTCGGCGCCGATCCGGCCCAGATCCGTCGCGAAGCATCCGTCTTGAAGCACGCGGCGGCGGAAGGCCATGTTTGCCCCGTAGGGTAGGTCCTTCCGCACCTGGATGCGGCGGATGTCGTGGCTCAACCGCCTGATGGCGAAGGCGCCGGCGAACTCGTCGAGGTTGTTGATCAGCCAGCGCGGCGGCTTGCGCGGCGAAGGCGACGTCGATCGTCCCGCCGAAAAACGCCGCGTCCGGATGTAGATCCGCGGCAGCCGCGTACTCGGCCAGCCAGCGCGGATCGACGAGGACGTCATCATCGGTGAAGAGGACGAGGGCGCCTCGCGCCTCGCGGATCGCGCGGTTGCGGGCGCGCGACAGGCCCTGCTCTGGCTCGAAGACGTAGCGGATCGGGAGACTGGTGGCGAACTCGGTCGCCACCTGCTTGGTCTGGTCCGTGGAGTTGTTGTCGACAACGACGACCTCCCAGTCAACCTGTGGCGGGATGATCAGCCTGGTGAAGGACCCGAGGGCAGTCGCGGAGCAACCCGGCGCGGTTCCAGGTGCAGACGGCAACCGTCACAACAAACCGGTGGCGACCCGCCCGTTGGACGCATGCGTCAGCCTCTGACATATCAATCTACGAACGCTCGTACATGTAGAAGTCGGCAAACGATGTATTGTCCGGGTCTGCTTCGTCGTAGGGATACACATTATCAACCGTGCTGAGGAGTCGCCACGGGTCCGCTGCGCTGTCGAACGCCTCAGAAAACTTACGGTGCCGTACATGCGGCGCCCAAGGCTTCTCCGGAACATCATCGTAGTTGCTTGAGTAAATAATCACATACTTCCCAGCGTGTCGCTGTAGCTCTGCCATGTACCGTTCGTAAACCGCATCCTCCACGAGGTGGAATATGACATCGAGCGATAAGACGAGGTCATAGGTCCCTTCGTACGCTTCTCTTTCTTCGGCGTGGAAAAAACGCTTGCTCCGGTCGCCAGCAAATCGCCGGCGGCAGAGATCGATCGCCGTCTGCGAAACATCAATTCCAACGTAGCTTGGATACCGCGCCAACTCGAGTTGGGCGCCGTCACCGCAACCCAGCTCCAAGACGGTCCTGACGTCGTGCCCTTCGACGAACTCGTTGAGCACCTTGGCCTTGAACTCGGCGAGCCGGCCGGCAGATCCCGCCCCGGAACTGCCCCCTCCGGCGTAACGGTTGTCCCAGTACGGCACCACTCCCGGAAATGCCGATCTCGCTGAGGCCCGCCTGTGGCCACGAAAGACCCGCTTTGCCAGCTTGCGGATTTTCCCCATCTGGTTCACGTCCACCAAGGTTTTGCACCGGTGGCAAACGTAGCGGATGGTGGTTAGAAGGAGAACCCTGATGATCTCTCGCCGCGCGGGCCATGACAAAACCTAACTTCGACGTGATCATCGTCGCCGACTTCCGATTTCCTGGCGGAACGTCATCGGCAGTGGCCGCCGAGATCCGCGCCCTGCACGAGGGCGGCTTTGGCGTTGCGCTCTATCAGGTGAATTCCCCAATCCTCACCGGTCTGAGGAAGTGGAACGGGCGCATCTGTGCCAGGGTGGCCGCCGGCGATGCCAAGGTTTTACGCCCCGGCGACGCTGCATCCTGCGGTGTGCTCCTGGCGCATAGCCCGTGGCTGTTCACGCAGCCGCAGCCGAAGCAGCCGCAGATCGAGGCGGGGCTGCGGGTCCTTATCGCCCATCATACCCCGACCGATGCGAGGGGCCGGCTCAACTACGACCCCAAGGTCGTGGACCGCAACGCCTGCCGCGCGTTCGGCTCTCCGTTCTACTGGGCGCCGATCTCGCCTGTCTGTCGGGCCTCGTTCGATGACGCCGGGATGATCGAGCCGCGCCTCCGGTTCGATTGGGCGAACATCGTCTTCGTCGACGACTGGGGCAGCGCCCGGTCCGGGCTGCTCGGCGATCGGCCGGTGCTCGGCCGGCACAGCCGGCCTCAGCTCGACAAGTGGGCGGCGTCGCGCGCGCGAGGTTCTTGCGCCTTATCCGGAGGAGATGGAGGTCAGGCTGCTCGGCGTCGGCGAGAAGGTGCGGGCACTTGATCGAGCCGATTCCCGGAGAACTGGACGGCTATGGGATTTCGACGAGATGCCGGTCACAGGATTTCCTGGCAGGCATCGACTTCTTCGTCTACTTCCATCGCCCGGACTGGATCGTAGAATCGTTCGGCCTCACGATTGCCGAGGCAGCCGCTGCTGGATGCGTGGTCATAACTCATCCCTACCTGGAACGGACCTTTGGCACGGCCGCGCTCTACTGCGAGCCGGAGGAGGCGCCGGACCTCATCCGGCCGATCGCCGCAAGACCCGCAGCGCTTCGCTGAGCTTTCCGCCGCAAGGCCGGGCGGTCATTGATGATCGGTTCGGTCCAAAGGGGTATCGGCAGCGGTTGGTGCAACTGCTGGCCGCCTCGCGGGATCCTTCGGCTGCTGCACGAAGTCGTCCTTCAACCGGAGAGGGACGCGAAGCTGTGGCTCCGCCGCATGGCGAAACGGTCCGCCTACTGGTCGCGGAACGGGCTGTCGCCGAGGTTGCAGAGCGTCATGCAAAGCAAGGCGGTGAGGCGGCCGGTGCGCAAGATCAGGAAAGCTGCTGCGACACAGATAGGATTGGCGGATGTCGGCTGCGAATGAAGCAGTGCTGGCGAAGGCCGGAAGAGGGTAGCCGAGGTCGTCCATCGGGGCGATTTGCGTTTGCGCCTGCACCTACCGCCGCCCGGAGGGGCTCACGGCGCTGCTGGAGGGCCTCGGGCGGCAGCAGTTCTCTTTGCTGCCGCGTCCGGCGATGCACATCGTCATCGCCGACAACGAGGGCAGCGCCGAGGCGCGCGCAGATCTGCGAGCGGTTCAGGGAGCGGTCCGGGATCCCGTTGACCTACGTCGCACGAGCCGCAGCGTGGCATCTCCTTTGCCCGCAACGCCTGCCTCGACCACATCCCGCCGCAGTGCGACTTCTTCGCCTTCATCGACGATGACGAGGTGCCGGACACCGGACTGGCTGGAGCGGCTCATCGAGGCGCAGCAAGCAACGGGCGCAGACGTCGTGCAGGGGCCGGTGATTCCAGTCTATGAACCGGGCGCGCCTTGCTGGCTTGTTGAGGGCGAGTTTCTTGGCATTCCCCAGACGAAACTGGCCTTGGAGCGAAGTGGCAGCTTCAGGATCTACAGAGATCTACCTGAAGCGTATACGAACAATGTTCTTGTTCGCCTAGCTACGGTGGTTGTCACCGGATGCTCGCTTCGACCCAGCGTTCGCGCTTACGGGTGGCGAAGATGTTCTCTTCTTCCGGACCTTGAGGGCAGCTGGAGCGAGAATTGTCTTCGCTTCTCGGGCGCGCGTTCATGGAAAAGGTACCGGCGGAACGCGCCACGCTTCGGTACCTGCTGAAGCGAGAGTACAGGATTGGAAATAATCGGTTGCCGCCGTGCAAGATGAAACAAGGAAGCGTAAAATCCATCGTCGCATTCGGCATATGTGGCGTGGCAGCGGCATGGAGAAGATATTCCACGGGCTGTAGTGACCTCGCGGCAGCCGGCGATTACCGGACGTCTGACAGCGGACGTTGCCGTCGTTGCCGCAATGCGATGCGCTTATGGCCTTGGGCAGTGCGCGAGGGCGTTCGGCCTCAGCTACAGGCCATATCGATGACGCTGAGCATCCCGAAGCGGCCGACGGGATGAGATTGACTAACATCGTTGCGTCTGCGCCTGCACCTACCGGCGGCCGGAGGGGCTCGAGGCGCTGCTGGAGGGCCTCGCGCCGGCAGCAGTTCTCTTTGCTGCCGCGGCCGGCGATGCACATCGTCATCGCCGACAACGAGGGCAGCGACAAGGCGCGGGAGATCTGCGAACGGTTCCGCGAGCGGTCCGGGATCCCGCTGACCTACGTGCACGAGCCGCAGCGGGGCATCTCGTTCGCCCGCAACGCCTGCCTCGACCACATCCCGCCGCAGTGCGAGTTCTTCGCCTTCATCGACGACGACGAGGTGCCGGCGCCGGACTGGCTGGACCGGCTCGTTGAGGCGCAGCAGGCCACGGGCGCCGACGTGGTGCAGGGTCCCGCCATTCCCGCGTTTTCCGAAGGGCGCTCCGCGCGTGGCTGGTCGAAGGGGACTTCCTCGGCTGGCCAAGGCGGAACTGGCGCGGAGTGCCAGACCGCAACTGGAGGAACATCAAGAGCTTGCGGAAGCCTACACGAACAACGTGCTCGTCCGCAGGGCGTGCGTGAGCGACATCGGACTGCGCTTCGATCCCGCCTTCGCGCTGACCGGCGGCGGCGATACGGCCTTCTTCAGGGCGCTCCATGCGTCGGGCGCGCGCATCGTGTACGCTCCCCGTGCGGTCGTTACAGAGACCGTGCCGCCCGAGCGTGCGACACTCTGGTACCGCCTGAGGCTCGAGTACCGCATCGGTATCAGTCCCCTCTCGGTGAACCTCAAGAAGAGAAAGACGAAGAAGCCTCTTCGCAGGCTGCGGTATGCGTTCCGCGACAGCGGGCCGGGAAAGATGATGTGGGGGCTCGCCGGGCTCGTGACGGCACCTCTTAGCGGAAGGGCGTAGCATGGACAGGACCGTCGTTTCGCTTCTGCGGATCGCCTTCGGTGCAGGCCAGTGCGCTCGAAGGCTGCGCCTAACCTACTCCATCTACCGGTAGCGGCAGGCGGGCTGCGGATGTCGGCACACCGCAGCACCCTGGTCGCCATCTGCGCCTGCACGTACAAGCGCCCGGAGGGCCTGCGCAAGCTGCTTGCCGGCCTCGCCCGCCAGACCTTCGCAGGACTTGAAGAGGCGGATGGCCGCGCGCCGGATATGGTGATCGTCATAGCCGACAATGAAGGCTCTGAGGCCGCTCGAACTGTCTGCGCCAAGTTCAGCCTGCAGCACCCTGACACGCCGCTTACGTATGTTCATGAGGAAAAGCGGGGAATATCCCATGCCCGCAACGCCTGCCTCGACCATGTTCCGGTCGATGCGGACTTCGTCGCCATGCTGGACGACGACGAGATACCGGTCCCCGGCTGGCTGGACAACTTGTTGCTCGCACAAAGGGCAACGAACGCTGACGTCATTCTTGGTCGCGTTCTGCCTTTTTTTGCCGAAGGGACGCCGGCCTGGATCGCTGGCGGCGCCTTCTTCGGCATGCCGAGGAGATCGTATGAGCTCGACCTGCGGGAGATGGATGATCTTTCTCGCCTGACCTGGGCGGGCACCCGCAACGTGCTCATCCGAACCGCCGCTACCCGCGATCCGGCGCTGCGATTCGATCCAAGCCATGCTCTCAGCGGCGGTGAGGACACCGCCTTCTTCGCGCAAATGCGGAACAACGGCTGCCAGATCGTGTACTCGAAGCACGGCGCGGCCTACGAGTACTGCCCGCCCGAGCGGGCGACCTTCGCCTATCTGGCGGCGGAACGCTTCCGGTTGGGAAACGTGAACACTCTTCTGGCTGTGGATGCGGCGGGGCAGGCGGCTCGCAGCCGGTCGTCGGCCGCCGCCGATGGCCTGTCCCACCTGGGCTCGGGCTTTCGGCGCTTGCTGACGACGCTCTTCGCCGGCAGGTGGAGCAAGGACCGGTTCGCGACCGGCGCCTTCCACATCGCCTATGGCCTCGGCGTCATCGCCGGCGCGCTCGGCTATCGCTACCAGCACTACAAGTAGCCGCGCCGCGCACGCCTTGGCCGCTCGCGTGCGCGACCTATCCCGGCGTCGCTGGGTGCCGGCACCTGGCGGCACCGCCGGCGGAGCGTTCGCCTCCACGGCGATGACGACGCCGTCCTCAAGCTTGTAGACCCGGTCGGCGATGTCGAGGAAGGCCGGGCGGTGGGTGATGGCGAGCGTCGTGATCGACCCGGACATGGCGCGGAGCCGGCGGCAGATGTCGATCTCGGTCGCCGGGTCCAGCGCGCTCGAAACCTCGTCGAGGACGAGCAGCTTGGGCCGGCGGGCGAGCGCCCGGGCGAGCGCGATGCGCTGGCGCTGGCCGCCGGAGAGCTTGGCGCCCTTCTCGCCGACGGTGCTGTGCATGCCCTGCGATAACGCCTGCACGAAGTCCCAGGCGCCGGCCGTCTCCAGCGCCGCCTGGACATCGGCCTCGCTCATCGTCTCGTCGCCGACGGCGATGTTGGCGAAGATGCTGTCGTGGAACAGGACGAACTCCTGCGGCACGTAGCCGATCATCTCGCGCCACAGCTTCAGATCGAGCTGCTCCAGCGGCGTACCGTCGACCAGCAGCCGGCCGGCGCTCGGCTGATAGAGGCCGAGGATCAGGTCGAGGATGGTGGTCTTGCCGCCGCCGGACGGCCCGGTCATCACCGTGATCGCGTGCGCCGGGACGTCGATGTCGACGCCCTTCAGCACCCGCTTCTTGCCGAAGGAGAACTCCACCCGCTCCAGGCGCACGCCCCGCTCCAGCTTCGGCGGGGCGCCGCCGCCGAGCCGCTCGGCGTTGGCCTTGGCCTCGGCCAGCAGCTCCTGGATGGCGAGGTACGGCGCCTCGACCGAGATCGCCCGCTGCAGGTAGGCCTGGATCCGGCCGACGTTGCTGATCGTCTTCGACAGCAGGAGCGCCATCACCAGCACCTCGGCGAAGGGGAACTCGAGGACGGCGAAGAGGACGTAGATCGCGATGCCGAGGCAGGCCGCGACCATGATCTCCTCCAGCGCGCGGCGCGTCTCCTGGCTCATCAGCTCCTGGCGCGAGGTCTTGCGCAGCGAGCGGATGCGCGAGTCGCAGAGGTTGATGAAGTGGGATTCCTTCGCCATCGCCTTCAGCGGCTTGATGCTGTTCAAGGCGTCGGTGAGGAAGATCATCAGCTCGCGCATCTGCGTCGTCTGCTTGCGGCCGGCGCGGCGGCTGCGGCGGATGAAGTGGTTCAGGCTGATGGCGACGCCGCCGCCGATGACGAGGGCGGCCAGCAGCCAGCTTCCAGGAGACGGCGAAGGCGGCCCCGACGTAGACGATCGAGAGGATGACGTTGGAGAACAGGTTGGCGGCAAGGGAGTAGCCGGCGGCGGTGCGCCCGGCGTCGCTGCTGACGGAGTTCACCAGCCGGCCCACCGGGTGCGAGGTGAAGAAGCTCCAGCGGACCTGCAGCACCTCCTTGACCAGCCGGGCGCGGAGCTTGGTGATCACGTCGGCCTGGGCGAAGCCGACGTGGCGCATGGCCAGCAGGATGAGCAGGCTCTTCAGCGTGGTGCCGGCGATGACGATCACGAGCAGCGGCACCAGGTCCGGCGTCAGGCCGACGGCGTTAAACGCGCCGACGACCGCGTCGTAGAGCGGCGACTGCTGTCCCTCGGTGCTGCCGATGGCGATGGCGATCAAAGGCAGGAGGCTCGCAAAGCTGATGCCGTCGGCGACGCCGGCGAGGATCAGGCAGACGAGCACGCTCCAGGGCCTGGCGCCCTCCGCCCGGAAGAACATGTGCAGGATTGCGCGCATGGGCTCCTTATGCTTGCTGGAAGCGGTTCCGGCTCTGGATCAACGAGAAGCGCCGGACATGGTGGACTGGTTCCGCCGCGACCCTGATCGCGCGGGGCCGCCCGTCCCGCCGCGTCTCGTCCTATCCTGTCGCGCCCTGCGCGGGCGGCACCCCGCGGCCTTGTACGCCCGGGCGCGCCCGCGAACAAGGCGCAAGGGCGGGCGCAGCCTGGCCGCACTACCACCAGCGGCTGCCGTAGGAAAGCGCTCCGCCCCACAGGCCACGGCGGTTGACCTTGGCGACTTCCTGCAGGATGGCATACTCATAGGGCGCCCAGGGGGCGGCGAAGGCGTGGCCACGGGAGATCAGATAGGCGCCGAGATCCTCGTCGTCGCCGAGCCGGGCGCTGCCGACGCTGCAGAAGGCGCCGACGCTGCCGTCCGCGTACTGCTCCACCGGCTCGCAGCGGACGAAGCCGCGGATGCGGAAATCGAGCGCCAGCGCGGCGGTGGAGGAGCGGCAGCGGCTCGGGCTCAGCCGGCCCTGGCAGTACCAGCCGCCCTGGGGGATGACCACGCCGAACAGGCGGATGAGCTGGCCGCGGACGAGGAGCGAGCCGTCGTCCTGGACGATGGCATAGCTGCGGACCTCGGCTGCGGCGGGAGAGGCCGCCAACAGGGCAGCAATGACGGCGGCGCCAAATGCGCCAGTGAGGGTTCGCGGATGCATGGGTTCGGCAACAGAGGTGGCGGCCCCGGATCCGTGCCGCAAGCGCCGTCCCCATCGCCGGGCTTCCCGCCACGCGCCCGGCGCGACGGGCGCGCGCGGCGTGAGTGCGGCCTGGCTCGTCCTTGCCGTCTCCCCCATCGTCGGCAGCCTTCTCGGCCTGCTCATCGTCAGGCTGCCGGCGGGGGAGGGGGTCGTCCTCGGCCGCTCCCGCTGCCGAACCTGCCGCGCACCCGCTGGGGCCGCTCGACCTCGTGCCGCTGGCGAGCTGGCTCGCGCTCAAGGGACGCTGCCGCTACTGCCGCCAGCCGATCAGCCGGCTCTACCCGGCCGTGGAGCTTGCCGCGATCGCTGTGGCGGCTTGGGCGCTGGCGGTCGTGCCCGCACCGCTCGTCGCGGCGAGCGCGCTGCTCGGTTGGACGCTGCTTGCCCTCGCCGTCATCGACGCCCGCGAGCTGATCCTCCCCGACGCACTGACTTGGCCGCTCGCGGCCTTCGGTCTCGCCGTGACCTGGCTGCTCGATCCACAGCGCCTTGCCGACCACGCCGTCGGTGCGGCCGCCGGCTGGCTCGGCTTCTGGCTCATCGCCCGGATCTACACCGCCCTGCGCCACCGCAGCGGGCTCGGGGCGGGCGATGCCAAGCTGATGGCCGCCGCCGGCGCCTGGGTCGGCTGGCAGGGCCTGGCCTCGGTGATCCTGATCGGCTCGCTCTCGGCGCTCGCCGCGGTCGGGGCGGCCGCCATCCTGCGCCGGCCGGTCACGGCCTCGACCCCGATCCCGTTCGGCCCGTTCCTGGCCTTCGGGCTGTGGCTGACCTGGCTGTACGGCCCGTGGGCTCTCTCCAGCCCTGAGCCTCGCGGCAACGAGCCTTGAGTAGAGCGCGCTCGGAACCCTAGGCTTCGCTACGTCGTGAACGCGACCAATGGTTACGACAAGGCTGTAGAACTTGAGAAAGGATAAGGGAACATGACGCAGCAGCAAACGCCAGCTGAAAGCCGCTTCGACCGCGGCTGGCGGAGACTGGCGGAGATCGACGGTCGCGCCGGTGAGAAGGTCGTCGCAGCACTGGCCGACGTCGCTCCAGACTTCGCCCGTTATCTGGTCGAATTCCCGTTCGGCGACATCTATTCCCGGCCCGGCCTCGATCTGCGCGGCCGCGAGATCGCAACCATCGCGGCGCTGACCGCGCTTGGGAACGCTGCCCCGCAGCTCAAGGTGCATGTGGAGGCGGGACTGAATGTCGGGCTGTCGCGCGCCGAGATCGTCGAAATCCTCATGCAGATGGCCGTCTATGCCGGGTTCCCGGCCGCCCTCAACGGCCTGTTCGCAGCCAAGGAGGTTTTCGCTGCCCTGGACGCAGCAGAAGGGCCCGCTGCCGGATAGGCGCCTGCCGCTCGCGCCGATCAGCCACGTCTTCGTCAAGCCGAACGCGCTGACCCTCGATGGCACGCCGCCTGCGGCGTCGGCAAAAGCGTCAGGCCGGGGCAAGGGTGACCAGCGGCTTCACCGCGCTCGGGTACTCGCCGGTATAGAACCGCGCCGGTTCGCGCTGCTTCAGGAATGCCTTGAAGTAGGGCATGGTCTCCCAGCCCTTCGGCCATTGCTTGGTCGCGCTCGACAGCGGCTTGCGCGCCCACTTGAAGTGGAGGAAGGCCGGGCGGGTGAGGACGTGGGCTGCGCCGATGCCACAACTCTGCTGGGTGATGGGTCCCTGCTCGTAGTACGTCTCGGCGCTCACCCGGTAGACGCCGTCTGTGGGGCATTTGGGTGACCGGCCGACGTAGCGCAGGTCGTCGCTGACAATGTTGATGCCGTGGAAGCTGATCCGGTCGATGCCGGCCGCGATCAGCCCGCGCACCTTCGCGCCCAACCAGTCCATAGCCACCATGTCGCCGTCCCACTTGCAGACGTGGGTCCGGGTGGTCTTCGCCAGCGCCCAGTTGTAGTAGTAGGCGCTGGAGTAGACCGAATCGGCCGGGCAGGCGTCATGACCCGGCCCCAACGGATAGCTGTCGAAGGGATAGGCGGCGACGACGATCCGGGGGTCGTCGAACGTGCGGATCACCTGTTCGGTCGCGTCGGTGCACGGCTGAATGACGCAGACGATCTCGTCGAACCAGGGGAGGATCGACGTCAGGCAGGCGGCGATCCAGGTCTCCTCATCCTTCAGCCGAACCATGGCTGAAAGGCCGACCTTCCGCCGGGCCAGGTGGTCCTCGGGGATGTTCCAGTCCGCCAGTCCCTCCCGATTCCTGAAATGCATCAAGCGGCCACCCCTGCTCGCGATCATCCAAGCCTTCGCTGCTGGCGCTCCGCCAGCACGACCGGGCCAGACGGAACAACTATACCCATGATCGCCGCGACAACGTGTACAACAGGTTTATGTCGCACCGGCAGTTGTGATGGGAGCGCCGGTGGCGCAAGGCGAAGGTCGACGAGGATCGACAGCCGGAGGCCCACAGACGCGATTCGCGGCGGCAATAGCTCGCCGCGACCGCCGGCGTTTCACCGTCGCGAGCCCGTAACAGTCGGTAACAACAAGTGACTTGTGACCTGCCGCGGTGGCTGCTAGCTCTATACTTAGAATTAGTTTAATTGGCGCTTGTCCTAAGGAAGTCGGGCAGCGGCCTCGGCACGCAGACGGGTAAAGCCGCAAGCCGGCCACGGCTGCATTGCCGCTCGTCCCTGTTCGGGTGCCAGCTATGCTCGATATCGATGGCGACCGAAGACTTCTGATCGGGTTCGCCGGCCGGAGCTGATGGAGAACACGGCGCCGGCGCGAGAACAAGGTCCCGCATGGGCCACGTTGCGCTTGGGTAGGGTTATGCTCCGTGTTACTGCGGAGCTGTCAGGTCATTAGGCCGCGGAGGTAGTGACAGTGGAGCTTACTGCGACGAGCAACTCGGTTCTTCCGTTTCGCGTCGGCACGTTCGAGACCATTTGGGAAGGTCTCGACTACGCGGCGCGAGGGGAGACCGGCTGCAACTTCTTCTCCAGTCGCGGCGAGCCGGCGCGGTCGCTGACCTACGGCGATATCCGCGGCGAGGCCATCGACCTGGCGCTGCGGCTCTCGTCGCTGAAGCTGCCGCGGGGCAGCCGGTTCGCCATCGTCGCCGAGACGACGCCCCACTTCCTGACGTTCTTCTATGCCTGCCAGTACATCGGCCTGATCCCGGTGCCGTTGCCGCTTAGCATCAACCTGGGCGGCCACGACGCCCACGTCGGGCGGCTGCGCTCCATGCTGTCGGCCGCCCGCCCGGCAGCCGCCGTGGCCTCGAAGGAGCTGCTGCCGTCGCTGATCGAGGCGACCGCCGGTCTTGGCGTCGAGCTGGTCGGCACGCCGGACGACTTCCGGGCGCTGCCGGCCATCGGCGGCGAGCTCGCGCCCGTTCGGCAAGGACGAGCCCTGCTACATCCAGTACTCCTCGGGCAGCACCATGGACCCGAAGGGCGTGCTGGTGACGCAGCGGGCGATCACCACGAACGCCCGCGCCATCGGCCGCGACGGCCTGAAGCTGCGCGAGGGAGATCGTGCCGCCTCGTGGCTGCCGCTCTACCACGACATGGGCCTGGTCGGCTTCTGCATCACCCCGATGCTGGCTCAGGTCTCGATCGACTATCTCGCCACCTCGACCTTCGCGGTGCGGCCGATGACTTGGCTGCAGCTCATCTCGGAGCGGCGGTGCACGATCGCCTTTAGCCCGACGTTCGGCTACGAGTTGTGCCTGCGCCGGGCGGCCAAGGCCAACGGCCTGAACCTGGACCTGTCCTCCTGGCGGGTGGCCGGCATCGGCGGCGAGATGATCCGCCCCGACGTCCTCGACCAGTTCGCGGCGACCTTCGGCCCCTACGGCTTCGATGGCCGCGCCTTCCTGCCGAGCTATGGCCTGGCGGAGGCGACGCTTGCGGTCAGCTTTGCGCCGCTGGACACGGGGATCGAGGTCGACACCGTCGATCGCGACAACTACGAGATCACCCGCCGCGCCATCCCGATGAAGACCGGCGCCCGGCGGACCCGCTCGTTTGTCGCCTGCGGCAACGTCCTGCCGGAGTACGCTGCCGAGATCCGCGACGATCTTGGCCGCGTCCTGCCCGACCGGGCGATCGGCCGGATCTGCATCAAGGGGCCCAGCCTGATGGAGGGGTACTACCGCAACCCCGAGGCAACCCGGCAGATGAAGCTTGAGGACGGTTGGCTGGACACCGGCGACATGGGGTACACCGTTGCCGGCAAGCTGTTCGTCACCGGCCGGCGCAAGGACATGATCATCTGCAACGGCCGCAACATCTGGCCGCAGGATCTGGAATGGGCGGTGGAGAGCCTGGCCGACGTCCGCACCGGCTCGGTCGCCGCTTTCTCCGTCAGCGACGACGATGGCGACGAGCGGGTCGTGGTGGTCGTGGAGTGCTACTTCGCCGAGCCGGCCCGCCAGCGCGCGCTGGTCCGCGACATCGCCGCGGTGATCCACCGCACCGCCGGCGTCCACTGCGAGGTCATGCTGGTCCCGGCGCGCACCCTGGTGTTCACCTCGTCCGGCAAGCTCAGCCGGGCCGCGGCGAAGGCCCGCTACCTCAACGACGGCCTGCGCGCCATCGAGTAGACGTCGTCCCGGCCTTCGGGCTTGGCACTGAACAGCGGGTTGCCGCGGCCGGCTGAGGCCCGCGCGTCCAGCGGCAGCGGCGCCGCGCAATGGCGACCGCGACGGTGGCCATCACCGGCGCCACCGGCTTCGTCGGCTCCGCCCTGTGCGCTGCTCTCTGCGCACGCAAGCAGCGGGTGCGGGCGCTGGTTCGCTCGCCGGCCCGGGCCGCTGGCCTGCCGGCAGGTGTGGAGACCGTTTACGGCTCGCTCCACGATGAGGGTGCGCTCGCGGCTCTGGTGGACGAGGCGGAGGCGGTGGTTCATGCCGCGGGGGTCGTTGCCGCGCGGAAGCCAGACGAGTTTCACCGGGTCAACGCCGGCGGGACCGAGCGCCTGCTCGCTGCCGTAAGACAGGCGCCCCACCCGCCCCGAGTCCTGCTGGTCTCCTCGCTGGCGGCGCGCCAGCCGCAGCTCTCGGCCTACGCCGCGAGCAAGCGCGCCGGCGAAGCGGCCGTGGCCGCGGCCGGGATAAAGCACCGCATCGAGCACTGCATCGTCCGGCCGCCGGCCGTCTACGGCCCCGGTGACCGGGCGACGCTGCCGCTGTTCAAGCAACTCTCCCGCGGACTGATCGTCGCGCCGAAGGTCGAGAACGGGCGCTTTTCGCTGCTCCACGTCGAGGACCTGGCGCGGCTGCTCTGCGTTCTTCTCGACGAGCCGAGTTGGGGCGGCGAGGTGCTCGAACCGGACGACGGCCGTGCCGGCGGCTATGCCTGGGCCGATCTCGCCGCCATCGCCGGGAAGGCGTTAGGCAGGACCGTCCGCTGCATCGAGGCGCCTCGCGCCATCGTCTGGTGCGCGGCCGTGGCCCATGAGTTGAGGGCGGCTTTCGGTGGCGGAGCGCCGATGCTTTCCCGTGGCAAGATCGGCGAGCTATGCTATCCCGACTGGGTGTGCAACAGCGAAAGCATGCGCGAGGTTGCCGGCTGGGCGCCGGAGCTGGATTTCGCCGAAGGCTTTCGCCGGACGCTGGCCTGGTATCGCGACCAGCGCTGGATCTGAGCCGCGAACGAGCAAAATAGGTCAGAGACGGTCATGGACCCCGAGGTCGAGAGCATCGTCAGCGATCTGTGCGACATGCTCCAACGTTACAACAAGGAGCAGATCCCGCTCAGCGCCGGGACCAGCCTCGGCTCGGAGCTGAACATCGATTCCGTCGAGGTCATGGACCTGATCATGGAGATCGAGGACAAGTTCAACATCGACATCCCGATCAACCTGATCTCCGACGTCGAGCGGATCGAGGACCTCGCCAAGCTCGTGGACGACAGAATGAAGGGCCGCTGAGCCATGGACCTTTTCGACAAGTATAGCCTGCCGGCGGCGCGGCACGAGAAGGTGCTGAAGGTCGGGACCGACCCCTTCAACGTGCGCATGGAGGAGCTCTACTCGGCGACCGAGGCGCGGGTGAACGGCCGGCGCACCATCCTGGTCGGCACCAACAACTACCTCGGCCTGACCTACGACCCGACCTGCATCGAGGCGGCGGTGGAGGCCATCCGCAGGCACGGCACCGGGACCACCGGCTCGCGCATCGCCAACGGCACCTACGCCACCCACGTGGCCCTGGAGCAGGCCCTGGCCGCGTTCATGAACAAGCGCTCGGCCATGGTCTTCCCGACCGGCTACCAGGCCAACCTCGGCATCCTCTCCGGCCTTGCCGGCAGCAACGACGTCATCCTGCTGGATGCCGATTCCCATGCCAGCATCTACGACGGCTGCCGGCTGAGCGGCGCCACCCTGGTCCGCTTCCGCCACAACGATGCCGCCGACCTGGACAAGCGGCTGACCCGCATGGCCGACGATGGCCGTTGCAAGCTCATCGTCGTCGAGGGCATCTACAGCATGCTCGGCGATCGCGCGCCCTTGCGCGACTTCGCCGAGGTCAAGCGCAAGCACGGCGCCTTCCTCCTCGTCGACGAGGCGCACTCGCTGGGCGTGCTGGGCGACCACGGCCGCGGCGCCGCCGAGGAGCAGGGCATCGAGGACGACGCCGACTTCATCGTCGGCACCTTCTCCAAGAGTCTTGGCGCCGTGGGCGGTTTCGGCACGTCCAGCCATCCGAAGTTCGACGTGCTCCGCTTCTGCAGCCGGCCCTACATGTTCACCGCCTCGGCCTCGCCTTCGAACGTCGCCTCGGTGCTGGCGGCGATCGGCGAGATCGAGGGCCGGCCGGAGTTGCGCCACCGCTTGTGGGACAACGCCAGCGCGCTGTTCGACGGCGTCGTTGCCGCGGGTTTCGAGGTCTGCGCGCCGATGAGCCCGGTGATCGCGCTGAAGATGCCGGATGAGGAGACCGCGATCTACGCCTGGAACCGGCTGCTCGAGCGCGGCGTCTACGTCAACCTGGCGCTGCCGCCAGGCACCCCGAACGGGACCTGTCTGCTGCGGGCCAGCGTGTCGGCGGCGCATACGCGAGAGCAGATCGCCGAGGTCTGCCGCAGGTTCGCTGCCCTGGCCGAGGATCTGGCGACTTTGGCCGCAGCCCACCCGGAGCGGGTGCCGGCGAGCCTGTAGGCTGTGCCTTCCGCTCAGGCTAAGGCGAAGGATATATCGCCGAGGCTACCCGGCGCTTGATCGCGTGGCGAGGCCGGTAGGCTCGGCGAGATCCGCGGCGGGCGGGCCGCGCCCTGGCTCAGCTCATTAGCCGCTGCCACCAGCCCCGGCGTGGGGCGCCCGGCTGCGAGGCGTCGCCGCCGACGCGGATCACCTCGGTGCGCGCCGACGGCTGGTCCTGCCCCACCGCTTCGCGCTCCCGCGCCTCCTCTGCGGCTTCCTCTGTGGCTTCCTCTGCGGCTTCGGCCCGGTGCGCTTCTTCGTGCTGCCAGCCATTGCCGCTGCCGTTGCCGTTGCCGTCGCCCCGGCCGTCGTGAACGTCGATTTCGGCCGGCGCCGCCGCAGCATCGGCGCGCCCACCGTCCGGCTCACCGGCGTGCTCACCGGCGGGCTCGGCATCATGTCCCTCGACAATCGCCACGCCGTGCCGCGGCTCGGCCGGCTGCGACTCAGCGGGGCGCCATGAGGGCGCCGCCGCCTCTGAGTAGCTGACGATCTCGAAGGCGTCGGCCTCGGAGTTGCCTCGGATGCCTCGGTCGGCCTCGGCGGAGTCGGCGGGGCGCTCCTCCTCTGTGCTCGCGGCCGCTGCAACCTCGGCCTCGGCCATCTCGCCTTCGCCGCCGCCAGCAGGCGCGGGCTCCCATGGCTCGTCGCGCTGGGCGGCGTCTGCGCCGGTATCTGCGGCGGTATCTGCGGCGGCGAACAGAGGCGCATCATCGGGCGCCTGTTGACCCGTCCTCGGCGGGAAACGCCTCAGGTTCTTGACCGCCTCGGCGGGAACTCTCGGCCTCGCTCGGCCTCTTCCTGCTCGTTCTGGGCCGCGGTCTCGACGTCAGCGTCCGTCAGGACGGCGTCGCCCGTCTCCGCCGCTGCCGCCAGCGGCAGCGCTTCGCCCTCCGGGGCCGCGTCCTCGGCTTGCGCCTCGCCCGTCTCGTGATCGTCACGCCGCGGCCGCCTGCGGCCGCCGCGCTTGCCGCGCCGGCGCCGCTTGCGCGCCTCACCCTGGGCACCGGCCTCGGCCTGGCCCTCGCCTTCGGCCCCCTCGCTTTCGGCCCTGTCGACTTCGACCCCTTGGCTCTCCGCTTCCGCCTCGGCCTCGTCGCCGTCCGCCTCGGCGGCAGCAGGCTCGCCCCGCCACCTTCGCCACCTTCGCCGCCGGCCTCGTCCGCCGCCAGCGGCCGTGTCTCTTCATCCGAACGCCTGCGGCGCCTTGGCCGCCTGCGGCGCGTGCGCTTGCTCGCGTCCTCGCCGCCCGCGGGGGCGGCCTCTTCCTCCTCCGCTACCGGCTCGGCGACCTCGGCGACGGCCTCTTCCTCCTCCGCTACCGGCTCGGCGGCGGCGGGCTCAACCGCCGGCGCGCCGGCGGTTTCGACGACGACCACCGCGCCCTTCACCCGCTCCAGCCGGTGCTCGGCCGGGGCGAACGAGCCGTCAGCGGCGATGACGATGCGAAGCTGGAAGCGGATCTCCAACTGCGCCAAGGTCTTGCGCTTCTGGTTGAGCAGGTACATCGCCACGGTCGGCGCCGCTGTGACCGTCACCGAACCGCCCTTGGCCTTGAGCCCCTCCTCCTCGATCTTGCGCAGGATCGACAGCACGGTGGACTCGGTCGTGCGGCAAACGCCCATGCCGCCGCAGTAGGGGCACGGCTCGAAGCTCGTCTCCAACAGGCTCGGGCGCAGCCTCTGGCGCGACAGCTCCAGCAGGCCGAACGGGCTGATCCGCCCAACCTGGATGCGCGCCCGGTCGGACTTCAGCGCGTCCTTGGTGCGCCGCTCGACCTGGGCCTGGTTGCGGCTGTTCTCCATGTCGATGAAGTCGATGACGATCAGCCCGGCCAGGTCGCGCAGCCTGAGCTGGCGGGCAACTTCGTCGGCGGCCTCCAGGTTTGTGCGCAGCGCCGTCTCCTCGATGTGGCGCTCGCGGGTGGCGCGGCCGGAGTTGACGTCGATGGAAACCAGCGCCTCGGTCGGGTTGATGACGATGTAACCACCTGACTTTAGCGGCACCGACGGCAGGTGCATCGCATCGAGCTGGCTTTCTACCTGGTAGAGGTTGAACAGGGGCCGCTCGAAGTTGTCGTGCAGCTTCACCCGCTTGGCGTGGCTCGGGATGAAGAGCTTCATGAACTCCTTGGCGGTGCGGTATTCCGGCTCGCCCTGAATCACGATCTCCTCGGTATCGCGGCCGTAGAGGTCGCGAATCGACCGCTTGATCAGGTTTGCCTCCTCGTAGACCAGGGCGGGGCGATGGAGGACAGCGTGGTCTCGCGGATGTTGCCCCACAGCCGCATCAGGTACTCGTAATCGCGCTTGATCTCGGCCTTGGTCCGCCCGGACCCGGCGGTCCGCACGATCACGCCCATACCCTCGGGGACTTCCAGCTCCGCCAGGATCTTCTTCAGCCGCTTGCGGTCGGTGAGCCCGCTGATCTTGCGCGAGATGCCTCCACCCCGCGAGGTGTTGGGCATGAGCACGCAGTAGCGACCGGCGAGCGACAGGTAGGTCGTGAGCGCCGCACCCTTGTTGCCGCGCTCTTCCTTGACGACCTGCACCAGCAGGATCTGCCGCCGCTTGATGACCTCCTGGATCTTGTAGTTGCGCGACACAGGGCGGGGCGGCCGGCGCTCCAACTCCTCCTCGTCGTCACCGCCCAGGACCTCGACCGGTTCGCTGCCTCCCTCGTCGGCCGCGGACGCCTCGGCGTCGGGCTCCTCGGCCTCGGCGTCCGTCGCCTCCGCCCGGACATGCTCCTCCATCAGGGCCTGCCTGTCGGCGACCGGGATCTGGTAGTAGTCGGGGTGGATTTCGTTGAAGGCGAGGAAACCGTGGCGGTTGCCGCCGTAGTCGACGAAGGCGGCCTGCAGCGACGGTTCTACTCTGGTGACCTTGGCGAGGTAGATGTTTCCCTTGAGTTGTCGCCGCGAGGCGACCTCGACGTCATAACCTTCCAGACGAGTCCCATCGAGCACCACCACCCTGGTCTCCTCCGGGTGGGAGGCGTCGATTAGCATGCTTTTGGTTGCCATTAAGCAATCTCCAGACCACCGCCGCCACCTCGTCGGACACGAGCGAGCGGGCGCAACGGGGGGCGGGGCGGTGAGTTGTCGTCGGGCCGGAGGCGCCAGCGACCGCGACCGCTCTCTCCCCGCTTGCGGAGGAAGAGGAAAGCGATCGCCCGGCAGCTCTCATCGGCACATGAATTCCCAACAGGGCCATGCGGCTATCGGCCGCGTCACGCGGGGCATCCCACCTCAACTGGTTGGACGCCCTGGCCCGCTGCAACACAACCATCTTCGCCGGGACGAGCGCCCACCGCGATGGCTGAGTTCAACATAACCATAGGAGTTGATTTCTACAATTGCCTTATCTCGGTTCAAGCCGCCGACCGCCGCGGGTCGAGCGGCTCGATCAACTCACTCTTGATTGCGCCGGTCGCATAACGGTACAAGTTGGCGCGTCTCTTTTGTGCGCGGCGCTTCGGCGTCAGTTGAGACAGGCGTGAACGCCGAAGATCGGTCCGCTCAGCAGGGCTCGGGCGAAACATGTCGGCAGTGACCGTTGAGGCCGCGGCCTGGGCCAGAAGGCTGGCGTCGCTGGCCGTACTGATCATTTGCCTCCTGTCCGCCGCCGCGGCCGTGGCGGCGCCCGTAGCAGTGGTGACCACCGCGGCGGTGGACCGCGGCAGCTACTTCACCCGCATCGCCCTGGATCTTTCCCACCCGGTTGCGTTCAACGTCTTCACGCTCCCCGACCCGCACCGCATCGTCATCGACCTGTCCGACGTCAGCTGGCGGGCGCAACCGGCTGATATCGTCGGCAACGGGCCCTGCGCCACGCTGCGCCATGCCGAGGTCCGGCCCGGCACCTGGCGAATCGTGCTCGAATGCCAGCCGGCGACGACCATCCGCCAAGCGGTGCTGCAAGATCCGGGTGACGGCAGCGGCTACCGGCTGCTCGTCGAACTGGCGCAGGGGCCGCGAACCGGGGTGCTCGGTTACATGTCCACCGAAGTCCCCGCCGCCCGGGCTTCGGCGAAGGCGCAGGCCCGCCGCGGTCCCGCCTTTCCGGCGGAGCCCGCAGCGCCGCGCTCTCTGATCGGCGGAACCCAGGTGGCGTCGGCCTCGTCGCCGCTGCCGTCGGTGGACCGAATCCTCACCGAGCCGCCGGCCGGCCGCGCGCAGGCGACAGCCCCGCCGACCACCGCCTCCACAGACCCCCGTGCCGGTGCTTCTCCGCCGGCGGCGCCTTCGCAAACCGCCCGGCAACCCGCCCCGCCGCCGGCCGCGGCGGCGCCAGTGCCGGCACGGGCCGCTGCCTCCGATCCAGCCGAGATTGGCGCCACCGCCCTCGCTGTGCCCATCCCGCCGCGGCGGCCGGCATCGCCGCGGGCGCAGCGCGTCGTCGTCCTCGATGCCGGGCACGGCGGCGCCGATCCCGGCGCCATCGGCGTCTCGGGCATCTACGAGAAGGACATCACCCTGGCGGCGGTGCGCGAGGTCAAGCGCGCGCTGGAGGAGACGGGCCGCTACAAGGTGCTGCTGACCCGCAACGACGACCGCTTCATCCGGCTGCGTGACAGGGTCGATTTTGCTCGCCGCGCCAACGCCGACCTGTTCGTCTCCGTCCATGCCGAACTCGGTTTCCAGCCGCGACGTCCGCGGCGCCTCCGTCTACACGCTGTCGAACACGGCGTCGGACTCGGAAGCGGCGGCTTTGGCGGAGAAGGAGAACAAGGCCGATCTCATCGCCGGTCTCGACCTTAGCCGCGAGAGCACCGAGGTCACCAACATCCTCATCGATCTGGCGCAGCGCGAGACGATGAACCAGTCGGCCGCCTTCGCCGGCCACGTCGTTGACCACCTCTCCGGCACGACCGGGCTGCTGCCCAACCCGCATCGGTTTGCCGGCTTCGCGGTGCTGAAGGCGCCGGACATTCCCTCGGTGCTGATCGAGCTCGGCTTTCTGTCCAACCGCAGCGACGAGCGGGCGCTGCAGCGGAGCGACAACCGCACCAAGGTTGCGGCCGCCGTGGCCAGGGCCATCGACGGCTACCTGAACGAGACGATGAGCGCGAGCGCCTGGTAGTTTGGTTGAGCCCGTTCCTGAGCGACGATGCCGGGGGTTGCGCTCCGCCCGCTGTTTCGTCATCTTTTCGAGAAGGACGTGCTCGCGGTCGCTCATGATTGGCGGCTATTTCCGCACGGATGACCCCGTGCGGCACGCCGCTTCCTTTGTGGTTTCTCCGGATCCCGTCTGATGTTCCGTCTTCTCGCCGCGCTCTTCGCCTGTGTGGCCATCGTGGCGCTCGTCGCCGCCGGCGGCGCCGTCTTCGTCTTTAGCCACTACGGCCGGCAGCTCCCTGACCACAGCGAGCTTGCGAGCTACGAGCCGCCGACCACCTCGCGCGTCTACGCCGGCAACGGCCGGCTCCTCGCCGAGTACGCCTCGGAGAAGCGCGTGTTCGTGCCGATCGACGCCATCCCGAAGCCGGTCATCGCCGCCTTTCTCGCCGCCGAAGACAAGAACTTCTATCTCCACTCGGGCATCGACTACTTCGGTGTCATCCGCGCGGTGATCACCAACGTCCGCCACTACGGCAGCGACCGGAGGCCGGTCGGCGCCTCGACGATCACCCAGCAGGTCGCGAAGAACTTCCTGATCGGCAACGAGCTGTCGCTCGAGCGCAAGATCAAGGAGGCGATGCTGGCCGTGCAGATCGACCGCGCCTACAGCAAGGACCGGATCCTGGAGCTCTATCTCAACGAGATCTTCCTCGGCTACGGCTCCTACGGCGTCGCCGCCGCCGCCTTGAACTACTTCAACAAGGCGCTCGACGAGCTTTCGATCGAGGAGATCGCCTTCCTCGCTGCCCTCCCCAAGGCGCCCAACAACTACGACCCGGCCCGCCATCCAGCCGCTGCGAAGGCCAGGCGCGACTGGGTGCTCGGGCGGATGCAGGCGGAGGGGTTCATCGCCGCCGAGGAGGCCACACGGGCGAAGGCCGCGCCGCTGATGGTCTATCCCCGAGAAGCCACCGAGCGGCTCGCGGCCGGCTATTTCGCCGAGGAGGTGCGCCGCGACGTCCTGCGCACCCAGGGCGAGGAAAACCTCTACGAGGGCGGCCTGGCCGTCCGCGCGACGGTGGATCCGGCGATGCAGGCACTGGCCGAGCGGGTGCTTGGCGAGGGCCTCGAGATCTACGACCGCCGTCACGGCTGGCGCGGGCCGCTCGCCCGCATCTCTCGCGACGCGGGGGGACGGCTGCCGGCCGACTGGAGCACGCGGCTTGCGGAAGTGCCGCCGCCGGCCGGGCTGCCGGGCTCGTGGCGGCTGGCCGTCGTCGTCGGCCTGAACAAGGGCGGCGCCGAGATCGGCTTCGTCGACGGGGAAACCGGCACGGTCCCGTTTGCCCAACTCGTTTGGGCGCGGCCGTCGCTGAAGGGCCAGGCGGTCGGCGCCAGGCCGCGAAACGCGGCGGATGTGCTCGCCGTCGGCGACGTGGTCGCCGTTGAACCGCTCGATCCGGCTGCCGAGAAGTCCGCGCAGGCGGTCGACTTCGCGCTCAAGCAGCTGCCGGCGGTGGACGGCGCGCTGGTGGCGATGGACCCGCATACCGGCCGAGTGCTGGCCATGGCCGGAGGCTTTTCCCACGCCCGCAGCCAGTTCAACCGCGCGACCCAGGCGAACCGGCAGACCGGCTCAGCGTTCAAGCCGATCGTCTACCTCTGCGCCATGGAGCACGGGATGACCCCGGCCAGCATCGTCCTCGATGCGCCTTTCGTGCTCGATCAGGGGCCGGGGCTACCGCCGTGGAACCCGTCGAACTACAGCGAGCGCTACTACGGACCAACGACTCTGCGGGTCGGGCTTGAGCAGTCGCGCAACGTCATGACGGTTCGTCTGGCCCAGGCCATCGGCATGCCGGCGGTCGCCGACTGCGCCGGGCGGCTGAAGGTATTCGAGAACCCGCCGCCGGAACTGTCCTACGCGCTGTCCTACGCCCTGGGCGCGGGGGAGACGACGTTGCTGCGCCTGACCACGGCGTTCGCCATGCTGGTCAACGGCGGCAAGTCCATCACCCCGACCCTGATCGACCGGATCCAGGATCGCTACGGCAAGACGATCTACCGCCACGACCCGCGGCCGTGCCCCGAATGTCGGGTCGAGGCCTGGGAAGAGCAGCCGGTGCCGGCGATTCCCGACGTTCGCGACGCGGTCACGGACCCGGCCAGCGCCTACCAGGTCGTCTCCATGCTGGAGGGCGCCGTTCAGCGCGGCACCGGCCGGGTGGTCTCCGAGGTCGGCAAGCCGCTCGCTGGCAAGACCGGCACCACCAACGACAGCCGCGATGCCTGGTTCGTCGGCTTCTCGCCAGACCTGGCGGTCGGCGTCTTTATCGGCTTCGACGAGCCGACCCCGCTCGGCCAGAACGAAGCCGGCGCCACGGTGGCCGCACCCGTCTTTCGCGACTTCATGAAGGAGGCGCTGGCTGACCGGCCGGCAACGCCGTTCCGGATCCCGCCC
Source organism: uncultured Alphaproteobacteria bacterium (assembly GCA_963746275.1). Classification (GTDB taxonomy): domain Bacteria; phylum Pseudomonadota; class Alphaproteobacteria; order Rhodospirillales; family Defluviicoccaceae; genus JAEULH01. The sequence continues at coordinate 63,943 of CAVVAX010000028.1, forward strand.
GATATCCGCCTGGTGAGGGTCAACCCGGAAACCGGGCAGCTGGCGCGCGCGGGCGATCGCAGCGTCATCTTCGAGGCGTTCAAGCCGGGGACGGCGCCGGTGGCGGCCAGGGACCAGGCGCCAACGGCAAGCGGGCAGGGCGGGCTGTTGACCGGCACCGGCGGGCTCTACTAGCCGCCGGCTCCTCTTCGCGAAGGAAATTGGCCGCCACGGGCGCCACCGCGGCGACAGGGGCCCTCACCGGGGGCGTCACCGCCGGTCGTTGTCGATCCGCCGCCGGCTCGCTACAACGACGGGGCAGGCGGCGGAGGAAGGGCAGATGAAGGCGGAGATCGAGGCGATCACGGGCGAGATCAGGGCTTCGCTGCAGCGGCTGCGGAGGCATCTTTGACTACGACGCTGCCCTCGCGCGCCTGGCGGAGCTGAACACCCGCGCCGAGGATCCCGACCTGTGGCAGCGTCCCGAGGAGGCGCAGGCGGTCATGCGCGAGCGCACCCGCCTGGAAGCCCGCATCGGCAAGCTCGACCGCCTCGAGCGGGCCTTCAGCGAGCATGTCGAGATGCTGGAGCTCGCGGACGCCGAGGGCGACGGCGGGCTCGTCGCCGAAGCCGAGGCGGCGCTGACCGCGCTCCGCCAGACCGCCGGCCGGGCGGAGCTGCAGACCCTGCTGTCCGGCGAGGCCGACGGCAACGACTGCTTCATCGAGGTGCACGCCGGCGCCGGTGGCACCGAGGCCCAGGACTGGGCCGAGATGCTGGCGCGTATGTACATCCGCTGGGCGGAGCGGCGCGGCTACAAGGTCGAGTGGATCGAGGAAAGCCCGGGCGAGGAAGCGGGGATCAAGTCGACGACGCTCAAGGTCATGGGCGAGGACGCCTACGGCTGGCTGAAGACCGAGACCGGCGTGCACCGGCTGGTGCGCATCTCGCCGTTCGACTCCGGCGCCAGGCGTCACACCAGTTTCGCCTCGGTCGGCGCCTATCCGGTCATCGACGACACCATCGACATCGAGATCCTGGACAAGGACCTGCGCGTCGACACCTACCGGGCGTCCGGTGCCGGCGGCCAGCACGTGAACCGCACCGACAGCGCTGTACGCATCACCCATATGCCTACGGGCATCGTCGTCCAGTGCCAGACCGACCGCTCGCAGCACCGCAATCGCGCCCAGGCGATGCAGATGCTGAAGGCGCGGCTTTACGAGATGGAGATGCGCCGCAGGGAGGAGGAGACGCGCTCGGAGCACGAGGCCAAGGCCGAGATCGGCTGGGGCCGGCAGATCCGCTCCTACGTGCTGCAGCCCTATCAGATGGTCAAGGACCTGCGCTCGGGGGTCGAGACCTCCAACACGCAAGGAGTGCTGGACGGCGACCTTGACGCCTTCATGATCGCCGCGCTCTCAGACGCCAAGGCCTGAGCTCTCGAGCCCGGGGGGGCCTGCCGAAACACAGCGTCATTGCGAGGAGGCGAAGCCGCCGCGGCAATCCAGTGCCTTCAGTGCTGGATCGCCACGCCGCTGCGCGGCTCGCGATGACGCCGTTTCTAATCGCTCGAAGCTTCTGCGTAAGCGGCCCATCCCCAACCGTCCTTAACCGCTGAAGCAGGCGGGCTTTGCTGACGCCGGCAGACTGGCGCTGCTGGCGGCCAGCTTCTTCTTCCGCCGTTCTGGCGAAAACAATCAACTTTCGACGGAACGGGCTCCCGCTGGACCGTTGCTTAGGGGACGACTGACTTTCGAGGTCGCGTCACTCCCCGCGCACCTGACGTTGTGCCAGATAGCGAGCAACGGAGTTCCTCGTGAACACGAACAAGCCGGCCGCACCGACCGACCCCGAGGCCCAGGTGGTGCCGCTCGTCGAGGACGAGGTTCGCATCGACACGCGCGAGGTCATCACCGGCCGGGTGCGCCTGCGGACGGTCACCGACACGACGGAGGAAGTCGTCCGCCGAGAGTTGCAAGGAACCCGGGCCGAGGTCGAGCGCGTCCCCGCAAACCGCGTCCTTGCCGACGGGGAGGCGCTGCCGGCGCCGCGCACGGAGGGCAACGTCCTGATCGTGCCCGTCGTCGAGGAAGTCCTCGTCGTGGAGAAGCGGTTGGTCCTGAAGGAAGAGGTCCGCATCACGCTCCACGACACCAACGAGGTCACGGAAGTCCCGGTCACGGTTCGCAAGCAACGGGCCGTGGTCGAACGCATCGATGTGGACGATGCGAAGAACTCAACCAGCGAAACCTAGGGTAGAGGATTTTAGAGAATGGCTCGACAAACACTTGTTGCATCCTTCGACAGCCGTGGCGACGCCGAGAATGCGGTGCAGGCTCTGCTGGCCGCCGGCTTCGACCGCGATCACATCCATCTTCATGCCAACGGGAGCGCCGCCGAGGCCGATACCGGAAAGCAAAAGGGCTTTTGGGAGTCCATCGCCGACTTCTTCGTGCCCGACGACGATCGCAGCGTGTACGACGAGAGCGTTCGCCGCGGCGGCGCGACGTTGGTCGTGGCGGCCGAAGAGGCGCGCGTGGACGAGGCCGCCGACATCCTCGAGCGCAACGGCGCAGTTGACATGGATGAGCGTGAAAACACCTGGCGCACCGAGGGCTGGGCGCCCGCGGTCGCGACCACAGGCGAGCCTCCGATCGCGCCGGATCTTGCCAGTCGGTCCACGGCCGCTACCGGCACGAGAGCCGAAGCCCATGCCGGCGGTCTGCATGACGTCGAGGCCATCCCGCTGGCCGAGGAGAAGCTGCGCGTTGGCAAGCGGCAGGTAAACGAGGGGCGGGTCCGTGTCCGCTCCTATGTGGTCGAGACGCCGGTCGAGGAGAGTGTCTCGCTCCGCGAGGAGAACGTGAGCGTCGAGAGCCGGTCGGTCGATCGTGCCGCAACCGCTGGCGACGAGGCGCTGTTTCGCGAGCGCACGATTGAGGCCGAGGAGGTGAACGAGGAGGCCGTCGTCGCCAAAGAGGCGCGGGTCAAGGAAGAGCTTGTCGTCAAGAAGGACGTCGGGCAGCGAACCGAGACCGTCAAAGACACCGTGCGCCACACGGAAGTTGATGTCGAGGACACCCGGAAGTCACCGAAGCGCTGACCCGCCAAGAGCGGCTGCGGCACGGCGAAGCCGGATCCGGTGGCGGGCACCGTCCGCCGGTCCGGCCTTGCCGGTTGCTCCTAAGGGGTCCGCAAGTCTCGGATGAAGCGGCCGGCTTGGCGGGACTGCTCCTCGTAATCCGGCCGGCGCCACGGCTCGGCCAGCGCAGCCTCGTACCATGCCCGCATCGGTTCGAGCCCGCGCAGCCGCTCCGCGTAGTTGCTCGAAGCGGCGCTGAGCCGGATGCCATAAATCAGGAAGCGGAACGCCACCGGCGCGAAGAAGGCGTCGGCGGCGGTGAATGCTTCTCCCGCCAGGTACGGGCCGCCGAAGGTGCTGAGGCCCTCCTGCCACAGCTCCTCGATGCGGGCAATATCGGATGCCAGTGGCGGCGGCACCGCATCGACCTGGACGCGATTGCCGAGGTTCATGTTGCAGCGGGTGCGGAGCTCCTGGAAGCCGGAGTGCATCTCGGCGGCAGCGCAACGCGCCCAGGCCCGGGCGCCCTCGTCCTTAGGCCAGGCGCCCTTGTGGCGCTCCGCCAGGTACTCGGTGATGGCGAGCGAGTCCCAGATGGTACGGTCGCCGTCGACGAGGCATGGCACCTTGCCGCTGGGCGAGAAGCTCCTGAAGTCGCCCTGGCCGAACGGGACCAGCCTCTCGGCGAAGTCGATGCCCAACTGGCGCATCAGCAGCCAAGGTCGCAGCGACCAGGACGAGTAGTTCTTGTTGGCGATGTAGAGCACGTACATGTCGCCGCTCTCCTTGGCAGGAAGGCTACGTCTCAAGCCTCATTGGCGGCGAGGCCGCACCGAATGTCACGCAAAGAGTGCCCGGTGCGAAGATGCCTCGGGGACCGTCCGCTCCGCATCCGCCGCTTGTGTTTCAGAGGCCCTCGCAATAAAGTCCCGCGCCGTCCCGCCGCTGAGCCCATAGTCCAGCACGAGACCACGAGCCAATAGCCGTTCCGCGTCGAACGCACGGGAGGGGGCGTCATGCCCAACGACGACAAGACCGAGTCCGGCAAGGGGCCCCGCCGCGAGGTCCCGCCTGTCGAGCAGTTGCTGTACGACTACCGGGAGATGCTGCTTATCCGCCGGTTCGAGGAAAAGGCCGGGCAGCTCTACGGCATGGGCCTGATCGCCGGCTTCTGCCACCTCTACATCGGCCAGGAGGCGGTCGTCATCGGCATGCAGTCGACGGCGCGGGAAGGCGATAGCATCATCACCACCTACCGCGACCACGGCCACATGCTTGCCTCCGGCATGGACGCCAAGGGCGTCATGGCCGAGTTGACCGGGCGCATCGGCGGCTATTCCAAGGGCAAGGGCGGCTCGATGCACATGTTCAGCCGCGAGAAGGGCTTCTACGGCGGCCATGGCATCGTCGGCGCTTCGGTGCCGCTCGGCACCGGGCTGGCCTTCGCCCACAAGTATCGCGAGGACGGCGGCATCTGCTACTGCTACTTCGGCGATGGCGCGGCCAATCAGGGCCAAGTCTACGAGTCCTTCAACATGGCCTCGCTGTGGAAGCTGCCCATCATCTACATCATCGAGAACAACAAGTACGGCATGGGCACCTCGGTCGAGCGCGCCTCGGCCACCGTTAACCTCTATCGCCGCGGTGAGGCCTTCGGCGTTCCCGGCGCGCAGGTGAACGGCATGGACGTGCTCGAGGTCCGCTCCGCCGGGGCGGAGGTCGTCGACTACGTCCGCGGCGGCAAGGGCCCGTACGTGATGGAGATGAACACCTACCGCTACCGCGGCCACTCGATGTCGGATCCGGCCAAGTACCGGACGAAAGAGGAGGTCGCCAAGATGCGCAAGGAGAGCGACCCGCTCGACACTTTGCGGGCGTTCATGCTCGAGCGTAAGCTCGTCGACGAGGCGAAGCTCAAGGAGATCGACCGCGAGGTCCGGGCGATCGTGAACGAGTTGGCCGAGTTCGCGCAGACGAGCCCGGAGCCCGACCCGTCGGAGCTCTACACCGACATCCTGATCGACGCCTGAGCGCCAGCGCGGCCCTTCGAGGAGACAAGAATGCCCACCCAGATTCTGATGCCGGCACTGTCGCCGACGATGGTCGAGGGCAAGCTCGCCAAGTGGATCAAGCGCGAGGGCGATGCCGTCGCCACCGGTGAGGTTCTGGCCGAGATCGAGACCGACAAGGCGACGATGGAGGTCGAGGCGGTCGACGAGGGCATGCTCGGCAAGATCCTGGTGCCGGAGGGCAGCGAGGGCGTTCCCGTCAACACGCCGATCGCGCTCCTGCTCGCCGAGGGCGAGGACGCGAAGGCGCTCGAGGGCTTGGACATCGAGCCGGCACAGAGCGAGACCATGGCAATGCCGGTCACCACGCCGGCCCCGTCCCCGTCGCCCGCCCAACCGATGCCGGCGTCCGAGCTTCCGGCGGAGCCCGAGTACGCCGGGCCGACCGCGCCGATGACGGTGCGCGAGGCGCTCCGGGACGCCATGGCCGAGGAGATGCGCCGCGACTCCGCGGTGTTCCTGATGGGCGAGGAGGTCGCGGCCTACCAGGGCGCCTACAAGGTGAGCCAGGGGCTGCTGGACGAGTTCGGGCCAAAGCGGGTCATCGATACGCCGATCACCGAGATGGGCTTCGCCGGGCTCGGCGTCGGCGCCGCCTTCGCCGGGCTGAAGCCGATCGTCGAGTTCATGACCTTCAATTTCTCGATGCAGGCCATCGACCAGATCATCAACTCCGCGGCCAAGACCCTGTACATGGCCGGCGGCCAGCTCGGCTCGCCCATTGTCTTCCGCGGCCCCAATGGCGCCGCCGCCCGTGTCGCGGCGCAGCATTCGCAATGCTTCGCCTCCTGGTACGCCCACTGCCCGGGGCTGAAGGTGGTGGCGCCATACTCCGGAGCGGATGCCAAGGGGCTGCTTAAGGCCGCCATCCGCGACCCCAACCCAGTCGTGTTCCTCGAGAACGAAATCCTCTACGGCCAGACCTTCGAGGTTCCGACCGATCCGGAGTTCGTGCTGCGGCTGGATAAGGCCAAGGTCGAGCGGCCGGGCAAGGATGTCACCATTGTTTCCTTCTCGCGCATGGTCGGCGTTTGTCTTGAGGCGGCGGCGGCTTTGGCCGAGGCCGGGATCGCGGCCGAGGTGATCAACCTCCGCTCGCTCCGGCCCATCGACGTTTCCACGATTGTCGCCTCTGTTAAGAAGACCAACCGCATCGTCAGCGTCGAGGAGGGCTGGCCGCTCGCCGGCATCGGCTCGGAGATTGCGGCGCTGATGATGGAGCATGCCTTCGACCACCTGGACGCGCCGGTGGTGCGGGTGACCGGCGCCGACGTGCCGATGCCCTATGCCGCAAACCTCGAGCGGCTGACCCTGCCGCAGCCGCCGGCGGTCATCGCCGCGGCGCGCTCGGTCTGCTACCGCTAGGCGCAGGGCAGGGAGCGGACCATGACCATTCAGGTGCTCATGCCGGCGCTGTCGCCGACGATGACCGAGGGCAAGCTCGCCAAGTGGCTGAAGCGTGAGGGCGACCCTATCGCGACCGGCGACGTCATCGCCGAGATTGAGACCGACAAGGCGACCATGGAGGTCGAGGCGGTCGACGAGGGCACCCTCGGCAAGATCCTGGTGCCCGAGGGCAGCGAGGGCGTCGCTGTCAACGCGCCGATCGCGATCATGCTCACCGAGGGCGAGGATGCCTCGGCTTTGGCCGCCGCGCAGGTCGCGCCGGCGGCCCCGGCGCCGGGCACGCCTGCCGGTGTCGCGCCTTCGCCGGCGGGCGCGCCGACACCCGCACCCACTGTGCCCGCGTCGCCTGTGCCTGCGCCACAGCCGACCGCGCGGGCCGATGGTCAGCGGATCTTCGCCAGCCCCTTGGCCCGGCGGCTTGCGGGCGCAGGCGGCCTTGAGCTCGGCCGGATCACCGGCAGCGGTCCGCACGGGCGGATCATCAAGAAGGACGTCGAGCAGGCGCTGGCCGCGGCGAAGGCCGCCCCGCCGCCCCTACCCAAGCCTGCGGCGGAACCGGCGCCGGCGAAGCCGGCGGCAGCGCCCGTCGTTGAGCCGGCGGCGGCCTATGACGAGGTGCCGCACAGCACCATGCGCAAGGTCATCGCCAAACGCTTGAGCGAGTCCAAGCGCGACATTCCCCACTACTATCTCACCATCGACTGCAACCTTGACGCGGTCCTGGACCTGCGGGCCAAGCTCAATGCCCGCTCGCCCGAGGGTGCCAGCGCCTTCAAGCTCTCGATCAACGACTTCCTCATCCGCGCCGTGGCGCTGGCGCTGAAGGCGTATCCGGACGCCAACTCGGCCTGGACCGACGAGGCGATGCGGCTGTTCAAGACGGTGGACATCGCCGTCGCGGTGGCGACCCCCAACGGGCTGATCACTCCGGTGGTGCGCAACGCCGACGCCAAGGGCCTCGCCGTCATCGCCGGCGAGGTTCGTGACCTGGCGGAACGGGCCCGGGCCGGCAAGCTCAAGCCCGAGGACTACCAGGGCGGCACCTTCACCGTCTCAAATCTCGGCATGTACGGCATCCGCGAGTTCTCGGCGATCATCAACCCGCCGCAGTCCTGCCTGCTCGCGGTGGGCGCAGCAGAGAAGCGCCCGATCGTGAAAGATGGCGCGCTGGCGGTCGCCACCATGGCGAGCTGCACGCTGTCCGCCGATCACCGCAGCGTCGATGGGGCGAAGGGCGCGGAGTTCCTCGCGATCTTCAAGCGGCTGGTCGAAGACCCGCTGACGATGATGCTGTAGGCAGGGGCAAACCATGGCGGAGACGTCCTTCGACATCGTCATCATCGGCACCGGGCCCGGCGGCTACGTCGCTGCGATCCGCGCCGCCCAGCTCGGCATGAAGGTCGCGGTGGTCGAGCGCGAGCACCTCGGCGGCATCTGCCTGAACTGGGGCTGCATCCCGACCAAGGCGCTGCTGCGCACCGCCGAGGTCTACGAGACGATGAAGCACGCGGCCGACTTCGGCCTCAAGGTCGAGGGCATCTCGTACGATCCGAAGAAGGTGATCGAGCGCTCGCGCGCCGTCGCCCGCCAGCTCAACGGCGGCGTCGGTCACCTGCTGCGCAAGAACAAGGTCCCGGTCTTCGACGGCTCGGGAAAGCTCAATGGCCGCGGCAAGGTGCTGGTGGCGAAGAGCGGCGGTGGGTCCGTCGAGCTGGCGGCCAAGCACATCATCCTCGCCACCGGCGCGCGCGCCCGCTCGCTCCCGGGCATGGAGCCGGACGGGCGGCTGGTCTGGACCTACAAGGAGGCGATGGTCCCGGACGTGATGCCGAAGTCGCTGCTGGTGGTCGGCTCCGGCGCCATCGGCATCGAGTTCGCGAGCTTCTATCGCTCGCTCGGCGCCGAGGTCACCGTCGTCGAGATCGTCGACCGCATCCTGCCGGCGGAGGATGCGGAGATCTCCGCCTTCGCCCGCAAGGCGTTCGAGAAGCAGGGGTTCAAGATCCACACCTCGGCCGCGGTCAAGGCGCTGAAGCTGGGGGCCGACAACGTCACTGCCACGATCGACGCCGGCGGCAAGACGCAGGAGATGACCGTCGACCGGGTGATCATGGCCGTCGGCATCACCGGTAACGTCGAGACCTGTGGCATCCAAGGCACCGGGGTGAAGGTCGAGCGCGGCCACATCGTCGTCGACGAGTGGCTGCGGACCGGCGAGCCCGGCGTCTATGCGATCGGTGACGTCGTCGGCCCGCCCTGGCTGGCGCACAAGGCGAGCCACGAGGGCGTGATCTGCGTCGAGAAGATTGCGGGCGTCCCGGGCGTCCACCCGCTGGACATCCGCCGCATCCCCGGCTGCACCTACTCGCGGCCGCAGATTGCGAGCGTTGGCTTGAGCGAGGCCGCGGCCAAGGCCAGCGGGCGGGAAATCAAGGTCGGCCGCTTTCCGTTCATCGGCAACGGCAAGGCGATCGCGCTGGGCGAACCGGAGGGTATGGTCAAGACGATCTTCGACGCCAAAACCGGCGAGCTCTTGGGCGCGCACATGGTCGGCGCCGAGGTCACCGAGTTGATCCAGGGCTACGCCATCGCCATGAGCCTGGAGACGACCGAAGCGGAACTGATGCACACCGTCTTCCCGCACCCGACCCTCTCCGAGATGATGCATGAGGCCGTCCTCGATGCCTACGGCCGCGCCGTTCACTTCTGAGCCGGTGACGGCTGCGTCGGCCGAGCCCGGGGTTGCCGTTGATCCCGCCACGGCCGCGAGCCATATCGCGCCTATGCCCACCGCCGCGCCGCCGCGCCATCCGGAGAAGGTCCACAAGCCCGTCAACCTATCGCCGCGCAAGCCGGCCTGGATCCGGGTGAGGGCGCCGAGCACGGCGGCGCATGCCGAGACCCGGGCGCTGATGCGCGGGAACAACCTCCACACCGTCTGCGAGGAGGCGGCCTGCCCCAACATTGGCGAGTGCTGGGCGCGCAAGCACGCCACCGTGATGATCCTCGGCGCCATCTGCACCCGCGCCTGCGCCTTCTGCAACGTCGCTACCGGCAAGCCCGGCCCGGTCGATCCGTTCGAGCCCGAGAACGTCGCGATGACGGCGTTCACCATGGGGCTGAAGCACATGGTCATTACCTCGGTCGACCGCGACGACCTCGCCGACGGCGGCGCCGATCAGTTCGTCCGCTGCATCACCTCGGTGCGGGGCAAGGCGCCCGGCGTCACGATCGAGGTGCTGACGCCGGACTTCCGGCACAAGGACGGGGCGCTGGAAGCGGTGGTGACGGCGGGGCCGGACGTGTTCAACCACAACCTGGAGACGGTGCCGCGGCTCTACCTGACGATCCGCCCCGGCGCGCGCTACTACCACTCGCTGCGGCTGCTGGACCGCGCCAAGGATATCTCGCCGTCGGTCTTCACCAAGTCCGGCATCATGGTCGGCCTTGGCGAGGAGCGGAACGAGGTCTTGCAGGTGATGGACGACCTGCGCTCGGCGCGGGTCGACTTCCTCACCATCGGCCAGTACCTGCAGCCAACCCCGCACCATGCCGGCGTCGCTCGTTTCGTCACCCCCGACGAGTTCGCCGATTACAAGCGCATCGCCGAGACCAAGGGCTTCCTGATGGTCGCCTCCTCGCCGCTGACGCGCTCGTCCTATCATGCCGATCGCGATTTCGAGACGCTGCGCGCCGCGCGCATCTCAGCCGCCGCCGGCGGCTAGGCGGGAGAGCGCCCGCCTGCCATGCCGACACACGCCGAAAAGCGCATGCTTCCCTACAGCCGGGAGCAAATGTTTAATCTCGTCGCGGACGTCGAGCGCTACCCGGAGTTCCTGCCGTGGTGCGTCGCCTGCCGGATCCGTCAGCATGTCTCGCCCGACGACTTCACCGCCGACCTGATCATTGGCTTCAAGTTCGTCCGCGAACGGTTCACATCTCAGGTGCGGCTGGGCCGGCCGGACCGCATCGACGTGAACTACAAGGAAGGGCCGTTCCACTACCTCACCAACCACTGGTCGTTCGGCGAGGATGAGAACGGCCACTGCATCATCGATTTCTACATCGACTTCGAGTTCCGCTCGAAGACCCTGCAGAAGCTGATCGGCCGGCTGTTCAACGAGGCCGTGCAGCGGATGGTCAACGCCTTCGAACGCCGCGCCAACCTGCTCTACGGCCGCAACCGCGTGCCGACCGCCTGATGGATACCGGCGGCTGCCCGCTGCTCTTCGATAGGTCGGGGAATGGTCCCGAATCCATCCGTAGCGGCAGGGCCTATCGACTATGCGCGTCCGCTGCCCTGAGGTCGGCGAGGGTCCCCATCAGGGTCATCGGCTCAAACGGCGACGGAACCAGCCCCAGGCGGAGATAGAACGCCCTGGCATCCTCGGAGAGGGCGTGAACGATCATCCCGCGAATCCCGATCGCGTCGGCGGCACCGATCACCCTGCGCGCCGCGTCCTGGAAAAGCGATCGACCGAGTCCTTTACCCTGATGCGACTTAGCGATCGCCAACCGTCCCAGGACGACCACCGGGATCGGATCTGGCATGTTGCGGCGGAACCGGCCAGGCGTGCCGTGTGCGGTGATGGCGCTCGATGCCAGGGCGTAGTACGCGATGACTCCTCCGCGGTCGCATACGACGAAAGTGCGCGATGCGCCGCTCGACTGGTTTGCGAGCGCCCTGCGCTTCAGCCAAGCGTCCAGCGACATGACGCCGCTGTCGAAGCCTTCAATGCGATGGGTTGCAGTGAGGGGCTCCGGCGGAGCAAGTCTCACTCCTTATCCCACGGCGCTGGCATCTGCATCGTCCGTCGCAGAAACTCGTTAGGCTGCGCCGGTGCGTCGAGTCGGGCCACGAAATCCGCATAAGCCTCCGGATCGACCGAGATGATGGCGCGTTCCAGCAGAGCCTCTTCGGCCGCTTGACGGGCCGCATCAAGGATGAAATCGGTGCGGTTCTTTCCACGCGCGGTGGCCGCCCGGTCGATCAGGCGGCGGTCCTCTGGTCGGATGCGGATGTTCAGGCTTTCTCGCGGGGCCTTGCGCCCGGCGGAAACGCTCATCGGCGGCCTCACTTCGTGGCGACGCAAGACCATAGCAGATCGTAACGACGTTGTCGTCAGTAACGTCCCCTTAGGGCGCAGCCCTATGCCGCCGTGCCGCCGTCACTCTCGTCAAGGACTTCGCGCAGCAGCAGCAGCGCCGCCTCCACTGTGGCCAAGCGGATCGCCGTCCGGTCGCCGGAGAACACCTGGCTGTGGTGGCGGACCCGCTCCGCCGCGGCGGACGGCGGCGAAGTGGACGAGCCCGACCGGCCGCTCCGGCGAGCCGCCGCCGGGCCCGGCGATGCCGCTGACGGCGACGGCGACACCGGCCTTGGCCCGGTCAAGGGCGCCCTCGGCCATGGCCGTCACCGCCTCCTTGCTCACCGCCCCGCAGCGCTTCAGCACCTCCTTCGGCACGCCCAGCATCTCGTGCTTGGCGCCGTTGCCGTAGGTGACGAAGCTGCGCTCGAAGACGGTCGAAACTCCGGGCACCTCGGTCAGGCAGCCGGCGATCAGCCCGCCGGTGCAGGACTCCGCCACCGTCAGCGGGCACTGCTGTGTCTGGCAGCGGCGGATGACGGAGTTGGCGAGATTGACGAGCGCTGCGCTGAACACTGACTTGCTCCTCCGCGGCAAAACGGCTTCCTGGTGCCTGCGCTAGCCGCAAGCCCACGGCCGCGTCAATAGGGCTTTGTTAATGCGACCGAAGGCACAGTACGCCCGGCGGCGAGGTTGGGGCGAGCGGTGCGGTGAACGCGACCATGCGGATCGAGGAGCTGAAGCGGCTCTGCCTGGCGCGCCTGCGCGGGTGCAGAACCGCCACTGAGCGCTTCATCGCCGAGACCTTTCCCGAGCGGCAGATCCTCATTCGCGAGCTCGACCGGATGAGCATCTACCGCCTGGGCCGCGGCGCTCAGCTCGGCGTGGCCGCCTTCGCCATCATGACCTCGGGCTGGGCGATCGCCGTCGTCATCGGCCTGGTCTTCGGCGGCCCGCCGCCACGGGCGCGGGAGGCCGGGACCGTGGTCGCGGTGAAGCTCGAACCGGCGGCAAAGCCACCGATCATCATCAGCGAGGCAGCGTTCCTCCCGCCATCCTGCGGACGAGCCCGCGGGTCTGGAAGCGGCGATTGACGACGTTGTAAGCGAGGTTCCGATGACGGAAGACCTCACAGTGGACGCTATCGAAGCCGCCGAGGAACCGATCACCCTGAACAGCCCAATGGCTGTGGCGGTGGATCAGCTGGCCGAAGCGCATCGCGGCCTGCGGCAGGGAGAGCGTGCAGGACAAGAGCGCTTCCCAGGAAGACGCCGTGCTCGACCGGCTACGGTCGCAACTGGCGGCGATCAGCGAGCGCGTGTTTGCCCTGGCGACCCGAGGACTCGGCGCGCCAGCACCGGCGGAGGATGCGCGCAGCGCCAGGACCACTGAAGAGGAACAAGGGGAGGCCGCCGCCGTTGCCCAGATGGCGAGCCTGGAGCGGCATGTCGACCGGCTGGCGAGCGGCGTCTCCGCCTTGCGCTCGGCCGAAACGGAGTTGTTGCGCGAGGTCCAGCCGCAGCTCGCCTATTTTATCGCCACCGCCGAGCGGGTGATCGAGCGCGCCGGCATGGATCTCGACGACGTTTTCCAGGAGCGGACCAAGGCAAAGCCGACGGCCGAGGGTGGGCCGTTCATCGCCGCGATCAGCGGGCCGTTGGCCGCGGAGCGGGCGGCGCTGCAAAGCGACCTTGCCTACTGGCAGGCGCTGCGCGCGCTGGTCAAGCGCATGCCGTTGGCCGCGCCGCTTGACCGCTACGCCATCAGCAGCTCCTACGGCACCCGCCGCGACCCGTTGAACAGCCGCCAGGCGATGCACCACGGCATCGACCTGATCTCGGCGCCGAACGCGCCGATCCGCGCGCCGGCCCCCGGCATCGTCGTCTTCGCCGGGCGCAACGGCGGCTACGGCAACATGGTCGAGATCGACCACGGCCGGTCGCTGCGGACCCGCTATGCCCACTTGCGAACGACCAGGGTCAAGGTGGGCGACAAGGTGGAGTTCCAGGAAAAGCTGGGAACGCTCGGCAACTCCGGCCGAAGCACCGGCGCGCACCTGCACTACGAAATCCTGATCGCCGGCAAGGCAGCCGATCCCTTGAACTTCATCAAGGCAGGACAGCATGTTTTTCAAGAGTAGGAACGACGGCCAGGGTCGCCCGGCGCCGACGGCCGCGACCAGGAGCGGAATTCCCTCGCTGCTCGGCAGCGACATCAGGATCACCGGCGACGTCTGCAGCAGCGGCGAGGTTCAGGTCGACGGCAAGGTCGAAGGCGACATCATCGCCGATTGCCTCATCGTCAGCGAAGCCGGCGTCGTTGACGGCTCCATCGCCGCCAACAGCGTGCGCGTGCTTGGCGTCGTCCACGGCGCCATCACCGCTGGCAATGTCAGGCTCGGGCGGACCGCGCGGGTGACCGGCGACATCGTCCACCAGACCCTGTGCGTCGAGGAGGGGGCCTTCGTAACCGGCCACTGCCGGCGCAGCGAGGTCGATCGGTCGGCCGATGCCCGGGCTGCCGATGCCCGGGCTGCCGATGCCCGGGCTGCCGATGCCCACGCGGAAGAGGGTTTGAGCGGGGACCGGACTGGGGACCTCGATTTGGCTCCAGCCAAGGCCGCTGGCGGCCGGCCCTAGCCTCAGCGGCCGAGGCCGCTCGCCAGCAGCACGCCGTCGCCGTTGAGCCGCGCCTGGTAGACCCAGCGGTTCTCGATCGCCCGCTGCACGTAGTTGCGGGTTTCGGCGAACGGCAGCATCTCGATCCAGTCGATCAGATCGACCCGGCCGCGGCGTGGATCGCCATAGGTGTCGAGCCACTGGCGCACCCGTGACGGCCCGGCGTTGTAGGCGGCGAAGGCCAGCGCCACGGAGCCGTCGAAGCTGCCGAGCAGCTTGCTCAGATAGGCGCGGCCGAGCTTGACGTTGTACGCCGGGTCGCGCGTCAGCCGGTCCGCCGAGTAGGGCAGATCCAGGCTTGCCGCCACCTGTTTCGCCGTGCCGGGCATCAGCTGCGTCAGCCCGCGCGCGCCGGCCGAGCTCACGGCGGCCCGGTTGAACTCGCTTTCCTGGCGGATCATGGCCAGGACCAGCGCCGGCTCCACCGGGTGTGGCAGCCGCTCGGAAACGAGCGGCAGCGCCATCAGCGGGTAGGCCTGCTCGAACAGGGAAAAGCCCTCGCGCATGGCCCGCTTGGCGGTGGCCACGCCGAGCCCGGTGCCGCCGACTTCGCTGGCCAGCGCCGCCGTCATCGCCTGCCAGGCCGGAGCCTGGCCGATCTCGCCGAGGCTGCGGATGAAAGCCCGCGCCGCGTCGTCCTGGCCATGGGCGGCAAGCAGGCGGGTGGCGCGGACCAGCTCATGGCCGGCGAAGGCCGCCCGCTCGGTCGCGCTCGGGCGCGGCTCGGGCGGCAGGATGAGGGTGCTCTCGGGCGAGACCCGCTCGGCCGCAAGCCGGCCGTAGAAGGTCGTCGGATGCGCCGCCGCCGTCCTGTACCAGGCCATGGCGAACGGCTTGTCGCCCGCCGCCTCGCCGGCGCGCCCGGCCCAGTAGGCCGCCCGGGCGACGCTGATGGGGAAGCGGACGACCTTGACCATGTTGAGGAAGTGGCCGCGGGCGATGTCCGGCTTCTTCAGGAAGCGGAGCGCGATCCAGCCCGCGAACCACTCCGCTTCGGCATAGTCGGCGGGCTCGCTCAGCGCGTGAGCGCTTACCAGCCGGTAGGCCGTTGCCCCCTGGCCCTGACGGAGGGCATCGCGGGCAAGGGCATGGCGCTCCGTCCACCACAGGTCCGGGCGCCCGACGTCCTGTTTGACCTGGGCAAGCAGGCTCCGGGCGTCGGCCTCGAGCCCTTTCTGCCGGCGCCAGCGGATCCGCTCGTAGGTCAGGCCGGGATCGGCGTGCAGCGCCGGCGGTAGGGCGGCGACGGCGGCATCGGCGTTCCGCTTCTGCTGGCGAAGCAGGATCCGCGCATCCGCCAGCGCCCGCTGGTCGGCGCCGACGAGGTCGTAGAGCCGGCGGGCCGCAGTGTCGCGCTCGTCCCACAAGAGTGCTTCGAGTCGTGCGCGATGGTCGCCGATCGAGAGCAGCGCGGCGAAGGTCGCTCGGAACGTGCGCTCGAGTTCGGGGTAGTAGAGGTCGCCGCCGCGCCAGGACCGCCGCGCGAGGTCGCCAGCGCGCTGGCGGTCCCCGAGGTCGAGGTAGGCACGGGCCAGGCGAAAGCGGCCGTAGGGCGTCAGCGGCTCGCGTACGTCGAACCAGGCGACGACGGCGCGCGCGGACTTCGCTTCCGGCAGGACCTCCTCCGCCCGGCGGAGCAGCGCCGCCCGGTTCGGCCAGTCCGGGTTGGCGGCGAGGAAGGCGTTGATCTCGGCGAAGCCGAGCGAAGCGTCGCCGCCGGTTGCCCTGAGCCAGAAGAGGAGCTTCGTCGACAGCGGGTCGGAGAGGCGGCTGCCGAGGCTCTGGACGGCCGGCCAGTCGCCTCGCTCCAGCGCCGCAAAGGCGACGCGCACCGATGCCGGCGGATCCGCCGCCGGGCGGGCGTCAGCGGAGCCTGGCGCCACAGAAAGCACGAGACCGAGAAACGCGAGAACGCGTCCGGCCAGCGGCAGGTGCCGGCGGCGCCGGCACGCACGGGTGTATGACATCCCCGCCCTTTGCAAAAAGGGATCCGGCCGGTAAGGTCCGGCGCATCCTGGATCCTGGAGATGGCGCATGTTCAAGGGCTCGATCGTAGCGCTAATTACCCCGTTTAGGGAAGAATCGTTTGATGAGGCTGCGTACCGGTCGTTGATCGAATGGCATCTCGAGGAGGGCACCGACGGCTTCGTCGCCTGCGGCACGACGGGAGAATCGCCGACGCTGTCCCACGATGAGCATCGTCACGTCGTCGAAACCTGCATCGCCGCCGCCGGCGGGCGCGCCCCCGTCATCGCCGGCACCGGCTCGAACTCCACAGCCGAGGCCATAGCGCTGACCCAGCATGCCGAAAAGGCAGGCGCCGATGCAGTGCTGGTCGTCACACCCTATTACAACAAGCCGGGGCAGGAGGGTCTGTACCTTCACTTCAGGGCGATCCACGACGCCAGCGCTGGCCCCATCATCATTTACAATATCCCCGGCCGCTGCGTGATCGACATGAGTGTCGAGACCATGGCGAGGCTGGCGGAGTTGCCGCGGATCATCGGCGTCAAGGACGCCACCGCCGACCTGACCCGGCCGATCCGCACGCGGGCCGCCATCGGCGCCGACTTCTGCCAGCTCTCCGGCGAGGACGCGACCGCGCTGCCGTTCCTCGCCGCCGGCGGGCACGGCTGCATCTCGGTGTCGGCCAACGTCGTGCCCGGCGCCTGTGCGCGAATGCAGAAGGCCTGGCGCGACGGCGACCTTGCCGCGGCCAGCCGGCTCAGCGACGAGCTCTTCGCCACTGCACGCGGCGATGTTCTGCGAAAGCAACCCGATCCCGGTGAAGTACGCGGCGAGCCTGCTGGGCAAGTGCGCGCCGGACGTGCGCCTGCCGCTGCAGCCGATCAGCGTCGCCAGCAAGAGCCTCGTCGAGAAGACCATGCGCTCGGCCGGGCTCATCAATTGACGCTCCAGGGCATGTAGGGCTTCGTGGTCGGCAAGGACAAGAAAAGGAGCCTGATCGCCAGCGGGACCGTCGCCCAGAACCGGCGCGCCCGGCACGAGTACGCGATCGAGGAGACCTTCGAGGCCGGGCTCATGCTCGCCGGCACCGAGGTCAAGTCGCTGCGCCGGGGCCATGGCTCCATCACCGAAGCCTACGCCGGCGACAAGGGCGGCGAGCTCTACCTCCTCAATTCCCATATCCCCGAGTACGACGCGGGCAAGACCTTCGGCCACGAGCCGCGGCGGCCGCGCAAGCTGCTCCTGCGCCGGCGCGAGATCGCCAGGCTGATCATCGCCATCCGCCGCGAAGGCATGACGCTGATTCCGCTGTCGATCTACTTCAACCCGCGTGGGATCGCAAAGGTGTCGCTGGCTTTGGCCAAGGGCAAGCAGAAGGCGGACAAGCGCGCGGCGATCAAGGACCGCGACTGGCAGCGGCAGAAGTCGCGGCTGCTGCATGAGCGCGGGTAGGTAGATCCGCCTCCCCTCATGCGAGACGATTACTTACACAGCATCAACGGTCCCGTGTCGATGCCGCACTTGGCAGTGCTTCAGCAAGCGTCTCGAGCAGCAACTCCGGACGGACCGGCTTCATCAAGATGGCATCCAAGCGAGCATCATTGCACTGCTGCAAGGCGAAGCTATCGCTGCTGGTGGTGAGGGCGATGATCTGCAAGTGCGGCATCCCGATCCGCGCCATTGCGACAAGCTTGACAAAACGCTCCAAGTCGAAGTTGATGCTTTCAGTGTCGATGATCATCGCAGTGAAGGTCGTTCGTTCTAGTGCATCCAAAGCCTCAAACTCGTTGGACACGACCGTAGGCCAGTAACCAGACTGACGAAGCAGCCGCTCAAGGACCCGGCGAGCAAGAGGGTTTGACGCGATAGTCAAAATATCCGATTCCATCAACCTCCTCCAATAGGTTCGGGTTGTCGTGCGTGAGAAGCCGGAAGCATATGCGCCTCTATGTCGCTGTGATAGATGACCTGCTTTTCAACCACGAGACCAGCTGCTGCGTCGGCAACGGGCGGCTTATGAGATAACCCTGAACCTCGTCGCAGTTCTCGCATCGAAGAAAGTCCAACTGCCCTTTGGTCTCTACGCCCTCGGCGACGACCTGCAGGCCCATGCTGTGCGCCAGGACAATGATGGCCCGGACGATGGCCGCATCCCCGGGGTCTAGGAGTGCGTCCTGAACGTAAGACCTATCGATCTTGAGGCCGCTCAGGGGCAGTTTCTTGAGATAAACAAGAGACGCGTACCCTACGCCGAAGTCGTCGACGAAGAGATCCACATCCATGTCGCGGATTTGCTCCATGATCCGCCGCGCCGCGTCCACGTCTAAAATCAAGCTCTCCTCGGTGATTTCGAGCGCAAGCCGAATCCCGCGTGCGGCCTCACCGCTTAGAAGGCCGTCGATCATAGCCGGAAGCTTCGGGTCCAAGAACTGCATCGGCGCCAGATTGACCGACACGCGCAGCGGCTGCAGATCTCCCAGTTCCCATGTTTGAGCCTGTTCGTACGCAGTCTTGAGGGTCCATGCGCTGATTTCGCTGGTCAGCCCCAGTTCCTCCGCGACCGCAATGACATCGGGTGGTGGATAACGCCGGCCGTCAGGCGCGGACCAGCGCAGGAGGGCTTCCACCCCGGCCATGCAGCCCGCGTTGGCGGTAACCTGAGGCTGGAAATGCAATTCCATCTCGTTGCCGTGCAACGCATGCCGAAGTGTCTGCGCGATCCGGGCGCGTTTCCAATCGCTGGGCGAACCTTCTTGGTCGGCGTAATGGATGCGGTCCCCGCCCGTCTGCTTTGCCCGCATCACTGCCCGTTCGGCGGCCATAATCAGCGAGCGCGAGTCCCGAGCGTCGCGGGGGAAGAAACTCACTCCGATACTGGCTCCGACAACCTGATGTAACCCGCCTACATCAAACGGCCTAACAAGGGCGCGTTTCACCTTATGCGCGAAATACTTCGCCGAGTCTTCGTGCGCCAAGCCAGGAAAAAACAACCCGAAACGATCTTCGCCGAGGCGAGCAACCATGTCTGGCTCCTGGACCGAGTTGGCGATCCGCTCGGACGCGGTACGCAAGATGGCATTTGCTGCTTCCCTTCCTAACGCGGCATTGATGGTGGCGACTTCGGCGACGTCCACGACGAGGAGCGCAAGCGAGCTGTGCGTGGTGGCGGCTCCCAGAATTGCGTGGTCAAGCGCCTGCTCGAAGAGCTTGCGGTTGGCCAAGTTGGTCAAGGGATCGTGTGTAGCCTGATACTCGATGGAGCGAGCCAGTTGGCGTACATCCGTCACATCGTTCACTGCCACCACGGCGCCGCGAACGCGGCTGGCAGTCTCGCCGAAGGTGGCGATCGTTCCTCGGACATCACGGGTTTTTCCAGTCCTGCTTGTAAGAACGGCTTCCCAGGTGGTCTTTGCCGGCGACCCGCACGCGGAGGCCGGCAGATCCAGGGCTATGGGCGCCCCGCTTAGAGGATCGTAAAGACGAAGGACCTGGTTTATGTGCAGACCGCGGATCTCCGCGGCCGTGAAGCCGGTCAGTTCCTCCGCGGCCGGATTCATGAAGGTCACGGTTCCCGACGCGTCTGTCGCAACGACGCCATCAGCGACGGACTTGAGGCTGGCACGCGCCCGATCTTGCTCTCGGACAAGAACTTTGCGAGCTGCGCCATACCTGAGCGCCGTGTGGATGGCGAAGCTTAGGATGAGACCCACGGACATAGCAACAGGCGGGATCCAGAGACCGAACACCGCCAGTGCAGCTGAGGTCGCAAGTGTAACCGCGATAAGCGCGCCTAGGATGACGAGCCACGTCGCGCGAATAACCTCATAAAGCGCCACCGCCGCCAAGATTATGGCGCAGCCGAAGAGCGCAACCAGGCGAGGCTCCAGGGGACGCCAGAAGATCTCCTGGAGCAAAGCGTCGACGAGGTTCGCCTGCAATTCGACGCCGCTCATCGCACGGTTCGGTCGAGCGAAAGGAACGATCAACCCGTCGCCGAGTGCGGTAGCAGTGGCGCCGACCAGCACCAGCCGGTCCCGCAAGCGGTCATGATCGACGTTCCGGTTGAGGACGTCGACGTATGAGATGCGGGAAAAGTGGCCCGGAGGTCCCGCATAGGGGATCAAGATGATCCCGTCGCGGATCCACCCCATTGGGGACACCGTTGAGCGTTGTTCGGCGCGGACCGCAGGGATCGTCGCGAGCGGTTTGCCGGTGTAAAGTTCCACCGCCGCGAGCGCCAAGGCCGGCCAATGCGGTGTCGCGATCCCCGCCTTCAGAAACGTTCTTCGAACCACGCCATCGAGATCGTGCTCTACGTCCACATGCGCGAGCGCGGCCGCTGCCTGGATCAGTGGCAGGGATGGCAGGGCCTCTACGGTCTGGCCGCCGTAGGGGAGTTGCTGATGAAGGATAGGCAACACGACGCGGCCATGCTCCCCAATCGCCTTTGCTAGCAGCGCTTCGCCATCCGGATTGCGTGGAGTCGGGTCGACGAAGGCGACGTCGAACGCAATGCTTCGGGCGCCGGCGTCC
Source organism: uncultured Alphaproteobacteria bacterium (assembly GCA_963746275.1). Classification (GTDB taxonomy): domain Bacteria; phylum Pseudomonadota; class Alphaproteobacteria; order Rhodospirillales; family Defluviicoccaceae; genus JAEULH01. The sequence goes on from CAVVAX010000028.1 coordinate 84,749, forward strand.
GTCAAGCGGCGCACCAAGTCGGCGTGTACGCTTCGCGGCCAAGCCCACTGGCCGAGAGCCGCAAGGCTTTGCTCGTCAATCGCAACGATCACAACCCGGTCCGACGGTTTCCGGCCGAAGAACTGGAGCTGGGAGTCGTAAACCAGCAGCTCCAAGCGCTCGAACCAGCCGAACCATCCGGCGACCGCCGCAGCGGCGGCAACGGCGAAGCCGGCGCATACCCGCAGCCGGGCGGCCTTGCTATCCATGTCACAGCAGGGCCGGCAGGAGAATGAAGAATGGCAGGATCAGAGGCCACCAGTCCTCCGGAGGTATCTCAACGACTTGAACGGGGCTGAATGGCCCCTCGTAACCGTCATCGTCAATCGTCCGGACCCGCAGGAAGTACCGGCCGGGGTCTGGCCGCTTGAAAAGCACCTGAGGTTCCGCGACCTGCTTGTCGAAGATAATCCGTTCGAACTCCTGGTCGCGCGCAAGTTGAACTTGGTAGGTTTGACCCGGCTCGCCGGCTCGCCAGCGAAGCACCAGGTTCTCTTCGTCCTCCTCCGGCGGTTCCAGCTCAGGCCTCGCCGGAGCCGGCTTCACTTCGAAGCTCTGCGGGTCGCTGTAGGGCCCCGTCTCGCCGGAGGCATCGGTTGTCGCCACCCGCCAGCTATAGAGCCCGGGTGAAAGCGGCCGATCCAGGCGCAAGGACGTGGGTCCGAGACCATTAAGGTCGAAGAGCAGCACCTGGAACTGATCATCCTTCGCCAGCTGGAACCGGAAACTCGTAGCGTTCACGGGCATCGACCACCGGAACTCAGGCGTGCCGTCGCGAACCTTGGCTTCCTTGATCGGTTGCATCGGCAACGGCGGCTCCGGGCGGGCATCCACGATAATGGTGGCGGTGGCGTCGAAGCCTTCCAAACCCTGGCGATCAATCGCGCGCACCCGCATGGCATAGCGACCGTCGGGCAGGTCCGGGCCGCGAACCGTCTCGTCCTCGACAACTTCGTCGTACAGCAGCGTATCGAACTCGGGGGTGAGCGCGATCTCGATCCTGTAGTCCTCGGCATTGGCAACTGGATCGATCTGGAAACGAATGGGCGCATCCTCGAACTCGGGCGGCAGCGCCGTCAGGCGCGGGGCCGGCAACAAGGTCTTCGGAGCTCCCGGCGGCTGCCCCTTCTTGGTTACGGTTCCGAACCCTTTCGGGACACGAACCGCACGGTCTCCGGCGCGCACCTCAGCCGCTCCCGCCAGAACCTCCGTCCGCGCTACGGTACCCTTCTCGTCGACCGCCACCCGCAGCTCGGTTCCGCGCACCGCTGCAACTGCGGCCGGTGTCCAGACCTCAAACACCGACGAGGAGTATGGCGCTGGCGGAACGTCGGTATCCGTTCGACCTTCTCAAGGCGAACGCGGGTATCCACCATGCCGCGGCCGCGGCCGTATGCGCGCAGTGCATCCAGGCGGACGACCGAGCCGGGGCCGGCAAGAAGCTCCGAGCCGTCGGCGAACTCGATGGTGGCGCTGCCACCGGGAGACACTTCCACCGTGTCGCCAGAGTACAGCAAGGTCCCCGGGGCCAGGGGCAGGGTCGTACCGGCTCCGACGCGAGTAATCGTTCCGCCGTTGTTCTCTGCTGCTGCCACTCGCGCCGGAACCGGTTGAACCTTCAGCCAGCGGATGGGAATGCGCAGACGGAACCCCGGCGGCATGTTCATGGGGTCGCTGATATTGTTCAGTTCCTTCAGGCGATCGGCCAAGGACGCGTTACCGAGATGGTGCTCGCTCAGATCCCATAGGGTATCGCCCGGTCGGACCGTGTAGATCCACTCCTGGCCGAACGAGGCCTCTGGCCAGATCGCGGCGAGGATGAGGAGAACACTCCCCCAGCGCCGCGCCCACCGTCCTTGCATCTTCGCCCGCCCCCGCCCGGTCGCTCGTCCGCCTTCCGGCGCACCCCTTTGGCGTAATCCCGAAGGATCTAGCCGGACAAACCTCGACCGGTAAAGGACCTTCTAAGCGGGTAGGCGCGACAAGCCCTTAACGATCTGAGGGCTGAACTGGGTACGCCGATTTAAACGAACCGGGGACTCTTGGGCGCACGGGGGCCTCGCGCAGATCCTGGCCTCAGATCAAGACGCCGGCACCGGCAGCCCAGCCGCCGCCACGGCGTCCGCCACGACGGTCTCGAACATCGCCGGCGTGAGCCGGCCGGTGTTGGTGTTGAGCCGGGAGCAGTGGTAGCTGTCGATCAGCGCCGGGCCGCCAGGCACAGCGTGGACGCAGCCGTGGCGGAAGGGGAATGCGGACCGGCGGAGCGAGAAGCAGGCCAGCACCGCATCGTGGGCGATGCTGCCCAAGGCCAGGACCGCCTTCAGCCGGCTCATGGCGGCAAGTTCCGAGGCGAGGAAGCGGCGGCAGCCTTTGATCTCGGCTGGCGTCGGCCTGTTGTCGGGTGGGACGCAGCGCGCGGCGTTGGTGATGCGGCAGCCGTTCAGGCGCAGGCCGTCGCCGGGGTCGGCCGCATAGCCGCCGCTGGCGAGGCCGAGGCGGAGCAGGGTTTCGTAGAGGAGGACGCCGGCGAAATCGCCGGTGAAGGGCCGGCCGGTGCGGTTGGCGCCGCGCAGCCCCGGGGCGAGGCCGACGATCAGGATCGGTGCGTCGAGCGGGCCGAAGGAGGGAACCGGCGCCGCATGCCAGTCGGAATGCTCCACGCGGCACTGCAGGCGAAGGGCGCGGAGCCTCGGGCAGATGTTACAGTCGGGCTCAGGAACGAGCGGGCTGGCGTCGCCGGCCAGGCCCCGATCAGGCATCCTCGAACAGCGAGACCGTTCCCGCAGGCGGCGTGTTGGTCTGGGTGGCGCTCTGGGTGGTGCTCTGGGCCTGGTTGTTCCGGTCCTCGCGGCCGGGGAGGATGCGCTGGATCGCCGGCTGCAGGTCGAGGAGCTCGACGAAGTTGTCGGCCTGGCGGCGAAGCTCGTCGGCAACCATCGGCGGCTTGGAGCGGATGGTACTCACGACCGTCACCCGAACCCCGCGCCGCTGAATCGCTTCAACCAGCCGGCGGAAGTCGCCGTCACCGGAAAATAAAACGACGTGGTCGAGGTGCTCGGCCATCTCCATGACGTCGATGGCGAGCTCGATGTCCATGTTGCCCTTGATCTTCCGCTGCCCGAAGGCGTCGGTGAACTCCTTGGTCGGCTTCGTCACCATCGTGTAGCCGTTGTAGTCGAGCCAGTCGATCAGCGGCCGTATGGGGGAGTACTCCTGATCCTCGATCAAGGCCGTGTAATAGAAGGCGCGGATGAGGTGCCCTTTCGCCGCGAACAACTCCAGCAGGCGCTTGTAATCGATGTCGAAGCTTAGCGCCTTCGCCGCCGCGTACAAATTGGAGCCGTCAATGAACAAACCAATGCGCTCCTGAGGATAAAATAGCATCTTGTTTGATCCTGTCATCGCCTTCGCATGATCAATGCGGCCGATTAGCCGCCGGTACAATATCGTCGTGCCTCTTGTTTCGCGTGCAGGGCCTCAACGTATTCAGGTACATAAGGCGAACCCGCGCCACTGGCAAGACAATGAGACGCACGTCCCCGCACATTTTCGTGGCCATCGGCGCCAACCTGCCGAGCCCGCGCTTTGGCCAACCGCCGACCTCCTTTGCCGCGGCGCTGGAGCTGCTCGCCGCCGCCGGCCCCGAGGTTCGCGCGGTCTCGCGCTGGTATCGCAGCCCGCCCCTGCCGCCGTCGCCGCAGCCCGACTATATCAATGGTGTGATCGAGCTCCGCTCGGGCCAGTCGCCCGCGGATTTTCTCTTGCTCCTGCACAAGGTCGAGAGGGCCTTCGGCCGGGTGAGGGGTGAACGCAACGCCGCGCGCAGCCTGGATCTCGACCTCCTCGCGTATGGCGACGCGGTGATTTCGGCGGACGAAGCGGGCCTCGAGGTGCCCCATCCGCGCCTGAGTGAGCGGTTGTTCGTGCTGCTGCCGTGGGCGGATCTGGCGCCGGAGTGGCGCCATCCGGTCAGCGGGCTGACGGTGGCGGAAATGATCGCGGCGCTGCCGGCCGGGCAGAAGATCGAGGTCTTGGCGCAATGAGGTCGTTGTCTCGCGGGTATCCTGGGGAGTTTCGACGGTGTTTCGGCGGTGCTAGGGGGGAGCAATTGCTTTGCACTCGTGTTGTCGGCAAGATGTAGGTCAAGGGACCTTTACTCTGAGGGAGATCTGATTGGATGGCGCGCGTTACAGTTGAGGACTGCGTAACCAGGGTTCCCAATCGCTTCGAGCTGGTCATGATGGCGGCTCAGCGCGGACGGAACATCGGCGCCGGGACGCCGCTCGCGGTCGACCGCGACAACGACAAGAACGCCGTCGTTGCGCTTCGCGAGATCGCCGAGGCCAAGGTGGACCTGAAGGAGCTCGAAAACGGGCTGATCCGCGGCCTGCAGACCGTCGTCGAGGCGGACGAGCCGGAAGGCGAGGAGATGGACCTCCTGCCGATCAGCGAGGAGCTGGGCGAAGAGCGGGGCGAGGCCCGCGCTGATCAGGTCATGAGCGAGGACGAACTCCACTTCGAGGACGACACCGCGGGAGCGCAGGACGCCGTCGAGGACGCAGAGAGCGACAGACGTCGAGCTCGGCACCGAAGAGGAACCTGGTCCCGATCTCGACGATAGCGCGGAGCCCGGACCGTTCTAACCCAGGCTCCGCAACCAGGCCCCGCAATGATCCGGCAATTCGAGCTGGTCGAACGCGTTAAGGGATACGATCCGTGCGTTGACGAAGAGGCGCTGAACCGCGGCTATGTCTTCGCGATGAAGGCGCACGGAAATCAACGCCGCGCCTCGGGCGATGCCTACTTTTCGCACCCGCTCGAAGTCGCCGGCATTCTCACCGACTACCGCCTGGACACCGCCTCGATCATTACCGGGTTGCTGCACGACACCATCGAGGACACGACCGCGACGGTCGAAGATATCCGCTACCTGTTCGGCGACGAGGTCGCCCGGCTGGTCGACGGCGTCACCAAGCTTACCCGCATCGAGCTGCAGTCGGAGCGGGCGTCGCAGGCCGAGAATTTCCGCAAGCTGGTGCTGGCCATGTCGGAGGACATCCGCGTCCTCCTGGTCAAGCTTGCCGACCGGCTGCACAACATGCGCACGCTCAGGCACATCCGCGACCCGGAGAAGCGCCGGCGGATCGCCCACGAGACGATGGACATCTACGCTCCCCTTGCCGAGCGGATCGGCATGCAGGAGATGAAGAACGAGCTCGAGGATCTGGCCTTCGCCGAGATCAACCCGCATGCGCGCGACTCGATCCTGGCCCGGCTCAGCTTCCTCCGCGACCAGGGCGGCGACCTCATCGCCCGGATCATCGACGAGCTGCAAACCACCATCGCCGCCGGCGGTATGAAGGCCGAGATCGTCGGCCGGGAGAAGACGGCGTTCTCGATCTGGCGGAAGATGCAGCGCAACAACCTCGGCTTCGAGCAGCTCTGCGACATCATGGCGTTCCGCGTCGTCGTCGAGACGGTCGATGATTGCTACCGCACGCTCGGGCAGCGTCCATCACGGCTATCCGGTCATCCCCGGCCGGTTCAAGGACTACATCTCGACACCGAAGCCCAACGGCTATCGCTCGCTGCACACGGCGGTGCTCGGCCCGGAAGGCCACCGCATCGAGATCCAGATCCGCACCCGCGAGATGCACGCGGTTGCCGAACGCGGCGTCGCCGCCCACTGGCACTACAAGCAGCACGTCAGCCATACCAACGGCCGGCAATACCGCTGGCTGCGCGAGCTGCTGGAAATCCTGGAGCATGCGGTCGGGCCGGAAGAGTTTCTCGAGCACACCAAGCTCGAGATGTTTCAGGACGAGGTCTTCTGCTTCACCCCCAAGGGCGACCTGATCAATCTGCCGGTGCGGGGCGACCCCGGTGGACTTCGCCTACGCCGTCCACTCGGAAGTCGGCGACAAGTGCGTCGGCGCCAAGATCAACGGCCGGCTGATGCCGCTGCGGACGGCGCTGCAGAACGGCGACCAGGTCGAGATCATCACCTCGCGGGCGCAGACGCCGTCGCCGACCTGGGAGCGCTTCGTCGTCACCGGCAAGGCCCGGGCGCGCATCCGCAAGTTCATCCGCTCGAAGGAGCGCGAGCAGTACCTGCAGCTCGGCCGCTCGATCCTGGATCGGGCGTTCAAGGAGGAAGGCTACGAGTACTCCAACAAGGCGTTGGAGGGCGTGCTCAAGAACTTCAAGCAGCCCACCGTCGACGACCTCTGCGCGCAGGTGGGCGCCGGGCTTCTGACCGGGCGTCAGGTCATCGAGACCGTCTTCCCGGGGACACGGAAGAAGCCGAGCTTCTACGAAAAGGTCATGCCGCTCGCCCGGCGCGGCAAGAAGACGCCGAAGAAGGACTTCAACGTTCCGCTCAAGGGCCTCATCCCCGGCATGGCGGTGCACTTCGCCGGCTGCTGCCACGCCTTGCCCGGCGATCGCATCGTCGGCGTGGTGACCACCGGCAAGGGCGTGACCATCCACACCATCGACTGCGACAGCCTGGCCGCCTTCGCCGACGCGCCGGAGCGCTGGATCGACGTCTCCTGGGACGTGGAGGATCCCGCCGCGGCGATGCACATGAGCCGGCTGCAGCTCATCGTCGTCAACGCCCCCGGCAGCCTCGGCAGCCTGACCACGGTCATCGGCAAGAACGAAGGGAACATCACCAACCTCAAGTTCACCAACCGCACCGCCGAGTTCTTCGACATGCTGATCGACATCGAGGTCCGCGACGTCAAGCACCTGACCGACATTATCGCCGCCTTGCGCGCGACGCCTGCGATCAACACGGTCGACCGCGCTCGCGGGTAGGGCGCGGGCCTAGTCCGGATGTCGGGCAGCCGCGTTCGGCGCTACAGAAACAGCCACCAATCGCCTATAACCGCTCGCTGCCGCCCGCGCGGGCGGCTTAAACCTCAGGTGCCCATGGCCCGTCACCTCCGTCTTGGCGTCAACATCGACCACGTCGCCACCATCCGCAATGCCCGCGGCGGGCGTCATCCGGACCCGGTGCGGGCGGCGAAGCTGGCCGTTGCCGCCGGCGCCGACGGGATCACCGCGCACCTCCGCGAGGATCGGCGGCACATCTCCGACGAGGACATCGTCCAGCTTCGCCGAATCCTGGACGCGCCACTGAACCTGGAGATGGCGGCGACCGAGGATATGCTGGAGATCGCGCTGCGCCACGTGCCGCGTGCCGTCTGCCTCGTGCCCGAGCGGCGGGAGGAGCGCACCACTGAGGGCGGGCTGGACGTTGCCGGCGGGGTCGAGTATCTCGCCCGCTATGTCACCGAGCTCAGCCATGCCGGCATCCGTGTCTCCCTGTTCATCGAGCCATCCTTGGAGCAGGTAAACGCGGCGGCCTCCATCGGCGCCGGCGTCGTCGAGTTCCACACCGGCCGCTACTGCCACAGCGAGGGCGAGGATCGGGAGCGGGAACTTGCGCGCATCCGCAAGGCGGCGGCGCGCGCCCATGAGTTCCGGATCGAATGCCACGCCGGCCACGGCCTGAGCTACGAGACGGTGGAGGAGATCGCCGCGATCCCATTGATCGTCGAGCTCAACATCGGCCACTTCCTCATCGGCGAGGCCATCTTCCGCGGCCTCGAGGCAGCGATCGGGGAGATGCGCGACCTGATGGACGACGCCAGGGCGACCGCGCCGCGGGCGCCGCGGGCGCCGCTGCTATGATCATCGGCGTTGGCACCGACCTTCTCGACATTCGCCGGATCGAACGGACTCTGGAGCGCTTCGGCGAGCGGTTCTGCGAGCGGGTCTTCACCGACGTGGAGCGCGCCCGCTGCGACGGCCATGTCGCCCGCGCCGCCCGCTACGCGCAGCGCTACGCCGCCAAGGAGGCCTGCTCCAAGGCCCTGGGCACTGGTTTTCGCGATGGCGTCGCCTGGCGCGGCATCGGCGTCGACAACATGGCGTCGGGCAAGCCGTTCTTGACCCTGACGGGCGGCGCCAGGGAGCGGCTGGAGAGGCTGACGCCGCCGGGGATGACCGCGGCGATCGACGTGTCCTTGAGCGACGAGTATCCGATGGCGCAGGCCATCGTCGTCATCTCGGCGCTGCCGCGCCAGCAGCAGGAGGCGCTGGCGGGCGGCGGACGCGAAGGCAACCGGTGGCAAGGCCGGTGACGGGCGACGGGGACAGGACGGGCAAGCGCTCAGTGGCCAACAATTCCACATCCGCCGGCGAACGCGGCAAGACCGGCGGTTTCGTCGACCTGCTGAAGACGGTGTTCTACGCGGTGCTGATCGCCGTCGTCATCCGCACCTTCGCCTTCGAGCCGTTCAACATCCCGTCTGGATCGATGATCCCGACCCTGCTGGTCGGCGACTACCTGTTCGTCTCGAAGTACACGTATGGCTACAGCCGCTACTCGCTGCCGTTCGGCCTGCCGCTGATCTCCGGGCGCATTTTCGGGGCGGAGCCGGAGCGCGGCGACGTCGTCGTCTTCAAGCTGCCCTCCGACAACAAGACCGATTACATCAAGCGCGTGATCGGCTTGCCGGGCGACGAGATCCAGCTCAAGGGCGGCATCGTCCACATCAACGGCAAGGCCGTTGAGCGCGTCCCCGTCGGCAACTACACCGTGCCCGGCGGCAACGGCGCCGGGCGGAGCGTCCAGCTCTACCGCGAGACCCTGCCCAACGGCGCGAGCCATGCGATCATCGAGATGACGGACACCGGGCCCTACGACGACACCGGGGTCTACAAGGTTCCGCCGGGCCATTTCTTCGCCATGGGCGACAACCGCGACAGCTCCCGCGACAGCCGCTTCCTCGGCGAGGTGGGCTATGTGCCGCTGGAGAACCTGGTCGGCCGGGCCGAATTCATCTTCTTCTCCATCGACGGCAGCCCGTTCCGGGTCTGGGAGTGGTTCCAGACCGTCCGCTTCAGCCGGCTGTTCTCGGGGATCCCATGAAGGCCGAGCGGCGGCTGGAGGCTGGCGGCGGGACGGCGGTGGAGACCAGCCTGGGCTACCGGTTCGCCGATCCGTCGCTGCTGTCGCTGGCGCTGACCCACGCGAGCGCGCGCGGCGCCGACCCGGCAACCACCGTCTCCAACGAGCGGCTCGAGTTCCTCGGCGACCGCGTTCTCGGCCTCATCGTCGCCGAGCTGCTCTACCGGCGCTTTCCCGCAGACAGCGAGGGCGCGCTGGCGCAGCGGCATGCGGCGCTGGTCAGCCGGCCGGCGCTGAGCCAGGTGGCGGTGCGGCTTCAGCTCAGCCCGTCGATCGTCGCCTCGCGCAGCGAGCGGGACGCCGGCGGCACCAGCAGCCCGGGCATCCTCGCCGACACCCTGGAGGCGATCATCGGCGCGCTTTACCTGGACGGCGGGTTGCCTGCGGCCGCCGGCTTCATCGAGGCGAACTGGTCGGAGCTGATCATCGGCGCGCGGACGCCGCCCAAGGATCCCAAGACGGAGTTGCAGGAGTGGGCGCAGGCCCGCGGCATCGGCCTGCCCCTCTACCGCGAGGTCGAGCGCCGGGGGCCGCCGCACGCGCCGCGAGTTCTCCATCGAGGTCTCGCTGCCCCGGATCGGCGCCTTCGTCGCCAGCGGCTCATCCAAGCGCAGCGCCGAGCAGGCCGCAGCGGAACGCCTCCTCGCCAGCCTTCACCAGGACGAGACGGGTGGGAACCGACACGCCGGGTGATCCGGAGCGCCTTTCGGGCGCCGGCGGCCGGTCCGGGCGCTGCGGCTTCGTCGCCGTCATCGGCGCGCCCAACGCCGGGAAGTCCACCCTGGTCAACGCCATCGTCGGCGCCAAGGTCAGCATCGTCACGCCAAAGCAGCAGACGACGCGGTTCCGCGTCCTCGGCATCACCGCCCGGGGCGAGAGCCAGATCATCCTCGTCGACACGCCCGGCATTTTCCAGCCGAAGAAGCGCCTGGAGCGGGCGATGGTTGCCGCCGCCTGGAGCGGCGCCAGTGACGCCGACGAGGTGGTGCTGGTCGTCGATGCCGGGCGGCAGTATCGAAGGCGAGCCGATGCGGATCGTCGACCGGCTCAAGGCCGCGCGCCGCCAGGCGATCCTGGCGCTGAACAAGATCGACCTCGTCGCCAAGCCGGATCTCCTTCGCCTCACCGACGCCCTCAATCGGACCGGCGCCTTTAGCGACGTGTTCATGGTCTCTGCCTTGACCGGCGACGGCGTGGCCGACCTGGTCACTCATCTGGCCCAGCGCCTGCCGGAGGGGCCGTGGCTGTTCCCCGAAGACCAAGTTTCGGATCTGTCCGAGCGTGTCTTCGCCACCGAGATCACCCGCGAACAGTTGTTCCTGGCGCTTGGCCAGGAGCTGCCCTACGCCGTCTCGGTCGAGACCGAAAGCTGGAGTGAGCGTGCCGACGGCAGCGTCGAGATTCGCCAGATCGTCAACGTCCAGCGCGAGGGGCAGAAGGGCATCGTCATCGGCGCCAAGGGCAGCCGGTTGGGCCGCATAGGCGCCGCCGCCCGCGCCGAGCTGGAGCGGCTGCTCGGTTGCCGCGTGCACCTGTTCCTGTTCGTCCGGGTGCAGGGGCGCTGGAGCGAGGACCCGGCCTTCTATCGCGACCTCGGCCTCGACTACCAGGCCTAAGAACGACGCACCAGAACCCCGTAAGCGGTGTCATCAGCCACTTTTGCGCGCTACCGAACCTTCATTCGTCACCCCCGGACTTGTTCCGGGGGTCCACTGAAGGCGTGGATGGCCGTAACAAGCAATAACAGCGGCCATGACGGCTGGAAGGGGCGATGGCGCCCCCACCCGAACGCCTGCTGACGCGACGGCGCGCCCTCACGCTCGGGATCACGACGAGGCTTTCGTTGTTGCCGCCGCTTCGCCGGTCTACTATCGCGCTTTCAACGCCCGGGAGGAGAGGGTTCCGAAATGGCCAATCAACCGAACAACCCGTTTATGCCGATGGATTTTTCCAAGATGATGGCGGGTGTTCAAATGCCCGGCGTCGACGTCAACGCGATGATGCAGGGGTACAGCCGCAACATCGAGGCGCTGACCGAGGCGAACCGGCGCGCCTACGAGGGCATGCAGGCGGTGATGGCGCGCCAGGCCGAGATCTTCAAGCAGGCCATGGAAGATGCCGCGGCGATGTCGCGCGAGGTGGCGGCGCAGAAGAAGCCGGAAGAGATGATGGCGAAGCAGACGGAGATCGCCAAGGCGGCCTTCGAGCGGGCGCTGGCCAACATGAAGGAGCTGGCCGACATGGTCGTGCAGGCCAATCGCGAGGCCACCGAGATCATCAACAAGCGCATCACCGAGAGCCTCGCCGAGGTTCGCGGGATGTACCTGAAGCCGTAGCACGACACGCTGCCGGCCGGGGCGGCCCAAGGGTCGCACCGCCGGCGCGAGATGCATCACACGCCGCCAGCAAGACGGCGGCGTAACCACCGGCGCCGGGGAGGAAGGGCCCGAACCGGCTCTGCCGCTGTTCCGGCAACTCCTCCTTCAGCACGTTCAGCACCACCGCGCCGGCGAGGAAGGCGAAGGTGCTGCCCCAATAGCAGGACAAGCCCGAAGGCGAACGCGAAGATATCGAAGAGGAGCGGGGGCTCAGCGATGCCCCGGCAGCGCCGCTGCAGGTGGATCAGGCCGAGGGCGAACCCGAGGACGTCGATCAGGACGTGCAGGCGGTGAAAGAGCGGCGGAATGATCAGTAGCGCCAGCGCCGGCATCGGCAGTGGCTCGAGGAGACGCTTGCCCGGCTGCTCGCCCGGCTGTAGGCGCCTAGCGTCGGCGGAACTTGCGAGGACGCAGGCTCCTTCTTGTAGCAATCATCTTGCGCCGGGCGTCAGCGGGTAGAGCGCCGCGACCATGACGACGGTAACGACGAGGCTCAAGAGGAGAAGCGGGACGCCGACCTTGACGAAGTCGTTAAAGGTGTAGCGACCGGGTTCCAGCACGAGCGTGTTTACCGGCGAGGATACCGGCGTCGCGAACGCACAGGAGCAGGCGACGGCCACGGTCACGGCGAAGGCGTGGGTGGAGACGCCGAGCGTTTGTGCCGCGCTGATGGCCACCGGAGCGATGAGCACCGCGGTGGCCGTGTTGGAGATGAACAGGCCCAGCGCCGCGGTGATCAGGAACAGGACGCTGAGCATGCCGTAGGCGCCGGTTCCGGCGAGGACGCTGGTGAGCCCGCTCGCCATCATCTCGGTCACCCCGGTCTTCTCCAGGGCGGTGGCCATGGGTAACATCCCGGCGATCAGGACCAGGGTCGACCAGCCGATGCTGCGATAGACGCGCTTGGCCGGCACGCAGCCGGTGGCGAGCACCGCCAGCGCCGCCGCCAGCACGGCGATGACGTTCGGGAGCAGACCAAAGGTCATCACCGCCGCCATGGCAACCAGAATGGCGACGGCAATTGGCGCCCGGACCCGGGCAGGGGCGATGAACTTCACCTCCTGGGGCAGGCGCATGACAACGAACTCGCCCGGATGCTCCTGCAGCCCGGCGATCCGGCCCCAGTCGCCGATCACTAAGATCAGGTCGCCGAAGCGCAGCGGCGTGTCGATCAGGTTGCCCTCGATCACCTCGCCGGCGTGACGGATGCCGACCACGGCGAGGCCGCGGCGCTTGCGAAACCCCGCCTGGCGCAGGGTCTTGCCGATCAGCGGCGCGTCCGGCGCCAGCATCACCTCAGCCAGGCCCAGCTCCTGACGGGCGGCGAGGCGCAGGCGCTCGCCCACGGGCGTCTCGCGCAGGCTCTCCGCCGCCACGAACGCTTCGACCGCGTCCGTTTCGCCGACGACGATGATCAGGTCGCCGGCGCGCATGGCTGTCTCCGACAGCGCCGGGCGAACGACGAATCCGTCGCCGCGCGGGCGGATGGAGGCAACGAGGGTGACGCCGTAACGCGAGCGGATCTGGCTCTCGCCGACGGTGCGCCCGGCAAGGGCGGAACCGGCATGGATGCGCAGCACGCGGAAGCGGCCGGTGAGCTCGTACTTCGCCAGCAGCTCGTCGGCCGAGACTTCCGGCCGCTCGGGGCGCGGCTCCGGGCGGTCGAGCAGCCTGCGGCCGACGGTGGTCATGTAGACGATGGCGACGATCAGGATGGCGACCCCGATCGGGGTCAGCTCGAAGAAGCCAAAGGGCTCGAGCCCGCGGCCGGTGAGGGCGGCGCTGACCACGAGGTTCGGCACGGTCGCGATCAGCGTCATCAGCCCGCTGACAGCGCCGCGACCGAGAGCGGCATCATCAGCGTCGCCCGGCTGATGCCGGTCCTGGCGACGAGACCGAGCACGACCGGGATGAACATGGCGACGATGCCGGTCGAGCTCATGAACGCGCCAACGGCGCCGACGACCCCCATCAGCAGTACGATCAGGCGGGTCTCGCTGCCCTTGCCCACATTGGCGAGCCAGGCGCCGAGACCGGTGGCGACGCCGGTTGTGACCAGCGCCTCGCCGACGATGAACAGGCCGCCGATCATCAAAACGGATGGATCGGCGAAGCCGGCAATGGCTTCGTTTGCCGTCACCACGCCGGAGACGGCCAGGGCAAGGAGGACGGCCAGCGCAACGGCGTCGGCGCGGAAGCGGTCGGTGGCGAAGGCGACGACGGCGGCCGCAAGCACGGCAAGCGAGATCCAGCCGTCGGCACTCATCGTTCTTGCTCCCCGCCTTGTCGTTGCCGCTGCTTCTAGGCCCGCCGCGCCGGCAATGGCAACATTGGCGCCGGCCGCCCGCTCACCAGCCGTTCGGTGCTCTCGCCGCTCGCCTGACGACAGGCCGCCGCGCCCGTCCCCGCTCGTCCGCCATCAACAGCAGCGCGCGTGGGTAACCCGAAGCTAACGACCAAGGGGGTTAAACATGTGCCGGTTTCGTGACGTCCGATTTGTTGGGGATCGCCAATGCTTCCGTTTCTACGCAACGGCCGTGAGCTGGCCACGCGGATCGAACTGCTGGACACCCTGTTCGCCCATTCCGGCGTCGGCCCGTGGGACGCGGTGCTCGTCGACGGCGATGCCACCCATCCGCACGCCCGCTGGACGTGGTCCCCGGAGTTCCGGCGCCTCTGCGGCTTTTCGAGCGAAGCCGAGTTCCCGAACCGAATGCAATCCTGGTCGGGCCGCCTGCATCCGGACGATGCCGGCGCCACCTTCGCGGCCTTTAACGAGGCACTGGCCTCGTGCGGCATCTACGACGTTACCTATCGACTGAAGGTGGCGGACGGATCCTGGCGGTGGTTCCGGGTGACCGGCGGCGTGATCGCCGAGGGCTCGGGCAAACCGCGCCGGGCCTGCGGCTCGCTCGTCGATATCCACGCCGCGAAACTGGCGGAAGACGAGCGCAAGGTTCTTCTCGACAAGCTCGGGAGCGACTTCCGCGGCGCCGTGCTCGAGATCGTCGGCGAGGTCGCGAACTCGACGACGCGCCTCAACGAGGTCGCAGCCGTCATGACGAACGCTACGGCGAAGACCGGCGAGCGGTCGATTGCCGTCACGACATCATCGCGCGCCGCAAGTGACGAGGTGCAGAGTGTGGCGAGCGCAACCGCCCAGGTGACGGCATCGATCCACGAAATCGAGCGCCAGATCACGCGCTCGCACGAGCTGGCGAACCTCACCGCCGAGCGGATGCAAAGTGCAACCAGCGTGGTGCAGAGCCTCGTCAGCGACGTCCAGAGCATCGGCGACGTGGTCGAACTGATCTCCCAGGTCGCCGGCCAGACCAATCTCCTCGCCTTGAATGCGACGATCGAGGTCGCCCGTGCCGGCGAGGCCGGAAAGGGGTTTTCGGTGGTCGCCGCCGAGGTGAAGCCCTGGCCGGTCAGACGAGCCGTGCCACCGAGGAGATCGGTGCGCGCATCCACGCGGTAAAGGACGTGACCAAGCAGGTTGCCCAGGCAATCGAGACAATGAACGAGACGGTTACCCTACTCAATGAGGCTGCAACGGCGATATCGGCGGCGGTGCAGGAGCAGGGAGCGGCGACGGACGACATTTCCGGCGCCATCGAGCGGGCGGCGCGCAACGTCGAGGCGGTCTCCAGCACCATCGATGGCGTGAACGCGGCCGTCGCCGAGACGGGGCGGTCGGCGGAAGCGATCGGCCATTCCGCCGGGGTCCTGACTACGCAGACGCGGGAGCTGGAAGCGAGGGTCGAGAATTTTCTCGGTTGCTTGCGGCAAGCCTAGCCCGTCGAGGCCCCGCCGGCGCGTCTAGCGCTGGCGTGCCCATGACATAGGGCAACCGGGCGCGGCCCGCGGGCGCTATCCTCTGGCTTGCCGACGGCTTGCCGAACGGCGGCGGAAACGGGGGACGAGCAGCATGCGGACCATCAAGCTGACCTTCTGGGGCGTGTTGGCGCTGCTGGCCGCGTTATGGCTCGCGTCCGACCCGCAGGTGTTCCGCCCACAAGGGTTCTTCCCGCTCCGCGGCTCCATGGTCCAGGCCACCGGCGTCCTCGCCGTGGGCTGCATGAGCCTCGCCATGATCCTGGCGCTCCGGCCGCGCTGGCCGGAGCGGTGGCTGGGCGGCCTCGACAAGATGTACCGGCTGCACAAATGGCTGGGGATCGGCGCCCTGGTGCTGGCGATCGTCCACTGGCTCTGGGCAAAGGCGCCGAAGTGGGCCGTCGACCTGGGCTGGCTGGAGCGGCCGATGCGGGGGCCGCGGGGCGGCCCGGAGAACCTGGTGGCGGAAACCCTGCGGAGCCTGCGCGAGCCGGCCGAAAGCCTCGGCGAATGGGCGTTCTACGCGGCGGTGCTGTTGATTGCCCTGGCGCTCATCCAGAGCTTCCCCTACCGGTTGTTCTACAAGACCCACCGGCTGCTCGCGGCGGTCTACCTGGTGCTGGTCTTCCACACCGTGGTGCTGATGCGCTTCAGCGCCTGGGCCTCGCCGCTGGGCGTGGTCATGGCCCTGCTCCTCGCCTACGGGACGTACGCCGCGGTCGTCGTCCTGGTCCGGAGGGTCGGCGCCGGCCGGCGAGTGACGGGCCGGGTCGCGGCCTTGTACCAATATCCCGGCGTGCACGTGATCGAGGCCGCCATCGACCTGCCAAGCGGTTGGCCGGGGCACAAGGCCGGCCAGTTCGCCTTCGCCACGGCGGACGCGGCGGAGGGGCCGCACCCCTTCACCATCGCCTCGGCCTGGAGCGAGACCGACCGGCGGATCACCTTCATCGCCAAGGAGCTTGGCGACTACACCCGCAGGCTGGCGCAGACCCTGAAGGTGGGGCAGGAGGTCACCGTCGAGGGGCCGTACGGCTGCTTCACCTTCGATGACGACCGCCCGCGGCAGATCTGGGTCGGCGGCGGCATCGGCATCACCCCCTTCGTCGCCCGGATGAAGCACCGGGCCCAGGCACGGCGGACGGGCTCGGAGGCGGCCACGGGCCAGGAGGTCGACCTGTTCCACACCACCGCCGACTACGACGCCGGGGCCATCGGCAAGCTCACCGCCGACGCCGAGGCCGCCGGCATCCGGCTGCACGTCCTCGTCGACGCCCGCGACGGCCGGCTCACGGGCGCGCGGATCCGCGAGCTGGCGCCGGGTTGGCGCGACGCTAGCCTCTGGTTCTGCGGCCCGGGCGGCTTCGGCGCCGCCCTGCGCCAAGACTTCGCCGCGCAAGGTTTTCCGGTGGAGGAGCGCTTCCACCAGGAGCTGTTCGCGATGCGGTAGGATGGCGGCAGTGGGCTCTCCGCCGTGACGTACGCTCAACTGTACCCGCGGGCGAGAGGCGCCGCAGTGACGACGGTCACAGCCCACTGCGCAGGTTCCTGCTGAAATTGGGAACGAACAAAAACTTCGTCTTAGCGAGGAGGCAACTTCGTCTAGCGAGGAGGCGAAGCCGACGAAGCAATCCAGTCTGGATTGCCACGCCGCTTTGCGGCTCGCGACGACGTTGCTTTAGGGTCTGGTGCTCAACCCAATCACATTGCTCTATCGCGCCGGGGTCGAGCGGCCGGGCGCGACCCGGTGCGAGCGTCAGCGCGCGGCGATGGCCTGCTCGATCCAGGCGCGGTGGCGGCGCTCGTCCTCGAGGCCGGCGCGCAGCACGGTTGCCGCGGCCGGGGTGCCTTCGGCGGCCTTCACCGCCCGCTCGTAGGCGGTGTTGGTGTCGTCCTCGTTCGACTTCATCGCCTGCAGGATGGCGGTGTCGCCCAACAGGTCGGCCATCATCACCTTGCCGCGGGTCAGCATGCTCTTGGCCCCGCCCTGCTTCGCCGGCTTGCCGCCGAGCTCGGTGACGACGGCGCCGACGTCGCGGGTGTGCCGCGCGTGGTCTTCGCGAAACTCCTTGAGCCGGGCCTTGTACTCGGCGCTGTCCAGCCGGTCGACGGCGGCGTCGTAGGCCTCGATCGCGTCGTAGTCGAGCTGGATGAGGTTGTTCAGCATGTCGACGAGGTCGCTTTCGGTTCCGACCGTGGTGACCATCTCGTATCTCCCTGGTTGTGGTACGGGAGATAACGTAGCCGCTCGCACTCGAGTTCCGCGCGGACCGTCGGACCTCAGCCCCGGGCCGAGGACGAAGGCCAACGTGCGGTTAAGCGAGCATGTCCGTGCTCCGCCGGCGCGCGAGCCCGGCCTAGACGAAAGAGCCCCGCCGGGGTGCGGCGGGGCTCGGTCGCTAGGTCGGTCGAGCCGGCGGAAGCCGCTTCCGAAAGTGCGTCATCGCGAGTCACGAAGGCGGCGCGGCGATCCAGAACATTGGATTGCTTCGTCGGCTTCGCCTCCTCGCAATGACGCTTCCTCTTTATCCGACGGGTCGCTAACCGGCCATCTTCCAAACTTCCGGGGAGCTGCCGGCCTTCTCCTCGAGGGCCTTGCGCTGGCGCTCGAGTTCGTCGGGCAGGCGGTCGCCGAAGGTGTCGAAGAACTGCCGGATCTCGGCCGCCTCGGCCATCAGTCCCTGGCGGGCGATGTCCATGATGCCGTGGTACTTGTCGCGGCTGAAGTCGAGGCCCGCCCAGGTGATGTCCTCGTAGCGCGGGCTCAGCCCGAACGGGCTTTCCACCGCCTCGGCGCGGCCCTGCACCCGGTCGACGATCCACTTGAGCACGCGCATGTTCTGGCCGAACCCGGGCCAGATGAACTTGCCGTTCTCGTCCTTGCGGAACCAGTTGACCCGGAAGATCTTGGGCAGCTTGTAGCCCTTGCCTTCCATGCTCAGCCAGTGGGCCCAGTAGTCGGCCATGTTGTAGCCGATGAACGGCAGCATCGCGAACGGGTCGCGCCGGATCGCGGCCTGGCCGATGGCGGCGGCGGTCGCCTCGGAGCCCATGGTCGCGGCCATGAACACCCCGTGCTTCCAGTCGCGCGCCTCGTAGACCAGCGGGAAGGTCTTCGAAAGCCGGCCGCCGAAGATGAACGCCTCGATCGGCCACGCCCTGCGGATCCTCCCACGCCGGGATCGATGGTCGGGCACTGCGCCGCCGGCGCGGTGAAGCGGGCGTTGGGATGCGCCGCCGGGGTCGCCGGACGCCGGCGTCCAGTCGTTGCCCTTCCAGTCGATGGCGTGCGCCGGCGCCGGGCCCATGCCCTCCCACCAGACGTCGCCGTCGTCGGTCAACGCGACGTTGGTGAAGATCGCGTTGCCCCTCACCGAGTCCATGGCCATCGGGTTGGAGTCGTAGGACGTGCCCGGGGCGACGCCGAAGAAGCCGAACTCCGGGTTGATCGCGCGCAGGCTGCCGTCGGGCGCCGGCTTGATCCAGGCGATGTCGTCGCCGATGGTCGTGGCCTTCCAGCCCTCGAAGCCGTTGGGCGGCAGGATCATCGCCAGGTTGGTCTTGCCGCAGGCGCTGGGGAACGCGGCGGCGACGTAGGTCTTGTCGCCGTGCGGGGACTCCAGCCCCAGGATCAGCATGTGCTCGGCGAGCCAGCCCTCGTCGCGGGCCATCACCGAGGCGATGCGCAGCGCCAGACACTTCTTGCCGAGCAGGGCGTTGCCGCCGTAGCCGCTGCCGTAGGACCAGATCTCGCGGGTCTCGGGGAAGTGGCAGATGTACTTCTTGCTGATGTCGCCTTCGCACGGCCACGGCACGTCTTGCTGGCCGGGCTCCAGCGGCGCGCCGACGGAGTGGATGCAGGGGATGAAGAAGCCGTCGGAGCCGAGGACGTCGAGGACCTTCTGTCCCATGCGGGTCATGATCCGCATGTTGCAGACGACGTAGGGCGAGTCGGTGATCTCGACGCCGATCTGGGCGATGGGCGAGCCGAGCGGGCCCATGCTGAAGGGAATGACGTACATCGTCCGCCCCTTCATGCAGCCGTCGAAGACGCCCTTGAGGACCGTCTTCATCTCGGCCGGGTCCATCCAGTTGTTGGTCGGCCCGGCGTCTTCCTTGTTGGCGGAGCAGATGTAGGTCCGCTCTTCGACGCGGGCGACGTCGCTCGGATGCGAGCGGGCGAGGTACGAGTTCGGCCGCTTCTCGGGGTTGAGCCTGATGTAGGTGCCGCCCTTGACCATCAGCTCGCTGAGCCGGTCGTACTCCTCCTCAGAGCCATCGCACCAGTAGACGCTGTCGGGCTTGCACAGCGCCGAAATCTCCTCGACCCACGCCAACAATTTGGCGTTGGAGGTACGGTCACGTCCAGTTGCTGTCATGAGTCTTTCCCTCGCGTTATCGTCGTTGTCTCGTTCGGTGAACCGCCCCGCGATCCCCATGACAGGGCACCGCCGGCGGACCGCGCTCGCCATTTAGATGGGCATTCCCGCTCTATCTTCAGCCCGATACTAAGCCTTTTCGACTCGCGTGCAAGCGCGAGACGGTCGCTCCGCGGGTGGCGGAAAGTCGGGCTTCCGGACAGGTTTTCTTGCTCGCCGCAAGAGCGAAGTCAGGGCCGCCCCGCAGCCGCGTCGCCGCCGCCGAACAGGGCCTCCAGCGCGGCGGCAAGCTCATCCGCGGTCTGAACCAACCGGCCGAAGTCCAGGCGGGCCAACACGCCCCGTCGCCGGACGTCGCAGCCCTCCGGGTCGATGGCGATGAGCCGCCAGCCGGCGCCGGGCCGAGCCAGCCGGTGTTCCGCGGCCTCCGAGAGCGCCTCTGCGCGCGGCGCCCTGCCACGCTGCGAGCAGCGAAGGCTCCGCCTCAGCCGCCGCCGCCGCGGTTTCGTGAGCAAGGAGCACGTCTTCAGGGGCGAGCCAGGCGGCGCGGCCGAAGCCGCCGATGAAGTGCGCGCGCTCGACGCTCATCCGGTAGACGTTGAAGTCGGCAAAGCCGGCGTAGAGGCCGGCGGAGGGGTGGCGGGCAAGGAACCGCCGGCGGTGCCGCTCCTCCTCCGTCTTGGTGATCCGGCCCAGCAGGCTCACCCGCGGGCCGGTCTGCGGATTGGCCCGGCCCGACGCCGCCTCGACGAGCAGGCTGGCGCGGCCGTCGCTGGCGATGTTGCGGGTGTGGTCGGAGAGATCGGAGAGCAGCAGGATCGGGCTCGCGTCCGCGTCGCAGGCGATGGTGACCAGCGAGGCATAGGGCCAGCCGCTGCCGCTGCCGTCGGCGGCGAGCGATGTCGCCAGCGCCGCCGAGCGCGCCCGGCGAAGCAGCGCCCTGGCTTCCGAGCCGCTCACGGTGGATCCTGCAGCCCGGCCGCGGCATGGCGCAGCACCAAATCGCGCAGCGTGACGATGCCGACCGGCGAGCGGGTCTGGTCGACCACCAGCGCCCGGGACAGATTGAAGCGCACCAGCAGCCGGACGGCGTACTTGCTCTGCATGTCCACCGGAACCGTCAGCACCGGCTTGGACATGACCTCGTAGACGTTGACCCGCTCGGCGGCCCGGTCCTTGGCGATGACCTCGCGGGCGATGTCGGTGACGACGATCAGCCCGAACTCGTCGTCGTCATCGCGCCGTTCGACGACCAGCGAGCTGACGCCGGCGTCGCGCATGGCCTCCAGCGCCTCGGCGACGCTGGCGGTGAGCGCGATCATGCGCACCGTCGGGCTCATCACGTCGCCGACGCGAACAAGCGCGGCGGCCGGATCGGTCGCGGCTTCGCTCATATCCGCTCCGCGATGGCGCTGAAGAGCGCCCGCGCCTGGGTCCGCAGGCCCACCGCGTCCTCGATCGCCACCTGGAAGGCGATCCCGGCGCCGGGCTCGCTGTCCAGCTTGCCGGCCAAAGCAATGGTCTCGAGGATCTCCCGGGCCTTCGGCTCGGCGACGAGGAAGAGGAGGATGTCGCGCTGGGCCGTGACCTCCAGGCCGAGGAAGCTCTTCTCCGGGGTCAGCCCCTCGCCGCGGCAGTTGGTGATGACCGTCGCCCCGGTGGCGCCGGCGGCGCGGGCGGCGTTCAGCACCGCGTCGGTCCGTTCCTCGCCGACGAGCGCGAAGATCACCTTGAGGTTCATGACTTCGCACCTCCCGATGGGGGCTTTCGCCGCAGCCGGTGCGCCAGCCAGACGTAGGCGAGCACCGACATAATGGGGCAGACGCAGGCGAATGCAATCAATCCGAAGCCGTCGATCAGCGGGCTGCGCCCCGGCACCGTGGCGGCCAGGCCGAGGCCCAGGGCGGCCACGACCGGCACGGTGACGGTGGAGGTGCTGACGCCGCCGGTGTCGTAGGCGAGCGGAACGATGGCCCGCGGCGAGGTCAGGGTCTGCAGCATGACGATGGCGTAGCCGGCGATGATGAAGTAGGGCAGCGGCAGCCCGGTGACGATGCGAAAGGTGCCCAGGGCCACGCCGACGCCGACGCCGATGGCGACCGCGAGGCGCAGCCCCAGCGCCGGGATGGCGCCGCCCGAGGTTTCCTGGGCCTTCAGCGCCACCGCGATCAGCGCCGGCTCGGCGATGGCGGTGGTAAAGCCGATGGCGGCGGCAAAGGCGTAGACGCCGAGGTAGTCGCGCCAATCGGGAATGGCGCCGCGCTCGCCGGCCTGGGCGCTGGTCTCGGCGAGCTGGAGCGCCATGGTCCGGCCGATGGGAAACAGCGCCTCGTGCAGGCCGACCAGGAACAGCGTCATGCCGGCGAACACGTAGACCAGGCCGAGGCCGATCCGCCGCAGGTTCGGCAGCGGCCGGCGCAGCACGGCCAGTTGGAACACCAGGAGAACCGCCGACCACCGGGATCAGATCGAGCGCGCTGGCCCACGCCGTCGACAGGACGAACCCGGTCAGCTCCATGTCAGCCGCCGATCCTGATCGTGCCGACGATGCCGAACAGGAGGACGAATACGATCGGGGTCAGGCTGGCGAAGGCGATCAGGCCGAAGCCGTCGGCCACCGGATTGCGCCCGCGGATCGAGCGGGCGAGGCCGACGCCTAGGGCCGTGACCAGCGGCACCGTGATCGTCGAGGTGGTGACGCCGCCGGAGTCGAAGGCGATGCCGACGATCCTCTCCGGCGCCAGCGGCGTCAGCGCGACCACGCCGAGATAGCCGGCGATGATGAGCACCGGGATCGGCCAGCCCTTGAGGATGCGAAAGACGCCGATGACCAGGGCCACGCCGACGGCCACGGCCACCCACAGGCGAAGCTGCAGGGCGTAGGCCGCGGCCTCCTCGGCGCCGGCGCCGATGGCGCCGGCCTCGGACGCGACGCGGGCGCCCTCGCTGGCGATGGCGATCAGCGCCGGTTCGGCGAAGGTCGTGCCGAAGCCGAGCGCGAAGGCGAAGGCCAGCAGCGCCGCGAGGCTGCCCTTGCGGACGAAGGCCGCGGCCATGGCCTCGCCCAGCGGGAACAGGCCCATCTCCAGGCCGCGGACGAACAGGGTCAGGCCGAGGACGACGAAGACGCAGCCGACCAGCACCTCGGCCAGATTCGGGAACGGCTGGCGCAGGACGACGATCTGGAAGAAGGCGATGACCGAGATGAGCGGGGCGAGATCGCGCAGCGCCGCCGAGACGAAGCGAAAGAGGCGGCGGGAAGGGTGTTCATCTGCGTATCGGATCTGTGGCCGGCCGGCAGCGGGAGGCGGATCTTGCGCGAAGGCCGCGGCGAAATCCACGGCGGCCTTGCCGGTCAGCCGGCGCCGTGGCTACGGTGCCCCAGGGGCAGGAAGGACGGCAGCGATGAAAGCCGAGACGGGCGCGGGTCATCGCCATCGACGGGCCGGCCGCGGCGGGCAAGGGGACGCTCGCGCGCCGCCTGGCCGAGCATCTCGGCTTCGCCTATCTGGACACCGGCGCGCTCTACCGCGCCGTCGCCGCCATGCTGATCGAGAGCCGGGCCGGCATCGCGCCGGAAGCTGCGGAGGCGGAGGCGCTGCGGCTCGCGCCCGCCGATCTGGATCGAGCCGACCTGCGCGGCGACGACGTGGCCGACGTCGCCTCCAAGGTCGCGGCCATGCCCGAGGTGCGCGCGGCGCTGCTGGCGTTCCAGCGGAATTTCGCCGCCCAGCCGCCGGGAGATCGCCCCGGCGCGGTGCTCGACGGACGCGACATCGCGACCGTCGTTTGCCCCGACGCCGACTGCAAGCTCTTCGTCACCGCCAGCCTGGAGGTGCGCGCCGAACGGCGGCTTAAGGAGTTGCGGGAGCGGGGGGTAGACGCTATACCTAGCCGCGTTCTGCGGGAGATGCAGGAACGCGACGCCCGCGATTCGCAAAGAAGCGTTGCCCCTCTCGTTCCCGCGCGGGACGCAGTCGTCATCGACACAAGCACGCTGGACGCCGAACACGCTTTTGCAGCCGCTCTTGAGATCGTCGAAGCACGCTTGCGGGATGCGCATGCGTGAAGGCGGAGCTGACGGCATCGTCGCTGTGACGCCATCGCTCCGCGCCCTCCCTCCTCGCCGGCGGCATTGCTGCCGCATTCTCCTGTGGACCCTCCCGCAGCATGGATCGTTCGCACCCCCTCAACGCTTAACCCAGCCAATCGACGGAACATCGAACGCATGACCCACCCCGCAACCGCCGCCGACCAGCAGAGCCCGAGCGGCAAGGAGAGCTTCGCCGCCCTACTCGACCAAACAATGGGGGAGGCGGAAGGGTTCGAAGGCCGCGTCGTCCAAGGCACGGTCGTCGGCATCGAGAACGACATGGCGGTCATCGACGTCGGACTGAAGTCGGAGGGCCGCGTCAGCCTCAAGGAGTTCGGAGCACCCGGGCAGCCGGCGCAGATCGTCCCCGGCGACACCGTCGATGTGTTCGTCGAGCGCTACGAGGACCGCGACGGCATGGTCATGCTCAGCCGGGAGAAGGCCCGGCGCGAGGAAGCCTGGAACGTCCTGGAGAAGGCGTTCAATAACGGCGAGCGCATCACCGGCACGATCTTCGGCCGGGTCAAGGGCGGCTTCATCGTCGACCTGTCCGGCGCCGTCGCCTTTCTTCCCGGCAGCCAGGTGGACATCCGCCCGGTGCGCGACATCAGCCCGCTGATGAACACGCCG
Source organism: uncultured Alphaproteobacteria bacterium (assembly GCA_963746275.1). Lineage (GTDB taxonomy): Bacteria > Pseudomonadota > Alphaproteobacteria > Rhodospirillales > Defluviicoccaceae > JAEULH01. Next base: position 109,088 of record CAVVAX010000028.1, read on the forward strand.
CAGCCGTTCCAGATCCTGAAGATGGACCGCAGCCGCAACAACATCGTCGTCTCCAGGCGGGCGGTGCTCGAGGAAACCCGGGCCGAGGCGCGCTCCGAGCTGATCGCCAACCTCAAGGAGGGACAGGTCCTCGAGGGCGTGGTCAAGAACATCACCGACTACGGCGCCTTCGTCGACCTCGGCGGCGTCGACGGCCTGTTGCATGTGACCGACATCTCCTGGAAGCGCATCAACCATCCGTCTGAGGCGCTGCAGATCGGCGAGACCGTCAAGGTGCAGGTGATCCGCTTCAACCCGGAGACCCAGCGGATCTCCCTCGGCATGAAGCAGCTCGAGGCGGACCCGTGGGATGGGGTCGAGCTCAAGTACCCGAAGGCCGCCAAGTTCCTTGGCCGAGTGACCAACATCACCGACTACGGCGCGTTCATCGAGCTGGAGCCGGGGGTCGAGGGCCTGGTCCACGTCTCCGAGATGAGCTGGACCAAGAAGAACGTTCACCCAGGCAAGATCGTCTCCACCAGCCAGGAGGTGGAGGTCGTCGTCCTCGACGTCGACAAGGACAAGCGCCGCATCAGCCTCGGGCTGAAGCAGTGCATGGCCAACCCGTGGGACGACTTCCTCGACAAGCACCCCGTCGGCTCCGAGGTCGAGGGCGAGATCAAGAACATCACCGAGTTCGGGCTGTTCATCGGCCTGCCCGGCGACATCGACGGCATGGTCCACCTTTCGGACCTGTCGTGGAGCCGATCGGGCGAGGAGGTCCTGGCCGAGCAGCGCAAGGGCGAGATGGTCCGCGCCAAAATCCTCGACGTCGATGTCGATAAGGAGCGCATCTCGCTCGGCGTGAAGCAACTCGAGGACGATCCGTTCGCGGCCTCGGTGGGCAAGTTCAAGAAGGGCGATATCGTCACCTGCACGGTCACTGCCATCCTCGAGAACGGCATCGAGGTGCAGGCCGGCGACGGCCTGACCGGGATGATCCGCAAGACCGAGCTCTCGCGCGACCGCAGCGAGCAGCGGCCGGATCGGTTTGCGCCAGGCGAGAAGATCGATGCCAAGATCACCCAGCTCGACATGGCTGCCCGCCGGGTGAGCCTGTCGATCCGGGCCCGCGAGCTCGACGACGAGAAGAAGGCGGTGGCGACGTACGGCTCGTCGGACTCGGGCGCCAGCCTCGGCGAGATCCTCGGCGCTGCGATCAAGGAGAAGCGCGAGCGCGCCGCCGAGCAGAAGCGGGCGGCGGCACGCGCGTCCCGGGAGGACGGCGAGGGCGACGACGACGACGAGTAGCTGATCCGGCGGACACCCCAGGCCATGGCGCTCGCCACCGACTACCTCATCGACCGGCGGCGGCTGAAGCGCCGGCTGACGGTGTGGCAACTGGTCGCGGTCGCAGCCGTCGTCGGCGTCGCGCTCGCCGCTTACGGCCGGTTCGATGGCTTGGTCTCGCGCTCGCACGTCGCCCGGCTGACCGTCACCGGGATCATCGCCGATGATCCCGAACGCGATCAGGCACTCGAGGCGCTGAAGGAGGACGGCAGCGTCAAGGCGCTGGTCGTGCGCATCGACAGCCCCGGCGGCACGGTCGTCGGCGGCGAGGCCCTCTATCGCCGGCTCTACGAGATCGGCCAGGAGATCCCGGTCATCGCGGTGATGGGGGAGGTGGCGACCTCGGCGGCCTACATGACCGCATTGGCTAGCGAGCGGATCTTCGCCCGCGAGGGTACGCTGACCGGATCCATCGGCGTCATCATGCAGACGGCCAACGTCACCGGGCTGCTGGACAAGCTCGGCATCGAGCCGGAGTCGATCAAGAGCGGGCCGCTGAAGGCGCAGCCCAACCCGCTCGAGCCGTTCACGCCGGATGCGCGCGAGGCGACCGAGGCGGTGGTCGCCGACATCTTCCAGATGTTCGTCGCCATGGTCGAGGAGCGGCGGAAGATGAGCCACGACGACGTCACCAGGCTCGCCGATGGCCGCGTCTACACCGGACGCCAGGCCCTGGCGAACGGCCTGATCGACGCCATCGGTGGCGAGAGCGAGGCCCGGCAGTGGCTGCAGGAGGCGAAGAAGGTGTCCGCGGACCTGCCGATCCGCGACGTCGGCAACACCGACACCGCCGAGCAGGTCAGCCGCTGGCTGCATGGCATGGCCGGAAAAGCGCTTTTTCTAGAAACACTTAATCTTGACGGGCTGGTATCCGTCTGGCACCCTCGGATGTAAAGCGAAGCTTGACGGCAAGGCTGGCGCAGGACACGCCGGCCTGGTACAGGGAGGGGAAGGATCGATGACCAAGTCCGAGCTCATTGCTCGGCTCGCGGCTGCCAATCCGCACCTCTACCATCGCGACGTCGAGCGCATCGTCACCACCGTTTTCGAGGAGATCGCCTCGGCATTGTCGCGCGGCGATCGGGTCGAGCTGCGTGGCTTCGGCGCCTTCTCGGTGAAGGAGCGCGGCGCGCGCATCGGCCGCAACCCGCGCACCGGCGATACCGTCAGCGTGACCTCCAAGTACATTCCGTATTTCAAGACCGGCAAGCAATTGCGCGAGAAGCTCAACGCCGAGGACGAATAAGGGCAGGGAGCAGGGGAGAAGGTGGCGCCCATGAAGATCTTGTTCTGGATCATTGTTCCGATCCTGTTCCTCATCGTCATCGTGTTCGCGGTGCGCAACCACACGCCGGTTGAGCTTAGCCTGTGGCCGGTGCTCACGTCGCCGGTGAGCCTGCCCGTGTATGCGGTGGCCCTGATCAGCCTGTTCATCGGCTTTCTCTGGGGCGGCTTCGTCGCCTGGGCGCAGGGTGGCCGCGGCCGCGAGCGCCAGCGGCTGCTGGCGCGCCGGCTCGAGGCCGAGCGGCAAGAGGCGGCGGTGATCCGCGAGCGGTTGGCGAGGCTCGAGGCCGCGGACAGGAGCGCCACGATCCCGTCGCCGCCGGTGGGCGTCGCCTGAGCGGGGCATTCGATCTCGGGGCCAAACGGCTTCGGGCAGGCAGGGTAAGATGAAGGCCAAGCCGCACGAGCGCATTTTCGTCGCCCTGGATACCTGCGAGGTGTCGCGGGCGCTGGAGTTGGCGCGCGAGCTCCGTGGCCTCGTCGGCGGCATCAAGCTCGGCAACGAGTTCTTTACCGCGTGCGGCCCTGACGGAGTGCGCCAGGTCGCCGAGGCGGGCTTGCCGATCTTCCTCGACCTCAAGTACCACGACATCCCGACCACCGTTGCGCATGCGATCTCGGCCGCCCTGCCGCTGCGCCCGTTCATGCTCAACGTCCACGGCGTCGGCGGTGCGGACATGATGCGCGCCGCCGCCGAAGCCGCGGCGGTCGCCGGTGAGGGCCGGCCGCTGGTCCTCGCCGTGACAGTGCTCACCTCGCTTGCGGCGGGGGATCTGGAAAGCATCGGCATTGCGGAGTCGGTCCGCGACCAGGTGACCCGGCTCGCCATCCTCGCTCGGGCCTGTGGCCTGGACGGCGCGATCTGTGCCGCTTCCGAGATCATGGCCCTGCGCGGGGCTACCGGCAGCCGGTTCAAGCTGGTCGTTCCCGGCGTCCGCCCGGTTTGGGCCGCGGCCGACGACCACAAGCGCGTGCTCACCCCGGGCGATGCCATCGCGCTCGGCGCGGACTACCTCGTCATCGGCCGGCCGATCGTCGCCTCGCCGAGACCGGCGGAGGCCGCACAGCGGATCGTCGAAGAGATCGCGGCCGCCGACGCATGAGCGTCGAGGTCAAGATCTGCGGCCTGAGCACGCCGGCAGCCATTTCTGCGGCCGTCTTTGGCGGCGCCCGCTATGTCGGCTTCATCTTCTATCCGCGCTCGCCGCGTTACGTCGACCTCGACCGCGCCGCAGCGCTGGCGGCGATGGTGCCCTCGTCGGTGAGGCGGGTCGGCGTCGTCGTCGACATCTCGGATGCAGATCTGGCCGCGCTCCTCGAGCAGGTGCGCCTCGACATGCTCCAGCTTCACGGCAAGGAGACGCCGGAGCGGGTGGCCGAGATCAGGCAGCGGTTCGGCTTGCCCGTGATCAAGGCAGCGCCAATCTACACGGCAGATGACCTGCGCCGGGCGCGGCGCTACGAGGCGGTGGCCGACCGGCTTCTGTTCGACGCCAAGGCGCCCGCAGGCGCGAGCCGGCCGGGCGGAAACGCGACCTCCTTCGACTGGAGCCTGCTTAGGGGTTTCGCCAGTCCCCGCCCCTGGTTCCTCGCCGGCGGGGTAACGGCCGCCAACGTCGCGGCGGCGGTGCGGGAGAGTGGCGCCGCCGCGCTTGATATCTCGTCCGGCGTCGAAACCGCTCCGGGCGTCAAGAGCGCCGAGAGGATCAGACAGTTCCTGCAAGCGGTCAGGACGATCGACGGCCAGGGAGCCATGCAATGACCGTCATCAACACGTTTCACGGCGTTCCGGACGAACGCGGCCACTTCGGCCTCTACGGCGGCAGGTACGTCGCCGAGACGCTGATGCCGCTGGTCTACGAGGTGGAGAAGGCCTACGACGAGGCTTGTGCCGATCCCGCCTTCGCCGCCGAGTTCGCCCGCTACCTCCAGCACTATGTCGGCCGGCCGAGCCCGCTCTACTTCGCCGAGCGGCTGACCCGGCGCTTCGGCGGCGCCCAGATCTACTTCAAGCGCGACGAGCTCAACCACACCGGCGCGCACAAGATCAACAACACCCTCGGCCAGATCCTGCTTGCCCGGCGCATGGGCAAGACCCGGATCATCGCCGAGACCGGCGCCGGCCAGCACGGCGTCGCTACCGCCACCGTCTGCGCCCTGTTCGGGCTGAAGTGCATCGTCTACATGGGCGAGACCGACATCGCCCGGCAGTCGCCGAACGTCTTCCGAATGAAGCTTCTGGGCGCTGAGGTGCGGCCGGTTACCGCCGGCACGCGGACGCTGAAGGACGCTATGAACGAGGCGCTGCGCGACTGGGTCAGCAACGTCACCGACACATATTACCTGATCGGGACGGCGGCCGGCCCGCACCCGTATCCGGCGATGGTCCGAGACTTCCAGTCGGTGATCGGCCGTGAGGTCCGCGAGCAGATCGTCGAGCAGGCCGGCCAGCTCCCCGACGTGCTGGTCGCCTGCATTGGCGGCGGCTCCAACGCGCTGGGCCTGTTCCATCCCTTCCTCGACGACACCCAGGTGAGGATGATCGGGGTCGAGGCCGCCGGACGCGGCATCGCCAGTGGCGAGCACTGCGCGTCGCTGACCGCCGGCAGCGCCGGCGTGCTCCACGGCAACCGTACCTACCTGCTGCAGACCAGCGATGGCCAGATCAAGGACGGCCACTCCATCGCCGCCGGCCTCGACTACCCGGGCGTTGGGCCGGAGCATGCTTGGTTGCGCGACAGCGGCCGGGTCGAGTACGTCTCGGTGACCGATACCGAAGCGATGGACGCCTTCCAGCTCTGCGCCCAGATCGAGGGCATCATCCCGGCGCTGGAGCCGGCGCATGCCCTGGCCCACGTCGGGCGCATCGCCGGGCGGCTCGTCAAGGAGACCGTCCTCGTGATGAACATGTGCGGCCGCGGCGACAAAGACGTGTTCACCGCCGCCGAGTACCTCGGGATCGAGCTTTGAGCAGCGACAGCCGCATCGCCCGCCGGTTCGCCGCCCTCCGCAAGGAGGGGCGGGGCGGCCTCGTGACCTTCATCACCGCCGGCGACCCCGACCTCGGCACCTCGATGGCGATCCTCCGCGGCCTGCCCCAGGCCGGCGCCGACATCATCGAGCTCGGCATCCCGTTCAGCGACCCCATGGCCGACGGGCCGGCGATCCAGGCCGCGTCGCTCAGGGCGCTGAAGGCGGGGCAGACCCTGAAGCGCACCATCGGCATGGTCGCGGCGTTCCGCAGCGCCGACAACGAAACTCCCGTCGTCCTCATGGGCTACTACAATCCGATCTACGTTTTCGGCGTCCGCGCCTTCGTCCAGGAGGCGCGCAACGCGGGCGTCGACGGGGTCATCATCGTTGACCTGCCGCCCGAGGAATGCGGCGAGCTCCTCGGGCCGGCCCGCGCCGCCGGGCTGGACCTGATCTTCCTCGTCGCGCCGACCACCGACGACCGCCGGTTGCCTGTGGTGCTGAGCCGCGCCCGGGGCTTCGTCTACTACGTTTCCATCACCGGTGTGACCGGCACCACCTCGCCCTCCATCGCCGACGTCGGCGGCGCCGTCGCCCGCCTGCGCCGCCACACCAAGCTGCCGGTCGCCGTCGGCTTCGGCATCCAGTCGCCGCAGCAGGCAGGCCAGGTGGCCGCCATCGCCGACGCTTGCGTCGTCGGCTCGGCTTTAGTGAGCAAGGTCGCCGGCCATCTCGACGAGCAGGGCCTGCCGCGCCCCGGCCTCGCCGAGGACGTGCTCGCCTACGTGGGCGAGCTGTCGCGGGGCGTGCGCCAGGCTCGGCGCGCGGCCACGGCATGAGCTGGCTCACCAACGTCGTTCGCCCCAAGCTCCGCGAGTGGGTTGGGGCCGGCTCGCGCGCGGTCCCGGACAACCTGTGGGAGAAGTGCCCGAACTGCGAGCAGATGATCTTCCACCGCGAGCTGGAGAGCCGGCTCCGCGTCTGCCCGCACTGCGACCATCACCTGCGCCTGCCGGTCGAGACGCGCCTCGCGATGCTGTTCGACGATGGTGTCTTTGAGACCGTGGAGAGCCCGAAGACGCCGGCGGATCCGCTGAAGTTTCGCGACCTCCGCAAGTACCCCGAGCGGCTGAAGGAGGCACAGACGCGCACCGGCCGGAGCGAGGCGGCGGTGATCGCCCGCGGCACGATGGGTGGGCTGCCCATGGTTGTCGTGGCGCTGAACTTCGACTTCATGGGCGGGTCCATGGGCGTCGGCGTTGGCGAGGCGATCCTGGCCGGCGCCAGGCTCGCGGTCGCGGACGCAGCCAGCTTCATCGTCGTCTCTGCCTCTGGTGGCGCGCGGATGCAGGAGGGCATCCTGTCGCTGATGCAGATGGCGCGCACGACCATCGCCGTGCAGCTCGTCCGCGAGGCCGGCCTGCCGTACTTCGCGTTGCTGACGGACCCGACCACCGGCGGGGTCTCGGCGTCGTTCGCCATGCTGGGCGACATCACCATCGCCGAGCCCGGCGCGGTCATCGGCTTCGCCGGCGCCCGGGTCATCGAGCAGACCATCCGCGAGAGCCTTCCCGCCGGCTTCCAGAAGGCCGAGTACCTGCTTGAGCACGGCATGGTTGATCTGATCGTGCATCGCTCGGAGCTGCGCAGCACGATCGTGCGGCTCAACACCCTGCTTCGCCGGCCGCGCCCGGAGTTCGAAGCGCAACCCGCCGTGGCTGAAGAGATCGCCGAGCTGGAGGCCCAGCCCGTGGCCGAACCGCTGCCGGCCGAGGCCGAACCCCTGTCGGCCGACGGTCGTGTCGCTCGTTAGCCAGCGGCGCAGCGACCTCGTCCTCGCCCGGCTGAAGGCGCTGCATCCGCGGGTCATCGACCTGTCCCTGGACCGCATCGCCCGGCTCATGGGCGAGCTTGGCAGCCCCGAGGCGGCGCTGCCGCCGGTCGTGCACGTCGCCGGCACCAACGGCAAGGGCTCGTTGATCGCCTTCCTCCGCGCCATGCTGGAGGCCGCGGGGCTTTCGGCGCACGTCTACACCTCGCCCCACCTCGTCCGCTTCAGCGAGCGCATCGTCATAGCCGGCCGCGAGATCGGCGAGGAGGCGCTGTCGGCGCTGCTCGAGGACTGCGAGGTGGTCAACGCCGGGCGGCCCATCACGTTCTTCGAGATCACCACCGCTGCCGCCTTCCTCGCCTTCAGCCGCGCACCCGCCGACGTGACCCTGCTGGAGACGGGCCTGGGCGGCCGGCTGGACGCGACCAACCTGGTCGAGCGGCCGCTGCTGACCGCCATCACCCCCATCTCCATCGACCATCGTTCCTTCCTCGGCTCGACGGTGACGGAAATCGCCGGCGAGAAGGCCGGCATCCTCAAGCCCGGCGTGCCCTGCGTCGTCGGCCCGCAAGGCGCCGAGGCGGCGGCGGTCATCGCCCGTCGGGCCGAGGCCGTGGGCGCGCCGCTGATCCGCCACGGCCACGAGTGGAGCGTGCGTGAGGAGGGCCGGACGCTCGTCTGGGAGGACGCGAACGCGAGGCTTCTCCTGCCGCGGCCCGGCCTCGCTGGCCCGCACCAGGTGGAGAACGCCGGGACGGCGGTCGCCTGCGCTCGCGCCTTGGGGGGCATGGATATCGGCGATGAGGCGATGAGCCGGGGGATCGCCGGTGCGGCCTGGCCGGCCCGGCTGCAGCCCCTGACGGGCGGGCGGCTGCGGGCTATGCTGCCGCCGGAATGGGAACTCTGGCTGGACGGCGGCCACAACCCGGGTGCCGGACAGGCGCTGGCGCTGCAGGCTCACGCCTGGCAGGACCGGCCGCTCTACCTGGTCTTCGGCATGCTCGACAGCAAGGACCCGATCGGCTTCCTGCTGCCGCTAGCGCCGTACGTTACTCGGCTGGTGGCGGTCGCGGTGCCGGACGAGCCGGCAAGCCTCAGCCCGCGGATGGGCATCGAGGCCGGCGAGGTGGTGGGGCTGGTTGCCGACGCGGCAACCAGCATCGAAGGGGCGCTCACGGCCTTGGCCCGCGACGCGGACGCGCCGGCGCGGGTGCTCATCTGCGGCTCGCTCTACCTGGCCGGCGCGGCGTTGGCCGCCAATGCCTTCGGCCACGACCTGCATTAACGATCGCTGCTCTTCTGTTGCTGATCTCGATACTCTATTTCGTGAAGGACGCGAGCGTAACCGGTTGGCGCTTCTGTTCGGCTCGTAACCAAGAGAACGCTATCTACCCAGGGGAGCGGAATATCACGCGGATACCAAGCCTCAGTTTTTGGGATGTAGTGCCCGCATGGGCACTCCTTCTGTGCCAACTTCATTAGACACAAGTTCACTTGTGCGTCTGGGAATTCAGGAACAGGTAGACAAACATTCCGAGATCGTCGAACTTCGGCTCGTAATTCACGAACCATGGCGGCTTAAGGAAACAGTACTTATTATCGAGCGTGTCTTCCAGCGTCTGGTCATCACAGTCACGAAGATCAAACAAGCACACCCAGTCCTCTCATTCTGCCGAAGCTTTTCTCGGAGGCAATGTTTAGCGGGAACCGTTCATCGCGGTTGTGAAGGACAGCTCCGTCCCGCCGGATCTTCTCAAAGTTCGCTTGGCTCGTTACATGAAAAACGCGCTCGCGCAGGCGGCGGCAGCAGGACGACACGCAGGTTGGCGCCATCGATGTCCAGGTGTTCGATCTGCACCGGGGCAGGTCCTGTAAAACAAGCGGTTCACCATATAGTAGAACTCGGGCCAGCGCCGCGCAAGATCTAGAAGATAGAGCGGTGCGGCCAGAACCGCTGGTCATGCGCCCGGCCAACGTCCTTCTGGCCAATCGCGCGCCCCATGGATGATGCGCAAGACCGTCAGGGTTTCGTCGTCCTGATCATCACCAAGCGCGTAAGCGATGATGTATGGCAGACCAGTCAGCACCTTCTCGAACGTCCCCGCAACCCGACCGGCGCGTCCCACCGGACGTTCGGCGAGAGCCAGGACGGCGCCACCGAGCCTGCCGGCGACACGCTCCGCCGCGACCGGGTTGCTCCGGGAGATGTAAACGAGGATGTCGGCGACCTCGTCGACCGCAAAGGCCGACCAAGGGATGCGTCTGACTTAGCGCTTACGGATCGCCGCGCGAATGCGCTCCATGGCGACGGCATGGGAGACTGTCCTGCCCGCCCGGCGTCCTCCAGGCCGCGTCTGATCCCGGCGGCCACGACCTGTTCCTGCGCAACGAACGCGGTAATGGCGTCCGCCACGAGGGCGGATCGGTCACGCTGCGTCTGTTCGGCGAGGCGATCGAGCTCCGAGCGCCAGCTCAGGCGAAATGGAGACGGTGAGCAAGGGATCAGGCATCCGTCACCTCCTGGAGCCGTCTAGCTCTTCGATGAACGGACATGATCATGCCGCCTCCTTTGGAGCGGTCTACAGAACCGACTGGATCCACTCCATGAGCTTGCCCTTGGGCATGGCGCCGATCCGGGTCGCCGCCACCTGGCCATCCTTGAACAGCATCAGCGTCGGGATGCCGCGCACGCCGTACTTCGACGGCGTCATCGGGTTCTCGTCGATATTGAGCTTGGCGATCGTCATCTTCTCGCCGAGCTCGTCGGCGAGCGCCTCCAGCGACGGCGCGATCTGCTTGCACGGCCCGCACCACTCGGCCCAGAAGTCGACCAGGACCGGCTTCTCCGCCTTTAGAACATCGGCGGTAAAAGAGTCGTCCGTCACCTGCTTCGGCATGATCTCGGTCCCATCAGCGTATCATGAGAGAAGAAGAATGGAGCCCGTGCGCGGGCCGAGGGAATGTATGAACCGGCCGAAGGCCGGTCAAGGCGCGTGCCGGTCGAGCAGCGGGTCGGGCAGCACCATCAGCGACGGGACGTCGCTCCAGAGCAGCGCGCAGCGCACGGCCTTGCCCGGATAGATGAGGCGCAGCGCCGCCCGGTAGGCGGCCATCTGCGCGAGGTAGCGGCTGGACACCGCCTCCGGCCGGACCGGCGCCGGCCGGTCGGTCTTGTAGTCGACGATCATCACCGCGTCGTCGGTGACAACCAGCCGGTCGACCTGGGCGCTGAGCAGGCGCTCCCCGATCACCCCGCCGACGGGAACCTCGGCGAGGCTGCCGGGAGCGAACAGCGCGGCGTGGTCGGGATGATCGAGGACGGCCAGCACCTCGTCGACCAATGCGGATCGCGCCGCCGCCTCCAGGTCCTGCCCGCTGCGGTTCTCGGTACGATCGAGCCACGCGCTCGCGGCCGAGCGGCGGGCGGCCGGGGCCACGTCTGGCAGCCACTGCAGCAGGGTGTGGATCAGGCGGCCGCGCTTCAGCCCGGAGCTCTCTCCGGCCTCGCGCGAGCGGAGCGGCGCGGATGAACCTGCTTGTGCGGAGGGCACGAGCGGCGCCGGCGCCCTCTCGTCCACCGCCGCCTCCAGCGCCCAGGAGGGAAGCGCCATGGTTACCGGCGCTCCCGCCGGCTGCTTCTCCTCGACCGGGCGCGTCTGCGGGCAGCTCAGCCGCAGCACCGTCGGATCGGCGTCGAAGTCGCGGCTTTGGGCGAGCCCGTCGTCCTCGACGCGCGCGCAGCCGATCTCCTCGGCGGCCGCCTCCAGGCCGCGGCGGATCGCCCGGTACCAGCAGTCCTCGGACTCTCCGTTCTTGCCGATCCAGCCGCAGACGATCAGCCGGTCCTCGGCGCGGGTCATGGCCACATAGAGGAGCCGGCGGTACTCCCTGAGCTCCTCCGCCCTGGCCTGGGCCCGGGCGCGGGTGGCAACCTCCTCGCAGCCGTTCGCCGATGGCGCCCACAGCGGTACGGCGACCCCATCGCCCGCGTCGGTCCACAGCAGCTCCACGCCGTCTTTCGCATTCCCCCGCGGAAGTTGCATGGTGTCGGGGAGGAAGACGATCGGCGCCTGCAGGCCCTTGGCCCCGTGCACGGTCATGATCCGCACCGCCGCCGGCGCCTGCTCCAGGTCGCGTTTGACGATGGCTTCGCCCGCTCCGAACCAGTGGAGGAAGCCTTGCAGCGACGGCGGGTGGCGCCGCTCGTAATCGAGGGCGAGATCGATGAACTCCGCGATCGGATCGTCGGCGTCCTGGCCGAGGCGGGCAAGCAGGCGGCGGCGGCCGCCGAGCGGGCCGAGCGCCCGGGTGTAGAACTCGAACGGCGGCATCGTGTCGGCGTCGCCGAGGAGGCGGGCGAGCAGCTCCTGGGCTTCCGCGAACCGCGGCCGCTCGTCCCGGCGGCGGCCAAGCTCCGTCCACAGGCTGCCGCTCCGGCCGTGGGCCAGGGCGAACAGGTCGTCCTCGTCGAGGCCGACGAGCGGGCTCTTCAACAGGCTCGCGAGGTTGAGGTCGTCGTCGGGCAGGAGCACGAAGCGGCCGAGCGCGATCAGGTCCATCACCGCGATCTGCTCGCTCAGCACCATGCGGTCGACGCCGGCGACCGGAACGCCGCGCGCCTTCAGCGCCCGCACCAGCTCCTCGACGAAGCCCGTGCGCCGGCGAACGAGGACGAGGATGTCCTCCGGCCGGACCGGCCGGCCCTTGGATCCAAGCAGCTCGTTGCGGCCGAGCATGTCGCCGATCCGCCCGGCGATGACGCGCGCGAGCCGGCGCGCCGGTGAGTCGCTCTCCACCCGCTCCACCGGCGGCCGCCATGGCTCCGGCTCGTCATCGGGCCTGGCCCGGAGCGGCGTCCAGATCTCGACCAGACCGCCGTCACCGGCGCGCTTGGCCGAAACGTCGTGGCGGATCGGCGCGCCGTCGAGGGCGACGCCGTCGCGGGCTTGGTCGAGCCTGAACACCGCATCGACGGCTGCCAGCACCGCCTTTGTCGAGCGGAAGGAGACGGTGAGGTCGACCCGGTCCCAGCGTTGTTCGGCGGCGCCGGCGAGGCCCTCGAAACGCCGTCCGTTGTCGAGGAACAAGCTGGGGTCGGCCCCCTGGAAGCTGAAGATCGACTGCTTGACGTCGCCTACGGCGAAGACCGTGCGCGGGCTTTCGCCGCGGCCGTGGCCAGCGAAGAACTCGGCCGTTAGTGCCCGGATCACCCGCCACTGCTGCGGGCTCGTGTCCTGGGCCTCGTCGATGAGGACGTGGTCGATGCCGCCGTCGAGCTTGTAGAGCACCCAGGCGGCCCCGCCGTCCTGCTCCAAGAGCCCCGCGGCGTGCTCGATGAGGTCGTCGTAGTCGAGCAGGGCTCTCGCCGACTTGTGCCGGCGGTAGGCGTTGAGCAGGGTCTCGGCCAGGACCAGCACCGCGCCGCTGGTATCGGCGCAGAGTGCTGCGCGGCGGCGCATGCCGACGGCCAGAAGCCGCTCGCCCTCCGCGGCGAGGATTTCGCTCCAAGCCTCGACGGAGCCGCCGCAGGCCTTGGTCATCAGCTTCTTGCGGACAGAGCGGGGCTCGGCGCAGGTGAGATAGACGCGGCAATAGCCGTCCCACAGATCCACCCGCTCTTGCGGCCCGGCCGCTAGCCACGCGCCGATGCCAGCGCCCCGCTGCCGATCTGCATCGGAGCCGCAGGCGAGCGCCTCCGCGGCGGCACGAAGCCTCGGGCCGTCGAAGGCCTGCTCCCCGCACGCGATCTCGATGACGCGCTCAGCGGTCTCGTCCTCGCCGATGCCGAGGTGGCGGCGGAGCGCCGCGGTGGCCGAAGCGGCGGAGCCGTAGTGTTCGAGGCAGTCGGCCATCCGGTCGCGGGCGCAGGCGAGTGTTCGCATCAGCGAACGGAAGCGCGTCTCCTGCAGGTGGGCGGTAACCGTCGCGAATGCGGAGGGGATGGGGCCCTGGCCCTCGCGCGCCTGCAGCAGCAGCGCCTCGCCGACCTCGGCCAAAGCCTCGGCCGCGTCGCGCTCGTCCATCACCGAGAAGTGCGGCGCCACTCCCGCCTCCAAAGGGAAGCGGCCGAGCAGCGACTGGCAGAAGGCGTGGATGGTCAGCACCTTCAGCCCGCCCGGCGCATCCAGCACGGCGGGGAACAGGGAGCGCGCCCGCGTGCGCTCCCGATCCTTCGGCTGCCGGCCCATCAGGGAGTGGAGGGCCCCGTCCAGGCTAGCGTCGTCGGCCTTGGCCCAGCCGCCCAGCACCGTGGCGATGCGGCTTGCCATTTCCGCGGCCGCCGCCTTGGTGAAGGTGAGGCAAAGGATCTTCGACGGTGGCGTCCCCGACAGCATCAGCCGCAGCGCCCGGTCGGTGAGCACCTTGGTCTTGCCGGTTCCGGCCGAGGCGCCGACCCAGACCGAGGTCTGCGGCTCGGTTGCCGCCCGCTGCCTCCTGTCGGCAAGATCCTCGACCGGCGCAGGCTGCTGCCGGTTATCGTGAAGCCCGCCGCCGGCTCCGCGCGGCGGCTTCTTCACCGTCAGCAGGCCGTCGTCGGCGAACAGCGAGAGCTGCTTCATTCGCACATCCTCATGGCGATGCCTCTTCGCCGGCCGACCATTCCTTGACCCTCGCCAAATGCTCGTAATCGCTGAACTTCGGGGCGTGCGAGGCGCGCGGGCGCGAGGGGTAGGGCGTCCCCGGCAGGTCGAAGCGGGCGACCAGCGCGGCGACGCCGGCAATAGCCTCTTCGGCCAGTGCGCCGATGTCCGCCGTCTTCACCGGCCGGCGCTCGCCGCCCTCGAGCTTGCCATGCAGCTGCCAGTGCTCGAGGGCCACGACAGGCCGCGGCAAGACGCCGGCAAAGCCGCCACGGCTGGCGATGGCCGCTTCCAGGGGAAGCTGCGGGGCGAAGCCGGCCTCGACCTCCTTCTTCTTCGGCACCGCGCCGGTCTTGTAGTCGATGATGACGAGGCCGCCCGCGCGCAGGGTGTCGATGCGGTCGGCACGGGCGGTCAGCGTGAATGGCCCGGCGGGGGCGTCGATCGTGGCCTGGCCCTTCACCTCGCCGGCCATTGCCGCGATCCCGGCCCGCCGCTCGCGCTCGATCTCGATGAACCAGCGGGCGATCCGCTCGAAGCGAGGCCACCAGAAGGCCAGCACGCTGGGCCGGTCCTCATGCGCGCCAAGCCTCTCTCGCCCGAGCGCCAGCAGCCGCGCCTCGGCATCCACCGGAAGAGCTCCGGGATGGGCGCGGACGAAGGCCTCCAGCGCGTGATGCACGAACTGGCCGTAGTCGGCGGCCGACGGATCGGCATCGAGCGGCTCGAGCCGGCGCAGGTTGAGGACGTGGCGGGCGTAGATGCTGTAGGGGTCGCGCATCCACGTCTCGATCTGGGTGACGGACAGCGCCCGTGGCCGGGCCGCCACGGCCGGGCAAGGCGAGGGCGGCGCCACCGGCCGGACCGTCGCCGGGCGATCGAGCAGGGCCTGCCAGGAGAGGTGGCGCGAGCCATCCGCGAGCCAGTCGTCCATGTTGCCCCGGACGACATTCTCCAGGCGCACCAGCCAGCGGCTCGGAACCGTCGGCGTCCGCTCGACACGCGCTGCCCGGGTCAGATAGACCTCCGGGGCGCAGAAGCCTTGCGCGAAGTCGTGGGCGGCCAGCCCGACCCGGCGCTCCGGCTCGGGCAGGCCGAACGCGGTCATCATTGGCCGGCTCATCCACGGGCTCGCGTCCGCCCTCGCCGGCCAGGTGCCTTCGTTCAGCCCGGCAAGGACGGCGACGTCGGCGGAGATCAGCCGGGCCTCGAGCGGCCCCAGGATCGCGAGGCGGGGATGGCGGCCGTAGCGCGGCCGCACCGTGCGCCCGGCCATGAGCTCGTCGAGGAGGGCCGGATAGGCGCGGATGCGGACCGGCGGCGCGTCGTGCGCTGCTTCGGCCACCTCGGCGGCGAAGGCCAGCGCCTGCTCGCCCGCCTCCCCGGCCCACAGCCGCCTGGCGCCAGGCTCGCCCTTGGCCGCGGCCAACGTTTCCGCGGCGGCGAGGTGGGCGGCGAACAGCGCCGACAGCGGCTGCTGGCGCGCTTCTGCCAGCTCCATGAACGGGCGGATAGCCGCGTCCAGCCGGGCGAGGGTGTCGCGTATCAGCACGTCGCCCTCGGCATGATCGCCCTCGGCATGATCGCCATCTGCATGTTCGATGGCCGCGCGCAGCCCCGCCAGCCCCGGCGCGGGCCGCGGACCGCGGAGGATGCGGCGCTCCAGCCGGCGGACACGCCAGCGGAAGGCGGACGGTGTCAGCCCGCAGGCAGCCAGCGGATGCTTCAGCGCCGCCAGCAGTGGAACCGGCGCCAGCGCCTCGACCAGCATGCGGGCGGTGAGGCGGAGGAACGTGCCGGGCGGCGTCTTCGCCAGCGGCACGCCGGCGCTGTCGTCTGCGGCGATCCCCCAGCGCTGCAGCTCGCCGGCGACGCGCCTGGCGATCGCCCGGTCCGGCGTCACCAGCATGCCGCGGCGCTGCGGGTCCTCCAGGGTCTCGCGCAAGATGAGCGCGATCGCCCGGGCCTCCTCCTGCGGCGTTGGTGCGACGATGCGGGCAACGCCTTCGAGCGCCTGCTTCAGCGGCGGCCAATTGGCCTCGGCGTGGGCGGTGGCCGAGGGCCTGAGCGCGAGGTTGATCAGCCGCACGCGCGGCGCTCGCGACGGGCCGCTGGCCGGGTTCAGCGCCGGCCAGGGCGCAACGGCAGCGCGGCCTATGCTCATCCGCTCGAGCAGCCGGGCCATGGCGAACTGAGGATGCGACGCCTCCAGCGCGTCCCAGGTGTCCTCCGAGGCGCCGAGATCGAGGCCGGGCAGGACGACGGCGCCACGCGGCAAGTGGGCTATGACCGCGAGTAGCTCGGCGGTGGCGGGGATGCTGCCGGTGGACCCGGCGGCAATGACCGCTGCCTCTGGCGGCCTCTCCCGCCAGGCCTTGGCCTGGGCCTTGAGCAGCCGGTTGCGCCGGTCGGCCGGATCGATCGCGCCTTCCTCGGCCAGCATCTGCGGCCAGTGCTCGGTGATAATGGCGAGGAACTTAAGGGTGATCTGCCAGTGCTTTGCGAAGTCCTGCGGAACGAGGTCGCCAAGCGCGGCGAAGTCGAGCCCCTCGGTGTGGACCTGGTCGAGGAGGCGGGCGAGCTCGGCGGCGAGCCGCAGCGCCTGGTCCGGCGCGATCGCGTCCGCCTTGGCCTTCGTCACCAGCCGGGCGAGGAGAAGCTGGCGGCGGAGGGCCGGGATGGCGAGCGGCACGCCAGCCAGCGTGACGCCATCGCGGACCGGGCCGGCCTCGTCTGG
This sequence comes from uncultured Alphaproteobacteria bacterium, assembly GCA_963746275.1. Classification (GTDB taxonomy): domain Bacteria; phylum Pseudomonadota; class Alphaproteobacteria; order Rhodospirillales; family Defluviicoccaceae; genus JAEULH01. The sequence continues at coordinate 125,823 of CAVVAX010000028.1, forward strand.
CTGGAACGCCAGCTCGTCCTCGTCGATGTCGCCGAGCGGGGTGATCCGCGGCAACAGCAAGGGCTTACCGCCGTTGGCGCGGACGAAGGCGTCCCCGAGGCTGCGGCAGGCTCGCCGGGTGGGAAGGAAGATCCGCACGCTTGCCAGGGCGGCGGGCTCACCGCCGAGGCCGAAGCGGGGATCGGCAAGCAGCCCCTCGACCAGATCGTCGAGGAACGGCCGTTCTGGCGAGATGGTGAAGACGCTGGCCTTGCTCATGGCGCCACCGCGCTCAAGGTCCCGGTTCGCCGCGCCAGTTCGGCCTCGGCCAAAGCCAGATCCCGCGGCGTGCCGACGTGGAACCACGAGCCCGTGTGGACGACGCCGAACAGCCGGCCGGCCGCCGCCGCTCGGTCGTAGATCCAGTTCAGCGAGAACGGCGGGTCGGGAAGCTCCGTGAGCGCGCGCGGGCTCAGGATCTGGATCCCTGCGAACAGGTAGGGCGCGCTTTGGCCATCCTTGCGCCGGCGGAGCCGCACCCCGCCTGCCCGCCCGTCGCTCCCGATGCAGAAGTCGCCGTCACCGTCGTAGCCGAACGCCGTTCCGGTCGGGTGCAGCAGCAGGAGCGCGTCCATGATGGTTTCGTCCCAGGCAGCAGCGAGGCTCTCCAGGGTCGGCCGGGGCCCGTCCAGCCAGAGCACGTCGCCGTTGACGACGAAGAAGGGGCCGTTGCCCAGCAGCGGCAGGGCCTTGGCGACGCCGCCGCCGGTTTCGAGCCGGTCGCGCTCCAGGGACACCGTTAGCCTCGCCCGCCCCGCGCGACGGGCAGCGACGTGCGCTTCGATCTGCGCGGCCAGGTAGTGGGCATTGACGACGATCTCCTCGACCCCGGCCGCCTCCAGCCGGGTGATCACCCGGTCGAGCAGGCTTCGCCCGGCGACCTCGATCAGCGGCTTGGGCCGTGTCTCGGTCAGCGGCCGCATCCGCAAGCCGAGCCCCGCGGCCAGCACCATCGCCCGCCGCGGCACGTCCACGGCGCGCTCACGCCTCGCTGCGGTGGTCATTGCGCCGCCAGCCCCAGCGGCGCCTTGCCGCGCGCCTCCGCCGACACGTGCCGGCCGAACCAGGCTGCGACCGGCGCCAACGCGGCATTCGCCAGCGCCCGGTCGAGCAGGCCCCAGACGCGCGGGATGTGCACGAGGTAGCCATGCTTGCCGTCGCGGCGGCTCAGCCGGGTGAAGATGCCGATCACCTTGGCGTGGCGCTGCGCGGCGAGGATCGCGTACGCCCCGGCGAAGCCTCGCGTATCTGAAGGCCTCGCGCGCTCCTGGTAGCGGGCGAGCATCTCGGCGCGCAACTCCTCGGCGATGTCGCGACGGGCGTCCTCCAAGAGCGACATCAGGTCGTACGCGGCCGCGCCGGCGACGGCGTCCTGGAAGTCGAGCAGGCCACAGGCGCCGAGCCCCTCGCGATCTGGCAGACGCAGCAGGTTGTCGACGTGATAGTCGCGCAGGACCAGGGTCCGGGGCTGGGCCAGGACCGCCGGCAGGACCTCCTGCCACGCCTCGATGTAGCCGCTGCGCTCGTCGGCGGCCGCGGCATGGCCGGTGACGGCGGGAAGATACCAGTCGACGAACAGCAGCGCCTCCTTGAGCAGCCGGTCCAGGTCATAGTCGGGAAGCCCGGCGGGGATGGCTTGCGCCGGCGGCAGCGCGTGCAGCGCGATCAACACGTCGATCGCCAGGGCATAGAGCGCCCGCTCGTCGGAGCCGCTGGCGAGCAGCCGGGTGAAGGTGTCGTCGCCTAAGTCCTCCAGCAGGAGCAGGCCCGCGGCCACGTCCGCGGCGTAGATGGCCGGGGCGCTGAAGCCGAGGCCGGCGCAGGTGCTCGGCCATGCGGACGAACGGGCGCACGTCCTCATGCGCCGGCGGCGCGTCCATGAGCACCGCCCGGCGCTCGCCGCGCACGAGCCGGCGGTAGCTGCGGAAGGAGGCGTCGCCCGCAAGCGGCCGCAGCTCCTCGGCGCGCCAGCCGTGCGCCGCGAGAAACCCCGCGATCTCCGCCGCCCGCTCAGGCAAGCCCGGCCTCGGCAAGCCGATGGGGCCAATCGCCGTGCCCGGCCAGATCCAGCCGGCGAGCGGCGGGTTGTTCGGGAACGTCGCTGAAGATCAGATCCAGCCTCACCGCCGGCAGGAACGGCCCCAACCGGTCCGGCCACTCGATCAGGGCGATGCCGCCGGCAAAGGCGTCCTCGATGCCGAGCTCCAGCGCGTCCTCGGGTGTCTCGATGCGGTAGAGGTCGAAGTGGAAGATGTCCGCGGCTTGCGCCGCCGCGCCCTCGTAGATCTGGACCAGGGTGAAGGTCGGGCTCGGCACCTCGATCTCGGCGCCGGCGCGGGCCTGGATCAGGGCGCGGGCGAAAACCGTCTTGCCGACGCCGAGCCCACCCCATAGCGCCAGGACATCGCCCGAGCGCAGCAGCCCCGCGAGCCGGACGGCGATGGCGCAGGTCGCGGCTTCGTCGGCAAGGTCGAGACCCGTCACCGGTTCTCCAGCGGCCGAGCCCACGACCCGCTCTGCCGGCAGCCATGAAGGCCAGGCGCCCAAGGCCGCGTCGGTGGTCGGTTGAACCGAACGGTGCATGTCTTCATGTTATGGGCGACCAAGCGCCAGTAAACAAAAAACGCCCGCCGCGGAGACCGCATGCCCGACCAACCCCATCGCACCGACGTCGCCATCATTGGCGCCGGCCCCGTCGGTCTGTTCGCCGTGTTCGAGTGCGGCATGCTGAACATGCAGTGCCATGTCATCGACGCCCTGGATGCGGCGGGCGGGCAGTGCACCGCGCTGTACCCAGAGAAGCCAATTTACGATATTCCAGCCCATCCGGCTATCCTTGCGCACGAACTCGTCGATAAGCTTCACGCTCAGGCCGCACCCTTCGACCCGGTCTACCACCTGGGCGAGCAAGTCGAAGCCATGAGCGACGACGGAGCGGGGCCGCTGGCTGTTGACCACGAGCAAGGGCAGCCGGATCGATGCCGCCGCCGTGATCATCGCCGCCGGGGTCGGCGCCTTTGGCCCGAACCGGCCGCCGCTGCCGCACATCGAGGATTACGAAGGGCAGGCCGATGGCCATGGCGTGCACTACCTGGTCAAGCGCCGCGAGGACTTCCGCGACCGCCGTGTCGTCATCGCCGGCGGCGGCGATTCGGCCGTGGACTGGGCGCTGTCACTGGCGAACGTCGCCGCCTCGGTGGCCGTCGTCCACCGCCGGGCCAAGTTCCGCGCCGCCCCCGACTCGGTGCTCAAGCTCGGCCAGCTCGCCGGCGAAGGCCGGATCGATCTCGTCGTTCCGTTCCAGCTCCACGGTCTGGAGGGCGCCAACGGCCGGCTGGAGGCGGTGGTCGTGAGCGACCTCGACGGCAAGCGGCGCACCCTGCCGGCGGACGCGCTGCTGCCGTTTTTTGGCCTGGCGCAGAACTTGGGCCCGATCGGCGACTGGGGGCTGGAGCTGCACCGCCACCTGATCAGGGTCGAGCCTTCGACCTGCGCCACCCAGCGGCCCGGCATCTTCGCCATTGGCGACATCGTCACCTATCCCGGCAAGCTGAAGCTGATCCTTACCGGCTTCGCCGAGGCCGCGGCGGCCGCCCACGCGGCGTATCCCCTGGTCCACCCGGGCGAGGCGCTCCACTTCGAGTACTCGACGACCAAAGGCCTCCCCGCGCACCACGGCTGACGGCAAACACCGT
>CAVVAX010000029.1:0-23061 GCA_963746275.1 uncultured Alphaproteobacteria bacterium
CCGGCAGTCGCCGTAGGTCCGTCATTCGTTAGCGCCGGTCGGACAGCACTGCGCAGGAGCGCCGCGTACGCGGCGCGCAGCGCCGGATCAGCCCGTCGACAGTCGGGCCGCCGCCCGCGGCCGGGCAGGCAGAAAGCTTGATTCACCCAGCCCCGCATCCGGTGCATGGCGCCTTCCACGGCGGACGTCCACGTGATGCCGGCGCAGCTTGGTGGCCCGGCGCAACCGGGGGTTTATCGTTACGGGCAGATGACACTATGATGACAAACTGAAGCAGTAAGCACCTCGCCAGGATAGGGCGGCGCGCCCGGCCAGCCTGACGAGCCCGTGGTCGATGCCGCCCGTCGTGGCCATAACATGGATGGGTGGATCGATGGACAGGAGCGGGAACTACTACACACTGTAGAGCCTAAATCAAGCTCGGGGCTTGGTCGCGTGCATGCTCTCGGCCGACGTCGTACTTGCGCTGCTCTACCTGTTTCTCTTCCTGCAGGGAAACCCGTAGGCAACGACCGCCCGGGCATGTTCGACATGGACGGCGAGGGCAACATTCCTTCTTGGTATTCCTCCACCAAGCTCTTTGCCGTGGCGCTGTGTGCCTACTTCTACGGCCGCCTGGTCCTGCTCAAGGACAAGTGGGCGGGCGCGCTGGTGCTCGTGGGCGCCGCTCTCTTCGCCTACCTCTCCATGGACGAGGGCGCGACGCTTCACGAGAAGATCGGCGCCCGCTTCGACATGCTGCTCAGCGGCGGGGCGCGCGAAGGGAAGCCGGTCTTCGATACGACCGGCGTGTGGATGCTCTTTCTCGGCCCGCCCCTGTTCCTCGCCCTGGTCGGTGGCGTCTTCTACCTGCGTAAGCGCCTGTCGATCCCCGCCGGTGTCTTCGCCAAGGCCGTGGCCGGCATCCTCCTCTTCGTGATCGCCGCGGCACCGGGCGACATCCTCGTCAACTACTTTACCGGCGACGCCTTGGTCATCCAGACCGCCGTCGAGGAACTCAGCGAGATGGTCGGGGTGACCCTGGTCCTGTGGGCGGCGATGAGCCTCTTGCCCTTCAGGAGCCGGTCGTGGGCCGCCGGGCGCTGGCGCTCGCCACGGGCGACGGCAGGAGCGGGCCCCCGCTCCTCGGGATGAGCCGGTCGTGCGTGGCGGCGGCGCGGAGTCATGCCGGTACCGGCGGGGGCCCACCGCCAGCCGTCGTAGGGGATCTGCAGTCAGGCGCCGGCGCGGAACGTTCCTGGCTGGCGCCGACCTTTGCTCCGCGGAACGTTGAGGCTTACACTGCGCAGGGCGCGGGCTGCCGCGGGTGACCTCGCCGGCGCGGTACCGGAAACGGGTCCGCGGTGCCCCGGCGCAGCAGATCACACGAGCGACGGGGTTGACCGACGTGCCCAGGCCTGGTGCGCCGCTGACACGCGGCGCGGATGCGGCGGAAGCGCGCAGACCAGAGGCGCCGGCGACCGAACGGTGAAGCACGAGGATGCGGGCACCGGCCGACCAGGACGGCGGGCCGAAATGACGACGAGGGCGGCCGCCGAGCGTGCGCCGCCAGCGCGCCGCTCAGCGCGGGGCGAGGACCATCACCATCTGCCGGCCTTCGATCTTCGGATGCTGCTCGACCTTGGCCCGCTCCTCCAGCTCGTCGCGGACCCGGTGGAGGACCTTCATGCCCAGGTCCTGATGCACCATCTCGCGGCCGCGGAAGCGGATCGTCACCTTGATCTTGTCGCCGTCATCGAGGAACCGGTGCATGTTGCGCATCTTGACCTGGTAATCGTGCTCGTCGATGCCAGGGCGCATCTTGATTTCCTTGACCTCGATGATCTTTTGCTTCTTGCGCGCCTCGCTCTTCTTCTTCTGGGCCTCGTACTTGAACTTGCCGTAGTCGAGGATCTTGCACACCGGCGGATCGGCCGCCGGCGCCACCTCGACCAGGTCGAGGCCGGCGACCTCGGCGGCACGCAGGGCCTCGCCGATCGGCAGGACGCCGAGCTGGCCGCCGTCCGGATCGACGACCCGAACCAAGGCGACGCTGATTTCATCGTTGACGCGCGGCCCGTCGCGGCTCGGCGACGGGGGGTAAGGTGCTCTCGCTATCGATGGTACTCCTTGCTCATGGCCGCCGGCCCGCACCGGCCGAGGCCTCGTTGACGCTCACGGTCGTGGGTGACACCGGCCGCAGGCGGACGCGATCGCGTACGGGCGCGACCATGGGCACGTGCACGCGCCGCTGCGGCCACGCCGGCCGAAGGCGGCTGGCGGATCATGAAGGGGATGGGTCGGCGGCGCCGCCACGAAGCGCCGACGCCGGCGCGCCGGATCCGCGAGCAAGGTCCGGGCCAGGCGCGACCCTCGCCGGCTCCGGAGTGCCGGCCGACGGCGGCCGCGCCGTCAGCATGCGTTGCCGGAACGGCTCAAGCTGCTCCCGGCCGGCCGCGGCCCCGCGACCCGGGGACGGCCACTCCAACGATGACGCTCCAACGGCACGTCTTGCGAATGTCCCGATCACGCGGCGCCCGGTTGTCCGGTGTCACCGCCGAACTCACCCTGCGGCAATGAGGCCTCGCCGCTTCTGTCGCCAGTCTAGCCGCGGCGACATCGAGAGCAAGTATTTCCTGACTCTTGTCGCCCAGCCGGCGGATGGCGACGGTGCTCGTCCACTTGCTCGCGGGCGCCGACGACTAGGAGCACCGGCACCTTCGCCAGGCTGTGCTCGCGCACCTTGTAGCCGATCTTTTCGTTGCGCAGGTCGAGCCGGCAGCGCAGCCCGGCCGCGGCGAAGCCGCTCGTGCACGACGCCGGGCGTAGTCGTCGGCGTCGTTGGTGATGGTGGCGACGACGGCCTGCACCGGCGCCAGCCACAGCGGCAAGCCGGCCGGCGTGGTGCTCGATCAGGATGCCGACGAAGCGCTCGAACGAGCCGAGGATCGCCCGGTGCAGCATCACCGGCCGGTGCTTCTCGCCGTCCTCGCCGACGTAGGCCGCGTCGAGCCGCTCGGGCAGGACGAAGTCCACCTGCAGCGTGCCGAGCTGCCACTCGCGGCCGATGGCGTCGCGCAGGACGAACTCGAGCTTCGGCCCGTAGAACGCGCCCTCGCCCGGGTTGCAGCACCGTCTCCAGCCCGGCCGCCGCGGTCGCCGCCTGCAGCGCGCGCTTCCGCCTTGTCCCAGGTCGTCGTCGCTGCCGGCGCGCTTCTCCGGGCGGTCGGAGAACTTCACGGCGATGTCGGTGAAGCCGAGGTCGCGGTAGACGACCCGGAGCAGGTCGCAGAAGGTCGTGGTCTCCGAGGTGATCTGGTCCTCGGTGCAGAAGATGTGGGCGTCGTCCTGGACGAAGGCGCGCACCCGCATCAGGCCGTGCAGCGCGCCCGACGGCTCGTTGCGCTGGCAGGAGCCGAACTCGGCCATGCCGCAGCGGCAGGTCGCGGTAGCTCTTGATGCCCTGGCGGAAGATCTGCACGTGGCCGGGGCAGTTCATCGGCTTCAGCGCCAGCACCTTGTCCTCGGCCTCGACCGTGAACATGTGCTCGCGGAACTTCTCCCAGTGGCCCGAGCGCTCCCACAGCGAGCGGTCGACGAGCTGCGGCGTGTTCACCTCGACGTAGCCGGCCGCGCTCCAGCCGCGCGCGCATGTAGCCCTGCAGCGTGCGGTAGAGGGTCCAGCCGTCGGGGTGCCAGAACACCGCCCCGGCCGCCTCCTCCTGGAAGTGGTAGAGGCCCATCTCCCGGCCGAGGCGGCGGTGGTCGCGCCGCTCGGCCTCGGCGAGCATGGTCAGGTAGGCGTCGAGCTGATCCTGGCTCGCCCAGGCGGTGCCGTAGATCCGCTGCAGCATGGCGTTGCGGGAGTCGCCGCGCCAGTAGGCGCCGGCGAGCTTGGTCAGCTTGAAGGCCTTGCCGAGCCGGCCCGGTGGACGGCAGGTGCGGGCCGCGGCAGAGGTCGAGCCAAGTCCCCTGGCGATAGACGCTGACCGGCTCGCCCTCCGGGATCTCGGCGATGATCTCGGCCTTGTAGTGCTCGCCGATGGCCTCGAAGTGGGCGATGGCGGCGTCGCGCTCCCAGACCTCGCGGACGATCGGCTCGTCGCGGTCGACGATCTCGCGCATCCGCGCCTCGATCCGCTCCAGGTCCTCCGGGGTGAACGGCTCGGCGCGGGCGAAGTCGTAGTAGAAGCCGTTCTCGATCGCCGGGCCGATGGTCACCTGGGTGTCGGGGTAGAGCTCCTGCACCGCCTCGGCCATGACGTGGGCGGCGTCGTGGCGCAAGCAGCTCCAGGGCGTCCGGATCTTGCGCGGTCATGATGGCGACGTGCGCGTCGCGGTCGATGGTCGGCGGCAAGGTCGCGCAGCTCGCCGTCGACGCGCACCGCCAGCGCCGCCTTCGCCAGACCCGGGCCGATGTCGGCGGCGATCTCGGCGCCGGTCGGCGGGTGGTCGTAGCTGCGGATGCTGCCGTCGGGGAGCGTGATCCGCACGGCTGGGGCGCGGGGATTCCCGCAGGGCGCGATGACGGCGGTGGTCGCTTGCTCGCGGTCGTTCACCGGGCTGAGGTCATCCATAGTTGGTTGAGCGTGGCGTTCCGGCAATCTAGGAGCGTGCGCCGCCGAGTCAAGCACGCTGGCGCGCGCGGCGGTGGCTGGGCGGCGGCCCGGGTGCTACCGTCGGCGCCCGAGGCACCCGGCAGCTGGCATCGAGGAGCCGACTCGTGATCGATGCCTCCGGCCCGGCGCCCAGCCTCCTCCGTCGCGAGGACGGCGCGACCATCGCCTACCACCGCAGCTTGGCCGCGGCCCCGGCGTCGTCTTCCTCACCGGCTACAAGTCCGACATGACCGGCGGCAAGGCGCTTCGCCTGGAGGCGTTCTGCCGGGCGCAGGGCCGCGCCTTCGTCCGCTTCGACTACCTCGGCCACGGCGCCTCGTCGGGCAACTTCATCGACGGCACCATCGGCCGCTGGGCGGACGACGCGGTCGCGGTGATCGATGCGCTGACCGAAGGGCCGCAGGTGCTGGTCGGCTCCAGCCTCGGCGGCTGGATCATGCTGCTCGCGGCACTGCGCCGGCCGGAGCGCGTCGCCGGCCTCGTCGGCATCGCCGCCGCGCCCGACTTCACCGAGGACCTGATCGTGCCCGCGCTCAGCGCCGACGACCGCGGCTCGGCTGGAGCGCGACGGGGTGCTGCGAGATGTTCAGCCCGTACGACCCCGAGCCGACGCCGGTGACGAAGCTGATCCTCGACGACGGGCGCAACCACCTGGTGCTCCGCGCCGAGATCGCGCTCGACTGCCCGGTGCGTCTGATCCACGGCATGGAGGACCCGGACGTGCCGTGGCGGACGTCGCTGCGCCTCGCCGAGCGCCTGCGTTCGAACGACGTGGAGGTGACGCTGGTGAAGTCGGGCGAGCACCGGCTGTCCGAGCCGCACGACCTCGATCGCCTATGCGCCGTGCTCGCCGGCCTCCTCGACCGGCTGGCCACCGCCCCGCGCTCCTGAGCCGGGACCAGCGCCACCGCCGGCGCCAGCGACGGCGGCACGGCGGGCGAAGGGCTCGACGAACTCCAGCGGCATCGGGAACAGGATCAGCGAGGTGCGGTCGGAGGCCAGCCCCTGCATCGTCGTGAGATAGCGCAGGTGCAGCGCCTGCGGCTGGGTCGACAGGATCTGGGCCGCCTCGCGGAAGCGCTCCGCCGCCTGCAGCTCGCCCTCGGCGTCGATGACCTTGGCTCGGCGTCCGCGCTCGGCCTCCGCCTGCCGGGCGATGGCGCGGATCATGCTCTCGTCGAGGTCCACCTTCTTGATCTCGACGTTGGAGACCTTGATGCCCCAGGCCTCGGTCTGCTCGTCGAGGATCCGCTGGATGTCGACGTTCAGCTTCTCGCGCTCGGCCAGCATCTCGTCGAGTTCGTGCTGGCCCAGCACCGAGCGGAGCGTGGTCTGGGCGAGCTGGCTGGTCGCCGCCTCGTAGTTCTCGACCTGGATCACCGCGTGCTCCGGGCCGATCACCCGGTAGTAGACGACGGCGTTGACTCGGACGGAGACGTTGTCGCGGGAGATCACGTCCTGCTGCGGCACGTCGAGGACGCGGGTGCGCAGGTCGATCCGCACCATCTGCTGGACGACCGGGAAGATCAGGATCAGGCCCGGCCCCTTCACCTTCCAGAACCGGCCGAGGAGGAAGACGACCGCGCGCTCGTACTCGCGCAGCACCTTGACCGAGATGATGAGGACGAAAGACCAGGATGAAGACCGGGACGATCCAGGCCTGATCGAGGACGGACGGCATCGCTATCGCTCCCTGTGCGTTGCTTCCGGGTGCCGGCCCTCGGGCTCGACGACGAGGGTCAGGCCGTCGACCTCGCTCACCCTGACCTGCTGGCCAGGCGCCAGCGCCCGGCGTGCCCGCGCCCGCCAGACCTCGCCGTGGACCCGCACCGAGCCTTCGTGGCCGGCCCAGTGCAACCACCGGCCCGGCCGACCCGACCATGCCTTCGCGCCCGGAAACCACCGGCGCGGCGGCGGGCCCGGACCGCCAGGGTGAGCACGGTGGTGAACAGGAGGCCGGTCACGGCGGCGACCCCGGCGATCAGCCCCCAGGCGATGGTGAAGCCCGGAACGTCGCCTTCCATCAGCATGATCGAGCCGACGACCAGCGCGACGATCCCGGCGAGCCCGAGGATGCCGAAGCTCGGCACGAACGCCTCCGCCGTCAGCATGGCGACGCCCAAGAGCGCGAGCCCGACGCCGGCGTAGTTCACCGGCAGGACCTGGAAGGCGTAGAGGGCGAGCAGCAGGCAGATCGCGCCGACCACGCCCGGCCCGACCAGGCCGGGGCTGTAGAACTCGAACAGGATCCCGTAGATGCCGACCAGCATCAGGATGTAGGCGACGTTGGGATTGGTGATGATGGCGAGCAGCTTGGTCCGCCAGTCCGGCTCGAGCTCGACGATGGCCAGATCCTTGGCTGCAAGCGTCACCGGCCGGCCGGCGACGGACACGGTGCGGCCGTCGATCTGGCGCAGGAGCTCGGGGATGTCGGCGGCGATCGACGTCGATCACGCTTGGCCGCGAGCGCATCCTCGGCGGAAAGGCTCGCCGCCTCGCTCACCGCCTTCTCGGCCCAGTCGACGTTGCGGCCGCGCAACTGCGCCAGGCTGCGGATGTAGGCGATGGCGTCGCTGCGCGCCTTCTCGCCGATCCCCGGCGCGGGCTTCGTCGTCCTTCTCCGCGTCCCCGGTCTTTCGTCGGGCCGCGGCCGCTCGTCGCCGGCGGGCGGCGCGCCCGGTGCCGCCGATCTGAACCGGTGTCGCCGCGCCGAGGTTGGTTCCCGGCGCCATGGCGGCGATGTGGCTGGCGTAGGTGATGTAGGTTCCGGCGCTCGCGGCCCGCGCCCCGCTCGGCGCCACGTAGGCCACCACCGGAAGCGGCGCCGACAGGATGGCGCGGACGATGTCGCGCATCGCCGTGTCCAGCCCGCCCGGCGTATCGATCCGCAGGATGACGAGGCCGGCGCCCGCTCCGCCGCCTGCTCCAGGCCGCGGATGACGTAGTCGCTGGTCGCCGGGCCGATGGCGCCTTCGATCGGCAGGACGATGGCGTTCGCCGGCGCCGCACCGTCCTGCCCCTGAGCCGCGGGCAGGAGCAAGGCGACGACCAGCCAGGCTACGCCGAAGAGGAACACAAGTCGGTGCAGGTACCGGGGCGGCATCGCTGATCCATAGCGGCGCGGCGCGCGTCCCCGATGATCGCACAGGCGGAGTGCGCGGGCTATGCCCCCCGCGCGCCTTCGACAGCCGGTCGGCGGCGCGGGTCGTCTGTGGCAGCCGGAACGAGGTCGTGCAGCCGAGGACGAGAGAGATCGCCGTCGGAAGCGAGACCCGGTGGCCGATGGAGACGTAGATCGGCCGCGCGCCGGCGCGGGTCCTGCAGCGCCGCGCCGATGACCTCGTCCTTGTCGATGAGCGGCGACCAGTCGCCTTTGGCCGGCCCCGGCTCGGCGTAGGTGCCGACGAGGACGGACTTGGCGACGCCGACCGAGGGCGTGTCGAGGAACAGCCCGAGGTGGGCGGCGAAGCCGAGCCGTCGCGGGTGGGCCAGGCCCTGGCCGTCGCAGAGCAGCACGTCCGGGCGGTGCGTCAGCCGGTCGAGCGCGGCGATGGCCGCGGGCGCCTCGCGGAAGGTGAGCAGGCCCGGGACATAGGGAAAATCGACGGCGACCTCGATCGCCGCCTGCTCGACGAACGCGAGGTCCGGAAAGGAGAGCACGACGACGGCGGCCCGGGCGATGCTGCTGCGGCCGCGGCGGTCGTAGGCGACGTCGACGCCCGCGACCAGGCGCACCGGGCCCAGACGGTCCTTGCGGATGACGCCACAGGCGATGCGGCTCTGCAGGTCGATCGCCTCGCGGACGCTGAGCGACCAGCCGTGCAGGGGCTCCGGCCTCATGCGCGGGAGGACGCCGGCGGATTATGGCGCCGCTGAAAAGTGTCTGCTGACGACACGCGCAAACCGGCCGCGGGGGAGGGAAGCCCGGGCGGCCCAGAACCCTCACCCTCCGGCTGCGCGGGTCCCTCCCTCTCCCGCCGGGCGGGCAAGGGCTGGCCGGGCGCAGGTCCGGCCGCTCGTCTCCCTCTCACGCTTGCGGGAGAGGGTCGGGGTGAGGGTGCCGCCACCGGCCGCCTCAGCCCACCGCCACGCTTCGGGCAAGCGTCGCCAGCGTGACTAATGGCCGCCTTTCTCGTAGGCGTCCAGCGCCGCGAGCATGGCCTCCGCCGCGCGCAGCTCGCGCTCGGCACCGAGGCGAACGCCCGGCGTGTCCGCGGACATCAGCGCGTCGTGCGCCCGCTTCAGCCGATCCTCGGCCTCGTCGCGGGTGATCTCCTTGACCGGGATCGCCTCCTCGGCGAGCACCGTGCAGCGCTCGGTGGTGACCTCGGCGAAGCCCTGCTCGACGAAGATCTGGTCGCGGATCTTCAGGTTCTGCTCGCGGATCTCGACCGTGCCCGGCCTGAGCGTAGACAGCATCGGCGAGTGCCCGGGCAGGACGCCGAAGTTGCCGGCCTCCCCGGGAATGACCACCATCTCCGCCGGCTGTGACAGCATCATCCGCCCCGGCGTGACGATCTCGAAGACGAAGGTGTCGGCCATGGCCTGCCCCTCAGGCCGCTTCCGCGGCGAGGCGCTTGGCCTTGGCCACCGCCTCCTCGATGGTGCCGACCATGTAGAAGGCCGCCTCCGGCAGGTGGTCGTATTCGCCGTCGACGATGGCCTTGAAGCCCTTGATGGTGTCCTCAAGGTTGACGAACACGCCTGGCGTACCGGTGAACACCTCGGCGACGTGGAACGGCTGGCTCAGGAAGCGCTGGATCTTGCGCGCCCGGGAGACCGTCAGCTTGTCCTCTTCCGACAGCTCGTCCATGCCGAGAATGGCGATGATGTCCTGCAGCGACTTGTAGGTCTGCAGGATCCGCTGCACCTCGCGGGCGACGGTGTAGTGGGTTTCGCCGACGACGCGCGCGTCCAGCACCCGCGACGTGGAGTCGAGCGGATCGACGGCCGGATAGATGCCGAGCTCGGCGATCGAGCGGCTGAGCACCGAGGTCGCGTCCAGGTGGGCGAAGGCCGTCGCCGGCGCCGGGTCGGTCAGGTCGTCGGCCGGCACGTAGATCGCCTGCACCGAGGTGATCGAGCCCTTCTTGGTCGAGGTGATCCGCTCCTGCAGCGCGCCCATGTCGGTCGACAGCGTCGGCTGATAGCCCACGGCCGACGGGATGCGGCCGAGCAGCGCCGACACCTCGGAGCCGGCCTGGGTGAAGCGGAAGATGTTGTCGACGAAGAACAGCACGTCCTGGCCTTCCTCGTCGCGGAAGTACTCGGCCAGCGTCAGGCCGGTGAGGCCGACCCGGGCGCGCGCGCCGGGCGGCTCGTTCATCTGGCCGTAGACGAGCGCCGCCTTCGAGCCGGAGCCGCCGATCTGGATGACGCCCGACTCCATCATCTCGTGGTAGAGGTCGTTGCCCTCGCGGGTGCGCTCGCCGACGCCGGCGAACACCGAGTAGCCGCCGTGCGCCTTGGCGATGTTGTTGATCAGCTCCATGATGATGACGGTCTTGCCGACGCCGGCGCCGCCGAACAGCCCGACCTTGCCGCCTTTCGGGTAAGGCTCGATCAGGTCGATGACCTTGATCCCGGTCACCAGGATCTCGGTCTCGGTCGACTGGTCGAGGAAGGTCGGCGCGGCGCGGTGGATCGGATACTTGAGCTTGGTCTCCAGCGGTCCCCGCTCGTCCACAGGCTCGCCGACGACGTTCACGATGCGTCCAAGGGTCTCGGGACCCACGGGCACCGTGATCGGCTGGCCGGTGTCGATCACCTCCTGGCCGCGAACCAAGCCGTCGGTGGAGTCCATGGCGACGGTGCGCACGGTGGACTCGCCCAGCTCCTGCGCCACCTCGAGAACCAGGGTCTTGCCCTCGTGCTGCAGGTGGAGCGCATTGAGGATGTACGGGAGGTCCCCCTCGAACCGCACGTCGACCACCGCGCCCAGGACCTGGGTTATCGTTCCGATGGAGTTCTTGCTCATTGCCAATGCTCCTCTGGCGATGGCGACCTGTTGTCCTCAGGCCTTGACGGGCTCACAGCGCCTCGGCGCCGGAGATGATCTCGATCAGCTCGGTCGTAATCGCCGCCTGGCGGGTCCGGTTGTACCTCAGCCGGAGCTTGTCGATCATGTCAGCGGCGTTGTTGGTGGCGTTGTCCATGGCGGTCATCCGCGCGCCTTGCTCCGAGGCATAGCTTTCGAGCAGCGAGCGGAAGATCTGCATCGACAGGTTGGCCGGCAGCAGTGCCCCGAGTAGCTGATCCTCGGCCGGCTCGAGCTCATACTCGGCCCCGCCCCCGGCCGCCTTCTCCGCGCCCGCCGCCTTCAACTGCTCGACCGGGAACGGGATGATCTGCTTGAAGGTGACGACCTGCGAGATCGCCGACTTGAAGGTGTTGTAGATCAGATAGCAGGCGTCGAACTCGCCCGAGTCGAACATGTTGCGCAGGCGCTTGGCGATATCGCGCGCCGGCGCGAACTGGGCGCCGCTACGGGTGACGTTCTCCATGGTGTCGACGATCAGGCCGGCGTGGTCGCGGCGCAGGCCGTCGCGGCCCTTGCGGCCGACGCAAAGCACCTTGACCTGCTTGCCCTCGCCGGTCAGCGCGGTGACACGCCGACGCGTCTCGCGGACGATGTTGCTGTTGAAGCCGCCGCACAAGCCGCGATCGCCGGTGACGGCAACGAGCAGGACGCTGTTGCTCGTCCCGTGGCCGGCAAGAAGCTTCGGCGCCGCTTCCAGGGACGACATGCTGGCGACGAGCTGCGCCAGCATCCGCTCCATCCGCTCGCCGTACGGCCGGCCCTCCTCGGCGGCGGCCTGCGCCCGCTTCAGCTTGGATGCGGCCACCATCTTCATGGCGGAGGTGATCTTCTGCGTCGACTGGACGCTGGCGATCCGGTTTCTGAGATCCTTGAGACTCGGCATCAGACGCTGTTCCCCTGCTTGCCGTCTGCGACAGCGTCCGCCGCTTAAGAGAAGCTTTTGGCGAAGCGATCGAGGAACGCGGTGAGCTTTTTATCGGTCTCCTCGCTCAAGTCCTTCTCCGTGCGAATGGTCTCGAGGATCTCGGAACCGTTGGCGCGGATGTTCCCGAGCAGCGAGGACTCGAAGCGGCCGATCGTCGGAGACCGGGATCTTGTCGAGATAGCCGCGCACGCCAGAGAAGATCGCGACGACCTGCTCCTCGACCGGGAACGGCTTGAACTGCGGCTGCTTGAGCAGCTCCGTCAGCCGCTCGCCGCGGCTGAGCAGCCGCTTGGTCGAGGCGTCGAGGTCGGAGGCGAACTGGGCAAAGGCGGCCATCTCGCGGTACTGCGCCAGCTCCAGCTTGATGCTGCCGGCGACCTTCTTCATCGCCTTGATCTGCGCCGCCGAGCCGACGCGGCTGACCGAGATGCCGACGTTCACCGCCGGGCGGATGCCTTTGTAGAACAGCTCTGTCTCAAGGAAGATCTGGCCGTCGGTGATGGAAATGACGTTGGTCGGGATGTACGCCGAGACGTCGCCCGACTGCGTCTCGATCACCGGCAACGCCGTCAGCGAGCCGGAGCCGTGATCCTTGTTCAGCTTCGCCGCCCGCTCCAGCAGGCGCGAATGTAGATAGAAGACGTCGCCGGGGTAGGCTTCGCGGCCCGGCGGGCGGCGCAGCAGCAGCGACATCTGCCGGTAGGCGACCGCCTGCTTCGACAGGTCGTCGTAGAAGATCACCGCGTGCATGCCGTTGTCGCGGAAGTACTCGCCGATTGTGCAGCCTGCATACGGAGCCAAATATTGCAGCGGCGCTGCCTCGGAGGCGGTCGCGGCGACGACCACGGTGTAGTCGAAGGCGTCGTAGTCCTGCAGCACCTTGACGAACTGGGCGACGGAGGACCGCTTCTGGCCGATGGCGACGTAGATGCAATAGAGCTTTTCGGACTCGCTCTTGGCGTTGTCGTTGACGACCTTCTGATTGAGGATCGTGTCGAGGATGATCGCGGTCTTGCCGGTCTGCCGGTCGCCGATGATGAGCTCGCGCTGGCCGCGGCCGATGGGGATCAGGCTGTCGATGGCCTTGAGCCCGGTCTGCACCGGCTCGTGCACCGACTGTCGCGGAATGATGCCGGGCGCCTTGACGTCGGCGACCCGGCGCTCGCTCGTCTGGATCGTACCCTTGCCGTCGATGGGATCGCCGACGGCGTTGACGACACGGCCCAGCAGCGCCTTGCCCACCGGGATGTCGACGATAGCGCCGGTTCGCTTGACGACGTCGCCCTCGCGGATCATCCGGTCGTCGCCGAACAGCACGACGCCGACGTTGTCCTCTTCGAGGTTCAGGGCCATGCCGCGGGTGCCGTCGGGGAACTCCACCATCTCGCCGGCCTGGACCTTGTCGAGGCCGTGAACGCGGGCGATGCCGTCGCCGACCGAAAGGACCGTGCCGACCTCGGCGACCTCCGCCTCCGTGCCGAACTTGGCGATTTGCTGCTTCAGAATGGCGGAAATTTCCGCGGCGCGGATTTCCATTATCCGATCCCCTTCATGGCAAGGCTCAACCGTTTCAGCTTGGTGCTGAGGGAGAAGTCGATCATCCGAGAGCCGACCTTGACGACCAGCCCGCCTAGAAGCTGCGGGTCCACCCGGGTCGACAGGGCGACGTCGGTGCCCACCGCCTTCTTGAGGATCGCCTCGACCGCGCCGAGCTGCTCCGGCGACAACGCCTGCGCAGCGACCACCTCGGCAACCGTCTCTCCGCGCCGCTCGGCCATCATCTCCTGGTAGGCGGCGATCATCGCCGGCAGGGCGAACAGCCGCCGGTTGGCGGCGACCAGGCCGACGAACTTCTGTACCAGCGGGCCGATGCCCACCGCCTGAAGGACGGCGGTCAGACCGCGCTGCTGGTCGTCTCGGGAAATGACGGGGGAGCGGATCAGCCGCTGCAGGTCGGCGCTGCCCTCGATCATGCTCGCCAGCCGCTGTAGTTCGTCGGCGACGGTGTCGAGCGCTTTATCCCCCTCGGCCAGCTCGAACAGAGCGGCCGCATAGCGTTGGGCAAGGCCGGAGGAGCCTTTGGTCTTGGTTGTCACCCGGGAGCGCCCTCGTTCTTGTTTTATTGTCGGGCCGCAAAGTGCACCGGCCCGCAACCGCGTCGCGCGAACCCGCCGGGGTTCAGCGCGCCTGTTCTGTAACACACTCGTTTTGCCCTTGCAACCGCACTTCCCGGCCGCGACCATCGCCAAAACCCGCGGATTCTCTCGGTCCTGAGCCTCCGCAGGCGAAGCCACCGGCACCCCATCTCGCGGCCGCAGCAAGGCCTCGCGGTCATCATGACGGGCTGGTGCTGCGCCAGGTGAGCGGCGCCCGAGGCGGCAGGTGGCGGAAGGGCTATGCCGGCTTCGCTGCCGTACCGCACAACTCGGCGATGGCGCCGAAATAGGCGCGCCTGCCGATCATCATCAGGTCATTGTGGCCGGCGCCCGGCACCTTCACCAGCTTCTTCTCCGGCGCCGGCGAGGCCTCGAACAGGGCGCGGGCGTCGCCGATGGGAATGATCCAGTCGCGCTCGCCATGGACGATGAGCGTCGGCAGCCTCACCCGGTCGATCTTCTCCACGTTGCCAAAGCCGTCCCGCTGCTCGTAGGCGTCCGGCAACTGGAGGAAGCCGATGCGCTCGATCAGGGGGAAGGTGTAGGCGAAGGCGCTTTCGAGAATTAGCCCTGCAAGGCCGTCGCCGCAGCGCGACGCGACCTCGAGTGCCGGCGCGCTGCCGAGCGACCTGCCCATCACGTACAGGCGTTCCGGCTTGATGTCGTGCGCGGCGAGGACCTCGCCCAGGCGCTCGAAGACGACGACCGCATCGCCGACCAGCGCCGTGGCCGTAGGGGTGCCATCGCTCATGCCATAGCCGCGGTAGTCGACGACGAAAAGGCTGAGGCCGATCTCGGTGTAGAACGAGGCGATGGTGTCGTAGTCGGACGCGATCTCGCCGTTACCGTGGAAAAACAGGACCAGCGGCGCCGTCGGGCCAGCCAGGAACAGCTTGCCGCCGAGCGAAATCTGGTCGGTGACGGGGACGCGCACGGCATGAACCCCGGGCGGCAGGTGCGGCACGCCGGTTTCGCGGCGGGGATAGAAAAGCACGCCGAGCACCTCTGGCCGGTCGAGGACATCGTACGTCTTCTCCGTCATCGCCCCTCCTGTCGACGACCGCGCCAGACGACCCCGCCAGGAGCCGGCCAACCGCCCGAAATTCTTCCAAACCATTCGCTGCGCTTCCCTTAGCGCGCCGCCGCACGCAGTTCACCATCAATTTCTGCCACATCGGCGCAGGCGCCAGCCTCCCAGGCGCTCCCTGCGCCGGCCTCCCGACGTGGGCCGGCGCGGGCATACGCCTAAACAGGCTCTTTGCGGCGGTGCGCGGGCCCACATTTTGTGGCAGTATCCCACACGCGAGCGAGCGGCGGAACCTGCCTCTCGCGACGGCGGCGAAGAGAGTGCCGCTCGGGTCGTCCCCTTCACTGCCCCCGGCGCATGAAATTCATCCACACCGCCGACATCCACCTCGACAGCCCCCTCTCTGGCTTGAGCGCCGCTAGGGGAGCGCCGGTCGAGCGCCTGCGCGACTCGACGCGCCAGGCGTTGCGCAACCTGGTCGACTACGCCCTGGCCGAGGCGGTCGACTTCATCGTCATTGCCGGCGACCTCTATGACGGCACCTGGCGCGACTACTCGACCGGCTTGTTCCTCGTCGCCCAGATGGCGCGGCTGGCGGAGGCCGGCATCCCCGCCTACGTCGTCCTCGGCAACCATGACGCCGAGAGCAAGCTGACCCGCCAGCTCAGGTTGCCCGTGAACGTCCACGTCTTTCCCGCCGACCGGGCCGCCACGGTCGGCTTCGACGCCCATGACGTCGCCCTGCACGGCCGCAGCTTCGGAACGGCCGCGGTCAACGAGAACATCGCCTTCGCCTACCCGCAGGCCGAGCCGGGCCGGTTCAACATCGGCCTCCTGCACACGGCCGCCGGCGGCCGCGAGGCGCACGCCAATTATGCCCCCTGCGCGCTCGCCGACCTGCTCGACAAGGGCTACGACTATTGGGCCCTGGGTCATGTCCACGCCCGCGAGGTCGTCTGCGAGCGTCCGCACATCGTCTTTTCCGGCAACCTCCAGGGGCGCAACGTCCGCGAGACCGGCGCCAAGGGCTTCACCGTCGTCCACGTCGAGGGCGGGCGAGTGCTTTCCGCCGACCACGTTGCCGCCGACACGGTCCGCTGGTTTCGCTGCGGCATCGACCTGGCATCGGCCTTCGACCTCGACGACGTTCTCGACGCGGTCAGCCGGCCCCTTTCCGCGGTCGCTGCCGAAGCCGGCGACAGGCTCGGCGTCGTCCGCCTCATTCTCGACGGCGCGACGCCGGCACACGCGGCCATCGCCAGGGACCGCGAGCGTCTGGTCGCCGAGTGCCACGCGGCGGCCCTGAGAGCGGCGGGCGAGGTGTGGGTCGAGCGCGTCTGCATCTCCACCCGGCCGCCCGGCGACGTACTCGCTTCGGCCGAACGGCCGGATGCCATCGGCGCCCTGCTGCGTTCAATCGCGGCCATGACCACCGACGAAGCGGCGCGGGCCGCGCTCTCGGCCGAGCTGGGCCAGATCGTCTCGCGGTTGCCGGCCGAAATCCGCGGGCCGTTGGCCGAGGACGGCGCCACAGCCGATGCGCGGCTCGACGACATCATCGCCGCGGCGCGCGATTTGCTCGCCGGGCGCATCCACGCCGAGGACGGCGCATGAAGATCGAGCGGCTGTCGCTCGCCAGATACGGCCATTTCACCGATCAGGAGCTCGAGCTCGACGGCGATGGCACCCGTCTGCACGTGCTGCTCGGCGCCAACGAGGCCGGCAAGACGACGGCGCTTAACGCCATCACCGACTTGCTGTTCGGCGTCGACGGACAGACCTCCTACGCCTTTCGCCACGCCTACAAAGATCTGCGCATCGGCGCGACCTTGCGCGCCAGCGACGGCCGGCGGCTCACCATCCGCCGGCGCAAGGGCAACAAGAACACTTTGCTCGACGAGGACGACCGTCCGCTCGACGAGGGCGTGCTGGCGAAAGTGCTCGGCCACGCCGACCGGACGGTCTTCACCGGCTTGTTTGGCCTGACCCACGGGTCGCTCCGTGCCGGCGGCGACGACATGCTCCAGGCGAAGGGCGACCTGGGCCGTATGCTGTTCGAGGCCGGCAGCAGCCTGGCCGGCGCCGCCCGCGTGCTGGACGAGCTCGATGCCGAGGCGGCCGCCTTGTTCACGCCCCGCCGTTCCGCGGGGAAACCTTTCTACGCCGCGGATGACGCCATGATTGCCGCGGGGCGGAGGGTGAGCGAGCTGGCGCTGCGGTTCGACGACTGGCGGCGCAACGAACGCGAGATGGGCGAGACCGAAGCGGCGCTGGCAGAGGTCTGCGCCGCGCTCAAGCGGCTGGAGGAACGCCGCGCGCTGCTGGAGCGGATCCGGCGCACGGCGCCGCGGCTCGAGGCCTTGCGCGAAGTCGAGGCAGAGTTGGGCAAGCTTACCGACGTTCCTATGCTCCCGGACGATGCCGGCGATTGTTTCGAGAGCGCGCGCCGGCGCCTGGACGTGGCGCGGGCGCGGCTGGATCGGGAGCAGGCCGCCGCGGCGGAGGCGCGCCGAGAGCTCGCCATGCTGGAGATCCCCGAGGCCCTGATCACGGCTGGCGACGAAGTCCGCCGCCTGTACGAGCGCCGTGGCGCGATGCTCGACGGCCGCGACGCCCTTCGCGAGCTGCTCGTGCGCCGGGAGGGGCTGCGCGCCGACCTGCGGACGATGTACGACCGCCTCGGCACGACCGCCGCTGCCGGCACGGAGACGGCACCGCCGCCGTGCGACGTGGCGCTGGCCGAGCTGCGCCGGCTGATCGCCGGCTACGCGGATCTGTGCCAGCGGCAACTCGATATCGGCGAGCGGCGGGCGAAAGCGGCGGCGGCGGTGGCCGCGGCGGAGGCGGAGCTCAACGCAGCGGCCGTCCCGCCGGACCTGACCCGGCTCGATCTTGCGGTCGCTCAGGCGCAATGCGCCGGCGGCCTGGAAGCGGATCTCGCCGAGGCGGAACAGGCCTGGACCGAAGCCGACGTGCGGCTGGGCAGGGCGCTCGCCGGCCTGTGGCTGTGGAGCGGGGATGCTTCCGCCGTTGCCGCTTTGCCGGTGCCGGACCGCGAGACCGTCCTGCGCTTCGAGCGGGAGATCGGCCAGGCGCAGACGCTGGCCGTGCGGGCTCGCGATGCACTGGCAGCGGCACGCGAGGAGGAGGCGAAGTGCACCCGCGATCTCGCCGCCTTGGGTGACGCCGCCGGTCTGCCGACGGCGGAGGCCGTGGCCGCGGCGCGCGGCCGCCGCGACCAGGGCTGGTCCCTGATCCGCCGGCTGTTCATCGACGGCGAGCACGTCGGGGCGACCGAGATCGAGGCGTTCGCGCCCCAGACGCGGCTCGCCGAGCGGTTCGAGCGAGCGGTGCGCGACGCCGACGGGCTTGCCGACCGCCGCCAGGTCGAGGCCGAGCGGATCGCCCGGCACGACCAGCTTCTCGCCGACCGCCAGGCCGCACAAGCGGCCCGTGCCGAACGCGAGGCGAGCGCGGCACGGTGCGAACGGGATCTCGCCGCCGTGAAGGACAACTGGTGCGCACTCTGGCAGGCCATCGGAATCCGGGCGGAGACGCCGCGGGAGATGGAGCGATGGCTCGCCCGCCGCGACGACGTGCTTCACGCCGACGATGCCGCCCAAGCCGCTGTCCGGCGGGTGCGCGCGCTGCGCGACCGTATGGTCCGCGAGCGCGACGACATGCTTGCCGCGCTTGTCTGTGCCGGGGCGGAGCCAGCCGCCACGGCGACGTTCGCCACCCTCGTCGAGGAGGCGCGCGTCCGCCTCGACGCCGGCCGGGCCGCCGAGCAGACCCTCGTGGCGCTGCGGCAGAAGTGCAAGAGCGACACCGCGGCGTTTCGCGAGGAAGAGTCGCGGCGCGATGCGCTGGCCGAGCAGCGGGAAGCCTGGACCGGTGCTTGGGCTGCCGCGGTGCGGCAGGTCGGCCTTCCGGCCGGCACATCGCCGGCCGCGGCGGAGAAGGCGGTCGAGCTTTGGGATGATGTCCGCCGGGCCTGGACGAGTCTCGAGGAGGTGGAGAGGCGGATCGCCCGGATCGAGCGCGACGCGGCGATGTTCTCAGCCAGCGTTTCGCAGCTGCTGGCGGAGGTCCTTCCGGGGCTCACCGCCGGCGAGCCCACGGCGGCGATGCACGCCGCCTTCGAACGGCTGCAGGTGGCCTGCCGCGACGCGCAGAAGCGCCAGGACCTGCAAGCGCGGATGGACGCCGCCGCCCAAGCGGCGCAGTCGGCAGCCGCGGCCGCCGACGACGCGAGAGCGGCCATCCGAGGCCTGATCGCGATGGCCGGCTGCGCCAGCGAGGAGGAGCTGCCGCTTGCCATCGGCCGCTCCGCGCGAAAGGCGATGCTAGTGGCCCGCGCCGATGCGCTGCGGCGCGAGATCCTCGCCGATGCCGACGGCCGCAGCCTTGCCGAGGCCGCGGCGGAGGCCAGCAGCATGGATCCGGACCGGCGGCAGAGCGAGTTCGCCGCGCTCACGCGCGAGATCGACGAGCTGTTCGCCGAGACGCAGCGGCTCGGCGCCAGCAAGCAGGCGCTGTTGCAGCGGCGCGAGCAGATGGCGACGGGCCACGGCGCCGCCGAGGCGGAGCAGGCCCGGCGCAGCGCGCTGGCCGATCTCGAAGACGTGAGCGAGCGCTGGCTGGTGCTGAAGACCGCCGCCTTCCTTCTCCGCCGCGGCGTCGAGCAGTTCCGCCGCGAGCAGCAGGGGCCGCTGCTGGCCCGCGCCGAGGCGCTGTTTGAAGCGTTGACATTGGGCAGCTTCGTCCGCTTCCGGATCGACTACGACGATGCCGACCGGCCGTGCCTGCTCGGTGTACGCAGCGATGGAACCACATGCCCGCACCTTGGGGATGAGCGACGGCACCCGCGACCAATTGTTCCTCTCCCTGCGGCTGGCCGCGATCGAGCGCTACCTCGTTGAGGCCGAGCCGCTGCCGTTCATCGCCGACGACCTGTTCGTGCACTTCGACGATGCCAGGGCTTCGGCCGGGCTGGAGAGCCTGATCGCGCTGGGCGGCAAGACCCAGGTGCTGCTCTTCACCCACCATGGCCACTTGGCCGACCTGGCCCGCCAGGCGGGCGGCGGCAACCGGGTGCGTGTGCAGGTGCTGACCGCCCCGGCCTGAGCGTTAGCCTTCGCCGGCATGGAACACCGGCCGCGGCGACGGGTTGTTTTGCATGGCAGTGCCGTGCCGCTGGATGCCGGAGCTGGCCTGCCATGCTGAACTTCCCAGGGACGAAGGCGGGCGATGTACTACCAGGCGATTGCTTTTGATTACGATGGCACCTTGGCCAAGGATGGGCGGGTCGACGAGGCCACCGTCGAGGCCCTGCGCCGGCTCAGGGACAGCGGCCGCCGGCTGATCATGGTATCGGGCCGCGAGCGCGCCGATCTTCTCCGGGTGTTTCCCGAGGTCGACCTGTTCGACCGGCTGGTCCTCGAGAACGGCGCAGTCCTGTGCGGGCCGGGTGACGCCACGGCGGCGCTCGCCGAGCCGCCGCCCGCCCGCCTTCGTCGAACGGCTGCGCGAGCACGGGGTCGAGCCGCTATCGCAGGGCGAGGTCATCCTCTCCACCTGGGAGCCGAACGAAACCGCAGTCCTGGAAGCCATCCGCGACCTTGGCCTGGAGCATCAGGTGATCTTCAACAAGGGCGCGGTAATGGTCCTGCCGCCCGGCGTCAACAAGGCGACCGGTCTCGATGCGGCGTTGGAGGACCTGCAGCTCTCGGCGCACAACGTCGTCGGCATCGGCGACGCCGAGAACGACATCGCCTTCCTCAACCGCTGCGGCTGCGCCGTCGCCGTCGCCAACGCCCTGCCATCGATCAAGGAGCGCGCCGACGTGGTGACAGAGGGCGCCCGCGGCCAGGGCGTCGTCGAGATCGCCGAGCGGCTGTTGGCGAACGATCTCGCCGACGTGCCCACGCCGTGCAGGCTTCGCATCGACCTCTCCGAAGCCGAGGCCGACGCTCATTGGCCCGGCCGCGGCGCCGCCGTGCTGATCGCCGGCACGTCGGGCTCGGGCAAGTCGACATTGGTGCAGGCGATGCTGGAGCGGTTGACGGAGCGGGACTACCAGTTCTGCATCATCGATCCAGAAGGCGATTACGAGCAGTTGGCCAATGCCTTCACCGTCGGTTCCCAAGACCAGCCCCCGGCGATGGGCCAGGTGATGGATATCTTGGAGGACCCGCGGGCCAACCTCGCCGTCAACCTTCTCGCGATCAAGTTGCGGGAGCGGCCCAACACGTTCACCGACCTGCTCTCGCGCCTGCTGCAGTTGCGCCTGCGCCGCGGCCGGCCGCATTGGATCATCGTCGACGAGGCGCACCACATGGTTTCGCCGGCGGTCGCCGCGCATGCCTCTGAGCTGCCGAAGCAGCTCGACGGCCTGGTCTTCGTCACCGTCCATGCCGACCAGCTCGCGCCCGCGGCCTTGGAGAAGGTGAAGCTGGTGATGGCAGTGGGTGAGGCCCAGGACGAGACGATCTCCATCTTTCGCCCGCCAGAGCTGGCCGTCAGGTCCCCCAGTTCCCTGACAGGCGCGGGAACGGCCGCAGACCATGACCGTCTGGAACGTCGAAACCGCCGGAGGCTGCGGGTACTGGCTCGGCCGGTGCCCAAGGGGGAGAGGCGCCGCCACATCCGCAAGTACGCCGAGGGGCAGCTCGGCGAGGACAAGAGCTTTTACTTCCGCGGCCCCGACAACCGGCTGAAGCTCAGGGCGCAGAACCTTAGCATGTTCATGCAGCTCGCAGACGGCGTCGACGACGCAACCTGGCTGCACCACCTCCGGCAGGGCGACTACTCCCGCTGGTTTCGCGAGGCCGTCAAGGACCAGGACCTGGCGCGGCAGGTGGCGGAGGCCGAGGCCGTCGCTGGGCTCGGACGCCTCGGCCAGCCGCGAGCGCATCTTCACCGAGATCGAGCGCCGCTACACGGCTCCCGCCGCCGGCTGAGCCCGCCGCCTCCGCTCGCTCCCGCTATCGGGCATGGTCCCGATGCGGCGGCGGTGCCTTGGTCGTGTTGCCACCCCTGCCGCCTTGCTGTTACATCGCGGCGAAACAGCACGACCGTGGTGGAGGGAGGCGGACATGAATTCGGTTCTCAAAGGCGTGCGCGTCATCGAGGGCTCGGCCTTCGTCGCGGCGCCCTTGTGCGGGATGACGCTGGCCCAGCAGGGCGCCGACGTGATCCGCTTTGATCCCATCGAAGGCGGCCTGGACGCCCGCCGCTGGCCGCTGACGGCTGAAGGCCGAAGCCTCTACTGGGTCGGGCTGAACAAGGGCAAGCGCTCGATCGCGGTGAACACCCGCACGCCGGAGGGCCAGGAGCTGATCGTCGCCCTGATCACCGCGGCGGGCGAGGGCCAGGGGATCTTCCTCACCAACTTCCCTGCATCCGGCTGGCTCGGCTACGAGAACCTGAAAAAGCGGCGCGCCGACGTCATCATGATGAACCTGTTTGGCAATCCCGACGGCAGTTCGGCGGTGGACTACACCGTCAACTGCGCCATCGGCATCCCGTTCGCCACCGGCCCGGCCCACGGGCAGAAGCCGGTAAACCCGGTGAACCACGTGCTGCCGGCCTGGGACTGCATAGCCGGGCTGACCGCCGCGATGGGTATCGTCGCCGCCGAGCGCCACCGCCGCATCACCGGCGACGGCCAATACATCAAGCTGTCGCTGGCGGACGTGGCCATGGCCATGGTCGGCAACCTCGGCCTGATCGGCGAGGCGCAGGTCAACCACGAGGACCACATGTCCTTCGGCAACTATCTCTATGGGGCCTACGGTCGGGAGTTCGAGACCAGGGACGATCGCTACATCTACGTCGTTGCCATCACCAAACGCCAGTGGCAGGCGCTGTGCAAAGCGACCGGGCTGAAGGACAGGCTGGACCTGATCGAGCCGTTGCTGGGCGTCGACCTCAGCAAGGAGGGCGACCGGTTCAAGGCCCGCGACGCCATCTCCGCGGTGCTGCAGCCCTGGTTCGCCGAGCGCACCCTCGACGAGGTCAAGCGCACCTTCGACGGCACCGGCGTGTGCTGGGGCCCCTACCAGACCTTCCTGCAGATGGTCGAGGAGGACCCGCGCTGCTCCACCGAGAACCCGATGTTCGCCGAGATCGAGCAGCCCGGCATCGGCTCCTACCTGGTCCCGGGATCGCCGCTGTCGTTTTCCGGGCTGCCGCGGATAGAGCCCACGCGCGCCCCGGTGCTCGGCGAGCACACCGACGAGGTGCTGGCGAGCGCGCTCGGCCTCGGCGACGGCCAGATCGGCAAGCTGCGCGACGAGGGCATCGTCGGCGGC